>CAMDMZ010000019.1 GCA_945902805.1 Propionivibrio dicarboxylicus | reverse complement strand
GATCAGGTCTTCCGGCTTGCGGTAATCCGCCAGCAAACCCGCTACCCACTCCTTGCTTACTTCTCTTTTTGCTACGGTCATCATCGCTCCTTCAAATTCGGCAGTTTCCTGCCTGAGAACCGTTTACACAAAAAGTCTTACACGCTCGATGCGCTTATCAGCCTGCCGCGTCGAAGGCTTGTCGAAGCCAGGCAAGCAGATCGGCGTCGATATCTTCAAGCTTTGACAGGCGTGTCGTTGCCTGACACATTCCGCCCGGCGGAATCAACTTCAGTCGCGAATCTGCAGGCAACGCTTTGGCGTTCAGACCGATTTCGATGCTGTCCTTGGTGGCCGGACCAATCATTGCAAATTGCTTCGCTCGCCGCAGGCTGATGTAGGTCTTCTTTGGTGCTTCTTCGAAGACACCAAACGCTTTGACCTGGTTCATCGCGGCTTCATGCAACGGTCTGAGGTGTGCCTTAGGTCCAACGTAGAGCGCATCAAGAAAACTCTCTGTCGCACTGGTTTCAGTTCCCACATCCGAATTGGATGTGCCTGTCAATTCGACAGGAATTTTGCCGACAAACAAGGCGACCGCGTTGGCATCCCCATAGCCCAGCTTGTAGGTTTCCATCAACCAACTACGTTTCTCACCAACCTTTGCCAATCCTGTCTTTGCCAGGGCGTCATGCAGGCTCTGTATGGACTGTCCGGTCTTGATCTGGATATTCTTCAGCTGCATAAGTTGTGCTGCCTTGGGGTCGGCCATAAACGGGTCTCCTGGCTGGTTCGTCAACACACATTTGCTCTGTGTGCAGGGCTGAAATCGTACAGGCTTGTTGAGGGGCAATGCAATTCTTCAACACCAAAAGTCACAGCATCGGGGCTGCCAGTTTGCGCACCCATTGAATAATCGATTGCGCCATCGGTGCGGTGGCTTCCGTGGCCATGATGTCGCCGGCCAGCACATGCTGGCCACGGGCATGGCTGTAGGTAACGGCTTCGATGGTTTTTTGGGCGGAGCCGATGCGGGCGAAAGCGGCGCGGGTTTGCTGCGGATCGACGGTTTCGTCGGCGTCTGAATACAGCATCAACACCGGTTTGTCGAAGCGGCCGAGATCGGATTCACGCACCGCTTTGACCATCGCCATCATGGGAAAAATGGCGGTGGTGGGGTAGGGATTGGTCCAGGCGATGGCTTCGCGCGGATCATTGATGGGTGACGCGCGCTGCGCGCCCTGCACCCAATAGGTGATTTGCCGGCCCCAGGGCCAATTGACGATGTCGGCGCGGCGGTCCTTGGGGCCGAAATTGGGCGAAATGAAGGCGTAGGCGGCGACGTTCTGGCCTTCCGGGCGCAGCGCCAGCCAGGTCGCCAGCGTGGCGCCGGTCGAGCAGCCGATTACCAGCACGCGTTCGCCGAGCTGATGCCCGATGTGTGTGGCTTCGATCATGTCGGCCAGCCAGTCCTGTACCTTGGCTTCCCCCATCGCGGCGGCCGGCAGGCCATGGCCGGTAAGGCGGGTATAGAACAGGTTGGCGCCGAGCGAGGCGGCGATCTGATCGGCGACGGGGGCCGTTTCCAGGCGCGAGGCCGAGAAGCCGTGCACATACACCACCGCCCAGGGCGTGCGTTGTTTTGCCGGACTGGCCCAGATGATGCCTTTCGCGGTACCGGGGCGAATGCCCTGAAAAGCGGATTCACTCTGGGCTAGCCAGGCGTCGAGTTGTTCGAGTTGGGCTGGGTTGGCGGGTGCCGCAGCACGCGCGGCGGGTTGATCCGGACCGAATGCATTGCGCGGGCCAAGGAAAAACGTGGCCATAACTAGGACTAGGGCTAGGCCAACGAAAACAACGGCCAGCCCCAAGCCTCGAGGCCACGGCGAGCGTGAATTGGCCATCGCCTTGGTTGCCTAGACACCCTGTTTCAAACTGGCCTGGATGAAGATATCGAGGTCGCCATCCAGCACTTTTTGCGTGGCTGACACCTCGACATTGGTCCGCAGATCCTTGATTCGCGAGTTGTCGAGCACATAGCTGCGAATCTGATGGCCCCAGCCGACATCCGTTTTGCCGGCTTCGAGTTTGTCGGCCGCCGCTTGACGCTTGCGCAGTTCCAGCTCATACAGGCGCGACTTCAGCATGGTCATGGCTTCGGCGCGGTTGCGGTGCTGCGAGCGGTCGTTCTGGCACTGGACGACGATGCCGGTCGGATTGTGCGTAATACGGATCGCCGAATCGGTTTTGTTGATGTGCTGACCGCCGGCACCAGAGGCGCGAAAGGTGTCAACGCGCAGGTCGGCCGGATTGATCTCGATTTCGATCGAGTCGTCGATTTCGGGATAAACGTAGAGGCTGGCGAAGCTGGTATGGCGGCCGCCCGAGGAATCGAACGGCGATTTGCGCACCAGTCGATGGACGCCGGTTTCGGTGCGCAGAAAGCCGTAGGCGTAGTCGCCTTCGACCTTGATCGAGGCACTGCGGATGCCGGCGACGTCACCTTCGGTTTCTTCCAGAATCTCGGTCTTGAAGCCCTTGCGCTCGCAGTATTTCAGATACTGACGCAACAACATCGAGGCCCAATCACAGGCCTCGGTGCCGCCAGCGCCGGCCTGGATGTCGATGAAGCAGTTGTTGGGGTCGGCCGGGTTGGCGAACATGCGGCGGAACTCGAGATCGGCGACCTTGGCGTCCGTCTCGGCAAGATCGGTTTCGACGGCAACCAGTGTTTCCTCGTCGTCCTCTTCACGGGCGAGCGTGAGCAGTTCGCTGGCGTCTTTGAGTTGCTGGCTGACGCCGTCGAGCGTGGCGACGACGCCCTCAAGACTTTTCTTTTCTTTGCCTAGTGCCTGAGCGCGTTCGGCATCGTCCCAGATTTTTGGATCTTCAAGCTGACGACTGACTTCGGCGAGTTTTTCCGCTTTGCCATCGTAGTCAAAGATACCTCCGCAGTTGATCGCCACGACCGGAAAGGTCGACGATACGATTGGCAACGGCGTTCAGGCGTTCGGCTTCCATGGGGATCTCGCTGATTTACAAAGAAAAGAGGCGCGGATTATACCCCGCGCCTCGCGACTGATTCGTCGGCGCCGTCGCGCCAGCACCGACTTTTTGGAGCGTATCAGTGCATGGGGGCGGCGATGCCCTGAGCAGTTGGTGCCGCCCCCGGAATGGCTGCTTTCAGCGGTTCGGGATGCCAGCCAACGACAACCACCATGACCAGGAAGGCAACGATGTAGGCGACGGCAACGTGCCAGCCATGCTTGAGCCACAAGCCAGCGTTCTTGGCTTCGGGATACATGTTGGACAACGCGACGCCAGCCGAGGAACCAAACCACAGCATCGAGCCACCGTAACCGACACCGAACGCCAGGAAGCCCCAGTCATAGCCATCTTGCTTGAGTGCCAGTGCCGTCAGCGGAATGTTGTCGAATACAGCGGAGACGAAGCCGAGACCGAAAGCCGTTTGCCACGAGGCGGCCGGCAGTGCTTCAACCGGCATCATCGAGGCCGTGGTGACCAGGAAGAGCAGGAAGAAGGTGCCCTTCAAGGATTCACCGAGAATTTCCCAGTCGTGACGACGGACCGGGATGGTAACCAGCACGGCCAGCCAGACGGCGACGCCGATGAACGGGAAGGTATCGCTGATCGCCGTGTATTGGGTATTCACCACGATATTGGTGACCATGGCGAAGACCAGAATCAGTGCCACGATGAAGAGACGTCCCCAGTCGATACGGGTGTCGACGTGCACGTGGGACAGGATGGGCGAATACGCATGCTGTTGCTTGGCGGCGACGTAACCGGAGATGCCCAGCGCAATCAGGGACGCAAGAATCGCTTCAAACACGCTGCTCGGATGCACACCCGAGATCCACATCATCGTCGTCGTTGTATCGCCGACCACCGAGAAGGCACCACCGGCATTCGAGGCGGCGACGATACCGGCGAGGTAGCCGATATGCACCTTGGCCTTGAACAACTTGTGCGCCATCGCGCCGCCAATCAGGGCTGCCGCGATGTTGTCGAGGAAGCTGGAAATAACCCAGACCATGGCCAGCAGGGCGAATGCACCTTTCCAGTCATTGGGCAGGAACTTGGGCAGGATTTCCGGCACGCGGCTCTTTTCGAAATGCCGCGCCAGCAGGGCAAAGCCCATCAGCAGACAGAACAGGTTGGCCAGCGTCACCCATTCATGGCCAAGATGGCCAACAAAACCGCCAACACCGGCACCGGTCTTGAAGCCGGTGAACATGATCTTGTATACCGCCACGGCCAGCACGCCCGTGAGCGCAACATAGAAGGTCTGGTTGTGCAGCAGAGCAACGCCGAGCAGGGTCAGGGCGAAAAGGATGAATTCGACCGGAATGCCAAGAATGCCGACGCTATCGCCTGCAAAAGCAGGGCCGGCAGCTAGTGTCAGGAGGAATGCGAGGTTTAGGTTTCGGTACGGGGTGTGACTCATGGTACGGGTCCTTCAAGTGATAAAAATCGGGGATAAGACGGCGTCTTTTCGCCAGGCATGGGGTGATGTCAAATCACCAGTTGTGTGCCCAGTTCGACGACTCTGTTGGTGGGAATTTTGAAAAAGTCGGTGGCGCTAGTGGCATTCTTCGACATCAGGGCAAACAGTCTGGCGCGCCAGCGGGCCATGCCGTGGGTGAAGGTCGGGATGATGGTTTCGCGCGAGAGGAAGAACGAGGTTTCCATCATGTCGAAGGCTTCGCCATACTTCTTGCATTCGCCGAGAGCGCCGGGAACGTTGGGGTCTTCCATGAAGCCGTAACGGATGATGATTCGATAGAAACCCTTGCCCATGGGGTGTAGATAGATGCGTTCGATTTCTGGAACATTGGGCGTATTGGTGGTCTCCACCGTGGCGAGAAATATTCGCTCGTGCAAAACCTGGTTGTGCTTCAGGTTGTGCAGCAGCGCGGCGGGGACGCCTTCCTTGGTCCCGGTCATGAAGACCGCAGTCCCGCTGACACGATGAATGTCCGTACCAACAGAATCGAGAAAGGCACGAATCGGAATGCTCTGCTTGACCATCTCTTCGCCTACCAGACGTCGTCCCAGGCGCCAAGTGGTGAGAGTGATGAAGGACACCAAACCCATGGCAATCGGGAACCAGCCGCCTTCGGGAATCTTGATGGCGTTGGCGGCGAAAAATGCGGCGTCGACGACAAACAAGCTACCTGCAACGAGCAACACCAGGAACACGTTCCAACGCCACAGTAGAAGCATCACGAAGCCGATCAGAATGGTATCGATCATCATCGTGCCGGTGACCGCAATGCCGTAGGCGGCGGCGAGGTTGGATGAGCTCTTGAAGCCGAAGACCAGCGCCATCACGGCCAGATACAGCGTCCAGTTGGTGAAAGGCACGTAAATCTGGCCTTCCTCGTGCGAGGAGGTGTGCACGATCGCCATGCGTGGCAGGAAACCCATTTGCACTGACTGGCGGGCGACCGAGAATGCGCCGGAAATCACCGCCTGGGAAGCGATCACGGTCGCCATGGTCGCCAGAATGACCAATGGAATCAGCGCCCAGTCGGGCGCCAGGCGATAGAAGGGGCTGGCGATGGCTTCCGGTTCTGTCAGCAGCAGCGCGCCCTGACCGAAATAGTTCAGTACCAGGGCCGGGAGGACAAAGGCAAACCACGCCAGCTTGATCGGTTGCCGGCCGAAATGGCCCATGTCGCTGTACAAGGCTTCACCACCGGTTACCGCCAGCACGACCGAGCCGAGAGCGAGAAACGCCAGAGCGGGATGCGCGACGATAAAGCGCAGGCCGTAGAGAGGATTAATGGCAGAAAGCACTTCCGGCTGCTGCACGATCTCGATCAAGCCGAAGACTCCGAGGACGGCAAACCAAAGCACCATGATCGGCCCGAACACCTTTCCTACCGCACCCGTGCCGCGTTTCTGGACCGCGAACAGGACGGTCAGAACGACCGCCGTGAGCGGCAGCACATAGGGTTTCAGTAGGGGAGTGATCAGTTCCAGGCCCTCGACAGCGGATAGCACCGAGATGGCTGGCGTAATCATGCTGTCGCCGTAGAACAAAGCCGCAGCGAAGATGCCCATCATCGTCACCGCCCAGGCCAGGCCGGTATTCCTGGCGCGTTCGGTGATCAGTGCCAGTAGCGCCAGGGAGCCACCTTCGCCCCGGTTGTCGGCGCGCATGATGATGGCCACGTACTTGAGCGACACCAGCATCATGATTGCCCAGAACACCAGTGACAACACGCCGAGGATGTTCTCCGGCGTGACCGGGATCGGGTGATGCCCGCTGAAAATTTCCTTCAGCGCGTAGAGCGGGCTGGTGCCGATATCGCCGAAGACAACGCCGATGGCGCTGACAATCAGTGAAGGCATGGCGTGGTGGGATCGCATGGGCTAGATTTTCTGAATGTGGGTGGTAGCGGGGGAGCGCTCCAACACATACCCTGCACCGCGATGAGTCCGTATGCGCATTTCATGACGGCCAGTTTTGGCCCGTAGGCGATGGATCAGGACTTCGATGGCGTTGTCCGAGATTCGCTCACCATCGGCTAAATACTGTCGCAGAGATTGTTTGGAGACAGGATCGTTCATGCGGTCGAATAAGGCGTGGAAGGCTTGAAACTCGGTCGGTGTCAGGCTGGTCCAGTCCGATCCGTCACCGAATCGGGTAGCGTCCTTGTCCAGCAGGATGCCGTTGCGCTGGATGATGTGTCCATGTTCAAGCTGGCGACGATGCAGGGCTGTACCGATACGGATCAACATTTCACTCACGGCGTAAGGTTTCACCAGATAGTCGATGGCACCGCGCTGCAAACCCTGTACTCGGTTTTCCATCGCATCGACGGCGGTGGTGATGAGCACCGGGATTTTTCGGGACGAGGACACCAATCGGTCGATCAAGGTCAATCCACTATGGTCGGCGGCCAACCCGATGATCGCCAAATCAATCACCGTTCGGTCCATCCATTGCGTGGCCTGGTCGCTGTCGACACACCAGTTGGCCACATAGCCAGCCGACGCAAGTCCGGCCAATACGATCTGATCGGGCAGCGAATTTGGTTCAAAGATCAGGATGCGATAGCCTGCGTTCATGTTGTCTCCAGCATGGAACGCAGTCTAGGTTTATGTTGCAGAGCGGAAAACTAGGGATGCCCCTAGTTTTGGTTGCGAAGAAACGCGTGCAAGGAATGTAATGCTTGCCTGGACGAAGCAGCGATGAACCGCCTGACCCCCACTTTATTGCTCGATCAATTGAATCGGCGACAAAGTCTATGGCTGGTGGCAGCGCTCATGGCCGGGGTAGCCAGTGCGGACTACGCGACGGGCTATGAGATTCGCTTGTCTATCCTGTACTTGGTGCCGATTGCCATGGCGACTTGGGCGGCGGGCTTGCCGGTGGGAATTGCCGTGGCGGTCCTGTCGTCGTTGTTCTGGCTATTCAGCTTTCGTACAAATCACTTCTATTTGCATCCGGGCTACTATTTCTGGGAGGCGGCGGTGCTGTTGTTTGGCTTTCTGGCGCTGGCGTGGGTCGTGGCACGCTTGCGGCGGGCCTTGAGTCAGGCGGATGAGCGGTTTTTCAAGCTGCTCGAAGGTATGCAGGCAGCCGTTGTCGTATGCGATGAACGCAATGACCAGATTCTGTATGCCAATCCGGCGATGGCAAAGATTATCGGTGACCGACAATCCTGGAGCAAGGGTGTCTTGAAGCGAGATTGTGAGGACGGTGGCGTTGGCGTTGGTGGAACGAGGACGACCGAGAGTGGCTTTTCGTCGCAGACGGTCCGGGATCCGGTCAGTGGCATCTGGTATCTGTCGCAGCGTGGCTCAATTCCCTGGGGTGCGAATCCGGCGGTCACCCTGAATGTGCTGACCGATATTTCCGAACAGAAAAATGCCGAAGCATTTCGCGAGAAATATCTCGATGTTCTCAGTCAGTCGGCACGACTGACTACCCTGGCCGAAATCGCAACCACTCTGGCGCATGAGATCAACCAACCACTGATGGTGATCGCCACCTATACCGATGCGTGCCAGCGCCTGCTTCAGTCGTCGACACATGATTTGACCGAAATCTCAGGTGCGCTGCAGAAGTGCCATGCGCAGGCCGTGCGCGCGGCGTCAATCATTGAGCGGCTGCGCGAATTCATCCGTCAGCGCCAGTTTGATCCGGTGCCCTGTGATGCCAGAGAGTTGGTTCTGGAGGCCATGGATGTGATGCGGTCCTGGCTGGATGACGGACACATTCGGTTCGATACAACCGGTCTCAAGAGCGGTCTTTCGGTACTGGCGGATAGAACACTGTTGATCCAGGTGCTCTCCAATCTGATTCGGAATGCGATTGACGCGATGGGTGAGATACCGCTTGAATCGCGGCTGTTGCGCGTCGCGGTTGCGCGTGACGCGGCTGGTGAGAGGGCGGAGGAGATCAGGTTTCGCATTGATGATTCCGGGCCGGGGATTCCGGACGATATGCGGGAACAGATCTTCACGCCATTTTTCACGACCCATGAGCAAGGCTTGGGTCTCGGGCTGGCCATTTGCCGCACGGTGGCTGGCGCTCATGGCGGGCGCCTGTGGGCCGAACGAGCAAGTGACGGCGGTGCGAGTTTTGTCCTTGCGATTCCTGCAGTGAAAGACTTGTCATGACTGATGTAACGCAGCAGACGGTGTACATCATTGATGACGAGGACGATCTGCGTGACGCGTTGTCGATGCTGATGCGCGCAGTGGGGTTGCGCGTGGTTACCTTTGCTTCGGCGCGTGACTTCCTGCAAAACGTTCAGCAGCGTGAAAGCGGTTGCCTGGTTCTGGATATCCGCATGCCGGGCATGAGCGGAATCGAATTGCAGGCCGAACTTCACAAGCCCGTGTACGCCTTCCTATTGTGTTTTTAACCGGCCACGGTGACGTGCCACTGGCCGTGCAGGCGATGAAAGCCGGGGCGGTCGATTTCATTCAGAAACCACTCGATGAGCATCGGTTGGTGGTAGCGGTGATGAACGCACTGAAGTCGAATGACGCGAACAATATGCTGACCGAATCGGCCACCGGCACGACTACCCCACCATCTGAAAAGCTCGCCCTGCTTTCACGGCGCGAGCGTGATGTGCTTGACCATCTGGTGAATGGCAAGGCGAGCCGCGAGATCGCCATTTTGCTGAGTATCAGTATCAAGACTGTCGAATTTCACCGTGCCAATATTCGCGAAAAACTTGGCGTGACCAATCTGCCAGAGTTGCTGCGCCTTGTGCTGACGCAGTGACTCCGGCAAGACCGGTTTGGAAAATCAACGCATCAATTGCGCCACCATGGCGCCATCGGCGGGAACCAATGTATGTCCGGCAGGAACTATGTAGGTAACGGCTTTGCCCGCAATCGATGGCACATTGCGCAAATCTTGACTGTGGCCGGGGACGAGTTGATCGCCGATACCGAAGGGCGCCGAACGCACAATCGAGATGTACTTGATGTTGGGGTGGGTCTGGGCATTGAGCCAGAACAAAGCGCTACCGGGCACCGCCGGTGCCAGGTCAACCAGCACTGGCCATGAATCTTTGACCACGCGATAGTCGCGACCGCCAAATATATTCTTGACGAAACCGACTGGGCCGCCATCCTGGGTGGCGTCGAGCGCCTGCAAGGCGCGTTCGGTGCCTAGATGTGGCGAAGCGATGGTGATCAGGCGAGTAACGCCGTCGGCCCCACCGCGCACCAGCGCCATGCGAGCGACGACGCCACCGGCGGAGTGACCGATCAGCGTGATCGACTCCTTGGGGTGGCGGCTGCGAATGGCTCGCAACATGTCGATCAGCATGTCGGACTGCATCATGAGTGGTTCCATTGACGGCAGTTCGACGCTGTACGCTTTGCGCGGCGCGTTCGCGGTCGGCGGCGGCAACAAGGGGCTGGTGGGGCCGAGCACGACCACGCCGGCGGGTTGCCAGCCGTTGGTGGCCAGAGCGTGATTCACGCCGCTGAATTCCCACGATCCGGCGTTGCCCAGGTAGCCATGCACCAGGACAGCGACGTCGGCACGGACACTTTGACTTAGCCCGATGGCGAGAAGGATGAAAGCGTAAGCAAGTGAGCGCATGAAATCCCCTGTAAGTAGTGATTTGGATGGAGGATGCATTTTAGCCAAGGCACCGAAGGATTTGTATCACCCGTATCACCCATACCGCCGTCCCGCCATCGCCGACTTTTCATGGCTAAAATCTCGAGAATATCTATTGACATCGAGATTCGGCTTCTTTAAATTACGCTTCACTCTACGTTGTACCCAGTCGTTTTCGCTTGATCCCATCCAAGGAACGCACGCATGAAACAGATCCAGAACTTCATCAATGGCGAGTTCGTCGGGGCCGGCAAGGCCTTCGAGAAGCGTTCGCCGCTGACCAATCAGGTGATCGCCCAGGTCGCCGAAGCCACCCGCGACGAAGTGGATGCCGCCGTCAAGGCCGCTCGCGCTGCACTCAAGGGGCCGTGGGGCAAGATGACCGTCGCCGAGCGTGTCGATATGCTGTACGCAGTGGCCAACGAGATCAACAACCGCTTCGACGAGTTCCTCGCCGCCGAATGTGCCGATACCGGCAAGCCGCGTTCGCTGGCCTCGCATATCGACATCCCGCGCGGCGCCGCCAACTTCAAAGTCTTCGCCGACACGGTGAAGAACGTGCCGACCGAGTTTTTCGAGATGGCAACCCCGGACGGCAAGGGCGCCATCAATTACGGCTACCGTTCCCCGGTCGGCGTGGTCGGTGTGATCTGTCCGTGGAACTTGCCGCTGTTGCTGATGACCTGGAAGGTAGGCCCTGCGCTGGCGTGTGGCAACACCGTGGTGGTCAAGCCCTCGGAAGAGACACCGCAAACCGCGACGCTGCTCGGCGAGGTGATGAACAAGGTTGGCATGCCGCCTGGCGTCTATAACGTGGTGCATGGCTTTGGCCCGAATTCGGCCGGCGAGTTTGTGACGTCTCATCCGAAGGTCGACGCCATTACCTTTACCGGTGAGACGCGTACCGGTGAGGTGATCATGAAGGCTGCCGCGACCGGTTCGCGTCCGGTCAGCCTGGAAATGGGCGGCAAGAACGCTGCCATCGTGTTTGCCGATTGCGATTTCGATGCTGCCATCGAAGGCACCATGCGCTCGGCCTTCGCCAACTGCGGCCAGGTTTGCCTGGGCACCGAACGAGTGTATGTCGAACGTCCGATTTTCGAGAAGTTTGTTGCCGCCATGAAGAAGGGCGCCGAGGGCCTGAAGCTCGGACCGCCGGAAGACAAAGCCACTGGCATGGGTCCGCTGATCAGCAAGGAACACCAGAACAAGGTGCTGTCGTACTACCAGATCGCCAAGGACGAAGGCGCGACCATCGTCACCGGTGGCGGTGTTCCGGAGATGCCGGGTGAGTTGAACGGCGGTTGCTGGGTACAGCCGACAATCTGGACCGGCCTGCCCGAAACCTCGCGCATCATGAAGGAAGAAGTATTCGGTCCGTGCTGCCATATCGCTCCCTTCGATACCGAAGAGGAAGTTCTGGCCAAGGCCAATGACAATGAATACGGTCTCGCTACAGCGATCTGGACGCAGAACGTTTCCCGTGCCCACCGCGTGGCGCAGAAGATGGAAGTCGGCCTGGCCTGGGTCAATAGCTGGTTCCTGCGCGATCTGCGCACGCCCTTCGGTGGCGCCAAGCAGTCCGGCATCGGCCGCGAGGGCGGGGTGCATTCGCTGGAGTTTTACACCGAGCAGAAGAACGTCTGCATCAAGCTCTGATCATGAGCAACGCCAATCCAGAAATTGCCAACAGTATTGTCGCGGCGGGATTTAAGACCAACTACCATGACACTGGAAAAGTCGGCGCTGGCGGGACGGCGCTGCTGATCCATGGGTCCGGTCCCGGTGTTTCGGCGTGGGCCAACTGGCGTCTGGTGATTCCCGAGCTTGCGAAGCAGATGCGAGTCATCGCGCCCGACATGGTCGGCTTCGGCTATAGCGAGCGACCGGCCGATGGCCGTTACGACATGGATCGCTGGGTCGAACAGGCGGTCGGGTTGCTTGATGCGCTAGAGATTGAGCAAGCCGATCTGGTCGGCAATTCCTTCGGTGGTGCGCTCGCGTTGGCATTGGCGATTCGTCATCCGCAACGTGTGCGGCGCCTCGTGCTGATGGGCTCGGTCGGTGTGCCTTTCCCGATCACCCGTGGCCTGGATGCCGTCTGGGGCTATGAGCCTTCGCTCGACAATATGCGCAAGCTACTGGATATCTTCGCTTACGATCGCTATCTGGTGACCGACGAACTGGCCAGGCTGCGCTACGAAGCCAGCATCCGTCCGGGATTTCAGGAATCCTTCGCCGCCATGTTCCCCGCCCCGCGCCAGCGCTGGGTCGATGCCATGGCCAGTCGCGAGGAAGATATTCGCGCCATTCCGCATGAGTCGCTGGTGATTCACGGTCGTGAAGATATGGTGATCCCGGTCACCAATTCGCTGACTCTGGCGCACTGGATTTCTCGCGCTCAGTTACACCTCTTCGGCCGTTGCGGCCACTGGACGCAGATCGAGCACGCTGCCCGCTTCGCGCAACTCGTTTCCAATTTCTTTACTGAACCAGAAAAGGCATAAGTTATGGATCAGAAACTCATCGAACAACTCGGCGACGAACTCTTCGACGCCCTGACCAACTGCAAGACCGTCGCGCCGCTGACTTCACGTCATGCCGACATGAGCATCGAAGACGCCTACCACGTGCAGCAGCGCCTGATGGCCCGTCGCTTCGCCGCCGGCGAAAAGATTGTCGGCAAGAAGATCGGTGTCACCAGCAAGGTAGTGATGAACATGCTGGGCGTGTATCAGCCCGATTTCGGCTACCTGACCGATGCCATGATCTACAACGAAGGCGAGTCGATCCCGATCGACACCCTGATCCAGCCCAAGGCCGAGGGAGAAATCGCCTTCGTGCTGAAGAAGGACCTGATGGGCCCCGGCGTCTCGAATGCCGATGTGCTGGCCGCCACCGAAGGTGTGATGGCCTGCTTCGAGATCGTCGATTCGCGCATCGAGAACTGGAAGATCAAGATCCAGGACACCGTCGCCGACAATGCCTCCTGCGGCGTGTTTGTACTCGGTGACCGGATGGTCGATCCGCGCGATGTCGATCTCAACACCTGCGGCATGATCCTCGAAAAGAACGGCGAAATCGTCGGTACCGGTGCCGGTGCCGCTGCGCTGGGTTCGCCGGTCAATTCCGTGGCTTGGCTGGCGAACACGCTAGGTCGTCTCGGCATCCCGCTCAAGGCCGGCGAGGTCATTCTCTCCGGTTCGCTCGCCGCCATGATTCCGGCGGTTAAAGGCGACAACTTCCGCGTCACCATCGGCGGCATCGGTGGCTGCTCAGTCAAATTCATCTGAAGGACTTTTCATGAGCCAGAAAATCAAATGTGCCTTGATCGGGCCGGGCAACATCGGTACCGATCTGCTCTACAAATTGCAGCGTAGTCCGGTCCTCGAACCGGTCTGGATGGTCGGTGTCGATCCGCTCTCCGAAGGTCTCAAGCGGGCCAAGGACATGGGTCTCAAGACGACCGACAAGGGCATCGACGGCCTGATTCCGCACATCAAGGCAGACGGTATCCAGATCGCCTTCGACGCTACGTCCGCCTATGTCCATGCCGAGAATTCGCGCAAGGTGAATGAGCTCGGCGTCCTGATGATCGACCTGACGCCTGCAGCCATCGGCCCCTACTGCGTTCCGCCGGTGAATCTCAAGGCCCACGTCGGCAAGGGCGAGATGAATGTGAATATGGTTACCTGTGGTGGCCAGGCCACGATCCCGATGGTTGCCGCCATCTCGCAAGTGCAGTCGGTGGCTTACGGTGAAATCGTCGCCACCGTGTCATCGAAATCCGCCGGCCCCGGCACGCGCAAGAACATTGACGAATTCACCCGCACCACTTCGGGTGCCGTCGAGAAGGTCGGTGGTGCCAAGAAAGGCAAAGCTATCATCATCATCAATCCGGCTGAGCCGCCGCTGATCATGCGCGACACCGTGCATTGTCTGACCGAGACCGCGCCGGACCAGGAAAAGATCACCGCGTCGATCCACGCCATGATCAAGGAAGTGCAGAAATACGTGCCCGGCTACAAGCTGGTGAATGGCCCGGTGTTCGACGGCAACCGCGTTTCCGTGTTCATGGAAGTCGAAGGCCTGGGCGACTTCCTGCCCAAGTACGCCGGCAACCTCGACATCATGACCGCCGCTGCTGCGCGCACCGCCGAGATGTTCGCCGAAGAAATTATCGCCGGCCGGCTCACCTTGAAGGCCGCTTGAGGAGAATCGATATGACTGTAAAAGGCAAAAAGATCACTGTCCATGACATGACCCTGCGTGACGGCATGCACCCCAAGCGTCACCAGATGACCCTGGCGCAGATGAAGGCCGTGGCTATGGGGCTGGACGAAGCCGGCATACCGCTGATCGAAGTGACCCACGGTGACGGCCTCGGCGGGTCCTCGGTGAACTACGGCTTCCCGGCGCACACCGACGAGGAATACCTCTCCACCGTCATCCCGCTGATGAAGAATGCCAAGATCTCGGCTCTGCTGTTGCCTGGCATCGGCACCGTCGATCACCTGAAGATGGCGAAAGACCTCGGCGTCAATACGATTCGCGTCGCCACCCACTGTACCGAGGCCGATGTTTCCGAACAGCACATCACCATGGCACGCAAGCTGGACATGGACACCGTTGGTTTCCTCATGATGGCGCACATGAACAGCGCCGAAGGGCTGGTCAAGCAGGCCAAGCTGATGGAATCCTACGGTGCCAACTGCATCTACGTGACGGACTCCGCTGGCCATCTGCTGCCCGACGGCGTGAAGGAGCGTTTGTCCGCCGTGCGCGCCGCCCTGAAGCCGGAAACGGAACTTGGCTTCCATGGCCACCACAACCTGGCCATGGGCGTCGCCAATTCCATCGCCGCCGTCGAAGTTGGTGCCAACCGGATCGATGCAGCGGCTGCCGGACTAGGTGCCGGAGCGGGCAATACGCCGATGGAAGTACTGATCGCCGTGTGCAGTCTGATGGGCATCGAAACCGGTGTCGATGTGGCCAAGATCACCGATGTGGCGGAAGACCTCGTCGTGCCGATGATGGACTTCCCGATCCGCATTGACCGCGATGCACTGACCCTGGGGTACGCCGGCGTATACGGTTCCTTCCTGCTGTTCGCCAAGCGCGCTTCGGTCAAGTATGGCGTGCCGGCGCGTGACATCCTCGTGGAACTGGGGCGTCGTGGAATGGTCGGCGGTCAGGAAGACATGATCGAAGATACGGCAATCACCATGGCCAAGGCACGTGGCCTTTTGAAGGCAGCTTAATCATGAAACTCGACAAAGCCACCATTGCCAAACTCGCCGAGCACCTGGAAAACTGCGAGCTGAATGCCCAGGACACGCTGAAGATCACCGAGGAGCATCCCGAGATGGACTGGGATGACGCCTACCTGATCCAGGAAGAAATAAAGCGCCGCAAGATCGCCCGTGGCACCAAGATCGCCGGCCTCAAGGCGGGCCTGACCTCCTTTGCCAAGATGAAGCAGATGGGTGTCGAGACGCCGTGCTTCGGCTTCGTTACCGACTACGGCTGTGTGCCGGACGGCGGCGAGGTCAAGGTCAACGAACTGATCCATCCCAAGGTCGAGCCCGAGATCGTGTTCGTCATGAAGCACGCTCTGAAAGGCCCCGGCTGCCACATTGGCGCTGTACTGGCGGCGACCGACTTCATCATGCCCGGCATCGAGGTGATTGACTCTCGCTACCGCGATTTCAAATTTGACTTGAAGAGCGTGATCGCCGACAACACCTCGGCCTCGCGTTTCGTCATCGGCAGCCAGATCAAGGCACCGTCGGAGGTCGATATGCGAACGCTGGGCGTGGTGATGGAAAAGAACGGTGAAGTGGTATCGCTCGGCGCCGGAGCTGCGGTGCTGGGCCATCCGGCCACCGCCATTGCCATGCTGGCGAACCATCTCGGTGCCCGCAGCCAGGAAATCCCGGCCGGTGCGATGATCCTCTCCGGCGGCGTGACCGAAGCCGTGGCAGTCAAGGCCGGCGACAATGTCACGCTGAAGATCCAGCACCTGGGCAGCATTTCTATGCGTTTCGTTTAAGGAGAAGACAATGCCGTTCGCGCAAATTTACATGATCGAAGGCCGAACCGACGAGCAGAAAAAAGCCGTTATTGAAAAAGTGACTCAGGCTCTCCACGAAGCCGTCGGCGCGCCGGTGGAGAACATCCGCGTCTGGATTCACGATGTGCCCAAGACGCAATGGGGCATTGCCGGCAAGACCGCCGCCGAACTCGGACGCTGAACGACCGACGGTCGAACTCAGCGCACGGTGTGTGTGGCCTGTTGGGGCGCTCCGGTAACCGGACGCCCCATTTCTTTGGGTCAGAGTGTGTTGCGCATGACAGGCGTTGAGTCAGTCACGATTTCCGCCACAAAAAGTCGGTGCTGGCGAGACGGCGGTAAGATGACCTCATTTAGATCGGTCAATTTGTCATCGGGATCACAAAGGGTGAATTCATGAAAACCGCACTCATCACCGGAATCACCGGCCAGGACGGCGCCTATCTCGCCGAATTCCTGCTCAAGAAGGGCTACACGGTGCATGGCCTCAAGCGCCGCACCAGCCTGTTCAACACCGACCGCATCGACCATCTCTACCAGGATCCCCACGTCGACAACCGCAAGTTCATTCTGCACCACGGTGACATGACCGATTCGTCCAGTCTGGTTCGCATCATCCAGCAGGTGCAACCCGACGAGATCTATAACCTCGCCGCTCAAAGCCACGTCGCCGTATCGTTCGAAGAACCCGAATACACCGCCAACTCCGACGCCCTAGGTGTGCTGCGTGTGCTAGAAGCGATCCGCATCCTCGGCCTCGAAAAGAAAACCCGCTTCTACCAGGCCAGCACCTCCGAACTTTTTGGCAAAGTGCAGGAAATCCCGCAGAAGGAAACCACCCCCTTTTATCCGCGCAGCCCGTATGCCGTGGCCAAGATGTACGGCTACTGGATCGTCGTGAACTACCGCGAAGCCTATGGCATCTATGCCTGCAACGGCATCCTCTTCAACCACGAAAGCCCGGTGCGCGGCGAAACCTTCGTCACCCGCAAGATCACACGCGCTCTCGCACGCATAAAGCTCGGACTGCAAGACAGCCTGTACCTGGGCAACATGGACGCCAAACGCGACTGGGGTCACGCCAAAGACTACGTCGAAATGCAGTGGTTGATGCTCCAGCAGGAACAACCCGAAGACTTCGTCATCGCCACCGGCGTGCAATACAGCGTACGTGACTTCGTCAATGCCGCCGCCAAGGAACTCGGTATTCAGATCCGCTGGGAAGGCCAGGGCGTCGAGGAAAAGGGCTACGCCGCTAACGGCAAATGCATCGTTGCCGTCGATCCAAGATACTTCCGCCCCACTGAAGTCGAAACGCTACTGGGCGATCCGACCAAAGCCAAGGAGAAACTCGGTTGGACGCCGAAAATCAGCTTCGACGAACTCGTTTCTGAAATGGTGCGCGAAGACCTGAAAGCCGCCGAACGCGACGAACTGGCCAAGAAACACGGCTACAAGACCTTGGATCACAACGAGTAAGGCCGATGGATAAGCGTGCAAAGATCTACATCGCAGGCCATCGCGGCCTGGTCGGTTCCGCCCTGGTGCGCAACCTGCAGACGCGCGGCCACACCAACATGCTCACCCGCACCCACGCCGAGCTCGACCTCACCGACAAAGATGCCACCGCAGCTCTTTTTGCCGCCGAAAAGCCCGACTACGTTTTCCTCGCCGCCGCCAGGGTGGGTGGCATCCTCGCCAACAATACCTATCCGGCCGACTTCATCCGCGACAATCTCGCCATTCAGACCAACATCATCGATGCCGCTTACGAGAACCGGGTCAGGCGCCTCATGTTCCTTGGCTCCAGCTGCATCTACCCCAAGCTCGCTCTCCAGCCACTCAAGGAAGAATCGCTGCTCACCGGCCCGCTCGAACCCACCAACCGGCCCTATGCCCTGGCTAAGATCGCCGGCATCGAAATGTGCTGGAGTTACAACCGGCAATACGGCACCCGTTTTCTCGCCGCGATGCCCACCAATCTCTACGGCCCTGGCGACAACTATCATCCCGAAAACAGTCACGTCATCCCGGCGCTGATCCGCAAGTTTCATGCAGCCAAAGTCAGCAACGCCTCCGCCGTCGCCGTATGGGGTACCGGTACCCCGCGCCGCGAATTCATGTACAGCGAAGACATGGCCGATGCTTGTATCCATCTTATGAATCTGCCCGAAGCCACCTTCAACACCCTGCTGGGCAGCGATGAAGCCAAGACCGGCATCTTCATGCCTCCGGTCGTCAATATTGGCGTCGGTACCGACCTCACCATCCAGGAACTTGCTGAGACGGTGAGGAGCGTCGTCGGTTACGCTGGCCAGATCGAATTTGACAGCACCAAGCCCGACGGCACCCCGCGCAAGTTGATGGATGTCTCGCGGCTTCATTCTTTGGGCTGGACGAGCAAGGTCGGGCTTCAGGATGGTTTAGCGATGGCCTACAAGGATTTTCAAGCGGTAACTTGACCTTCTGGGTGATGGTGGCTGGTATCATTCGAATTTCCCGCTACCGCAATACACATGGCTAAATACGTATTCGTCACGGGTGGTGTCGTGTCCAGTCTGGGCAAAGGCATCGCCGCTGCAAGTTTGGGAGCTATTCTCGAATCGCGCGGCATCAAGGTTACCCACCTTAAACTCGATCCCTACATCAACGTTGATCCCGGCACCATGTCGCCGTTTCAGCACGGCGAAGTGTTCGTCACCGAAGACGGGGCCGAAACCGATCTCGACCTCGGCCATTACGAGCGCTTTACCAGCGCCAAGATGGGCAAACGCAACAACTTCACCACCGGCCAGATCTATGAGTCGGTGATTAAGAAAGAGCGTCGCGGCGAGTATCTGGGCAAGACTGTGCAGGTGATTCCGCACATTACTGACGAGATCAAGCTTTACGTCAAACGCGGTGCCGAAGGCGCCGACGTGGCGATCGTCGAGGTCGGCGGCACGGTGGGCGATATCGAATCGCTGCCCTTCCTCGAAGCGATACGCCAGATGGGTTTCGAGGAAGGCAAGCACAACGCTTGCTTTATTCACCTCACTCTGGTGCCCTACATTGCCTCCGCCGGTGAACTGAAAACCAAGCCGACGCAACATTCGGTCAAGGATTTGCGCGAAATCGGTATCCAGCCCGACATCCTGCTATGCCGCGCCGATCGTCCGATTCCGGCCGAAGAACGACGCAAGATTGCGCTGTTCACCAATGTGCAACCCGAGGCCGTGATCGCGGCACTCGACGCCGATTCGATCTACAAAATTCCGGTCATGTTGCATGACCAGATGCTCGACGAGATCGTTTGCCACAAGCTCGGCATCCTGGCCAAGGCCGCCAATCTTTCCGTATGGACCAAGCTCATTGATTCGCTCGAGCATCCGCAACACGAGGTCAATATCGCCTTTGTCGGCAAGTATGTCGATCTGACCGAATCCTACAAATCGCTTAGCGAATCACTGGTGCATGCAGGCATTCACACCGCCAGTCGCGTCAAGATTCAGTACATTGATTCCGAGGAACTGGAACGCGACGGCTGCGCCGCGCTGGAAAATATCGATGCCGTTCTCGTGCCCGGTGGCTTCGGCAAGCGCGGCACCGAAGGCAAGATTATCGCCATTCGCTATGCGCGTGAAAACAAGATTCCGTATCTAGGCATCTGCCTCGGCATGCAACTCGCCACCATCGAGTTTGCGCGTCATGTCGCCGGTCTCGAAGGTGCCAATAGCACCGAGTTTGATGCCGAAACGCCGCATCCGGTCGTCGCCCTGATTACCGAGTGGCTGGATCGTGAAGGCCGTGTGGAGAAGCGCACCGCCGAATCGAATCTCGGCGGAACCATGCGTCTTGGCGCCCAGCGTTGTCCGATCAAGAGTGGCACCAAGGCGGCATCGATCTACGGCAAGGAAGTGAACGAGCGTCACCGTCATCGCTACGAAGTCAATAACGCCTACGTCCCGCGCCTGGAAGCTGCCGGCATGGTGATATCGGCTCGAACTCCAACCGAAAACCTGCCCGAGATGATGGAGCTTCCGGAGAGCATGCATCCGTGGTTTGTCGGCGTGCAATTCCACCCGGAATTTACATCCAATCCGCGTACCGGTCATCCGCTGTTCATTGCTTATGTTAAGGCGGCGTTGGCGCACAAGGCTGGGAAATAATGAAACTTTGCAATTTCGACGTTGGTCTCGTTCACCCGATCTTCCTCATCGCCGGTCCGTGTGTAGCGGAATCGGAACAGCTTTGCCTCGACATCGCCGGGCAGATGAAAGAAATCTGCTCGAGTCTGGGCATCAACTACATTTTCAAGGCCTCCTACGACAAAGCCAATCGCAGTTCGGGCAAGTCGTTTCGCGGTCTTGGCATGGAGGAGGGCTTGCGCATTCTGGCTGCAGTCAAGCGTCAGTTGGGGTTACCCGTACTCACCGACGTGCATGACGAATCCCAGATCGCGGCCGTCGCGGCGGTGGTCGATGTCTTGCAGACGCCTGCTTTCCTTTGCCGCCAAACCGATTTCATCGAGGCGTGCGCTGCATCGGGCAAGCCGGTGAATATCAAGAAGGGGCAGTTCCTGGCACCGGGCGACATGAAGCAGGTAGTGGCAAAGGCCAAGGAAGCCAACCATGGCGCCGATACGATCATGGTTTGCGAGCGCGGTGCTTCGTTCGGTTACAACAACCTGGTCTCGGATATGCGCAGTCTTGCCATCATGCGTGAGACCGCTTGCCCGGTGGTGTTTGATGCTACACATTCGGTGCAATTGCCGGGCGGGCAGGGTACTTCGTCCGGTGGCCAGCGCGAGTTTGTCCCTGTGTTGGCGAGGGCGGCAGTCGCGGTGGGCGTTTCCGGCCTGTTCATGGAAACTCATCCGGATCCGGCCAAAGCCTTGTCGGATGGCCCCAATGCCTGGCCGCTGGTACACATGCGAGAATTGCTGGAAACTTTGCTGGAACTTGACGTCGTGGTGAAACGCCACGGTTTTTCCAATCAGTTTTGATTCACATCGGAGGTAATGAACCATGAGTGCAATCGTTGATGTCGTCGCCCGTGAAATTCTTGATTCACGCGGTAATCCCACTGTTGAAGCCGATGTTCTGCTCGAATCCGGCGTCATGGGTCGTGCTGCGGTGCCGTCTGGTGCCTCGACCGGCTCGCGCGAAGCGATCGAGTTGCGTGACGGCGATAGTGCCCGCTTCCTGGGCAAGGGCGTTCTACAGGCCGTAGAAAACGTCAATACGGAAATTTCCGAGGCCATTATTGGTCTTGATGCCGAAGAGCAGGCCTTTGTTGATAAGGCCATGATCGAGCTCGACGGTACCGACAACAAGTCCCGCCTCGGTGCCAACGCCATCCTCGCCGTTTCGATGGCCGTGGCCAAGGCCGCCGCCGAAGAAGCCGGCTTGCCGCTGTATCGTTACTTTGGCGGTTCCGGCCCGATGACCATGCCGGTACCGATGATGAACGTCATCAACGGCGGCGCCCATGCCAACAACAATCTCGACATCCAGGAATTCATGATTCTGCCGGTTGGCGCCGGTAGTTTCCGTGAAGCCCTGCGTTGCGGTGCCGAAGTGTTTCATCACCTGAAGAAATTGGTCGACAAGAAGGGCTACCCGACGACAGTCGGCGACGAAGGCGGTTTCGCGCCGAACGTCTCCGGTAACGATGAAGCCATCGAACTGATTCTGCGCGCCATCGAATCCGCCGGCTACACGCCCGGCCAGGATGTGTTGCTCGGCCTGGATTGCGCCGCATCCGAGTTCTACAAGGATGGCAAGTATCACCTGGCCTCCGAGAAACTGGAACTTAGCTCCGAAGCCTTCGCCGATTACCTGGGTACACTGGTCGACAAATTCCCGATTATCAGCATCGAGGATGGCATGGGCGAGGCGGACTGGGCTGGCTGGAAGAATCTCAACGACAAGCTGGGCAAGAAGATTCAGATCGTCGGCGATGACTTGTTCGTCACCAATCCGAAGATCCTCAAAGAGGGTATCCAGAAGGGCGTGGCAAATTCGATTCTGATCAAGATCAACCAGATCGGTTCACTGACGGAAACCTTTGCTGCGGTCGAGATGGCCAAGCGCGCGGGCTGGACCAACGTCATTTCGCACCGTTCGGGTGAGACCGAAGATTCGACCATTGCCGACATCGCCGTGGGTTTGAATGCTGGCCAGATCAAGACCGGTTCGCTTTCACGCTCCGACCGTATCGCCAAGTACAACCAGTTGTTGCGGATTGAAGAAGACCTCGGCGATACCGTTACGTATCCGGGTCGTGACGCTTTCTACAACCTGCGCAAGTAATCGTAACAATCGTCTTTTGTGCGCTGGCCGACGTGGATCCTGATCGCCCTGATCGCCTTGCTGCAGTACCCGCTGTGGTTTGGCAAGGGCGGCTGGCTCCACGTTTGGGACTACGACCGCCAATTGGCGGCGCAGCGCGATGTCAATACTAAGCTTGAGCAACGCAATGCCGGGCTTGATGCTGAAGTCCGCGATCTGAAGTCGGGTTCTGAAGCGATTGAAGAACGAGCCCGCTACGAGCTCGGCTTGATCAAGCCGGGCGAAGTGTTTGTCCAGGTGCCGCAGAAAAAGTAAGCCGGTCGCTGTGGCGTCACGCCGCGCTGCATGCGGCGTATCCGGGAAAACATTTGTCGGCGCAGATTGTCGCCGTGCAATCGAGATTCGGTACTAAACTTCACTTGTCTGTTTCGGAAGTGAAGAATCTCGATGACCATCCCTACCGTCCTCATCGTCGACGACAACCCGAATAACCTGCGGGTTCTCGAAGGCATCCTGCACGGTGCTGGCTACAAGGTGCGTCCGGCACTCAATGGCGAGACCGCACTGCGTGCCGCTGAAAGCGCTCAACCGGATTTGATCCTGCTCGATATCCGCATGCCGGGCATGGACGGCTTTGAGCTCTGCCGGCGACTCAAAGCGCACCCGCTAACGCGCGATATTCCGGTCATCTTCATCAGCGCTTTGCAAGAAATGGATGACAAGATCCAGGCCTTCAGCGTGGGTGGCGTTGATTACATCACCAAGCCGTTCCAGAGCGAAGAAGTTCTCACTCGCGCACATACCCATATCGAATTGGGCCAGGTGCGGCGGGCGCTGGCCCGCAGCAATGAAAATCTCGAACAGGAAGTTGTCGAGCGCACCCGGGCTTTGACCGAATCTCACGCCCGTCTTGAAAAGTGGATGGCCGACGAGCATGCACTGCGTGAAATGCTGACGCTCTCGCACGATCACTTTGCCGACGACGATTATGCCGCGCGCGCTCTCGACAGTCTGGCCAAAAACAAGCAGTGGGCGCCACCGGAGATCAATGTCGCCATTCTGATCAATACCGGCAAGGGTACCAACGCCGAGGTCAGTCTGCGTTTGGAAGCCCTGCTGGGTTTCGTCGAAGGCGCTGATCGTCCAAAACTGAGGACGATCCTGGAAGGCGTCGATGCTGATCTCGCACGAAGTGAGAATGCCACCTGTCCGAAGATCGGCGCCTTGCTGGGTACGAAAGATGGCCACCCCTGTCAGGTCATTCCGCTGATGACTGGCAAGAGTTTGCTTGGTGTGTTGGTGCTTGCCGGTGACGAAGCGCGTCTGGCCCAAGAAGAGGATTTCATCGCGCAGGTCGCCGAGGTTCTGGCCATGGGGGTTGCGCGTCGCCATGCAGACGAACAACTGGCCTGGCAGGCTTACCACGACGCCATGACCGGTTTGCCCAATCGCCGCATGCTCGAAGAGGAGTTGCCGCAAGAAATCCGTGCCACCGCCAGTCGTGGCTTGTTTTGCGGGATTCTTTTGCTCGATCTCGATCAGTTCAAGCTCCTCAACGACGCGCTGGGGCACGAAACGGGCGATCTGCTGCTGGTTCAGGTGGCAGATCGACTCCGCAAGGCCGTGCGTGCCTCCGATCAGATTTTCCGCTGGGGCGGGGACGAGTTTATTGTGCTGATGCCGGGCATCGGCAAGAGCGCGGAGGATGCTGCCGCGCATGCCCATGCTGCTGCCGAAAAGGTCGCCAGCTGTCTCGCTCCGGTGTTTGAGCTGGAAAATGAGCGCATCCATTTGAATGCCAGCATGGGTATCGCGTTTTATCCAAGCGATGGCGATAACGTCGGCGAACTGCTCAAACACGTTGATCTGGCGATGCACAAGGCCAAGCAGGCGGGACGCAACAGCATCCACTTTTTCCGCCAGGACATGCAGACGGAAGTGCAGCACCATTTAAAAATTGATCGTGAGCTGCGTACCGCCTTGGCCGAAAACCAGTTTCTGCTGCATTACCAGCCACAGGTCGATGGTCGCGGCCGTTTGGTCGGGGCCGAGTCACTGGTGCGTTGGTGGCATCCCGAACGCAAATTGGTGCCGCCCATTGAGTTCATCCCGATTGCGGAAGAAACTGGGCTGATTCTGCCGCTCGGCGAGTGGGTTCTGGAATGTGCGTGTCGGCAGTTGCGCGCATGGAGTGGCGGCGGGCCTTTGCCTGGGCAGTTCCTGGCAGTCAATGTCAGCGCCAAGCAGTTCCACCAAAGCGATTTTGTCGAGAGCGTGCGTCGCGTCGTCGAACGTACCGGCGCACCGCCGACCGCGCTCGAACTGGAAGTGACCGAAAGTCTGCTGCTGACCGATATTGACAGTGCTGTGCGCAAGATCGAGGCGTTGCGTGAGATAGGCATCCGTTTCTCGGTGGATGATTTCGGCACCGGCTATTCGTCGCTGGCCTATTTGAAGCGTCTGCCGGTCGATCAGCTCAAGATCGATCGTTCGTTTGTCAGTGGTGTGCACCGGGATCCGCGCAACGCGGCAATCGTGCGCACCATCATTTCGTTGGCAGCCAATCTGGGTATGAAGACCATTGCCGAAGGCGTCGAGGACTCGGCGGAGGTCGATTTCATGCTTGGCGCCGGCTGCACCCATTTTCAAGGTTATTTTTTCTCCAAGCCCTTGCCGCTGACCGAGTTTGATCAGAAATGGCGCTGGTCCGGCCAAGCGGCGACGAGCACCTGATTCTCCCGAGGTAATCGACCATGGATCAACAGATCGCACAATTCCAGGAAGCGCTGGAGTCATTGGACAAACTTCGCGCCGACGCCCTGTTTCGCGAGGCACTCAAGGAAAACACGCCGATTCAGGTTGTGGAACGTCTGGTGGTGCCGACGCTGGTTCGGGTCGGCCAGGCTTGGCATGACGGCACGGTGGCGCTGTCGCAGGTTTATATGAGTGGCCGCTTCTGCGAAGAGTTGGTCGAGCGTGTTTTGCCGCCGAGCGATCCGGATCGCAAACACCAGCCGCGTTCGGCGATTGTGGTGCTCAGCGATTACCACATGCTCGGCAAGCGCATCGTCTATTCGGTGATGCGTGCCAGTGGCTTCGAGTTGTTTGACTACGGCCGCATGGATGTCGATGAACTGGTGGAGCGCGTGTTGGCCGACAAGCTGCGTGTGCTGATGATTTCGGTGCTGATCCTGCCCTCGGCGCTGAAGGTGCGCGACGTTTGCGCCAAACTGAAGGCCGTCGGGGCGCCGGTCAAGGTGCTCGTCGGCGGGGCGCCATTCTTGTTCGATGAGCAGATGTGGCGTGAGGTCGGTGCCGATGCCATGGGCAGCAGCGCCGCCGAAGCCGTCAGTATTGTCGAAGGCTGGATGGGAGAACTGCAATGAACGCCATGTCTCCAAGCATGACCTCCATGCAACGCACGCTGACCACCCTCGGCCAGCAAGAACCTGACCGTGTACCGCTGTTCCTGCTGACCACCATGCATGGCGCCAAGGAACTAGGGCTGTCGATCGAGGAGTATTTCTCGCGTGCCGAAAATGTCGTCGCCGGGCAGATGCGGTTGTTGCAGAAATATCGTGGCGATTGCCTCTACCCGTTTTTCTATGCCTCGATCGAAACTGAAGCCTGGGGTGGCAGCACACTCTTCCTGCCCGATGGTCCGCCGCTGTGCGGGCCACCGGTCATCACCTGTCCCGAGGATATAGATACCCTGCAGGCGCCGCGCGTCATGGAGTCACCTTGCTTGCAGCGCGTGCTGGAAACCATCCGCCAGTTGAAGGAGCGGGTCGGCGATACGGTGCCCATTATTGCCGTTGCCATCTCGCCATTTTCCTTGCCAGTGATGCAGATGGGCTTCGATAAATATATCGAACTGATCTACGAACAGCCGGCACGTTTCGAGCGCCTGATGGATCTGAATATCGGCTTTACTGTCGAATGGGCCAATGCGCAACTGGCGGCGGGTGCTACTGCCATTTGCTACTTCGATCCACTCTCATCGACCACCAATATTCCGCGCGAGCTATACCTGACTACCGGGCAGCAGGTGGCGAAGCGCGCGATTGGCCAGATCAAGGGACCAACCGCCACGCACATGGCTTCCGGGCGGTGTCTGCCGATCGTCGCCGATATCGCCGATACCGGCACTGCCGTGGTGGGGGTCAGCATGCTCGAGGATCTGGGTGAGTTGAAAGCGGCTGCCGCCAAGCGCGTCAGTCTGCTAGGCAATCTCAATGGCATCGAAATGCGGCGCTGGACACCTCGGGACGCTGAAGCGCATGTCAAGCGTGCGATTGCCCAAGCGGGTCGTGGCGGTGGCTTCCTGCTCGCCGATAATCATGGCGAGATCCCCTGGCAGGTGCCTGAAGAGGTCCTTTTGGCGATTGGCGACGCGGTCGAAAAGTGGGGCAGGTATCCATTGGATTGGGTAGATAGCTGGACCGATACGGCGTGAACTAAGTCCAATCATGGCCGCAAAACTCTGCCTGCTCAGTTGCCATAACTTCCTGCAAGAAGTCGGTGCTGGCGTGACGGCGGAGGGTTGGGACGACGTCGTGGTGGCCGGCTTTCCG
The DNA here is from genome assembly GCA_945902805.1 of Propionivibrio dicarboxylicus. Taxonomy (GTDB): domain Bacteria; phylum Pseudomonadota; class Gammaproteobacteria; order Burkholderiales; family Rhodocyclaceae; genus CAMDMZ01. The sequence continues at coordinate 59,747 of CAMDMZ010000019.1, read as the reverse complement.
GCACGGTGCGGGCGTCCGCCGCTTGATTGGGGCGAGTTGCGTGGCCTATTGCCCGACGAATGTACACGGTTGGTGGTGCTTGGGCGTGCCTGTCTGCAGGGCCTAAGTGAACCGCCGGCGGGTTTTCCGCTGACGCGGCTGGTGCCCGTGGCACAGTGCTTTCATCTGGTCGCTGGCGAGCAACTGGTAAATGAGGCAATCGCCGGCGGTGCCTATCTGATGACGCCGACCTGGCTGGCGGATTGGCGCGAAAAGCTCGCAGCACTCGGTTTTGTGCCGGAACAAGCGGGCGATTTTTTTCAGGATTTCGCCAAAGAACTCGTCTTGCTCGACACCTGTATCGATCCGCAGGCGAACGCGCATCTCGCCGATTTGCAGGCGGCGGCCCAATTGCCGATACGACGGATCGCGGTGGGGCTCGATCACACCCGTTTGCGGCTGGCCCGACTGGTGCTGGAATGGCGTTTAGCGTACGAGCAAAAGATGGGCAAGGAGCGCAACCAGCGTCACGCCAGCGAATTGGCCGATCATGTCGCCGCTATGGACATGCTGGTGCGGCTGGCTCAGACGCAAGACGAAGCGGCCGCCGTGGCGACCATTGAAGATTTATTCCGCATGCTTTTCGCCCCGGCCGCCTTGTACTACTTGCGCGTGGAAAACGGCGTGCCGATTCCGGTAGCTACGGCCGATCACCCGATTCCCGAGGCCATGCTGGCCACCATGCGCGAGCTTGACGAAGACTATGCCTGGACGGTCGATGGCAAGGGTTTTGTGTTGCGCATCGGGCATGGTGACGAGGTGCTCGGTCGCGTTGCGGTTGATCGCCTGGCCTTTCCCGAGTACCGCGAGCGCTATCTCAACATGGCCTTGGCCATCACCGGTATTTGCGGGCTGGCGATCGAAAACGCGCGCAATCGCCGGCGCTTGCTGGAAGCGGAAAAGATGGCGTCGCTCGGCATCGTCGTCGCCGGGGTTGCGCACGAAATCAATACACCGCTTGGCGTGGGCCTGACTGCCGCGTCGAGTTTGCAGGATCAGTCGCGGCAACTCGCCGGCCAGTTCGCGGCGCGGCGCATGACGCAGTCCGATCTCGACACCTATCTGCAGCGTGCGCAAGAAGCGGCGACGCTGATCCGCACCAACCTTGAACGGATTGGGCACCTGACCGATGCTTTCCGCCAAGTGGCGGTGAATGGCCAGGAACAGGTGCGGCGCGTATTTCGACTCAGGGATTGCCTCGATGACGTGGTGAATAGTCTGGGCACGTCTTTGTCCGGTCGCCATGTGGTGCTGGGCATCGAGTGCGATCCAGCGCTCGAAATCAACAGTCTGCCTGGTGACTGGGTGAGCATCTTCACCAATCTGATCAACAACTCGCTCAAGCACGGTTACAAGGGCCGCGATCAGGGTGCCATCGAGATTCAAGTCAAGGTAGAAGCACCGTGGCTGCGTGTCGTTTATCAGGATGACGGAGTCGGCATGACGCCGGAGACGCTGGCGCGCGTGTTCGATCCCTTCTTCACCACGGACATGCAACATGGCATGGGGCTGGGCATGTATCTGGTCTATAACCTGGTGACCCAGCGCCTCGGTGGCCAGATTCAGTGTGAGAGCCAGCCCGCTACCGGTAGTGGCGTGCGCTTCCAGATTGAGATTCCGCTATGAACCCAACTGAGACTTCCGATAGCTTTTCCGACCTGTTCGCCTCAGAACCAGCAGCGGTCGAATCGGCCACATCTGCTACACCGGCTACACCGGCCTTGGTCTGGAAGGTCATGCTGGTGGATGACGAACCCGACATTCATGCCGTGCTGCGTATGGCCCTGCAGGATGTCGACGTGCAGGGTCGGCGCTTGCAACTCATCGATGCGCACTCCGCCACGGAAGCAAAAGCCTGCCTTGACGCACACCCCGACATCGCGTTGATCCTGCTCGATGTGGTCATGGAAAGCGAACAGGCCGGGCTCGATCTGGTGCGTCATATCCGCCAGGAGCGCGGCAACCGCAGCGTGCAGATTGTGCTGGTCACCGGCCAGCCGGGCTACGCCCCGCAGCGCAAGGTGGTGACGGACTACGCCATTGACGGCTACCGGCTCAAATCGGAACTGACCGCCGACAAGATTTTCGTCTCCGTGTTTGCGGCGCTGCGCACGCATCAGGCGCTGATCGAACTAGCGAGCTATCGCGACCATCTTGAATCGCTGGTGGCTGAACGGACGGTTGCCCTGACCATTGCCAAAGTGCATGCCGAAGCCGCCAACCGGGCCAAAAGCGTGTTTCTTTCCAATATGTCGCACGAGTTACGCACGCCCTTGAACGCCATTCTGGGATTCGCCCAGATCTTGACCCGCGACGAACGCATTCCCGAGGATGAGCGCAAGAACATCGCCACCATCAACCGGGCTGGCGATCATTTGCTTTCCTTGATCAACGACGTGCTCGAAATCTCACGCATCGAAGCCGGCCAGACCGCCGTGCAGAATGTGCCCTTCGATCTGGCGGCGGCGTTGAGCGAAGTCGAGGAAATGATCCGCGTCCGTGCCGAGGCCAAGGATCTTGATTTGAGCGTCGAGCGTCACGGCGAGTTGCCGGCGTATGTGCTGGGCGATGCGCACCGGTTACGTCAGGTCTTGATCAATCTGCTGGGCAACGCCGTCAAGTTTACCCAGCACGGCCAGATTCGCCTGAGCGTCACGGCGCTGCCGGCGGACCAGATTCGTTTCGAGGTGATCGATACCGGAGTCGGCATCGAAGCCAACGAACAGGCGAGCATTTTTCAGCCCTTCTATCAGACCAAAATCGGTATCGCGGCGGGTGAAGGAACCGGCCTCGGTTTGACCATCAGCCACGAATTCATTCGACTCATGGGCGGCGAGTTGAGCGTGCGCAGTGTGCCGGGGCAGGGCAGTACCTTCAGTTTCGCCGTCCCGCTAGCACCGACTTTTTTGGCCCATCAGACCTCCGTTCATGGCCGCGTGCTGGGGCTGTCGGCTGGTCAGGCCGCGCCGCGCATTCTGGTCGCCGAAGATCACCCGGACAACCAGCAGGTGATTTTCCAACTGCTGACACAGGCCGGTTTCAAGGTGCGTATTGCCAGTGATGGACATCAGACGCTCGACCTGTTTCAGACCTGGCAGCCGCAATTGATCCTGATGGACATGCGCATGCCGGTGATGGATGGTTACCAGACCACACGCGCCATTCGCAGCCTTGCCAACGGCGCCACGCTGCCCATCATCGCCTTGACCGCGTCGGCGATGGAGAGCGATCGCAGCGATATTTTTGCCGCCGGTTGCAATGAATTCGTGCGCAAGCCGGTCGAGGTCGAGCCACTATTCGAGATGATCGCCAAATACCTCCATTTGCGCTACGACTACGCCAATCTGCCGACGCCAGAAGAGCACCATGCAAACGCCGATCTGAGCGCTCTGCCGGCCGCCGTGCGCGCCGAGCTGATTCACGCGGCCATCGATCTGGACAAAGACGCGACCTTGGCCCTCGTCGAGCGCTTGCAGCCGGATTTCCCACAGCAAGCAAGCACCATCGCCGCGCTGGTCGAGGAATACCAATTCGACCAACTGCGTGCGCTGCTTGAAGCTCTACCGACCGGATTACCGACGCCGGCTACGCAGGCAGGAATCGATTCATGAATACAGACCACAAGCAACTGCTCCGGCAGTATTTGCTGGTATTTCTCAGTGCGGTGCTGGCCACCGCTTTCCTGATTGGCTATTTCTTCTGGCAGAGTCGCCAGCAAACCGAGCGCTCGGTGGCAGGCAGTTTGCTCAACACCGTGTCCAGCATCGAGGCGCGCCTCGATGCGACGTTGAACCGCCTGGAATCGGACTTGACGGAAACCATCGCCTCGATGCCGGCCGAGGCCTTGCTGCAACAGAACAGCGAACGCTTTGTTGCCGAAATCACGCGGCGGCTGGATGCCCAGGCGCGGATCTTCCCCGAGTTAGCCAGTTATCGCATCTACGATGCCGAGGGGCAATATCTCTACAGCTCCGGCCCGCGTAGCCCGTCCCACTCGGTGGCGGATCGCAGCTATTTCACCTGCCTCAAACAAAACCCGGGCACGCCTTTCTGCTACTCGGAGGTATTGATCGGTAAGGTCACCAAGCAGCCCGCACTGGTCATTGCCAAAGCGATTCCCGACGCCAACGGCCAGATGCGCGGCCTGGCGTTTGCGTCGCTGGATCTGTCCTACTTCGTCAAGCTGTTTTCCAGTATCGAACTCGGACCACAAGGTACGGTGGTTTGGCGGCGGACCGAAGATGGCGCCCTGATTGCGCGCTGGCCGGAGAAGAATGAGATCCTGAACGCGCCATTGAAGCCTGGTAACCCCGTGCGCAATTTGCTTGAGGCCGGTTCCACCAGCGGCAGCATGAAAGTTATCGCACAGGTTGATCAGATCGAGCGCTTGTACGTCTTCAAACGTGTGGCTGGCCATCCCTTCGCGGTATTTGCTGGCCGGGCACAGGATGATTATTTCAGCGAATGGCGACTGACGCTGACCATGGCGAGCGGCGTTGCCCTGGTGGTCTTGCTTGGTTTGGGCACATTGATGTTTGGTCAGATGCAGGGTCACCAGCGAGAACTCGAGGCGGCGCGCAATGTGGAAGGCGCACTCGATCATGTGCATGACGCGATCATTGTGCACCAGCTCGATGGCACCATCCTGCGTACCAACCGCAAGATGCATGAATTGTTTGGCGTGAATCCGGACGAGGTTACGCGCTACCGGATTGACCACGACTACTCGGCACGCGAGTTTGATAGCGCGCTGCTGGCAGGGCGTTGGCAGGCGGCGGCGCGCGGCGATGACCAGTCGTTTGAATGGAAAGCGCGGCGGCCGAAGGACGGCAGCACGTTTGATGTCGGGATTTACCTGACCCGCTTCGACTACGCCGGTCAGCCGGCCATTCTGGCCACGGTCAGCGACATTACGGCGCAAAAGGAAGCCGCAGCCACGATGCTGAAGGCCAAGATGGTGGCGGAACAGGCGAACCGCGCCAAGAGCGTATTCCTGGCCAACATGTCGCACGAGTTGCGCACCCCGCTCAATGCGATTCTCGGTTTCGCCCAGGTCATGGAACGCGATGCGCGTATTCCGGCGGACGAACTGAAAAACCTCGCCACGATCAATCGCAGCGGCCAGCATTTGCTGGCGCTGATCAACGACATTCTGGAAATTTCGCGAATTGAAGCCGGGCGCCTTAGTGTATCTTTGACCGCGCTCGATCTGCCCGATCTGCTGGACAATATCGTTGATTCGATGGTGCTGCGGGCGCAGGCCAAGAATCTTGTCTTGCGCCTCGAAATGGCGGCCGATCTGCCACCGCACATTGAAAGCGACATCAGCAAACTACGGCAGATTCTCCTCAATCTGCTCTCCAATGCCATCAAGTTTTCGCGTCAAGGTGAGATCGTGCTTGCCGCCGCCGCACGGGTTATCACGCCAGGTTCCGGCCATGAAGGTAGAGCGGATGTCATGCTCGACATCACCGTGCGCGATAGCGGCCTGGGGATCTCCGGGCGTGAGCTCGAACGCATCTTTGCGCCGTTTTACCAAACCGATGCCGGTATCCAGCAAGGCGAGGGGACCGGTCTCGGCTTGGCGATCAGCCGCGAATACGCGCGTTTGCTGGGTGGTGATCTTTCGGCGGAAAGTACCCCCGGTGAGGGTTCCACGTTCCGCCTCCGATTGCCGGTGAAGCGGGCCGGCGCACTGCCGGAAGCGGTCGCCCAGGGACGGGTGCAGCGCCTCAGTGCCGGACAGCCGATCTATCGTGTCCTGGTCGCCGAAGACGAGCCGGTCAACCAGGAACTGCTCAGAATGATCCTGGCGGATGTCGGCTTTGAGGTCCGTGTTGCTGGTGATGGGCGCGTTGCGATTGACCAATTCCAGAAGTGGCAACCGCATTTCATCTGGATGGATATGCGTATGCCGGTGATGGACGGCATGGAGGCGACTCGCGCCATTCGTGCCATGACGGAAGGCGGACGCGTGCCTATCGTGGCCTTTACCGCCTCGGCCTTTGAAGAGGAAAAGCAGGAAATTCTGGACGCCGGTTGCGACGATGTGCTGACCAAGCCTCTGGAAGAAAACCGTCTATTTGAGATGATGGAACGTTATCTCGGGGTGCGCTTCGAGCGCGAGGAACCAATTCTGGCGGCGACGGGAAATCTGGTCAGCTTCGCCGTCCTGCCAGCACCGACTTTTCATCAACTGCGCGAAGCGGCCACCGCGCTCGATGCGGAAACCATTCGCGGGATTGCGGCCGAGCTGGCGCTGACGCACGCCGATCTCAGCCACCAGATTCTTGATCTGGTCGATAGTTATCGCTTCGATCGTTTGCTCGAATTGCTGGATACTGCCTCCTGAACATTGCCGCTGAACAACCTGCCTGCCCAAGGAGATTCCCCTGAACAAGATCTGGCTTAAGAACTACCCGCCCGGCATGCCGGAGGACATCAATCCGGACCAGTTCGCTTCGCTGACAGCGCTGTTCGACGCCATGTTCGGCAAATTTGGTGCGCGACCGGCTTTTCACAACCTCGGGCATACGATTTCTTACGCCGAACTGGATCAGCTGACGCATGCGTTCGCCGCCTATTTGCAAGCCTTGCCCGGCATGAAAACGGGCGATCGGGTGGCCATCATGGCGCCTAACCTGTTGCAGTATCCCGTGGCGCTGTTCGGCATCCTGCGCGCCGGCATGATCGTGGTTAACGTCAATCCGCTCTATACGCCGCGCGAACTGGAACTGCAGCTCGCCGATTCCGGTGCCAAGGCAATCGTCATCGTCGAAAACTTCGCCCATTCCTTGCAGCCGGCGCTGGCCAAAACCCAGGTCGCGCACGTGATCACGACGCAGATCGGCGACATGTTGCCGCTGCCCAAGCGCTGGCTGGTGAATTTCCTGATCAAGCATGTCAAGAAGATGGTGCCGCCGTGGCATATTCCCGGCGCGGTGAGCTTCCGTTCGGCGCTGGCGCGTGGCATGGGCGCACGCCTGAATCCGGTGGCACTCAAAGGCGACGATATCGCTTTCCTGCAATACACGGGGGGTACGACCGGCATCGCCAAAGGGGCGATGCTGACCCACCGTAACATCCTGGCCAATCTCGAACAAACGGGGGTCTGGGTCTCGGGCCGCTTCGAGGAAGGGGCTGAAATCGTGATTGCACCGCTGCCGATGTATCACATCTTTTGCCTGACCTCGACGCTCTCGTTCATGAAGTGGGGTGGCCTGACGGTCTTGATCACCAATCCGCGCGACTTGCCGGCGCTGGTCAAAGAGTTGCGGCAATGGAAGTTCACCGTGATGACCGGGGTCAACACCTTGTTCAACGGTTTGCTGCATACGCCTGGCTTCGATCAGCTTGATTTTTCGGCCCTGAAAGTGGTCGTCGGGGGCGGCGCTGCGGTGCAAAAGCCGGTCGCAGAACGCTGGCAAAAGGTTACCGGACAATATCTGACCGAAGCCTACGGTCTCACCGAGACCTCGCCGGGCGTCTGCGGCATGCCGGTGAATACGCCGTGGGACGGCACCATCGGCCTGCCGGTGCCATCGACCGAGATTTCGATTCGCGATGATGCCTTTAACGAGTTGTCGGTGTGGCCGGGAAGTGGCGAGATCGAGCCGCACAGCGGCGAAATCTGCATTCGCGGCCCACAGGTCATGAAGGGCTATTGGAACAATGCGGAAGAAACGGCCAAGGTGATGCAGGATGGTTGGCTCAAGACCGGCGACGTCGGCTTCATGGATGCGCAAGGTCGCGTGACGCTGACCGATCGCAAGAAGGACATGATTCTCGTCTCCGGTTTCAATGTCTATCCGAACGAGGTCGAGAGTGTCATGGCGGCGCATCCCGGTGTGCTCGAATGCGCGGTGGTCGGTGTGTCGGATGCCAAGTCCGGCGAAGCGGTGAAGATGGTGATTGTGCGGAAAGATCCGACGCTGACCAAAGAGGCCGTGATCGAGTATTGCAAGCAGAACCTCACCGGCTACAAGCACCCGCGCATTGTCGAGTTTCGCGATGTCCTGCCGAAAACGCCGATCGGCAAAGTGTTGCGCCGCGAGTTGCGCGATACGGCGAAAAGCTAAACGCGCACGTCATTCCCGCGAAGGCGGGAATCTAGGGGCTGGCTGCGTGCGACGCTGGATTCCCGCCTGCGCGGGAAAGACGCAAGCGGGGTTTATATACTCCGCATGCTCCAAACACGACACCCGTCTGTTTGCGCTGGCTTATCTCAGTCGCCGTGCCAGCCAGGTTTCAATAGTCAGCAACAATTGATTGGTGTTGACCGGCTTGGCCAGGAAGTCGTCCATGCCGGCTTCGACGCAGGCGGTGCGGTCTTTGTCGAAAGCGTTGGCGGTCAGGGCGATGATCGGAATATGGCCGCCGGTTTCGCGGGCTTCGTGAGCGCGGATTTGTCGCGCCGCCTCAAGTCCGTCCATGACCGGCATTTGCAGATCCATCAGGATCAGGTCGACGCTGTGGCCGTCGCGCCGAAAATGATCCAGGGCCTGGGCACCGTCCTCGACACTGATAACGCTGAAGTGAAACTTGGCCAGCAGGCGTTCGACGACCAAGCGATTCACGGTGCTGTCGTCAACCAATAAAACGCGGCCGGCCGAGGTGCCTTCCTCATTGGCGGTCACGCTTAGCTCGGCGCTGCGGGGGACGCTACGATGATCGGTGCTGGCGCTGACAATTTCGAGCGGTAACTCGAACCAGAAACGTGAACCCTTGCCATCGGTGCTCTCAACGCCGACTTCGCCGCCCATGCGCTCGGCCAGCGAGCGGATAATCGACAGGCCCAGACCGGTGCCGCCAAAGCGTCGTGTTTCAGAGGCATCCACTTGCGAAAACGGTTGGAATAGCCGGTCGAGTTTGTCGGCGGGGATGCCGATACCGGTATCGCTGACGGTGAAACGAACGTGGGCATAAGCGACCCCGTTCCGATCTTCACGCTGGGTTTCGCTGGCGGTGACCAATACCTGCCCATGATCGGTGAACTTGATGGCGTTGCTGACCAGGTTGCCGAGCATTTGCCGGATGCGGATCGGATCGCCACGGTAGCTGGTGTCCGGCGTACTCTGCCAGTGAGCCGCCAGCGCCAGCCCTTTGCGGGCAGCATTCTCGACCATCAAGGCGGCGACTTCATCGAGCAGTTGCGTGGGATCGAAACTCGCCGTGACCAGTTCCAGCTTACCGGCTTCGACCTTGGACAGGTCGAGTACATCGTTCAGGAGAGCGAGCAGGGTATTGCCGGAATTGAGGATGGTGCGGGCAAATTCCTGTTGCTCGTTGTGATCGAGGTCGGGCATCAGCAGCAACTGCGCCATGCCAAGCACGCCATTGAGCGGCGTGCGAATCTCGTGGCTCATAGTGGCCAGGAATTGGCTCTTGGCCAGGTTGGCGGCTTCTGCCGCGCGCTTGGCTTCTTCGAGGGCGCGCTGCTGTTTCAGTTCTTCGGTAATGTCGACACTGATGCCAACCAGGGCAACCGGTTTTCCTGACGCGTCGCGCTTGACGGCCTTCATGACGTGCAGGTCGTGGATCTTGCCATCGACGAAGGGCAGTTGCTGATGGGTTTCGCTGATGCCGGTGCTCGCCAGCGCCTTGGTATCGGAGGCGAGACATTGGGGGCGAAAGGCGGGATCGATCAGTTCACCGTAATGGGGGACGGCGAGGAATTGCTCTTCGGTAATCCCGACGGCGTCGCAAAAGGCTTTGTTGACGAAAGACATCTGGCCAGAGCCATCCTGCAACCAGATGCCGATCGGCGCATGGTCGAGGATGAGCTGCAGGTTTTCCCGTTCGCGCCGGAGGGCTTCCTCGGTTTTCTTCCGCTCGGTGAGATCCATGTGAGTGCCGACAATCCGACGTGGCGTCAACAACTCGCCGGCGGCATCGCGCGCCAGATGTCCGCGCGCCAGAATGTGCAGCCAGTGGCCTTGCTTGTGACGCATGCGGAATTCAACGTCGAAGGTCGGAATGCGGCCAGCAACGTAGTCGGCCGCCGCCGCCAGGGTGCGGTCCTTATCGTCGGGATGAACCAGCGTCGCCCAGGTGTTCATGGTGTGCGGCAGTTCGTCGGCCTCGTAACCGAGCATTTCCAGCCAGCGCGGCGAGTAATAGGCGGCGTTGGTATCGAGGTTCCAGTCCCAGAGCCCGTCATTGGTACCGGTCAGAGCGAAGGAAAGTCGCTCTTGGCTGATGCGCAGGGCATCCTCGGTCTGTTTGCGTTCGACCAGTTCGCGCATCAGTTGCAAGGTATTGCGCGACAGCGTGCCGTAGATCGACAGAATGATGTCGATCATGGTCCGCGTGGAACCGCTCATTCGTTCGTTCGCCTGGATCTGGGCCGCAGCTAGCGACAAGCCGCTTTGCAGGCCGAGGACGACGTGCGCCATCAGGCGGTCGGTTTCCAGAATGTGCGAGGCGAGCCAGCGCACCAGAAACTCCAGGGCCTCTTCGGCAATTTGTGCCAGGGGCTTGTGGTTTTGTTCCGCCTTCAAACGCAGAACGGTGGCGACGAACGAGGCATGTACGGCGCGGTGCTCAATTTCGCTGCGGTCGTCCGGCATGTACTGGCGCCAGATCGCTTCCTCGGCCTGGAAGTGATAGACCGTGTAGTCGAGCAACTCGTCGAAAATTTCGTTGAGCTTGGCGGCATTCGCGCCAAAGGCCACATTGCTGGCCAGTTGATTCAGTAGCCAGACCAGCTTGCGGTGCTGCTCATCGACGGTGGCGAGCCCGGTGTCGAAGTTGTCGTCCCAAGGGAAAATGTCGATGGCGTTCAAGATCGGTTACCGGGTTGGGTGCATCCTCGGTCGGCTTTGCGGGGTTTGCGGGCTTGTTCGCTATTCGTTGACCTCGGATAGCGTGTCGCGATAACGCTGTGCATTATGCACATAGTGTTGCGCGCTGGCATAAAGGCGCGCGACTTCTTCATCGCTGAGCTGCCGCATCACCTTGCCGGGTGAACCGATCACCAGCGAGCGATCGGGGATCACCTTGCCTTCGGGGATCAGCGAATTGGCGCCGATGATGCATTCCTTGCCGATCACTGCGCGGTTCAGAATCACGCTCTTGATGCCGATCAGCGAGCCGTCACCGATCGTACAGCCATGCAGCATGACCAGGTGGCCGACGGTGACGTTGGCGCCGATCGTCAGTGGGATGCCTTCGTCGGTGTGCAGCACCGAACCATCCTGGATATTGCTGTTGGCGCCGATGCTGATCGGATCGTTATCGCCGCGCGCCACGGCGCCCCACCAGATGCTGGCCCGATCGCCCAGGCGCACGTCGCCGATAACGGTGGCCGTGGGTGCGATCCAGGACTCACGACCGAGTGTCGGGGCTTTGTCACCGAGACGATAGCAGGGCATGGCTGAGGCTCCGAGGTTGGCTTTCTACTTAGCGCGGGGTCTTGGAGAAGGGCCGCTTTTCAAATGGCTTCTTTTCAAAGGGTTTCTTTTCGAACGGCTTTTTCTCGTAAGGCTTTTTTTCAAACGGCTTGCTCTCGAAAGGTTTGCCTTCGAACGGCTTCCGTTCGTAAGGCTTCTTTTCGTAGGGCTTGTCGAAGGAACGCGGGCGATCTTCGCGCGCACCGGCACCACTGGCACCTGCGCCGCGCTCGCTGGCCCAGGGTGAGCTGGCGCCGCTGCTGCGACGTGGCGGACGGGTGTCATCCATTTCGCCGGGCTCGGCCAGGCGGGCCTTTAGCGGAACCTGACGGACGCGGATGCGACCGAGGGCGGCGACGACGTCGGCTGGCAAATCGGAGGGTAGTTCGACCGTGCTGTGGTCGTCGAACAGGCTGATCTGGCCAATATTCTTGCCGTCAATACCGCCTTCGTTGGCGATGGCGCCGACGATTTCCTTGGGCAGCACGCCGATGGCGCGGCCGACTTCGATGCGGTATTTGGCCAGTTTGCCGGAAGAAAAGTCACGTCGCTTGGCGCCGGCCTCACCGCGGTTATCGCGCGGCGGACGATCACCACGATCGGGGCGCTCGCCACGCTCTTCGCGTGCTGGGCGGGTATCGGAAAAAGTCGGTGCTGGCGGGACGGCGTCGGCACGCTTGCCGCCTTCCATTTGCAGCGGACGCTCGCGCTGTTGCAGCCAGGCCAGGGTGGCGGCGATTTCGCGCGCCGAGAGGCCGTGGGTTTCTTCGATGTTGCGGATCATTTCGAAGAAGAAATCGAGCTTCTGTTCGTTGCGGGCATCGATGATCTGTTGCGTGAACTGGGCGACGCGGCGATTGGCGACTTCATCCTGAGTCGGCATCGCCAGCGGTTCGATCTTCTGCCGGGTGGCGTATTCGATCGCCTTCAGCATGCGGATTTCGCGCGGCGTAATGAACAGAATGGCACGCCCGGTACGGCCGGCACGACCGGTGCGGCCGATGCGATGGACGTAGGCCTCGGTGTCGTAAGGCACGTCGAAATTGATGACGTGGCTGATGCGCGGTACATCCAGGCCACGGGCGGCGACGTCGGTGGCGACGACAATGTCGATGTTGCCGGCTTTCAGTCGATCGATGACTTGCTCGCGCAGGGCCTGGGTCAGGTCACCGCTCAAGGCGGCGACCGAGTAGCCACGGGCTTCGAGTCGTTCGGCGACTTCGACCGTGGCGGTCTTGGTGCGGACAAAAATCAGCGCGGCATCGAGGTTTTCCTCGACTTCGAGGATGCGCGTCAGCGCTTCCATTTTCTGCCCGGCGTGCGTCTGGCAATAGGCCTGGCTGATGGCGGCGACGGTTTGTGTCGCCGATTTGATCTTGATTTCCTTCGGCTCACGTAGATGCTTGTGCGCCACGCGGCGGATCGGATCCGGCATGGTGGCCGAGAACAGCGCGGTCTGGCGCGTCGCCGGGGTGTGTTCGAGAATCCATTCGACATCGTCGATGAAGCCCATGCGCAGCATTTCGTCGGCTTCGTCGAGCACCAGTGTCTGCAGGTTGTCGAGCACCAGGCTCTTGCGTTCGAGGTGGTCCATGACGCGGCCCGGCGTGCCGACAATCACATGGGTGCCACGCGAGAGTTGGCGCAACTGCACCACCATGCTCTGGCCGCCGTAGAGCGGCAGGACGTGGAAGCCGGGCAGGTGATGGGCGTATTTCTGCATCGCCTCGGCGACCTGAATCGCCAGTTCGCGCGTCGGCGTCAGGATCAGCGCCTGCGGCTTGGTCAGTTTGAGGTCGATCTTCTGCAGCAGCGGCAGGGCGAAGGCGGCGGTCTTGCCGGTGCCGGTCTGGGCTTCGCCGAGCAGGTCGTGGCCGGCCAGCAGCACGGGAATGCAGGCGGCCTGGATCGGCGACGGGGTTTCGTAGCCAACCTCGGTCAGTATCTTCAGCAGCGGCTGGATCAGGCCAAGTTGGTTGAAATCGGTGATAGTTTCAGTGCGGGTATCAGTCATATTTTTGGTGCAATCGTCTCAGGGGCATGGCTAGGGCTTGGGCTAAGCAGGGCGGAATGGCCGTGTTCGGCATGATGCCGGATGAGGTCATCAATAAAACGGCGCAGGAAGCCCTCGGTCTGCGACGAATGGAAGCGGTTGATTTCTACGCCATGGCTGTAGGCAATGACGGTGGGAAAGCCGCGCACCTTGTGCCGTCCGGCGATGCGCATGTTTTCGTCCGCATCGACGTTGGCCAGCAGGAAACGGCCGTCGTAGGCAGCCGACAGGCGTTGCAGCAGCGGGCCGAGCACACGGCACGGCGCGCACCATTCGGCGCCAATGTCGAGCAGGATCGGTTTGTGGCGCGAACGCATGACCACGACCTCTTCGAAGTTGTCTTCGGTGGCTTCAAAAATGGTGGCCAAGGGATCGGGCGCCGTCCCGCCAGCGCCGACTTTTTGTGGGTTCATTTGTTCGTCAATCGATGTTCGAGGAACAACATTTTAAAGCCGTAGCAATACGGTTTTGAGTGGCGGCTGGCCGTCGTGGCTGGGAAAATCGGCCTCGGGCAGAATCCACTCGAACTCGCGTACCGGACGACCGGCCTTGGCCGCGCTGCGCTGCAGTTGGTCGATCCAGACGTCACGGCCAACCTCGGCGACATTGTTGCAGGCGATCATCGCGCCGCCCTCGGCGACGCACAGCCAGGCTGGCTTGAACACTGATGAATAATCATTGACCAGATCGACCACACCGAACGGGCTCTTGGCGTAACGCGGCGGATCGAGAAAAACGAGATCGAACTGGCGCGCTTCGATCTTGGGGAAGGGCGGCATGCGCTTGCCGCGCACGCGCTCGGGCTGGCCGATGCCGGCAAACTGGCGCATGGCGGCAAAGGCGTCGCTCTTGATGAAGCGTGGGCGGTGCGCGAGATGATTGAGTTGGGCGTTTTCTTTGCCGACGGCGAGACTGGTTTCGGCGAAATCGACATTGATGACGAATTCGGCACCGGCCTTGGCTGCCGCCGTGCCAACCCCACAGGTGTAGGCGAAGAGATTGAGCACCGATTTGCCGGCGGAAAGCTGCATCACTCGCCGGCGCGCCGCCCGCAGATCGAGGAACAGCCACGGGTCCTGCCCGGCGTGACGGCCCTGGATGCGATAGCTGACATCGATTTCATGCATCACCCGTGGCAGCATGGCGGCGTCAAGCTGGGTCGGCAGCAGCGCATTGCCGATGCGCGAATTGACCTGGCTGCGATCGTTCCAGATGGTGACAAGGCCGGGCAAGCGCTCGGCGTAAAACGCGTCGATGGCATCAAGTTCGGTGACTTGCAGCGGGCTGTGAAAACTCTGGATCACGAGCAGTTCGCCGTAACGGTCGATGGTCAGGCCAGGACGACCTTCGACACTGCCGTGAAAGAGGCGGTAGGCGTCGGTGTTTTCGGCGTGCAACGTCGGCAACAGGGAGGCGCGAGCCTCAAATGCTGCGGCGAGCAGCGCAATCAGGGAAGTAGTCATTTACGTGCCCGCCGGGATCGGGAATCCACGGCAATCGTTGGGCAATAGTCAGGCGAAGGACGGCATGATACGCTTCGCGAGGCAAATCGGCATAACTTGGCGTAACTAAGTGACTGTATTTTTAGCGATCGCCGATAAAATCAGTCAAACGTGAAGTGGTAGAACACGTCGATTGCATTATCGTCGCCGGCATGGGTGACCACCGAAATTCGCGGCGTGAGCGCATAGGTCAGTTTGATTGCGCCGGTGGCGGCGGTTAAACCCTGTTCATACGCCAGATAGGTGCGTGCCGAGAGACGCTTGCCGAGCACCAGCGTCTGGCCAGCGAGCGCTTCGCCGCCCGGCGTTTGGCGGAACGAGAGTTCATCGATACCGAAGTTTTGCGCCAATTGGCCGGCGATACCGGCGCCTTGTTTGCCGAGGATGGCGCCCGCAGCGGCGATCAGCAATTGACTGTCGCTACCGGCTGCATCAGGCGCGCGACCGAGAACGATCCAGGACAGCTTTTCAGTATCCGACACCGCAGGCGTCGATACCAGACGCACCAGCGGGCGTTGCGCCGTGCCGCTGACTTCAACGCCGGCCTCGACACTGTTGCTGGCACCGGTGCCCGATGTCAAATCCTTGCGTAAGGCGAGTACGTTGAGTCCGGGATCATCCAGCGGTCCCTGGAAATTGACGATACCGCGTTCCACGGTGAGGCGCTGGCCGTAGGCTTCGAAGGTAGCGTCGTGGGTGGCGATGCTGCCCGTCGCCGCCAGCGGCCGATCACCGCCGCCGCGCACATGCAAGCGTCCGGATAGTCGCGCAGCCAGGCCGGCCGCACGCAGGTGGACGTGCTGGCCGAGGTCAAAGACAATCTGACTGTCGATACGGCTACTACGTCGGACCGCGCTTTGACGGCCGAGAACAACAATATCGTCGGCCAGTTTGGGTTGGCCGCTGGCCGCCTCGGCCATGAACCCGGCATCGGCGACGAGATCAGCGTTGATCCTCAGCGCGTCATGGCCGCCCTGTCCACCCGGTCCGCCTTGGTCCAGCCGCACCGTACCCGAGGCCACCATCCAGCGTTCCACCCGCTGCGAGAGAGGCACTTGGGATAGTGTGGCGACCAAGCGCACCTGGCGCTGCCCGGATGTGAAGTCGATGTCGCCGCTCAACCTCACGCGCCCCGG
Source organism: Propionivibrio dicarboxylicus (assembly GCA_945902805.1). Taxonomy (GTDB): domain Bacteria; phylum Pseudomonadota; class Gammaproteobacteria; order Burkholderiales; family Rhodocyclaceae; genus CAMDMZ01. Next base: position 43,627 of record CAMDMZ010000019.1, on the reverse strand, counting down.
CTCCTGGGGCGCGGTAAAGCCAGCCGTGTTGACAGTTCGCTTGGCATTCGCCGGCGGCCGCTGCGGCGCGACGAAATCAAGCCGCTCGATGACCGCACGCTCGCGGTCGAAGCGGATGGCGAGTTCGCCTTCACGCAGTTGCACGTTCTCGTCGAGCAGACCGATGGCCAGCCCCTTGCCGTGGACATGGCCGCTGAGAACGGGCGCAGCGAGCGTGCCGGCGAATTCGGCATCGATCTCGATGGCGCCGGCGCTGGTCAGGTTGCCATCGACCGCGGGACCGAGGCCGCGTAAATCCGGGACGTTGGCGCGCAAATGGCCGGCCAGCAATTTGTCGACATTCTGGCTGGATTGCTGGTCTTGCAGCGTTAGCGCCCAGTCGCCACGGGCGCGCGCCGGGGGCGGGCTGGTTTGGTCGATGGCCGCGCCCAGGCGTAAGGCGATGTCATCAAAGCGGCCACTGCTTCGGATGTGGCCGGGTTGCCAGCTACTTTCTGCCAAAGCCACGCGCCCGCCGGAAACGCTCAGTTCAGTGGCGCCGAGCGTGATGTGTGCGCGGTTCAATGTCAGCGGCGCGGGAGTCAATAGGGCTAAAGGCAAGTCGCCGGCGAGCGACAAGCTGTCGATGCGGCCTTGCCAGGTGGCGTCGCGCCAGTTGTTGGCCGCCAGTCGTAGCATACCGTCCATGCTCAAGGTCAGCCGGCGCGCGCCTGGCAGGTCGGCGGTTGCCGTTACGCGATGCTGGCCGGGGCTGCCGGCGAGGGTCAGATCGAGTGCTCCGGTCACGTCGGGCGGCAGGCTGGGGAACAGCGCGCGATGGCGCGCTATGTCGGGGATGCTCAGGCTCAGTTCCAGTTTTTCGGCCCCACCATTCGAATTCCCCCAACCACCCTTGAAGGCCAGCCGACTCTTGTCCAGCGCGAGATTCAAGTGGCCGCTTAGGTGAGCCATGCCGTTGGCGACGAGCAAGCTGGCCGGCTGATCGAGGTTGGTGAACACCAGATCGCCGTTGCCCGCCAGTGTCTGGTCTTGCAGCCGGCTCTCAGCCAGGGCGAAGCGCAGGTGTCCATCGAGGTGCGGCAACAGATGGCCACTGGCGTCGAATTCGGCATTGAATTCGGCATTGAGTTCGGCATTGAGTTTGGCATGAGCGGCATCGATAAACATAGCGGGATCGAAGTGGTGCAACTGGCCGGTGACGTTCCAACTGCGTGCGGCGTCGAGTTCCAAGGTGCCCGTGCCGTCGAGCTTTTCTCGGCCTCTTTCAAGCTGTAGCCGCGACAGCGTGAGAGTATTGCCGCGTCGCGCCAGTTCGGCGGTGAGCCGCATCGGGCCATCGGCAAGGGTGAGCGTGGCTTGCTGTCCGTCACCGTCGCCGCGCAGAATGACGCGTCCGGAAAGGCGGGCCGGGCGCAGGGCCGAATGCAATGCGGCCGGATCAAGTTGCGTCAGCGTCAGGTCGGTATTGCCATGGGGCACGGCGGTGTCGTCGGGCCAGGTCAGGTCGACGCGTCCATGCGCCGTCCCGCCATAACCGACTTTTACGCGCACACCGTCCAGTTTGAGCCGGCGCGGTGAGGTGTTCCAATGCAGCAGCAGTCCGGCTTCGGCAGACGAAAACGGCAGTCCGTCGCGATCCAGCGGCAAGGGTGCGGTGTTGCTGGCCTGCAGGCGACCGGCTAAGGCGCCATCGGCTTGCGGCATCAAATCGACATCCAGTGCCAGTCGTGCGCGTGGTGCGGTGGCGAGAAAGTCGTGAGGATCAAGGTCGCGCGCCTTGATGTGCAAGGCGCTCAGCAGTTGAGGTGCAAACGGCCGCAGGTGGGCCATGCCGGTGATGGAAAAATGCGGCGATTGGCGTGTTGCCGATTCTGCCTGCCCCGTTACCTGACTATCGAAATCGATGGCAATGGCATCCAGGTCGCCCTTCGCTCGTGCAGTTACGTTGATGGCCGGGGTGCCTGTTTTAGCTAAGTGGGCTTCGGCCAGGACAGCAAACGGAGCATAGCCGGCGAGGATGCCGTGTCCGCTCAGCGTGCCGGCGTGGAGGTCGACCGAGAGCGCGTCGAGGCGGTGCGTGGCGCCGTCGCTGGTGAACGTGGCTTGCAGATCGCGGGCCACTGGCTGTGCGGCATCCGCAGTGTCGATCTCGATGCGGCCGATTTGTAGTGTCTTCACGTCTACCGCGAGCGGCAAGTGCAAATCGGCCGGCGGTTTGGTCGCCGCGCTGGCGGCTTGGACTAGCACGATGCGGGCGACTTTCAGGCGGTGAATTTCCAGTCGGCCATCCAGCAGCGCCAGCGGCGCCCAGTCAAGCTCGATGTCGTGAAGCGTGTAGCGATCACCGCCAGATTCGATCTGCCAGCGCTCAATGCTGAGCGGACCGATGAGACGCCCACGGGCGCCATCAATCTGTAGCGCGATCGGGCTGAAAGCCGTGAGCAACCCGACCGCCAGCTCCAGTGCTGCGGGCGACCAGGTGACAAGTCCGCCGCTGACGAAAACAACGAGCATTAGGCTCAGCCACAGTTTGATCCCGGCGCGCACCATCAGAAGGCCACCATCAGGGCAAAGTGCGGATACCAGCGCGCACTGCGACTGCCGCGCGCCAGGTCGAAGGCCAGCGAACCGACGGGGCTTTGCCAGCGTGCGCCAATGCCGATGCCGACGGCGGGCTTCATGTCGCGCCAGCGATCTGCCGCGTCGCCGACATCCACGAACACCGCCGTGCCCCATGGTCCGGCCTGCCAATGCGTGTATTCGAGACTGCCGACCAGCAAACTGCGACCGCCTTTGATGGCATTGTCTTCGGCCACGCCGAGGCTTTGGTAGGCGTGGCCGCGTACCGTTTGTCCGCCGCCGCTACGGAACAGGTAATCCTGCGGTATGCCGGTGCGCGATGCGGCGGCGGTAAAGCCCAGTTCACCGCGCACGGCCAGCGTGTCGCGCTGATTCCAGTGATTGATCGGCCACCAGTGCTGGACGCGTAGATGGCTACGGACAAAGCTGCGGTCGGACAGTAGTTGTTTTGCGGCGCCGCCGAGCCGGAGCTCGATCAGATTGCCTTGCCGAGGATGCAGCGTGTCATCTACCGCGCGGCGAATCCAGTGCCAATCAAGCGTCAAGGCCGTGCTGTTGTCGCCGACGGTGGTCGCCGTGCGTTGGTTTTCGTGTTGCCATTCGAGCCCGAGGCGTCGTTCGATCTTGTCCTCGACACGACTGCGAGTAGCACCCAGCACCCGGCGTTTAGTGATCAGGCCTTCGATATCGGTGGTTTCCAGGCGGCCACCAAGGTTAAGTCGGTAGCCGGCTGCATCGGGCACTAGCGCCAGATCGGCGAATACGGACTGACGCTTTTGTTCGCTGCGTACACCACTATTCAAATCCCAGGCCCGGCCCAGGAAATCGTGATGGCGGTAGTTGAGTTCGCCGCGTGTGCCGCTATTAGTGCTGTAGCCAAGGCCGGTGCTGATGCGCTGGGCAGACGTTTCGGCGAGCGTGACGCGGACCGGTACGATGTTATCCACGCTGCTTGGATCGACCGGGTCAAGTTCGACGATCACCGAATGAAACCAGGGTGTGTTTTGCAGGCGCGTTTGAAAGGCCAGCAGGGCGTCACGCCGATAGGGATCGCCTGCAGCGAAGGGCGCCAGCCGCTGGACCAGCGCGGCGTCGTAGCGTTTCAGACCGCGGATGCTCAGGGCACCGAAGCGCACCAGCGGGCCGCTGTCGATGACGAGGTGCAGGCGGGCCGTCGCCCGTTCCGGATCGACCTCAGCCTGGCTCTCGACGAGACGTGCGGTGGCGTGGTCGGTGGCCAGCAGGGTCGCCAGAAGTTTGGCTTTCGCAGCTTCCCAGTCGGCCGAACGAAAGGCGGCGCCCGCTTTGAGTCGCCATTCGGCTCGTAGCTGGTCGCGACGAGCGGATTGTGTGTCAGCGTCAGCCGCCAGATCGCCGTGGAATTCGAGCGCAACAGTTTCAACCCGGGTAAGTGTGCCGGGGACCACGTCGACGATCAGTGTGGCCGGTGATGCGGTGGCTGGCTGTACTTCGATGCGCGGGGAAAAATAACCCTCGGTGGCGAGCAGTTCAGCCGCTTCGCGCCGAATCCGTCGCGTCAGTACCTGTTGCGCGTCATCGCCGCTGATTTGCGCCGGCAGATCGAGATACTGAGTGAGCAGGGCATGCACCGATTCGGGCGCGACCAGCGTTAACGCCATTTCGGGAGCCGTGCTGGTCGGCAGCGCGGTCTCCGCGCTGCCAGCAGTGCTCAGCAGGCTGAGTAGGCACAAGCAGGACAGGCTGAGCCAGCGTAAGGAAGCATCAAACATCAGGCGATACGGTCGAAGTTCTCATTGCGCGCGCGCGCCAGAGCAAAGCAAGTGCTTGATTGTAGTGATTCGTCGCTTGGTGTTTCTCGTTAAACTGCCTGCCCGGGCTTAAAGTGACGCTCGCCATCTACTATCGACCATCGAGCATGCACCATGATTGAAGTCAGCGAACTGCAGCGCGACGCACTATCCGAGATTTTCAATATCGGTGTCGGTCGTGCAGCGGCCAGCCTGAGCCAAATCGTGCGCGACGAAATCCAGCTCTCGGCCCCCAACATTCTGTTCCTGCCGCCGGCGGAGGTTAGAGCGGCACTGACGACGCGCGAGATGACCCACATGTCGCTGGTGTCGCAGGATTTTCACGGCCCGTTCGATGCCAGAGCCATGCTGCTCTTTCCGGAAAACAATGCGTTGGTGATCGTTGCCCACATGCTCGGTGAACTGGTTCCACCCGAGCAACTGTCAGAGCTGGAACAGGAGGCGATGTGCGAGGTTGGCAACATCATTCTCAATGCCTGCATCAGCGCCTTGGCCGATATGTTTGCGGTCGAGTTCGAGGGTAGCCTGCCGCAGCATCAATATGCTGATTCGTTGACGCTGGACCTCTTTGGGACTGATCCCGATCGTGTGATTCTGTTGGTTCAGGTTGATCTGACGATCAGCCGGCAACGGCTCAATGGTCATTTGCTCTTTCTTCTCAATGTCGGTTCCTTGCGCGGCTTGATTGAGTGTATCGATCGATTTCTTGAGGCACAGGGTTTAGGCTGATGGACATCGACGCCACAGTTCGCTCGGAAGTGCTCGACGCCATCGCCAATGGAATTGTTGTCGTCGATGCCGACGCCCGCGTACTGGTGTGGAACCGCTGGATGGTCGAGTACAGCGGGATTGCGGCCGATATCGCGATCGGCCAATCGATTCGGACGATCTTTCCCGACGTGGTCGGTACGCGTTTTGAAAATGCCTTGCAACAGGCACTTTCCTATCACCTTGCCGGTTTGCTCTCGCCCTCGATTCATCGCTCGATCCTGCCCTTGTATCGGAACCCTGACGATCGCCACCGGGACCAGCGCATGCAGCAACTGATCAACCTGACGCCGATACGTTTGGTATCCGTGCCGGCTTGTGCCGTTCATGTGCAAGACATGACGGCGGCAGTTTTGCGCGAACGACGCTTGCGCGAGCAGGCTGGCGAACTGGCCTGCAGCAATGCCACGCTGCGAGCCAAACTCGACGAAATCGAGGCGTTGCAGGTTCGTCTAGGTGAAATGCGCCAGCGGGATGCGCTTACGGGGGTATATAACCGCGCTTACTTGAACGACGTTCTGGAACACCAGCTCAGCCTGGCGCGCCATGAAGGCAAGCCGCTCTCGGTGGTGTTGCTCGATATCGATCATTTGAAAAAAATCAATGAGACTTATGGCCAGCAAGCCGGCGATGAGGTGATCAGGGTCTTGGGCAGCCAGTTGTTATCGACCCTTGCCGAAACGCAGATCATTGCCTGTCGTCATGGCGGCGATGAGTTCATGATGGTGTTGCCCGGGATTGAGATCGAGATGGCCGCGCGGCTGGCGGAGCAATGGCGGTCGCACCTCGCCGGTAGTCATCCCGTGTTTGGCAATTTTGGTCTGCAAGCCACCGTGACGGCCGGTGTGGCTGGCTATCCGCGACACGGCAAAACCGCTGAAGAGTTGTCGCAATGTGCGAGTTTGGCGGCTTACCTGGGTAAGCACGATGGCGGCAATCGGGTGGTTGTTTTTGACCCCGGGACATCCTGATCGCATCAGTCCCAGCCCAGGGCCGTCGATACGGCGGCGAAATCGGCGGCTGGTGGGGTTTGCAAGAGCAGAACTTCAGCGCTGAGCGGATGCTGCAGGCGTAGTTCTGTTGATGCCAGCAGCAAACGATGACAAGCGAAGCGCTCCTGGAAAAATCGATTGTGTCGTCCTTTGCCGTGCGTCGCATCGCCGATGATGGGGTGCGCAATGTGCTTCATGTGGCGGCGCAATTGATGCTGGCGGCCGGTTAGTGGCGTCAGTTCTACCAGCGCATAACGCGAGCGTGGGTAGCGATCGACGCAGGCATCGATTTCAGCCGTGGCGAGGCGACGGAAGTCAGTCAGCGCCGGCAGCGCCTGCATTGCGGTCTCGGTTTGAGGGCGGCCATGGTCATCAAACTGGCGGCTCAGCGGATGATCGATACGGCCTGATTCCGGCGGCCAGCCACGCACGATGGCACGGTAGGTTTTGCCCACCGTTCCCGCTTCGAATTGACGACCGAGTGCGCGCGCGATATCGCCATTCAGCGCGAACAGCAGGATGCCCGAGGTGCCTTTGTCGAGCCGGTGCGCGGGATAGACATGCTGGCCGATCTGGTCGCGCAGCAATTGCACCGCAAAGCGCGTTTCGTGGCGATCGATGTTGCTGCGATGAACCAGCAGTCCGGCCGGCTTGTGAATGGCGATCAGGTGGTCATCACGGAAGAGGATTTCCAGCATCGCGCCTGCTTATCGCCGCCGCAGGGGATCGAGCAGGGGCGAGAGTCCGTTATGGTCCATCTCCTGCATCAGGGCCAGCAGGCGGCCGATTTCGCCGGGTGGGAAACCTTTGCGCGCAAACCAGTTGAGGTAATTGCCCGGCAGGTCTGCGATCAGGCAGCCCTTATGTTTGCCGAAAGGCATGACGCGGGTGACCAGCAATTCGAGATCTTCCGGCTTCATACGTTGCCGGCCAATGCCCGTTCGACGAAATCGTGTGGCACGCGGCTGCGCGGTACCTTGCCGCTGAACCAGCGGCGCACGTCTTCATCCATGCCGATGCCGTGCATGTAGTTGTAGATCGCTTTTTCGAGTGCTTTGCCTAGAGTCGCATGATCGACGCCAGTCGGGTCGATGAAGGCGACGTCGTTTTTGGCGAATCTTCCGGCCGGCAATGGTCGCAGTTTGACGCCGAATTCCTCGGGGTGCAGGCCGACCGGGGAATGCACCGTACAGGCAAAGCGGTGGAAGAATCCTGAATTGATGCAACCGGCTTCGAATAATTGGCGCACATATTCAAGTGCATCCACCGTGTCTTGTACCGTCTGGGTTGGAAAGCCATACATCAAATAAGCGTGAACCAGAATACCGGCTTCGGTAAATGCGTTGGTCACCCGCGCCACCTGCTCGACCGAGACCCCTTTTTGCATCAGTTTCAGCAAACGATCGGAGGCGACTTCCAGCCCGCCCGAGACGGCAATACAACCGCTGTCGGCAAGAAGTTGGCAGAGCTCAGGAGTGAAGGATTTTTCGAAACGGATATTGCCCCACCACGAAATCGCCACCTGGCGTCGCAGCAACTCCTCGGCCAGCGCGCGCAAGGCTTTGGGTGGCGCGGCTTCGTCGACGAAGTGAAAACCGCTCTGGCCGGTCTCGGCGATGATGGCTTCGATACGGTCCACAAGCGTGGCAGCGGCGATGGCTTCGTAGCGCGAAATGTAGTCGAGCGAGGTGTCGCAGAACGTGCACTTCTTCCAATAGCAACCGTGGGCGACGGTGAGCTTGTTCCAGCGGCCATCGGACCAGAGCCGGTGCATGGGATTGAGCATGTCCAGCACCGAGAGGTAACGGTCCAGCGGCAGGCCGTCCCACGTCGGTGTGCCGGCGTCGGCAAACGCAATCTCGGCTGCGGCGGCACTGATGTAGCGAACCAGATCTTCCTGACGCACGAAGCAACGCACCAGATCTTCCGCCGACCGCTGGCCTTGCAGGTGTTCGATTAGCGTCAAAACGGGGAGTTCGCCATCGTCCAGGGTGACGTAGTCGACAAAGTCGAACAGACGTGGTTCGGTCAGTTCGCGCAACTCGGTATTGACGTAGCCGCCGCCGAGGGCAATGGCAATGGTCGGATCGTGTGCCTTGATGGTTTGGGCGATGCGCAGGGCACCATAGACATTGCCGGGGAAGGGCGTCGACAGCAGGACCAAGCTGGGCTGATGCTTTGCGATGGCGGCCAGTGTGAGTTCATGCAGCGCATCGTCGATCAGGTTTTTGGGTGCGGCCAGTGCTTGCGCCAAAGGGTCGAAGCTGGCCTGGCTCTGGGCAATCGACTCGGCATAGCGGACGAATTCAAAGCGTGGATCGACCGCATCGCGCAAGACGTCAGCGAGATCGTTGAGGTAGAGCGTGGCGAAATGGCGGGCGCGATCTTGTACGCCGAGCGCGCCAAAGGCCCAGGCCAGCGGATCACCGCCGTCATCGTCGATATACACGTCGAGTGCTGCGAAACGCGGTCCTTCAGGCAGGAACTGGCGACCGGCGATGCGCATGGCGAGGCTGGGGTCGCGACCTTGCAGGAAGGCGATGGCTGGCTCGATAGTGGCGGCATAGCGCGCGTAGTGATGTACGAAGGCGCGCACGGCCGGACTGCGCTGTGCTTTCGTCAGTCGCGTCGCCTGGTCGTGCAGGCCAGCGAGCCCATTCTTTGAAAGCAGGTGCAGCACGAGGGCGAGGGCGAGATCTTCCTGTACGGCATCGATGTGGCGCGAACGCAAAAATCCGGTGAGGTAGGCGGTCGAGGGGTAGGGCGTGTTGAGTTGCGTCATCGGTGGGATGACGGCGAGCACGCGGAATGGTTGATGGGTCATGGCGTGGGAGTCAGCGCGTGGCGAAAGACGGCGCTGATTTCTGGTGCGCGTTTTAGTTGGCGGATGTCGGCGTAGAGCGTCTCCGCTTGCGGGTAATTGCGTTGCATCATGCCCAGCCATTGCTTAAGGCGACCGGGCGATTGATGCGGCAGCACCTTGGCTTGCACCTTGTCCCAGAACGTGGTGATCAACTGCTTAATGAGTTCCCAGTCGGCGGCGGTGTTGTGGTCTGTGTCGCTGCGGATGCGCGTTGCCAGCAGTGGATCGGCCACCGCGCCGCGGCCGAGCATGACGTCGTGGCAGCCGGTAACCCGACAAATGTCGCGGTAATCCGTGAGATTCCACACTTCGCCATTGGCGATCAGCGGCAGCTTGACCACGTCGCGAATCTCGGCGATCCACTCCCAGCGCGCCGGCGGGCGGTAGCCGTCCTGCTTGGTGCGGGCATGAACCACCAACTCATCGGCGCCGCCAGCTTCCAGCGCTCGGGCGCAGTCGAGCGTGCGGCTGGTGTCGTCGATGCCGAGGCGCATTTTGGCTGTGACCGGAATCGTCGCCGGGACGGCGCGACGCACGGCGGCGACGATGCTGAAGAGCAATTCCGGTTCGTCGAGCAGGGCGGCTCCGCCCCGATTGCGATTGACCAGCGGTGTCGGACAGCCAAAGTTGAGGTCGATGCCGGCCGGATTGAGGGCCGCGAGATGTCCGGCATTGGCCGCCAGCATGGTCGGGCTGGAGCCCAGCAGTTGCACCCGCACGGGTGTGCCGCTACGTGTGCGCGAGGCGTTCTTCAGTTCAGGCGAGAGACGGGTAAACGCGGCATGTGGCAGCACCGTGTCAGTAACGCGGACGAACTCGGTAACGCACCAGTCATAGCCGCCGGCTGTCGTCAGTACCTCGCGCAGGACGTCGTCGGCGAGGCCCTCCATGGGGGCGAGAACGAGCCGTGTCATCGTCGTGTCGTGTTGCAGTGCCGTCCCGCCAGAACCGACTTTTCAGTGGCCAGGAACAGGAACAATGGTGATCCGGCGATGCTTCTTCATCTTGCCGACGACATGCATTTCACATGCCTTGCAGTCGAAGCGCAGTAGCAAGCGTTCCTTGCCATTGACCAGCGTCATCGGCTCGGCATTCACGCCCTTGACCCAGCCCTTGGCCTCTTTCGGACACAGGCTGTAGCTATAACGCAGGCAGTGCTTGGTGATCATCAGCGAGACGTCGCCCGGCGTGGTATCGGCTTCATAGGCATCGGCAATCAGTTCGACGCCATGTTTGCGGTAGAACTCGCGGGCGTGGTTGTTGAGCACGTTGCCAAGGTAACTGAGTTCGCGTTCCGGATAGGGGGCAGGCGGTTCGACGGGTACTGCCCGAGGCAGACGTGGCCGGTTGGTTTCGCGGGCTGCAATCATCATGTCGACGGCCTCGCGGCGCAGGGCGTTGACGGTCGATGCGGGGAGGAACCACGGAGCCGAAAAACTGATCTTGATCTCGGTCGCCTTGAAATCGGTGCTGCCAAGCTTGCCCAGGTGTTCGCCCAGCGAGACGAGCGACTTGCGTGGATCCTTGGCTTTTTCCTTGGCCAGTGCCGTCGTGGCGACGATGCTGCTGCCCTCGTCGTCGCACACGCACAGTCCAAAGCCGTCGGCGGTTTCGCCGAGCATGAGGCGGACTGGAATGCGGCGCTCGGCCGAGTCCTTCTCCAGCAGGCGTTCGAACGCCTGGTCGCGATTGCGATAGACCGGCATGCCGACCTTGAGGTCTTCCGGCATCTCGTTGGGGAACAGACGCTTGCCTTCTGCGACGTTGATGCGCATGCCGGAAAGGGTCTTGCCACGCGCCATGTAGCTGATGCCGTCGCCATTGGCAAAGTTCTCTTCGCTGTCGACCTCGATCCAGTCCGGTCCGATGCGGGTGATGGTGCCGCTTTCCTCTCCGGCAAAGCTGGGCGTATCGAAGGCGCCGATGTCGGGCTGGCGGCCATTGACGAAATAATCGGTGGCGCCACGGTTGAAGGTCTTTTCCGGGCGCGGGGTGAAGGTGTAGCTGCAGTGCCCGGACGAGGCGCGGGAATATTCCGGCGCGTCGACGAGGATGGTGTCGATCAACTGCCGGTAATGTGCCGTGGCGTTCTTGACGTAGGCCGCATCTTTGAGCCGACCCTCGATCTTGAACGAGCGAATGCCGGCATCGGCCAACGCACGCAGGTTGGCGCTCTGATCGTTGTCCTTCATCGACAGTAGATGCTTTTCGTGGGCGACGATGCGCCCCTGCTTGTCTTCCAGCGTGTAGGGCAGGCGGCAGGCTTGGGAGCATTCGCCGCGATTGGCGCTGCGGCCGGTGTGGGCGTGGCTGATGTAGCACTGGCCGGAAAAGGCGACGCAGAGGGCGCCGTGGATGAAGAATTCCAGCGTCAGCGGTCTTTCCGCCGTCTCGCCAGAGCCGACTTTTTGATGTACGGCGCGGATCTCGTCGAGCGAGAGCTCGCGTGCCAGGACGATCTGCGAAAACCCGACGTCCCGCAGGAAACGGGCCTTCTCCGCGCTGCGGATATCGGTCTGGGTCGAGGCGTGCAACTGGATCGGTGGCAGATCCAGTTCGAGCAGGCCCATGTCCTGCACGATCAGCGCATCTGCGCCGGCTTCATGCAATTGCCAGGCGAGCTTCCGCGCATCGTCCAGTTCGTCGTCACGTAGGATGGTATTGAGGGTGACGAAGATTTTGGCATGGAAACGATGTGCAAAGTCGGCAAGGCGCTCGATGTCGGCCACGGTGTTGCCGGCGCCATAACGCGCGCCGAAAGCCGGACCGCCGATATACACGGCGTCGGCACCATGGCGGATGGCTTCGATGCCAACGTCGGCGTTTTTCGCCGGAGCGAGCAGTTCGAGGGCGTTGTTCATTTGGCGATCAGCGGCTCGCGCAGGCGGGCAAATTGAGCGGGGGCGACATACTGCAGGACTTCCTTGCCCTTGCTGTCGAGGACGACGTCGAGACCCTTTTCCGGATAGAGGAAATGTTCCAGCGTCTCGCCCTGACGGATGCGTTCGGCTGGTGTGCCAAAGCGCTGCAGGATCACTGCTTCATCGAGGCTGCCGGACGGAATGAAGGCGATGGCGCGCAAGGGCAGGGATTCCGCTCGTGTACGGTCGGCTTCATTGAGCAGGAACTGCTTGGTACCTGTACTCATGTAGTCGGATTTCGCCGCCCGTTCGCGCATGGCCTGCAACTCGGCCGGGGCGACATCGAGCGTCACCAACAGTTTGCCGGAGAGGGGACCGAGGGCGATGGTCTCGAAATAGGCTTCGAGCGAGAGCGCATCGTCGGCGGGGGCGACAAGCGCCAGCTTGGGTGTTTCGCGCGACAGTCGCCGCGCGTCGGCCAGCGAACTTGCGGGGAGCGCCGGGGTAGTACCGAGTACCAGCCCAAAAACCTGCGACTGACCCGCCGCAGGCGTTTCGATCTGCCAGGGCATACCATGCGTGGCAGGTGCCTGCGCCTGCTTTTCGGAAACAAAGAGGAGCGGCGCCAGGAGGGCGAGAATGATCAGGGCCAGCAAGGCGAGAAAGTATTTCACACGAATTTACCGGCAAATCGGTTTGTAGCGAATCCGATGTGGCTTGGCACCTTCCTCGCCCAGACGCTTGCGCTTGTCCTCTTCATATTCCTGATAGTTACCGGCGAAGAAGCTCCATTGCGAATTGCCTTCGCAGGCCAGGATGTGGGTGCAGATGCGATCGAGGAACCAGCGATCGTGGCTGATGATCATCGCGCAGCCGGAGAATTCGAGCAGCGCGTCTTCCAGGGCGCGTAGGGTTTCCACGTCGAGGTCGTTGGAGGGTTCGTCGAGCAGCAACACGTTGCCGCCGGCGATCAGGGTGGTCGCCAGATGCAGGCGGCCGCGTTCGCCGCCGGAGAGGTTGCCGACGATCTTTTGCTGATCGCCACCCTTGAAGTTGAAGCGGCCGAGGTAGGCGCGGCTGGGCATTTCAAACTTACCGACGGTGAGGATGTCGGCGCCGTTGGAGACCGCATCGAACACGGTTTTGCTTCCGTCCAGCCCCTCGCGCGATTGATCGACGGCGGCGATCTTGACCGTGGTGCCGATGACGATTTCGCCCGAATCCGGCTGTTCCTTGCTTTGGATCATCTTGAACAGCGTCGACTTGCCGGCGCCGTTAGGGCCGATGACACCGACGATGGCGCCGGGTGGCACGCTGAAACTAAGATTGTCGATTAGCAGACGGTCGCCGAAGGCTTTGCTCACGCCGTTGAACTCGATCACCTTGTCACCGAGACGCTCGCCGGGCGGAATGAAGATTTCCTGGGTCTCGTTGCGTTTCTGGTATTCGGTGTTCGACATTTCCTCATAACGGGCGAGACGCGCCTTGCTCTTGGACTGACGGGCCTTAGCGCCCTGGCGCACCCATTCCAGTTCCTGCTTCATGGCCTTGCGGTGGGCATCTTCCTGCTTCTGCTCGGTTTCCAGACGGGCACCTTTTTGCTCCAGCCAACTGGAATAATTGCCCTTCCATGGGATGCCCTGGCCACGGTCAAGTTCCAGTATCCATTCGGCGGCGTTGTCGAGGAAGTAGCGGTCGTGGGTGACGGCGACGACGGTGCCTGGGAAGCGGGTGAGGAACTGTTCCAGCCACTCGACCGACTCGGCATCGAGGTGGTTGGTCGGTTCGTCGAGCAGCAGCATGTCGGGGCGTGAGAGTAGCAGCTTGCACAGGGCAACCCGACGTTTTTCGCCGCCGGAAAGCGTGCCGATGATGGCGTCCCAGTCGGGCAGGCCGAGGGCATCGGCGGCGATTTCCATCTGGGTTTCAACGTCGGCACCAGCGGTGGAAATGATGTTTTCGTACTTGGCCTGTTCTTCGGCCAACTTGTCGAAGTCGGCGCCTTCTTCGGCATAGGCGGCATAGACCTCTTCGAGTTTCTGCTTGGCTTCCATGAGTTCGACGAGGCCGGATTCGACTTCCTGCTTCACTGTCTTGGTCGCATCGAGTTGCGGTTCCTGCGCCAGATAACCGATCTTCATGTTCGGCTGCCATTGCACCTCGCCGTCGTATTCCTTGTCCGCTCCCGCCATGATGCGCAGCACGGTGGATTTGCCGGAACCGTTCAAGCCCAGCAAACCGATCTTGGCACCGGGGAAGAAGGAGAGGGAGATGTCCTTGATGATGGTGCGCTTGGGTGGAACGATCTTGTTCACGCGGTGCATCGACATTACATATTGAGCCATGGTGGTTCCTTGTTCAAAATCCGGTAAAAAGAAAATCGAGGGCGGCGAGGATTTCCTCGCGTTGGGGAGCGAGGGTGGCGACTTTTTCCTTCAGCATACGGCGTGGCACGGTGGCCAGATCCTGCACCCGCACCAGGTACTCTTCGTCATCGATCATGACGTGGGGGTTGAGCCGGAGGACGGGAACGATATGACTCTCATGTTTGGCTCGCAGTGGCGCGACGACGTGATTATCGACGGCGTCGAGCAGGTCGGATTGCAGAACGACAACGAAGGGGATACGCGCCTGGCTACCGGGATCGGGATTGCGGAATACGTCGAATTGGCTCATCGGCAGAAGCTGCGGAAGTTGTCGCTGAAGAGTCCATGTTCGGCGATCTCCTGGTTGTAGGCTTCAATGGCCGCCTTGTTCTGCTCCAGCCACTCGGTTTCGCGGCGCTTCTTCAGTTCGGCAGCAAGCGCGGTTTCAAGGGTTTGCGACAGGTTGATCTTGTAGGTACGGGCATCTTCGAGCAGATCGGCACGCACAGTAAGATTGGCGGCTTTCTTGGGTGAGGCGCTCACGACAAGCTCCTTGGCAATCGATGCGCGCAATTTACGCGCATGCACGATGCGCGTCAATGATGCCTGAGCGCCGCTACTCGCAAATCAGCCAGGCTGAGCAGAAGACTGTCGCGACAACTTGCCAGTTCATGTACACGAGCACGCGCGGCATCCGGGTCCGCTTGCCACACCGTGGCCAACTCATGGCCCTTGTGATGCACGGCCTGATGGCGGATATCGAGTTCCTGGAGCACCGACAAATGCCCATAGCGACGCCGACCCGTGGCGTCGAGCCAGCGGCCAAAACGGCACTGATGAGGGTCCAGTGGCGGCATCTTGATTTCCTCATCCGTTTCGGATTTCTCGCCCGGCGTGCGTTGCATGATCGCCGTGAAATTTGTGATCCAGCGCCGGTGTTCGACCTCCATGGTCAGCAGGGGCAGATCCTCGCGCGGCCAAGGTGTGATGCCGATCCATTCTTTCGGTTGATGCCATTGCGGTAACCATGCGATGAGCTTTTCCGGGGCCATCGGCCGCGCAATGCCATAGCCTTGGGCCAGTTCGCAGCCCAACTGGAGCAGCAAGCGACCGTGTTCGATGGTCTCGACACCTTCGGCCACCACTTGACGCCGGAACGCAGCGGCAAGTCCGACGATGCCATCGACAATAGCGAGATCGTCGGGGTCCTCAAGCATGTCGCGAACGAAGGACTGATCGACCTTCAAGGTGCGGGCGTTCAGTTGCTTCAGATAGGTGAGCGAGGAATAGCCGGTGCCAAAATCGTCAATGGCGAAATGAATGCCCAGCGCCTGGCAGCGTTCGATGACGCCGGCCACTTCGGTCAGGTCGTGCAGGGCAGCCGTTTCCAGCAGTTCCAGTTCGATCTGATCGGGCTTGGCGGCAGGGAAGGCGGCTAATGCGGCCTGCAATTTGTCAATGAAATCGGTGTGTTGCAGTTGCTCGGCGGCGACATTGATGCTGACCGAAAGGGAGTGGCCGGCGTCGGCCCAGGCCGCGATCTGACGGATGGCGGCACGCAGCACCCAGTCACCGAGTGCAGTCTGCATGCCGACGAAATCGATCGCCGGCAGAAATTCGGCGGGGTGAAGGAAGCCGCGTTCCGGGTGTTCCCAGCGCACCAGAGCTTCAGCACCGACAATTTCGCCGCTGCGCATATTGACCTTGGGCTGGAAGTACAACAGGAATTCGTCGTGCTCTATCGCCTGCTGGATTGCGCCCATAGCCTCGCGCCGGGCCCCGGACAGTCGATCGCCGCCGGCATCGAACAACTGGTAGCGGTTGCGCCCGCCCTGCTTGGCCGCATACATGGCCTGGTCGGCATGACGGATCAAGGTATCGGGATCGGAACTATCGATCGGGAACAGCGTGACGCCGATGCTTGCCGATACCTGGGCATCGCCTTCGGTCAGACGGAATGGCTGGTTCAAGGCTTGCCGGATGCGCTCGATCGCATACTCGCATTCATCAATATGCGACAGGTTTTCGAGTAGTACCACGAACTCATCGCCGCCAAGGCGGCTGACGGTGTCACCCGTACGCACGGAACTGGTCAAGCGCGATGAGGCGTCGACCAGCAGCCGGTCGCCGGCGGCATGACCCCAGTTATCGTTGATCGGCTTGAAACCATCAAGATCGAGGTAGCAGATGGCGAGCAGCTTGTCGGTGCGCGTGGATTGCGCGATGGCCTGCTTGAGTCGGTCGGCGAGCAAACGACGATTCGGCAAGCCGGTGAGTGCGTCAAAGTAAGCCATTTGTTCGAGCTGCTCCTGGCTCTCGCGCAAGGCGGTGACGTCGTAGGAGAGGCCGATGTAGTGACTGATGGCGCCGTGGGTATCGCGGACCGCTGAAATGCTGGTGCGCTGGACGTAGAGACTGCCATCCTTGCGTCGGTTCCACAGCTCGCCGCGCCAGTTACCGCTGCTGGTCAGGGCAGCCCACATGGACTTGTAGAAATTGGCATCCTGACGGCCTGAGGAGAGAAAGCGTGGGTTCTTGCCCACGACTTCACTGCGGGCGTAGCCGGTCAAGGCGAGGAAGGTGTCATTGACATCGATCACTAAGCCTTTGGTATCGGTGATCAGGATGCCTTCCTGGGCATGTTCGAAAACACCGGCAGCGAGGCGCAATTGGCCCTGGCTGCGCTTGAGCGCCAGATTGCCACGGGTGATGAACCACAGCGCCAGCAATAGAATCGTGATGACGGTAACCGAGATGAATACGATCAGTTGTCCGTAGCGCCCCATGACATCGTTGAGCGAAACCGGCAGGTTGTTGTAAGGCGGCAGGCGCAGTTCGAGAAACATGTCATGCACGGGCTGGTAGTTCTGCCCGAGTGTCCAGCCGTAGATGTTGGCTGCCTTCGCCGCCGGGTGACCTGGCGGTATTTGCAACAGGGCAATCAACAGCTCGCGAGTCAATTCCTCGGAAACATGATCGAGCCGGGCAAAAGGCCAGTGCGGATAGAGACGAGTGCTATGCAGGTAGGGATACTCGGCAGTTTTCTGCGGGTTGATTACCCGGACCTGGGCCAGATCCAGCTTGCCGGCGGCAACCAGGGATTCGATCAGGTCGGAGCGTACAAAGCCGACATCGGCGCGCCCGGTGAGGACATCTTCCATCACTTTGTCCTGGGTCTTGCTCTCGATAACCCGCGACGTGCGGACAAGTTCGATGCCTTGCGCCAGGGCTTCACGCTGATGCACCTGCCAGCCGCCAAAGCCACCGAAATTGGGAATCGCAATCGTCAGACCGGCCAGGTCGGCATAGTTGTTTATATCGGTGCGATCACTGCGGACAATGGCGGTGCCACCAAATTTGTCGATGGGACCCTTGGGGCCGGCCACGCGCATGGTGGCGAAACGCGTGCTGCGGCCGCCTGCCTCAAGTTCAACGTAATGGCCGGTGTTGGTGGTGAACAGATCGATGGTGCGTTTTTCGATCGCCGGGGGGAATTCCTCGAGAGTCAGTGGCACGATCTCGAAGCGGCGCGGTGCCAGCTTTTCGGCGAGATAGTCGGCGTGGCCTTGCCATTCTTTGATCGCCTGCTCTTTGCCGCGATAGGCGAGGACGCCAATCTTCAACAGCGAATCGGCACTTTCGAGCGCCAGCGCCGAGCCCAGCATGCCGAACAGAGCGAGAACAGCACCGAAGTGAATCCAGCGGTGCATCCAACGGTGCATCCAACGGCGTCGTGTCATCAGGCGTACTCGCTATATCGGTTGCGGCCGGCGCGCTTGGCCTCGTACATGGCCTGGTCGGCGAGCATGAGCAAATCGTTGGCATCTTTACCATCACGCGGGTACAAGGCGATGCCAATACTGGCTGAAACGCTGATGGCGTGGCCGTCGATCACCACGGGCGCGGTAATGGCGGTAAGCACACGGTCGGCGGCCTGGCGACATTCATCGGCATCGGCAAGCTGGGTCAGGATCAGGACGAATTCATCGCCACCGACGCGCGCGGCAGTATCGCCACCGCGCAACAGGGAGCGCAAGCGTGCCGAAATTTCGATCAGCAGGGTATCGCCGGCGGCGTGGCCATAGTTGTCATTGACCGGCTTGAACTCATCCAGATCGATATAGCAGATGGCGAACTGTCCGTGATCGCGGCGTGCGCGCGCCAAGGCCAGTTGCAAGCGATCATGGAGGAGGGCACGATTGGGTAACTGGGTGAGGATATCGTGTTGCGCTTTTTCTTCCAGCAGTTCGGCACGGCTCTTGAGTGTTGTGATGTCGCTGAGCAGGCCGATGTAGTGCGTCAGGCGATTGTCCTGGTCACGGACGGCCGAAATGCTGGTCTGTTGGGCGTAAAACCCGCCATCCTTGCGTCGATTCCAGATTTCACCACGCCATTCATTAGTCTGATTCAGATCGTCCCACATCGTTTGATAGAAGGCTTTATCGTGTCGGCCAGAGCGGAACAGGCTGGGTTTCTTACCGATCAGTTCCTCACGACTGTAACCCGACATTTGGCACAGACGGGGATTGACCTCGATGATGCGCGTGTCCGGGCCGGTGATCAGGATACCTTCGCGGGCATGGGAAAAGACTTTCATGCGCAGGCGCTCGAGCTCGCTGGACTTGCCGCTACGCCAGATCAGTAGCGAGAGTGCGCCGCCGGCGGTGAGCAGAACGATGATGAACAACAGCGCATTGCGGTGGATAAGGTGCGATCGATCGAGGATCGTACTGCGCGGTTCGCTGACGCTAATGTGCAAGGGAAAGTGGTCGAGTGCCTGCAGCATGCCGACGCGCGGGGAACCGTCGAGACCCATGTGTTCAAGCATCTGGTCAAACGGCGCCGTCGGTAAGCCGCCGTATTTATTGGTAATCGGCAGATGTTTGCCGATCATCTCGCTGATATGTGGCAGGCGCATGAGAATTCGCTGGTTCTCGTCGAGCAGTCCGATCCTGGCAGTTGGCGAGGGAACGAGAAGGCGCGCGATGGGCTCGAACTGTTGTGCGACGTCGATACCGACCACCACGACACCACCAAAATGGCCGTTTGAACCTTCGTATCGACGAGCTACATGAAGCACCGGTTTGCCATCGAGACGGTTGGGAGCGACTTGCGAAATCGCCGAGCCCAGCGCAGCGGAATTATTCGGACTATCCCGCAGTAGCCGGAAGAAGGCGCGATCAGCCATATTCAGCTCGGCGGGTAGTGCTTGTGAGCCCGCCACAATGCGGCCGGTGGCGTCGCTGATGGCAACCACCGTGGCGCCGGATGTCGAGTCCTGGAGGCGCTTGAGCATGGCACTCAGGTCGCCCTGGTTCGGTCGCCCGGCCTGCATCGCCACCATCGGCGGGGTCGTGATGGCGGCGCGTAGCATCCGGTCTGCAGCGGTCAATGTGGTATCGACGGCATGCGCGATGGCGCGTGATGAGGTTCGAAATTGCGCCGCAACATCGTTGTCAATCCGCTCCAATGCGGCAGGCATGCCGGCCAGTTCGCGCATGGCCAGCAGGGCAACGACGGCCCAAACAAACAAAATTTTATAGCGTGTTCGGCTCACGTCCGCAGATTAGCATTCCTGCTGATCGCTGTCGCTCACTACATTTATGCGAATCGGGCGAGAAAAGCCCCTTCGTAAGCAGGGGGAAGCGACACGCGGACGCGATGTCCGCTGCCCGGGGCGACGGTGATGTCATCCGGCGCCGTCCCGCCAGCACCGACTTTTTGCATGCGCTCGATGACATGCTGGCGATTGCCAGTGGGGTGAATCAGCTCAATGCGATCGCCAACCGAAAACTTGTTCTTGACCTCGATCTCGGCCCAGCCGTCCTCCGCGTAGCCGGTGAGGTCGCCGACATACTGGCTGCTGCCCATTTGCGACAGGCCGGTCAGATAGTTTTGATACTCGCGGTCCGGGTGACGGTCGTAAAAGCCTGGCGTGTAGCCACGGTTGGCGAGACCATCGAGCTCGGCGACGAGACGGCCATCAAAGGGTCGTCCGGCCACCGCATCGTCGATCGCCTGGCGGTAGCTCTGACAGGTGCGGGCGACGTAATACGCCGACTTGGTGCGGCCTTCGATTTTCAGCGAGTCGATGCCGATTTCGGTGAGCTGGGCGATGTGTTCGATTGCACGAAGGTCTTTCGAGTTGAGGATGTAGGTGCCATGCTCGTCTTCCTCGATCGGCATCAGGTTGCCGGGGCGGGTTTCTTCTTCGATCAGATAGACGTCGCCGGCCGGGTTTTCGGTGGCCGGTTTGACGTCATAGTTCCAGCGGCAACTGTTGGTGCAGGTGCCCTGGTTCGGGTCGCGATGATTGAAGTAGCCGGAGAGCAGGCAGCGCCCGGAATAGGCGACGCACAATGCGCCATGGACGAAGACTTCGAGCTCCATATCCGGGCATTCCTGGCGGATCTCGGCGATGTCATCCAGCGATAGCTCGCGCGAGAGAATGACACGACTGATGCCGATGCTCTTCCAAAAACGCACGGCGGCATGGTTCATGGTGTTGGCCTGGACCGAAAGATGAATCGGCATCTCCGGCCAGGTTTCGCGGATCATCAGAATCAGGCCGGGGTCGGCCATGATCAGGGCGTCGGGCTTGAGCGCAACGACCGGCGCCATGTCGGCGAGGTAGGTCTTCAGCTTGGCATTGTGCGGCAGGATGTTGCTGACCACATAGAACTGGCCACCCCTGGCATGGGCGAGCTCAATCCCGGCGGCAAGTTTCTCGATCTTGCCGAATTCATTGTTGCGCACCCGCAAGCTGTAGCGCGGCTGGCCGGCGTAGATGGCATTGGCGCCGAAGGCCAGCGCCGTTTCCACCATTTTTAGGCTGCCGGCGGGGGCGAGGAGTTCGGGTGATTTCATTTGCGCGCGTCGTGACATTTCAGAACAGGCGGACCGGCAAGCAGCTTCTCGTCGGCGGTGATCAGCGTAGCGCCATGGCGGATGGCGGTGGCGGCGATGAAACGGTCGGCGGGATCTTTGTGTTCCGTATCAAGTTGAACCGAAAGAATGGCGATAGGGCCATCTAAAGCGAGTTCGATTAATCCGTTGGCCAGAAGTTCTCCACGCCACTGACCGACTTCCGAGGGCAAAACCAATCGTCGTCGGCTTTGCAGCAACGCACATTCCCAAAAACTGATCCCACTGACGGCGACGCAATCTGTTTGGAAGTTCTGTTCAATCAAAGCCCGGGATTGTGGTCCCAACTTGATATCGTCCTGATCCATCCACACTAGAGTGTGGGTGTCGAGCAGAATCATTTGAGGGCATCCCAGTCTTCCAGCGGGACGGCGGGTTCGATCAGGTCATCTAGCGTCGTGGTGAGACCTTTGTGCCAGCCGAATGGAGACGCGGGTTTGGCCGGTTTGATTGGCCGCAGTTCAACGATGGGTTTTCCGTGCTTGGTCACACAAATGGTTTCGCCACTGAGCGCGACCTCATCCATCAGTGCAAGGCATTTTGCTTTGAATTCAGAGGCTTTGATCGTTTGCATGGCTTACTCCAGTTAAATATGACCAGTAGTATGACTATGGTCATACTACTGGTCAAGTGGTAGCGATGTCAGATCGTCAAGGCTGGTGTTCGCAGGTCAGCGCTGATCGTGCCGATCAGCGTGATGTTGGCTTCGTGCGGCAGGTCGCGGAAATCCTCGGCCAGGGCGGCGATTTCCCATTCGCGCATCGCCGGGTGCGCCAGCATGGTCTGTACGTAGGCGGCGGCTGCAGCACCGAGACTGATGCCGTAGGTTTGGACGCGGAAGATGACCGGTGCGAAGAAGGCGTCGACGGCGGTGAATTGCGGGCCGGCTAGATACGGGCCGCCAAAGCGGGTTAGTCCTTCGGTCCAGAGTGCGTCGAGGCGGGCGATGTCGGCCAGCAGTTTCGGCGCACGGTTCGTCACCGTGACCCGCAGGCCGACATTCATGCCGTGCTGGTTGCGCAAGTTGGCGAAGCTGGAATGCATTTCGGCAGCCGCACAACGCGCCCAGGCGCGGGTTTTCGGATCGGCCGGCCAAACTTGCGGGTGGCGTTCGGCCAGGTACTCGACAATCGCCAGTGAATCCCAGACGGGCGTACCGCCGTCGGTGAGGCAAGGGACTTTTCCGGTCGGGCTGAACTGAGCAATCGTGGCTGGAAAGTCAGGGCCGAAGCGATGCAGTTTTTCGTCAAAGGCAATCCCGCAAGCCTTCATCAACACCCACGGACGCAATGACCAGGAGGAGTAGTTCTTGTTGCCGATGTGCAGTGTGTACATGATGAAGTCCTCAGTTGCGACGAATCGACTCGTCGAGTGCGATGTCGACCATCAGGTCGTTGGAGAGCAGTTCCAGTGCGTCGATCAGGGCGCGGGCATCGAGATCGGGGCCGGCGGTGAGTTCGGCGTCGGCGTGGAACAGGATCTCGGCGGACATCGGGGCGCTGGCGGTGTGGGTGGCGAGATTTTCGACGTTGACGGCGAAGCGGGCGAGCACCTGCGACACTTCGCGCACGATGCCGACGCGGTCGTGGCCGACGAGGGCCAGTTTGAGTTTGCGCGAGTGCCGTCCCGTCAGAACCGACTCTTTCGTGCCTGCTTCGGCGATGACGATCTTGAGATGCGTGAGTTCGTCGAGGGCCTGCTGCAACTCGGCCGATTTCTCGGCCGGCACGGCAACCTCGACGATACCGGCAAATTGTCCGGCGAGCTGCGCCATCGAGGATTGCAGCCAGTTGCCGCCGTGCCCGCTGATGGTGGCGGCGAGCTCACCGACAAGTCCGGGGCGATCGTCGCCGACGACGGTGAGGACGAAGTGCTTATTCATGACTGTATTCCTCCATGGCAACGCAACTGCAATGCAGGTTGCGATCGCCGTAAACATCGTCAATCCGATTGACCGACGGCCAGAACTTGTTGGCTGCGACCCAGGGCAGCGGGAATACGGCTTCCTCGCGGGTGTAGGCGCGATCCCACTCGGCACCGATAATGTCGGCCTGTGTGTGCGGGGCGTTCTTCACCGGGCTCTGTTCCAGCGTCCAACGGCCGTCTTCGATGCCGCGAATTTCCTCGCGGATGGCGATCATGGCATCGCAGAATCGGTCGAGCTCGGCCTTGTCTTCCGATTCGGTTGGCTCCACCATCAGCGTGCCGCCGACCGGGAAGCTGACGGTCGGTGCGTGGAAGCCGTAGTCCATCAGGCGCTTGGCGATGTCGATTTCGGCGATGCCGGTGGCCGCCTTGAGTGCACGGATGTCGAGGATGCACTCATGCGCGACGCGGCCCTGCGAGCCTTTGTAGAGCACCGGATAGTGCGGCTCCAAGCGCGCGGCGACATAGTTGGCGTTGAGGATCGCCGCTTCCGTGGCACGTTTCAAACCTTTGCCGCCCATCATGGTGATGTACATCCATGAGATCGGCAGGATCGAGGCCGAGCCGAAGGGCGCGGCAGAAACCGGTGCGACGTGCGGCGCCAGATGCGCCTTGAGGCCGATCGGTCCCATGCCCGGCCCGCCGCCGCCATGCGGAATGGCGAAGGTTTTGTGCAGGTTCATGTGCGAAACATCGGCGCCGATGTCGGCCGGACGGCAAAGGCCAACCTGTGCGTTGAGATTGGCGCCGTCCATATAGACCTGGCCGCCGTTGGCGTGCACGATGGCGCAGATGTCCTTTACCGCTTCCTCGAACACGCCGTGGGTCGACGGGTAGGTGAGCATCAGGCAAGAAAGATTCGCCGCATGCTGTTCGGCCTTGGCCTTGAGGTCAGCGACGTCAACGTTACCGCTGTCGTCGCATCGGACGGGTGTGACCACGAGGCCGCACATTTGCGCTGTGGCCGGGTTGGTCCCATGGGCCGACGCAGGGATCAGGCAGATGTTACGGTGACTCTGGCCCTGCGCCGCTTGATAACGACGGATGGCGACGAGGCCGGCATATTCGCCCTGGGCGCCGGAGTTGGGTTGCATGAACACGGCGTCGAAGCCGGTGATGGCTTTTAGTTGCGCTTCGAGACCGTCGATCAATTCCTTGTATCCCAGCGCCTGCTCGGCCGGCGCATGGGGATGCAGGCTGCCAAACTCGGGCCACGAGACGGGCATCATCTCGGCAGCGGCGTTGAGCTTCATGGTGCAGGAGCCGAGCGCAATCATCGAGTGGTCGAGCGCAAGGTCGCGGTTTTGCAGGCGCTTGAGGTAGCGCAGCATCTGGTGTTCGGTGCGGTGGGTGTTGAAAACCGGGTGCGTGAGGATGGCGTCGGTGCGGCGCAGGGCGGCGGGAATGTAGTCGAGGTCGTTGAAGTCAATGAAGGCTTTGCCGAGCAGGCCGAGTAGTGCGGAAACATCATCGCGCGTGGTGGTTTCGTCGAGGCTGATGCCGACCGTTTCGGCATCGATCACCCGCACATTGAAGGCCGATGCCTGCAGCGCCGCCGTCTCGCCAGCACCGACTTTTATCGTGATGGTGTCGAAAAACGTGCCGGTTAACCCGAACCCGCGTGCCAGGATGGCGGTCAGGCGATGGATGCGTTCCGCGATCGTGCGCAAGCCCTCCGGCCCGTGCCACACTGCATACATGCCGGCCATGTTGGCCAGCAGCACCTGCGAAGTGCAGATATTGGAGTTGGCCTTCTCGCGGCGGATATGCTGTTCGCGAGTTTGCAGCGTCATGCGGTAGGCCGCCTTGCCACGCGCATCTTTCGAGACGCCGATGATGCGGCCGGGCATGGAGCGCACATTGGCTTCACGGGTGGCGAAGAAAGCCGCGTGCGGGCCGCCAAAGCCCATCGGTACGCCAAAGCGTTGTGAGGAACCAAGAGCGATGTCGGCGCCCATGCTGCCGGGCGACTTGAGCAGGACCAGCGCCATCAGATCCGAGGCCACGGCGACCACGCCACCTTTGGCCTTGACGGCGGCAATGGGCTCGGTGAGATCAGCGATTTCGCCACGGGAGTTCGGGTACTGGAACAAGGCACCGAACAGGTCGTGATTTGCGGCCTCGTCCGGTTTGCCGAAAACGAGTTCGTAGCCAAAGTAGGCGGCGCGGGTTTTCACGACGGCAATGGTCTGCGCAAAGGTGGCTTCATCGATGAAGAACACGTTTCCCTTGGCCTTGCTGGCACGCCGCGC
The DNA here is from genome assembly GCA_945902805.1 of Propionivibrio dicarboxylicus. Lineage (GTDB taxonomy): Bacteria > Pseudomonadota > Gammaproteobacteria > Burkholderiales > Rhodocyclaceae > CAMDMZ01. The sequence continues at coordinate 18,305 of CAMDMZ010000019.1, read as the reverse complement.
CATGGTCATGGCTTCGGCGGCCGCCGTGGCTTCATCGAGCAGCGAGGCGTTGGCGATTTCCATGCCGGTGAGGTCGATCACCATCTGCTGGTAATTCAGCAACGCTTCCAGCCGGCCCTGGGCGATTTCGGCCTGATAGGGCGTGTAGGCGGTGTACCAGGCGGGGTTCTCGAACAGGTTGCGCTGGATTACCGGTGGCACGTAGGTGCCGTAGTAGCCCTGGCCGATCAAGGATTTCTTGACCACGTTTTTCGCCGCGATCGCCTTGAGATGGGCCAGCGCGGTGTGTTCGTTGATTGCCTCCGGAAGCTCCAGCGGCGCATCGAGGCGAATCGTGGCGGGAACGGTTTGCGCGATCAGCGTGTCGAGTGAGTCGACGCCAATGACGGCCAGCATGACCGGGAGGCTTTTGGCGTCCGGGCCGATGTGACGATCAATGAATTCGTCGTGGTATTCGAGTTCGGCGAGGAAGGGCATGGCGTTAATTTACAGTGTGGCTTCGTAGGCGGCGGCGTCGAGCAGTTTGCCGAGTTCAGCCGCATCGGAGGGCTTGATCTTGAACAGCCAGACTGCGTAGGCGTCGGCATTGACCGATTCCGGCGCGTCGACGGCGGCGTCGTTGATGGCAATGACTTCGCCGGAAACCGGTGCATAGATATCCGAGGCGGCCTTGACCGACTCGATCACGGCGACGGATTCGCCAGCCTTGACGAGGCGGCCGACGGCCGGCAGTTCGAGGAAGACCACATCGCCCAGCGCTTCTTGCGCGTGGTCGGAAATGCCGATGGTGAGCGTGCCATCGGCCTCGGTGTTGACCCACTCGTGGGAGGCGGCGAATTTCAGATTGGCGGGGGTGTTCATGGCGTTTCCTTTCAGAGCAGGGATTGTCCGTGACGGACGAATGTGGGTTTGACGACTTTAGCTTTGAGTTTCTTGTCGCGGATTTCGACCTCGACTTCGCTGCCGTTTTCGATTCCGGCGGGGATGCGGGCCAGGGCGATGGATTGGTTCAGAGTTGGGGAAAAGGTGCCGCTGGTGGTTTCACCGACGCCTAGGGCGGTATGCACTTTCATGTGTGAGCGCATGACGCCGCGTTGTAGCAGCAGCAGACCGGCAAACCTCACGTTGCACTGCCGTCCCGCCAGCACCGACTTTCCAACGAAATCGCGATCGGCATCTTTCAGATCGACGGTCCATTTGAGGCCAGCTTCGTAGGGCGAGATGTTCTCGTCCATGTCCTGGCCGTAGAGGTTCATGCCGGCTTCAAGACGCAGGGTGTCGCGGGCGCCGAGGCCGCAGGGCTTGACACCGGCGTCGAGCAGCGCTTTCCAGACTGCGGCGGCATCGTCGGCGGGCATCGTTACTTCGAAGCCGTCCTCGCCGGTGTAGCCGGTGCGGGCGATGAGCCAGGTGTTTTTGTCGACGCTCCATTCGGCGGCCTGGAAGTTTTCCAGTGTCACGCTGTGAGCCCGCGCGACAGGGAAGGCGGTCCAGAAGCGCTCGCGCGCCTGCGGGCCCTGAACGGCGATCATGGCGACGTCGCGGCGGACGATCAATGACGCATCGAAGCCAACGAGACGGGGGCGCATCCAGGCGATATCTTTCTCTGCCGTGCCGGCATTGACGACGATGCGGTAGCGTTCGGGCGAGAAGAAATAGACGATGAGGTCGTCAATCACGCCGGCGCCATCGTCGAGCATGCACGAATACAGCGCTTTGCCGGACGTCGTCAGTTTGGCGACATCGTTGGCCAGCAGATGGCGCAGATAGCGCGTCGCATCAGGCCCGGCAAGATCGAGCGCACACATGTGGGAGACGTCGAACATGCCGGCATCTTTACGCACAGCATGATGTTCTTCAACTTGAGAGCCGTAATGGATCGGCATTTCCCAGCCGGCAAAATCGACGATCTTGCCGTTGGCGGCAAGGTGGGAGTCATACAGCGGAGTATGCTGGGTCATGGAGAAACCTCAATAGGGAACACGTTAAAAGGGTTCCCCCATCTGTCCTTGGCACCTGAGAGTTTTACTCCGTCGGTGGGTAAGTCGGACTCAGTCCCACTCGCCGCTCTCCAGATTTTTGCTGCGTCGTCGGCCCATTTGCCTGAGCGATTCCGGGGGGTTGCGCCTTCGGCGGTGGCTGGCTATGCAACCACTCTCTCCCGACGATCGAGTCTGATTATACGGGAGGCGGCGCTTCGCGCTTGCGCTTGAGCAGGCTATCGGTCAAGGACTCGTAGAGTGGTTTGCTGATCATGCGTGAAATGCCGGAAGCGATCAGTGCGGTGGCCATCAGACCGATGATCAGGTCGTATCCGGAAACCAGTTCCATGACCACGACGAAGGCGGTGATCGGTGTTTGTGTGGCGGCGGCAAGAAAGCCGGCCATGCAGAAAACCAGTAATACGCCTTGCGAGGCGTCGTCGCCGAGAAGCAGGAACAGGTCGTGGCCAAGCCCGGCGCCAATCGCCAGCGACGGCGCAAACACACCGCCGGGTAATCCTGTCAGACCAGAAAGCAAGGTAGCGGCTAGCTTGGCGGGGCCGAAATACCACGGATACTCGGTATTGCCGTCGAGCAGAGTCAGTGTCTCGCGTAGTCCGCTACCAAATGTGATGCCGCCGGTGACCCAGCCAAGCGTTGCCAGGAGTAGGGCGATGAAACTAACAAATATGTAGGGATGATGTTGGCGCAGCCGCCCCAATGGCCCATTCCATGCACTTGCAGCGAGGGCCAACAGGCGCGCCAGGAGTCCGCCGAGCACACCGGTAAGGAGCGCGCTGAGTAGCACCAGATGGATCGTTGCCGCACTGTCGCCGGAAACCTGGATCTCGCCAAAATACCGATGATTGCCGACCACGGCCTGGGCGATCACACCGGCCAGTACGATGCCTGCGATGATGAGGGCGTTCATGCGCGAACTGATACCACGGTGCAATTCTTCAAGGGCAAAGATGACTCCAGCGAGGGGGGTGTTGAAGGCGGCGGCAATCCCGGCCGCACCGCCGACAACCAGCAGATGTTTGCGCTGAATTTGGCTGGCGCGAGGGAAGAAGCTTTGCAGCGACGCCATGATCGAGGCGCCGATCTGCACCGAAGGTGCTTCGCGGCCGAACGAAAAACCGCCGCCGATGGTGGCGGCACTGAGCATGACCTTGCCAAAGGCAATCTTGAGCGAGACCAGTGGCGACCACGTATCCTCCGGACGGCGGGCCAGTTCGGCCATGACCTGAGGGATGCCGCCGCCTTCGATGCCATTGAAGAAGCGGCGGGTGAGCCAGATGCTGAGAAGACCGACCAGCGGCATGAGCACGAAGGGCAGCCAGTTCAGGCGATGGGCGCCACGGTGGAATTGATCGGCCAGCCAGTCACTCAGGCCGGCGAATCCCACTGCCACAAGCCCGACAACAATCGCACCGGCCCAAAACACCAATCGGGTCAGCACACGACGGACAAATGCGCGGCGGCGGCGAGGCGTGGCGTAACGGCGTAGGCTCAAGATGTCGGGTCAGGCAGGGGGCGTTACGGAAGCGATCGCTGGTTTTGGTCGCGGCAACTTTTTCATCAGGGAATGCGCTTCAGAATCACGCCCGTGATCCAGGTAATATTTGACTAACTGGTTTCGATTGGCGGTGGTTTGCCAGTGCTCCAGCCCCAGCGTCTTTTCGCGTACAGCCAGCGTTTTCTGCAGAATTCGCTCGACCTCGGCCAGGCGATTGGTCTGTCGGTACAGGACACCAAGGGCGTCAAAACTTGCCAGAGTGTCCGCATGAGTTGCGCCGAGCGTGTTTTCGCGAACCGACAAAACGCGGCGAATCAGCTTTTCGGCTTCGGCATACTCTCGCCGCATGCGCAGGATATCGGCGAGTTCCAATTGGCTGAGGAGCGTGTCATGATGATCGGCACCGAGGGCGGTGTGGCGGATCTCGACGACACGGCGATAGTGGGGCAGAGCCTCGTCGTAACGTCCCTGTGACTTGAGCAGTGCGGCCAAGTTGGCAAGGGTCTCAGCTGTTTTGGGATGCGACGGGCTGAAAGCCTTTTCGCGGATGCTGAGGGCGCGCCTGTAGAGCGGTTCGGCATCGATGACTCGCCCCCGCGCCTGATAGAAATTGGCCAGTTCGTTAAGGCTGACCGACAAGGTCGCGTGTTCGGGGCCGAACACCGCTTCGGCCGTCGTGACCGCACGGGTTAGCCAACGTTCGGCTTCGACGGTTCGTCGCTGGTTCTCGTAAATGCGTCCTAGCCAGACAGCAATGGTCCAATGATTGCGGGTTTGGATGACGGGGGGAACGCTATTGTCGGCTGCGCCAATTTGTTTGGCGAAGCTGAGAGCGAGTGGCTCTGCTTCGGAGTAGGCCTGTTTTTCAACGAGTTTACGAATAGTGGCAATGCGTTGGTCTTCGGATATCGAAGGCGGCGGATTAGCGGCGAATGACAGGACCGGCAAGATCAGGCATGCAACCAGGAGAGCAGCACTGCGGAATTCTGACAATGCGACCTCCGGCACAAGCAGGCGGCAACCACAGTCGCCGCAAAAGGGCAAGCCCGGCGTGTGTCAGACTGCGCCGGGCTTTTTCCGTGGCGAGCTATTTCTTTACTGTGGTGAGGCGCAGGAGGAGGGCTTCGGCAAGATCAGGATCCCCTTCCTCAATGGCCGACATCAGTTCAAGTGCGCGTGCGGTTTGGCCGCGGTCTATGAAGAGGTTGGCTGCATTGAAAAAGGCCTGGGCAGCGTCCATAAGATTGCCGTCAAAGTAATGCACGTTGCCCAGTTCGCCCCAGGCTCCGGCGTCATTCACTTTCTGTCCGAGATAGACAGAGTAGTAGTAAATGGCCCAAGGAGTATCTCCAGCGGCAAAGGCTTCACGGGCGCCATTGAGGTAATCCGACAGTTTGGTGGATTTTCCAGTGGTAGATGACGTTTTTGGTGCTTCAGCAGTCGCGGGTGTCGTTGGTTTGGCCGCAGCCGTAGCGGTTGTCACTGCGGTAGGCGCCGTAGATGCGGCCGTATTTGCCGTGACTGCAGGCGGAGCCTCGCTAACCGGTTTGGCTGTCATCGCAGGCGGGGCTGACGCGACTTTCGGCCGGGCGATAAGTGCTTTGACGTCGTCGGCCGTATGATTCCGATCAACTGTCAATATCTGGTTCGGGAAAATCAAGCCACGCGGGCCAATCTGATTGACGTTGGAGCGATACAAGAAAGGCCAGAGGCGGGCATCGCCATAAACTTCTTGGCGTGACGCAATCCCTGCCAGCGTGTCGCCCGGCAGTACCGTGTAACGGCCTATCTGGTTGGTGGATTTAGTGCCAACTGGTTGAGCGGCGGTGGCGGTGGCGGTGTCTGCCGGTGTAGGGGTGGGAGCGACAGCAAGGCTAGGAGTGGCAGCAGGCGCTGGCGCTGGTTCAGGGGCTGGTGCGGCCGGTGCCGGTGCAGCAACCGGTGCAGGAGCGGGCGTGCTGATTTCCGCTTGAGCTTTCACGCCGATCGGTGTGATGGATTCAGCGGGTGCAGGCGCCTGGATACCTTCGGCGCGCTGGTCAACGGTGCCGCAACCTTGTAACGAGGCTAGGCCAATGGCAATGGGTAGTAAAACCCCGGACAGTTTCGACATGGATTTTTCCTAGATCTATTGTGTGGAATTCGTTGACGGTAGCGGCTGATAGCCTGAAAAGGCTTGCGCGGGCGGGGCGATCTGAGTCTGGACAAAGGGCGTGGGTGGATAGTGGGCGCGATCACTACCGCCACCACCAAATGGCATGAACCGATTTATCGTGTTCATGGGTCCGGAGAAACTGCGGTCCATATGTCCTGCGGAGTATTGGATCCGATTGACGGATTCGTTCATGTTGATCAAGGACTGAGTCATGACCATCATGTTTTGCCCCATGGGTTGCATCGTCGCTTGCATCTGCTCCATCGTTACCGTCATGCGAGCGGCGTTGGTGGTGAGTTCTGAGATCAGGTAAAACCCATAGATCGCCAGTACGGTAAATGCGGTCATCCCGGCGTAGACAATGGCTTTGACCGTGCGCAGACCGGCCTCGGCCTTGTCCATGTACTTAACATAATGCGGTGTTTCACCCTTTGGTGGTGGATCGTAGACGTCTTTGGGGTATAGGTCGCCTGCTCGTAGGTGAGGCTTGCTTGATTCGCTATCTGGCATGGTTGTTCTCAAGGGTTGGTTTTGTAATCGATAACGCTCAACGTCGGTACCCCGGGTCTCCTCCCGAAACGTGAGCAAGTTTTTTATTGAGCAGGGTCGCCAGCATGGGTTCATGCGTTTGGATCACCGGCATAAGTGGGCGAACGGCTTGGATCTGGCCGGCATCGATCAAGCGTGTTGCCGCTTCATAGTAGTTCTGGGCGGCATCGGGAAACCGCCGGATCTGTAGAAAGACGTTGCCGAGTTCGCCAAAGGCGTCAATATCATTTGGATGTGTGGCAATGTAGCTCTGGTATTCACGCACCGACGCATCCAGATTCCCTTTTTGGGCTGAAATTCTTGCCTGGCGCAATCCGTCGCCGTCGGATGCCTCGAATGTGTTTCCGCTTGATCGCTGACCAGGTTTCGTCATTCGTGGCTGGGGTGGATAGACAAATTGGGAGGGGGGAGCCAAAGCCGTGGGTGGTTTGATCGCCGATGGATAGGACGGGTAGCTCGGGTATTCCGGATACTCGGGATTGCCCGGCGCTGCTTGGGGTTTGGGCGGTTTTGAAGGTGTCACTGGTACTGGTGCTGGAAGTGCAGCGGCGGGTGGCGACGACTGAGCTCGACTAGGGATGACGGTCGTCACGAGTGGGGTCGTCTCGCTAGATGATCGATTCTGGGCAGATGCGGAATCTGCATTTGCGCCTTGATGTCCAAAGGACGAGTCAGGCGGATAGGCGGGATAGTTCGGGTATGGTGGGTAAGCAGGAAAAGTCGCCGCACCAGCCGTCGTAGTTGCGGGCTCAACTAATGTCGGCGAGTGTGGCATCTCGATGGAAGCATTGCCGGTCGCCGCGTTTGCGGGAACTGAATCGGGCTCGGATGTGGGGGAAGCAATGATGTTTGTATCGCCTGCGGGCGCCATGGCAGAGTCGGTTTGTGCCGGCGTGGCGGCGACGCTTTCCGATTTCGGACCACAGCCCGGGAATCCACAGGTGTAGATTTCCGTGCCCCACGCCGCAACTTTGTGTTTGACAATCGCAGCGCTCGAATAAACCTGCCTTCCGTAGTGTTTTACCGCTCCATGATCATATAGAACCAGCACTAGGATCAAAAAAACGATCGCCAACACCAGCAGCCAGATTGGGCGGCTAGTGTATTTGGCGGTGGCTTCATTGGTGGGCGGGTTTGTCATGACGTGCAACTCCAATTACCAGGTTTTCTTGATGGGCATCGTCGGATAGAGCGCCTTCGTCAAGTTTAGAAATTCAAGGCTTCCCTTATCGCGTGGTTCCATCTCGAAGACAGCGAGACCTTCACTCAATGTTCGGCAAATCCACACGCGTTGACTCAATCGTGCATTTAGTGCTGTCGCTGGCTTCAGCATGGAAATGGCTTCAGCCGCTTCACGAGATTCCTTTGATCCACCGAGTGGATCAGTTCGATTAAGGAACATCACGGCCTGGCAATCAGGATGCCGATGACTGCCTATCATGCTGAGAAAACGTTGCGTAGACCAGACGTCGGCCTGGCCTGGAACCACCGGGATGAGCAGGCGATGGGCTTGGCTAATTGCAGCGAACATGCCGACCATGTTCGCTGCACCGACATCGACGATCACCTCACCGCGTTCCTTGCGCAGGTTTTCGAGCGGCATATCAGAGGGCAATAACTTTATGGAAGGGGTGAACCCTTCCTCGTCTCTCACGGCGACTAGATCGGTCAAGGTTTTCTGCGGATCCAGATCCAGCAGTTTGACTTCGAGTTCCTGCCACGCGAGCCAGATTGCCAAGTTGAAAGCGATCGTGCTCTTGCCCGATCCACCCTTAAGATTGCCGATGACGGTGATCATAATTTCAGTTCAGTAAAAAATGCGGGAACGTTGATAGCCAATATGCCGGGAATGCTAGAAACTGAACGGGCCGAAACTATTCCCGTTGCCACCCCAAGGGCTTCCACCACCCCACGGACTTCCGCCGCCCCAAGGGCTTCCACCCATCGGACTACCACCCCACGGACTCCCGCTACCGCCCCAAGGACTACCACCACCCCACGGACTCCCGCCGCCACCCCAGGGGCTACCACCGCTCCACGGACTCCCGCCGCCGCCCCAGGGGCTACCACCACCCCATGGACTGCCGCCGCCACCCCAAGGGCTTCCACCACCCCACGGACTCCCGCCACCACCCCAAGGGCTACCACCACCCCACGGACTGCCGCCGCCACCCCAAGGGCTTCCACCCATCGGACTCCCACCCCACGGACTTCCCCCCCATGGACTACCGCCCATTGGGCTACCCATACCCATCGGGCTGCCCATACCCATTGGACTACCCATGCCCATCGGGCTACCCATACCCATCGGACTACCCATACCCATTGGACTACCCATACCCATTGGGCTTCCGAATTGAGCATTGGACTGAGTTGAAAACAGTACGCTTGACCCGATCAGGATCGATGCAACGATCATGGCATTTTTCATATTCGCTCCCGCGTTTAGGTGTTCGTTGTCGGACTATGTGCTTCGGCGACAATCAGGGTGAAAACTTCTGTAGCAAATTCTGCAGCTAAAGATCTAGACTACCGAGTCTTAGTGATTCGCGTAGGCGCCCGGTAGCATTCCTCCTCCCGTCCCTGGTGGCAATAAATACCCGCCACCGGGAAGTTGCTTGGGTGGTGCTAGCATTTGAGGGGGCGCCTGCATGGGCTGACCGTACCCCGGTTCGACTGGGCCATAGGGATAAGGTGCGGCCACCGGGTAGCCGGCACCGATATAGGGATTCGCCAACGGGCTATAGGATTCGCCGTTCAAGTAACCACCGCCCCACGGTCCGTTCCATGTGCTGGGGACACCCGGCGCTTGTCCTGCATGTGCTTGACAAATTGCACCCAGAAGCAGGGAAACGATCAATTTACGACCGAGCCATCGATTGCGTTGCATGGAATTCACCTTTATCTGTCTTCTTCAAACAATTCGACCGGGAAGCGCATTTGCCTGCAGCACCTCTTAGTGGCGGGTCAATGCGCTCTGCGGGGCTTGCTCGCGGTATTGGTTCGAAGCAGGGGGTTGCGTTACGGTACCTCCCATCGCTTCGTGGAATTTTTGCGCAATTTCGTCCGCCATCATCGGATTGAACTGGGCAATGATTGGTAGTAGTGCGTCGACGCGATCAAGTTCCTTTTTCTCAAGCAATAATTTTGCGGCGTCGTAATACGCTTGAGTGGCTTCCGGAACACGACCAGTCATATAGTAAACGTTGCCAAGTTCCCCACGGGCGTCCGCATTGTTGGGGTTGTTCTTGATGACGTCGTTGTATGCTGTTACTGCGGCATTGGTATCACCATGAGCATACGCTTGGCGCGCATTATTCAGCTTCTCATCTACCGAAACTTTTGTGAATGGGCCAGTGGGGACCTTTGCAACGACAGCTTTTACGCTGCTGATTGCTTTGTCAGCAGCGGGCTTGAACCAGTCAGTGTTTTTGTAAACCAGGACCAGAACGACGGCCGTGAGTGCGGACCACACGACCCAATTAGCGATTTTGCTGAACATGAATTGTCTCCAAGGTTTGACTGCTCAACAGATACGACAGATACGAGAGCAGTCGTTGGGCTAAGGTGTTAAGGCCCCGCCAATCTTTAAAAAACGGGCGACCGACGGGCGAATAGACTACCGTCGAGTCGCCGGTCGACTTACCACCAACCACGCCGCCAGGGCCCCCAGCTGTTGTTGCCCCAGCCGTTATTGCCCCAACCATTATTGTTATTGCCCCAGCCATTACCGTTGAAAAAATCATCGGTCCAGCCGTTCATGTCGGAATCCATGTTGAACCCGAAATGACCGCGACCTGTGCCACGGCCAGTCCCGCGTCCATAGCCGTAGCCGCGACCATAGCCAGATCCGGAGCCGTAGCCCGATCCGTAGCCATCGTCCCAACCTCTATTGCCCCAACCACCGTAGCCAGGATTGCCGCCCCAGCCACCTGGATAACCGCTATAACCGGGATATCCTCCCCAGTTTCCGGTATTCCCGCCGTAGCCCGGATAGCCACCACCCCATTGAGCGGATGCAATACCCGGGAGAGCCACAGCGGCGGCAACTGCCGACACCATGATCAGACGTTTGGTGATAGAAGTCATATCAAGAATCTCCTCTAAGAAAAATGAAAATGAAGTTGCTATGCGGCCACGCTCCTCTTAATGGGAGCTCTTCAGAGCGTATTGATTACTTAGCGCAGTGGAGAATAGCCCCCAAAGAAAAACTGCGAGTCAATGCCAATTCGTACTTACTATTTACCAACCCCAACCACGGTTGCCACCGCCCCAACGATTATCACCATCGTAGGAGTTGTTACCCCATCCATTCCCAGCTCCATTACCCGAGCCGTCCATGTCACCACCCATGTTGAAGCCGAAATTACCACGACCATTACCACGACCGGTGCCACGACCCGATCCATTGCCATAGCCTTGACCATATCCTTGGCCATCGCCGTAGCCATAACCGTCATTGCCACCATAGCCATATCCCGGACCACCATATCCCGGACCACCGTAGCCAGGACCACCATAGTTTGGACCGCCATAACCAGGGCCGGCATTGCCCGGACCTGCGTAACCGGGGCCACCACCGTAGTTGCCACGGGGAGCTTGGTTGGCATTCTGGTTAGCGCGCGGAGCCTGTTGTTGATTTTGGTACGTGTTCGGGGACATATAGGGCCCCGGGGGTGGCATGGGTTGAGCGGATGCCAGTCCTGCAGCACCAAGACCAAGGGCTGCCGTCAGAGCAATTGAGCTCAGCTTAAAAGGGATATGCATTTGATGTTTCCTCCAGAAAGAGTGTGGTACATCTTGGTACTGCTAGAAAACAGCTACGGTGGTTCATCTTCCGGAGTTCAACGTCTGGATGTGAATGAGCCATTGCGGCTGAATGGTTGAGTTCATCCAACTATCACTTACCACATGGGCGGTTGCGGCCCGCTGTCACCGGCACGGCGCCGCCACCAGTCCCAGTGCTGAGCATTGGTCCAGGAGGACATCGGGGTACTCCATGGGACGTACATACCTTGGGTACGTAATCCCCACATGAAAAATGGGTCACTGGCGGCATTAACTTGCCCATAGCTCCAGCGCACCTGGCTAGAATTTGGCACCCCATTGCCATTGGATGGCAACAGATACATCGCCGTGTTGCCATAGGCAGGGTAGGCAGTAGCGGTTTTGCCGTAAGCGGGAGGTTGGATTCCGTTGCCATTGCCATAGGTCACTGGAACTCGGCGACCAGTTCGCTCAGCCAGTTCCGGATAGGTCGCCGCAACAGCTGCGGTGGATGCCAGCAGGAGGGCGGAAAGCAGGCCTTTCATTGTTCTCGTTCTCACGTGTATCTCCTCTTACTGTTCGTCAGAACCTTCGTTCATCACTTTGATACGGATGCCGCGCAATTTTCTCTTACGCGACAGGTTTGCATCCCTAGACGGTTGTAAGGTCCCTGTCGGCGCAACCGGAACGGTTATGGTCTGCTGGATAACTGTATCGCTTGTAACTGGCGTCGACTCGGGTGACGGCGAAGGAGTTACGAACCCGGTCTGAATGGGTTCCGATCGCTTTTCCAGTCTTGGCGGACGGTCTCCGCTCGTTGAGGCGATGGTGGGTTCTGCGAGCGGCGTAGCGTCGGTGCGCTTTTGCAAACGGGGTGGGCGACCGGCTGGTTCGGATTGCGCCGATTGAGTAACTGGAGGTGATACCTCCGTCTCTGTCTTTTTCGCCAATCGTGGTGGGCGTCCGCCGGCAACCGGTGGAGTAAATGCGGCCTCAGCCGTTCCCATGGAGGGCTCGCTGCGGCGTGCTAAACGTGGAGGACGACCACCTGATGTGCTTTCGGGCGATGTTTCGCCGGCCGGGGCTCCACCGCCAGATGGATTGTTGCTCGATGGCGGGACGGGTGTCGGTGCGCAGTCGTCATTGCCATCTTTGCAGTCGAATGCCTTGCGTGCCGAATAGCAGCCGAGAGGAATAACCACAAGGGTCAAGAAGGTAGCAACAATCGAACCAAATAGCAGGGAAACCGCCATGCCCTGAAAGATCGGGTCAGTCAGCAATACGGTCGAGCCAATGACAAGCGCGAGTGCAGTGATCACGATTGGGCGCAAGCGAACCTCAGCAGCCATCACGACAGAATCGCGCACTGACATGCCTTCCGCAACCTTGCCCTTAGCGAAATCGACAAGAAGAATAGAGTTACGAACGATGATGCCGGCGAGAGCAATGAAGCCAATCATCGATGTCGCGGTGAAATCGGCGCCAAGCATCCAGTGACCGGGAATGATGCCAATCAGAGTCAGTGGAATGGGGGCCATCACCACCATGGGCAGTGTGAAATTGCGGAATTCTGCAACCACCAGCATATAAATTAGGACCAGTGCTGCACCGAAGGCCAAGCCCATGTCGCGGAACGTGACGTAGGTCACCTCCCACTCACCATCCCATTTGAAGCCGAAAACGTCAAGATCTTTGGGCTTGCCAAAATAGGTGCCCTTTACTGTGGATCCATCAGGCGCACGATACGATGCAAGTTTGGCGTCGACATTGATCATGCCGTATAGGGGCGCGCCGAGAGGACCGATGACATCGGCAGTGACGTATTCAACCGCTCGTAGATCCTTGTGGAATATGGTTGGGCTAACTTGTCGCTGGGAGAAGCGTCCCAATTCGCCAAGTGGAATGGTCATGCCGGTTGCGGTACGAACTGGCAAGGCAAGGAGGTTGCCAGGATTAGCGCGGACAGCCAACGGCAGTTGAAGAATGATTGTGGTCTGTTCGAGTTCGTGCACCAACTTGATGGGCCCGACCTCGAAACCACCCATCGCCATAGTGACCTCGCGGTTGATATCTTCAACGCTGATGCCATGCATTGCGGCATGCATGCGATCGACTTCGAAGGCAATCTCAGGATACGGCCGAATCATGAAGTTATTGATGTCGGCAAGGTCCGGTGTCTCTTGCATGATGCGCATGAGATCGCCCGCGAATTGGCGGCGGGACTCGGCGCTGGGGCCATACACTTCAGCCACCATCGAGGCCAGAACCGGTGGCCCGGGAGGAGCTTCGGCAACGGTTAGGCGTGCCCCTGATGCCTGGGCAATCGGCGTGAGCATTTCGCGCACATCCATGGCCACCTCATGGCTGGAGCGTTTGCGATCATGTTTAGCTTGTAGCTGGACCGCGATATCCGCCTGCCAGGGTTGTGATCGAAGGTAATAATGCCGCACCAAACCATTAAAGTTGAAAGGCGAAGCCGATCCGACATAAGTTTGATAGGACAGGATTTCCGGTACTTTGTTCAAGCTTGCCGAGAACCGCTGAGCCAGATTCGCCGTGACAAACAGGTCAGTTCCCTCGGGCATATCAATGACGATATTGAGTTCCGATTTATTGTCCATCGGCAACATCTTGAATGCCACAGCCTTGAAGTAGAACATCGAGACAGCCGCCAACATGGAGAAGATGATGGCAATCAAGGTCAGGAAGCCAAGGAAGCCGTTATCCATGATCGGCGAAATCAGCTTCTTGTAAACCTTGCCGATCATTTGGCTTTGGTGGTGCTCCTTGGCCGCTGCCGCATCCAGTTGCTTCATGCTTGGCTTGATGCGCGTCGATAGCCACGGTACGAAGATGAAGGCGGCAAAGAGCGAGAACACCATCGCCGCCGATGCCAGAACCGGAATCGGCATCATGAAGGGGCCCATCATGTCGCTGACAAACGCCATCGGGAGGAGGGCTGCAACCACGGTGAAGGTAGCGAGAACAGTCGGATTCCCCACCTCATCGACCGCATTGATGGTCAACTCGGTATCCGTGCTCTTCTTTTCCAACCAGCGCCGATAGATGTTTTCGACCACCACAATGGCGTCGTCCACCAGAATGCCGATGGCGAATACCAAGGCAAACATGCTGACCCGATTGATCGTGAAGCCAAGCAGATAAGCGACAGCCAGGGTCATTAGCAGCACCACTGGGATGGTGATAACGACAATGACCGCTGTCTCCTTGCCCATGCTGACCATCATCAGCAACGTGACGATCACCGTAACGATAAACAGCTTGAAGATCAGTCCAGATACCTTTTCATCGGCGGACTCACCATAATTTCGGGTGATATCGACCTGAATACTGTCAGGAATCAGGGTTCCCTGGAGGGATTTAACTTCGCTAAGAATGCTGTGGGCAACGTCGACGCCATTAGTACCCCGCTTCTTGGCGATTGCGATTGTGACGGCTGGATGGTTGGAAAATTTTCCCCCATCAACGCGCTGGCTGTGCGTGACGATAGTTTTGGATTCGCTTTCACCTTGACTGATCGTGGCAATGTCACGCAGCATGACCGGACGATTGTCGCGAACGGCGACCAGAAGGTCGCCCACCTGACGGGCATCGTGCAGGAACTCGCCGGAATACACGGTGAAGGACTTGTTGCCCTCTATGAGATCTCCCGCTTGTGTTCTTTGATTGGCAGCGCCAATGGCGCGGGCTACCTGGGACAGAGTGACGCTATACGCCGTCATACGACCAGGATCGACCTCGACACGTACTTGCTCCGGGCTGCCACCCGTGACGAAGCTTTGTCCGGTATTGGGTAAGGACTTGATTTTCTGCTGGATATCCAGCGCCATCTTGCGCAGGGCAACGATGTCATCGACCTTCGAGGAAATCGTCAGGGTGACAACCGGTACATCGTCGATGCCCTTCGGTTTGACCAAAGGTTGGGTAACGCCCTTTGGTATCGCATCCATGTGCGAGTACAACTTATCGTATAGCTTGACGAGCGAGGGCTCCATCTGTTGCCCGACGTCAAAGCGCACGGTGACCATCGAGCGCCCGTCCTGCGACATCGAATACACGTGTTTGACGCCACTGATTTCACTCATCAGGCGTTCGAGCGGTTCGGACACCAGATTATTAACCTGCTCTGCGGATGCGCCGGGATAGCCAACAAAGACGTCAACCATCGGCACCGAAATTTGCGGATCTTCTTCGCGTGGGGTAATCACCATCCCCATCAAACCGATGACGAAACTCGCAATCAGCAACAACGGCGTTAACGGGGAGTCAATGAACTTTCGCGCCAATCCACCGGCAAACCCATCATGCTTTGGTGTCGTGGACGTTTCCCCTTGCCCCGAAGCCATTTCTTGTTTGTTATTGTCGGCCATCCTGTCTTCCCTTATGTTCAGTTTTCAGGCCTTTACAGCGGGCGCTCGCCAAAAGCGGGATCGCCTGAATGCATGTTTCGCGTCGGTGTAGTGACAACTTTCTCTCCGGGTTTTAGGCCGGAGAGAACAACGGCGCGGTCACCTTGCTTTTCACCGAGTCGCACCACGCGCAGTTCGAGTTTGCCATCCCGACCGGCGACGAACACGGAAGGCAAGCTGCCGGGATAAAGAATTGCCGATACCGGGATAACTGGCGCTTCGACGGCACGACCAGTGGTTTGTGGTTCTGGCAGCAAGGCGGAGGCATACATACCCGGGGCGACGGGAGCATCGGGTGGCAGGGCGATCTTTACCGTGACCGTGTGCTGCTCTTTGCTGGCGATCGGGAAAATCTGGTCGACCATACCATCCACGGTAGCGGTGCCGTCGATTGCGATCGGTATGATCATTCCTGAACGCAATTCGGTGACCAATCGGGCGGGTACTTCAACCTTTAGAAGCAAGCGGTCGGTTTGTGCGATATCCATCAGCTTTTGTCCCGGCTGAACCGTATCGCCAATATTGACGTGCTTGGCAAGAATGACGGCGGGGAAGGGAGCGATGCTGCGGTGGTCGCGCATCTGTGACTCGATAGCATCTATCTTTGCCTGCGAAGCAACCACTGACGCCTGCTGCCTTTCATACTCGCTGCGGGCTTGACTACGATTGGCGAACGAGCGTTGCTGATCTGACTGGGTCTGGATTGCCGGGCCGCCCATGAAGGGCATTGCGCCGCGCATCGCATTGAAGAAGGGGACCGTCGAGCGGTCATAGGCCTCATAAGCCGGGCCACCCATGGGTGAGGTAGTCGGGCCATACAGCTTGTTGTAGAGCTGTACCTGAGCATTTTGAATTCCTGACATCTCGCCAGAAAGATGAGACCAAGCCGCTCGGTAGTCCGAAATCAACCGGTCTTCATCAAGACCGACCACGACCTGACCACTCATCACTGGCACACCTTCGCGGCCAGCAATGTAGGCGATACGGCCGCCGGTTTGCGCTGTGAGGTGGATAACCTCCAATGGCTCAATGTAGCCGCCCAACGGGGTTCGGGTCACCAGTCGTTGTTGAATGACCTCGCTGAACCCTGACGGGTCTGCTTCATTATTCGACTGAGCAATCACTGCGGCCGCAGCTAATTTCGGTTTGGTGTCTTTACCGTTCTTGCCGAGCATCCATCCAAGTAAGCCAACCAAAATCAGTAGCGCAATCAATGTTGCCAAGTTCTTCCGTGTCATCGAGACATCCCCTCACAGTCACCGGTATTCGCCGTCATTAGAATTCTACTTTGCGGCGAATCCTATCAGATCATTCATGTGCGAGGGATGGTTCCCATCGCAGCAAAACTCTTAATAAACGGTCCAGCCATCGCCGGGTTCTTGACCATGGCGCCGTAATCACCCACCTTGAACTTTAGTTTTCCGGTGCTATAAGCAATTCCCAGACTGATCATTCCAAGAGGTTTGACACACCATTTTTCCCAGTCTGCCGGGCTGGCCCTCAAGTCCCAGTTCATAGCCTCGCCCGAGTAGGCAGCCGCTTTGGCGACATAGCCATTTTCAACGACCAATACGCCACGGGGTTTATCTTCACCTTCGAAACCGTAACCGATTACCGAATTGAAGCTGATTTTGGCTAGTGCATCACCCAAGCCGGGTTCGTCATTCCAAGAATTTCCAAAATCTACCATCCAATCGTCAGAAAACAGAGCAGCCATGTAAAACCTCCCACGATAATGATTAGAAATTAAATACTTACCCGGGTTTGCTCAAGAATAATATGAACATTTACCGAGTCCCAACTTCGCTTTTATATCAGCAAACCTCGTGCCATGCTTATCTTACTGATTATTATGACCTGCATGCTAAGCTTTGTTGTTGCGCGGCGTTGCAGAATGTTGCGCACAAAGTTCGATATTTCCATAATCCGGCTTGATTGCTTTGTTATTGTTTAATTAAAACAATAATTTATAGTTAATAATTGTGGTACTACATGATGTTTCACCGGGAGCTTTGCGATGCGATCAAGCGTACCGATGGAGTTACTGGAGTCAATTGTCGACCTAATGGAAGATGGCGTCATCATTGCACTGCCGGATGGGGCGATTGCTTATCACAATCAGGTGATTCTAGACATATTCGGTGTGGCAAAGGGTGCAATCGAAAGTGTTGGACGGTATTACGCGGCGGCGGCATTCCAGTAACGCTGCCAGCAGTGATTGGCCCCCAAAACGCACAGATTGAGCATGGCTTGGGCGTTGGCGGGGCGCCACCAGGCGCCGGCGAGCTTGAGTCGTTCCTGGATGACGTAGCGATGGGCACTTTCAACTTCGCCGGAGCCAATGGGAAGATTGGCGGCGATAGCCTCGCGGTACTTGAACTGGCCTGGTCGATTGACGAGGTAGCGGTAGCACGCACGCACCGGAGCCTGGTCGTTGGCCACCGTTTCCCCCTCAACATGTGCGACAAGCTCCGCCTTGACGGCCGCCAGTTGCCCGGTCTTCAAGCGTTCTTTCTGGCAGCCCAGCCACTGGCCGGGGTGATCTGGCGCACAGAACGCAGCGGCAGCAGCCAGGTAGTCGCACACATGGAAGAAATCGATCAGATAGCCCCCCTGGGCGCCAAACTGAACCTCGATCTGCTCGGCAATCCACGGCGCTCCATCACCCACACCATTGACCGCCGTGCGTGGCTTCAGTCCTGCCGCAACCGCCAGACGCTTGAGTGCCGCGCCTGTCGTGGCTACATCGCCCATTTCGTATTTCGCGGAACGTGACCGCTGATTTCGCGTCATCGTGACCGATGGCGGGATGCTGCATGGATATATGTAAATGGTACCTCAATCGGTCACGCTTTCGTGAAATCGCGGTCACGCAATGGCGAAACAGCGGTCACGATGGCGTG
>CAMDMZ010000018.1 GCA_945902805.1 Propionivibrio dicarboxylicus | reverse complement strand
AGCTTACGCAGCGCGGCGGTGATTCGATTCAACTCGGCTTTCCTCATGTTGCGCTCCTGCAGGGCCCGGCGCACACGCGCCACGCCATGCAGTATCCGCGTCAGCGGGCTCACTAGCCGAGCCACCAACATGATTTGCGAACACAGCCTGCGTCATTGATGTCGAGCATGACGGCATCAATGCCCGCCACCGCGCAAGCCTGCGCAATGCCGTTACCCATGGTTCCGGCGCCGATGATGCCTACTGTTTTGATGGTCATGATGTACCTTTCTTTACATGGACCGGCGGTATTGCCCGCCGACGTCATACAGAGCATTGGAAATCTGCCCCAGTGAGCAATGGCGCACGGCACCCATCATCACCTCGAACACATTGCGGTTCTCGATTACGGCCAGCTTGAGTTTTGCCAGCCACTCCGCCGATTGCCCGGCGTTGCGGCTTTGGAAGTCGGCCAGGCGGGCGAGTTGTGACTGCTTCTCTTCTTCGGTGGAACGTGCCAGTTCGATTTCGCTGGCGACGCCGGAATTCTTGGGATTCAAGAATGTATTGACGCCGATCAGCGGGTAAGACCCGTCGTGCTTCTTGTGCTCGTAGTACAGCGATTCTTCCTGGATCTTGCCGCGCTGGTAGCCGGTTTCCATGGCGCCGAGGACGCCGCCGCGTGAGGCGATAGCCTCGAATTCCTTGAGCACGGCTTCTTCGACCAGATCGGTCAGTTCGTCGATGAGGAAGGCGCCCTGGTTCGGGTTTTCGTTCTTCGCCACGCCCCATTCGCGGTTGATGATGAGCTGGATGGCCATGGCGCGGCGCACGCTTTCTTCGGTTGGCGTGGTGATGGCCTCGTCGTAGGCGTTGGTGTGCAGCGAGTTGCAGTTGTCGTAAATCGCGATCAGCGCCTGCAGCGTGGTGCGGATGTCGTTGAAGTCCATTTCCTGCACGTGCAGGCTGCGGCCCGAGGTCTGGATGTGGTATTTCAACTTCTGCGAGCGCTCGTTGGCGCCGTATTTGTTCTTCATCGCCACAGCCCAGATGCGTCGGGCGACGCGGCCGATCACCGAGTATTCCGGGTCCATGCCGTTGCTGAAGAAGAAGCTGAGATTCGGCGCGAAGTCGTCGATGTGCATGCCGCGCGCCAGATAGGTCTCGACGTAGGTGAAACCGTTGGCGAGGGTGAAGGCGAGTTGCGAGATCGGGTTGGCGCCGGCTTCGGCGATGTGGTAACCGGAAATCGATACCGAGTAGAAGTTGCGGATCTGGTTATGGACGAAGAATTCGGCGATATCGCCCATCATCTTCAAGGCAAACTCGGTGGAGAAAATGCAAGTGTTCTGACCCTGGTCCTCTTTGAGGATGTCAGCCTGCACGGTGCCGCGCACGGTGGACAAGGTCCATTCGCGAATTTTCTCGTCCTCATCATCGGTCGGTTGGCGGCCATTGTCGGCGACGAACTTCTCGATTTGCTGGTCGATGGCGGCGTTGAGGAACATGGCCAGAATCATGGGCGCAGGGCCATTGATGGTCATCGAGACCGAGGTCGCCGGGTCACACAGCTGGAAGCCGGAGTACAGCACCTTGAGGTCGTCCAATGTGGCAATCGAAACGCCCGAATTGCCGATCTTGCCATAGATATCGGGGCGTAAATCTGGATCGCAGCCGTAGAGCGTTACCGAATCGAACGCGGTCGACAAACGTTTGGCCGGCATGCCTTCCGAAACTTTACGGAAGCGCGTGTTGGTGCGGAAAGCGTCGCCCTCACCGGCAAACATGCGCGTCGGATCTTCATTCTCGCGCTTGAAGGCGAACACGCCGGCGGTGTAGGGGAAGCTGCCGGGGACGTTTTCCAGCATCAGAAACTTGAGCAGCTCACCCTGATCCTCGAAACGCGGCAGTATCACCTTGCGGATCTTGGTGCCGGAGAGCGTTTCGCTTACCAAGCGCGTGCGGATTTCCTTGTCGCGGATTTTGACCACGTAGTCGTCGCCGCCGTAGGCTTTCTGCATGTCCGGCCACATGTCCAGCAGCTTGCGTGTGTGCGGTGTGAGCTGCCCATCCTTCCAGGCGATCAGTTCATCGAAGTCGACGGCCGGTTTGCTGCAAGCGGTGAAGATCGCTTTGGCGGTGCGCAGCGACTGGCGTTCGCGCGCGAGCACGGCTTGCTCGGCGGTGTGCTTGTGATAACCACGCAGGGCATCGGCGATCTCGGCCAGATAGCGCACGCGTTCGGCGGGGACGATGGCGCGCCCGGCCGAGGACTGCTTGACGCCGGCCGGCGGCAGTTTGCCGGGCTTCAAGACGAGACCTTTCTGCACCAGCAGAGGTGTGATGGCCTGATACAGGCCGGTGACACCGTCGTCGTTGAAACGTGCGGCCATGGTGCCGAAAACGGGCATCTGGTCGGGCGCCTGATTGAACAATTCGCGATTGCGCTGGTACTGCTTGCGCACGTCGCGCAGCGCGTCCTCGGCGCCCTTTCGGTCGAACTTGTTGATGGCGACGAAATCGGCGAAGTCGAGCATGTCGATTTTCTCCAACTGCGAAGCCGCGCCGAATTCGGGCGTCATGACGTACATCGAGACATCGACATGCGGCACGATGGCCGCATCGCCCTGGCCGATGCCCGAGGTTTCGACCACGATCAGGTCGAAGCCGGCCACTTTGCATGCCGCCAGCACTTCCGGCAGTGCCTTGGATATTTCGCTGCCCGTGTCGCGGGTGGCCAGCGAACGCATAAAAATATTTGGATGCTGGATCGCATTCATGCGGATACGGTCGCCCAGCAACGCGCCGCCGGTGCGTTTGCGCGAGGGGTCGATCGAGATGATGGCGATCTGCAGGCTGTCGTCCTGGTCGAGGCGGAAGCGGCGGATCAGTTCGTCCGTGAGCGAGGACTTGCCGGCACCTCCGGTACCGGTAATGCCGAGCACAGGCACCGCCGTCCCGCCAGCGCCGACTTTTTCGAGCAGAGCGGCTTTTGCCGTTTCAGGCCAAACCCCATTTTCCAGCGCCGTGATGATTTGGCTCAACGCTCGCCGATCACCCTTTACCAGAGCATTCAAATCCTGCGGCGCGCGCGGACCAAGATCGATATCGCAGCGTTGCACCATGTCGTTGATCATGCCCTGCAAGCCCATCTTCTGGCCGTCTTCGACCGAGTAGAGATGGGCCACGCCATAGTCGTGCAGTTCCTGGATCTCGGCCGGCACGATAACGCCGCCGCCGCCGCCGAAGACCTGGATGCGCTCACCACCGCGTTGCTTGAGCAAGTCGATCATGTACTTGAAAAACTCGACATGTCCGCCCTGATACGACGAAACGGCGATGCCTTGCGCGTCTTCTTGCAAGGCGGCGTTGACGATTTCATCGACCGAACGGTTGTGCCCAAGGTGGATCACCTCGCAGCCGGTACCTTGCAGGATGCGGCGCATGATGTTGATCGAGGCATCGTGGCCATCGAACAGCGAGGCGGCAGTAACGAAACGCACCTTGTGCTTGGGCTTGTAGGGCAACAGTTTGGTCGCGATGGAATGATCCGACATGGTGACCTCCTCAGTGAATACGAGAATATTAGGCAATCAGGCAGCAGAAAGCTATGTCACAAGTTGTCGCAAACTATGCATAATCTGCCAATATGAAACCCATCGTCCAATCCCTTCCCACGGTTGCTGCGGGCTTCGTCAACGGCATGCTGGCGGGAATTGGACGCACCGGCTTACGCATCGATGAACTGCTAGACCATGCAGAAATTGCCACTGCGATGCTGCATCAACCTTTGGCGCGCATTCCGGTCACACGCTACGCCGCGCTTTATCGCCGCATCAACGAACAACTCGACGACGAAGCCTTTGCCCTCTTCGCCCGGCCGCTGCGTCAAGGCAGCTTTGAACTGCTGTGTCGCGGCGCCTTATCGGCAACAACGCTCGCTGAGGCGCTGGAGCGGATCGCGCGCTATTTGCGCGTGTTGCTGGATGAGTTCGAGGTGGAACTGGATCGCAGCGGCCGCGCTGCGGTGCTGACCATCAGCCAGGAACACGATCTGCCGGAGGGACCGGCCGGGCGTGTTTTTGCCTTTGAATGGCTGTTGCGACTGATTCATGGACTGGCCGCATGGCTGGTCGCGCATCCCTTACCGCTCGACGAAGTGGCCTTTCCCTATCCGCCGCCCTTGCATGCGGCCGATTACGAGCTGGTGTTTGCGCCGCGTTACACGTTTGACGCGCCACGCCTCGAGGCGCGTTTTGCCGCTGAATTTCTCGATCTGCCGATACGCCGCGACGAGGCTGCGCTGCGGGTGTTCCTGATCGATGCGCCGGCTTCGATCACGACACTGTATCGACGTGATCGCTCGCTCGCCCTGCGTGTGCGCGAGCAGTTACGCGCTGCCTTGCCGGCGATGCCGGGGTTGACTGAACTGGCGACGCGTCTGCATCTTTCGCCCCGCACTCTGCATCGCCGGCTGGAAGCCGAAGGCGCCAGCCTGCGTAGTTTGCGCGAAGCCCTGCGGCGCGAACTGGCGATCGAATGGATGGGCAAAAGCACCCGGCCGCTGTCACGGATCGCGACCGATCTTGGCTTTGCCGATGGAGCCAGTTTCTATCGCGCTTTCATGGCCTGGACCGGGTATGGCCCGCGCGAATACCGGCAGCGCTTGCAGGCGACGAATCCGGCGGACCAGAATGGCGATCGCGCTGTTACCGGAAAAGCGAATCAGATCACGCTTGCCGAGGTGCCGAGCGGCAGATAGTTCTTGATGGCCAGATCGTAGGCAATAACGTGGTCGATAGCCCAGCCTTTGACCGTAGCGGAAATATCCTTGATCCGCATTTGCCCTTGGGTCATGGCCTGGAAGTTGATGTCGGCATACTGCTCGAGAATCTTGTAATGCTCGCGCAAGTGTTCCGCAAGTTCCTGCTCCGGCATCCCGCACTTTTTAAGGTAGGTCTCTTCCACGGCGAAATGCAATTGCAGGATTCGGCCCAGATCGGTCAGCGCATCGTTGGCCAGTTCCGACATTACGGGAAGATCGGACGCTGTAGCCAGCTTGTCGAGAATGGTCACGATGGCCTTATGGTGGTCATCTATCGCGGCAACTCCGGTCGACATCGTGTCGTTCCAAGCGTCATGCGGCTTGGCCCCGGGCTCCTCATGCGGCACATCTGCGCCATGTCCACTGCCAAGGGCATCATGATCTGCGATTAGCTGGTCAATCGCCTCGATCACCTTCGTTGAGGCAGCCCTGAAGTTGGCGGTCGCAATAGTTCTGGCGCCAGCGTGGCTTGCATCGCGCGCGATCCGAAGGAGATCGCAGGCGGATTGATGGAAGTGCCGATGGTGACGGCGCAGTTCGGTATAGGACGGCAAGTTGCTCATTGCATGGGCGGGGCCATCCAGCCACTTGCCCAGCTTGCAGGCACGGTCATCACAAACCGATGCCTCTGTCAGCTCTTCCTCAATGGCCCCGTGTGCAATGAGTTCCAAGTGTTCGGCAAAGAGTTTGTGCCACGTCTTGGCAATATCAAAATCAATCACGGTAAGCCTCGCGGTACAGGGGATTGTTGTTCAGCCTAAAGGAATCCGTCTGAACGCCTATTGACCCAAGTCAAGTCCTCGTTCACGGCAGTCCTCGTTTCAACTGGGCCAAAAAGTCACTGGCTTGTTGGCGCAGCGCGGCTTTCCAGCGCATTGCGCTCTGCCAGGCCTCCGTCGTGCGAACCCAGGCCGAAATTCGGAGTGCCAGACCATGACATGCCGCAAACCAGGGCAAACTGAGTAGCGCCGCTTGGCACAGACGATAAATCCGTGCCACGATCGCCGTGCCGATGATCTTGGCCACCAGAATGGTGCCGATCCCGGCCAGCGAGTGCCCGTTGGTCAGGAGCCAGAGTCCGATTATCTTGACCGGCACCAGCGCGGCTGCCGGCGTCAGCATCAGTGCAGCAGCCTGCCATGGCGTACGTTGCGCGACCCAGCGTTCGAGTTTTCGTACCAGGGAGAGGAACGCAATTTTGTCCTCGATCCAGTTGAGGCTGTCCCAGAGGAGCTCTTCCAGCATCCAGAGCGCGACAAGGATCCAGGTGGCAACGCGTTTCATCGGCTTAGCAGAAGGCCAGGGCCAGGATTGCCGGATCATCGAAAACTGACAGCATGAAGAACCGATACGCCTGAAAGGCGAGCAGTTCGATGTCCTGGGCAAATTGTTGAGCGAAAACTGGATTCATGGGGCGGATTATTGCAAATTGCAAGAAGTCTGCCGTGCAATGACGTATCGGAGGTGGGAAGTCCGCCGATAAGCCGGGTTCTGTCGTGGACAGTCATTCCTCTGCGACCGCCATTACTGACGGCCTGATGCAGCCTACCCGGACGCGACGCGAGCCACGTCATAGCGCCCTTATTTGGCCTTGCTCCGGATGGGGTTTGCCGTGCCGTTTCTGTTACCAGAAACGCGGTGGGCTCTTACCCCACCATTTCACCCTTGCCGGCTCGCAACACAAATTACGAATTGCGAACGTAGGCGGTATCTTTCTGTTGCACTTTCCGTCACCTTACAATGCCCGGCCGTTAGCCGGCATCCTGCTCTATGGAGCCCGGACTTTCCTCCAACCCACTGCTTGCGCAGCAAATCAGCGACTGTCTGGCGAACTTCCCGCAGACATTGTACGTGGTGGGCGGAACTGCCGGGTGTCGTCGTAATACGCAGGGTCTTCGTTTTCGGCGGTAAGCCCCGGAATTCCAAGCAAGGGCAGCACCGGCCAGCGCTCTGAAAAGTCGGCGCTGGCGAGACGGCGCTCGAGTTCGCTGTCGACGGCGGTCAGGTCGCTTCCGTCTGCTTCCGTGCGCAGTACCTTGCCGCAAAGACCAAAAAACGGTGCGCGCAAGGCATCGCGACTGGCGTGGCCAAAAAACAGGAAACGGGTGCTGGCGAGCAATTCGGTGCGACGATCGACGAATACCTCGCGCCAGCGATGCGCGCGTAGCGCCGCCCACAATGAATCGGGTATTCCCGCCAGAATGACGCCGCATTCATCTAACTGAGTCAGGCGGTCCCGCACGCGGCCGCGCGCGGCTTCACCCTTTGCACGCAGGGCGGTGAAGGCATCGAAATGCAGCCGGTTGAGCGTCGCTTTGGCGCGTGGATACTCCAGCCAGACGTCGGCGTTATAGGCGTCGTGCCAATTGTCCAGGCGGGTGATGACTTCGCCCAGATGGTAGGCGCGTTCTTCATAGGCCATCGGGTTGGCATCGGGGGCGACGAAACGCAAAGGGGCGCCACTGCCGGTGACCAGTGCGCGCGCGGCGGCCAACGCGTTGTAGAGCGAAAGGGGTGGCGGTGTCACGAGTTCTGTTAATCGCCGGGTACGTTGCGGCGGCTACGACGAGGAAACCGGGCTATTCGCCCTTCTTCTCGGCCTTGTCGATCCAGGTCAGTTGATCGCCCTTGGTCTGGAAGGTGCCAACCAGCGTGCCCGGTTCGGGTGGCGGTTCGTCGTACTGTTGCCATTGGCAGGCCTTGGTTTCGGCGATATACCAGCGTTTGGCGTGATTGAGAATGTAGACCTGCGGCTCGACCAGATAGACGTCGAGCTTGAAACTGTCACTGGTCGAGTCTTTCAATTTGTAGCGGCGCTGGCATTCCGGGAAGCGGGTGACGATGACATGGTTGGCCCAGTCGGACCCCGGATATTGCTGCTCGCGGGTGACGGACAGGGAATGGTTGCGGTCTGTGATCTGGTAGCCGACCTGTTGGCTGCCGCAGCCAGCCAGGGCGGCGAGAGACGCTATTCCAAGTGAAAGCATGCGCAGCATCATGATCAATTCTCCAGGCGCCAGGCGATGCTTTCACCGGCACGCAAGGGCACCAGAGGATCGCCGCCAACGTAAGCGAGTTGCGTGGGGACTTGCCAGGCCGAACGGGCCAATGTGATGCGCTCGGCATTGCGCGGCAGACCGTAGTAATCGGCGCCGAAATGGCTGGCGAAGCCTTCCAGCTTGTCGAGCGCGCCGGCGGCGTCGAAGGCTTCCGCATACAGCTCGATGCCGGCGTGTGCCGTATAGCAGCCGGCACAGCCACAGGGTGCTTCCTTGGTGCTCTTGGCGTGCGGAGCGGAATCGGTGCCGAGGAAAAACTTCGGGCTGCCGGAAACGGCGGCTGCAAGCAGCGCCTGACGATGGGTTTCGCGCTTCAGCACGGGCAGGCAGTAATGATGCGGCCGGATGCCACCGGCAAAAATCGCATTGCGATTGAGAAGCAGGTGATGCGCCGTCAAGGTGCCGGCAACCTGGTTTCCCTGCGCCATGACGAAGTCGATACCGTCCTTGGTCGTGATGTGTTCAAGCACCAACCTGAGGCTCGGGAAGTCGCGCAAGAGCGGTAGCAGCACAGTGTCGATGAACACCGCTTCACGATCGAAGACATCCACCGCCGGATCGGTGACCTCGCCGTGCACCAGCAGTGGTACGCCGAGTTGTTCCATCCGCGCAAGGGTTGCCGCGCATTTTTTCAGGTTGCTGACACCCGCGTCGGAATTGGTCGTCGCGCCGGCCGGGTAGAGTTTCACCGCGTGCACGAAACCGCTCGCCTTGGCGGCGTCGATTTCCGTGGCGGGCATGTTGTCGGTCAGGTAGAGCGTCATCAGCGGCTCGAAGCGCATGCCTGCCGGCACCGCCGCGAGAATGCGTGCGCGGTAGGCGGCGGCCTGCGCCACGGTAGTGACCGGCGGCTTGAGATTGGGCATGACGATGGCGCGGGCGAAGCGCCTCGCGGTATCGCCGACCACGGCGGCAAGCGCCGCATCATCGCGCAAATGCAAATGCCAGTCGTCGGGGCGGGTGATGTTCAAGGTGTCCATGATTGCGGATTATAGAGTTTCGTTCTTCAGCGCCACGGCCCGCTGATACAGCTCGTTCTTGCCTACGCCGGTGATCTCGGCAGCAAGCTTGGCAGCTTGTTTGGTGGGCAATTCGGCGAGCAGGGTTTTCAGCACGCGCTCGGCCTCGGCATCCAGGCCTTCGCGCGGCGCGGGGCCGGCGACGATGAGGACAAATTCGCCACGTTGATGATTGCTATCCGCCGCCAACCAGGCCGGGGCCTCGGCCAGCGGCAGGCGCACGATTTGTTCAAACAGCTTGGTCAGTTCGCGGGCAATCACGATTTCGCGTTCGCCGCCAAGCCCGGCCAGCAAGTCATCGACGGTTTCAACCACGCGATGCGGGGCTTCGTAGAACACCAGCGCCGCCTCGATGGTCGCCAGTTTCTCGAGCGCCGTCCTGCGAGCACCGACTTTTGCCGGCAGGAAGCCCACAAAGTGAAACTGCTCATCTGTGAGACCCGAGGCCGAGAGCGCCGTGATCGCCGCGCTGGCCCCCGGAATCGGCACCACGCGATGGCCCGCTGCGCGTACCGCCGCAACAGTGCGGGCACCGGGATCGGAAACGCCAGGTGTGCCAGCGTCCGAGATCAGCGCGACGCGCTTGCCTTGGCCGATGGCCTCGAGCAGCTTGGCGGCGGCCTGTTGCTCGTTGTGCTGATGCACTGCCAGCAGCGGCGCCTTGATATCGTGGTGATCAAGTAGATGGCGGGCATGGCGCGTGTCTTCGCAGGCGACGACATCGGCCACACGCAGCAACTCCAGGGCGCGCAGCGAAATGTCGCCCAGATTTCCGATCGGTGTGGCGACCACATACAATGCGGGCGCCATGATGTCTTTTTGCATGTCGTCCATTCTATGCCGCCACGCACCGCGAAACAGCTAAGCGGCGATGCCGGTGAAGCGCTCGCCGCCGATTATCTGGCGCGTCATGGCGTGAGGGTCGTCGAGCGCAATTTTCGCGTCAAGGGCGGTGAGATCGATCTGATCTGTCGCGACGGCGTCATGACGGTGTTTGTCGAGGTGCGTTATCGTCGCGGTGGTGGTGGTTCGGGCTTTGGTGGTGCTGCGGCCAGCATCACATCGGCCAAGCAGCGCCGGTTGATTCTGGCGGCGCGACATTGGCTGCTGCAACATGGCGAAGTCCCTTGTCGTTTCGATGCCGTGTTGATCGACGGTGATCGTCTGGAGTGGCTGCGTGCGGCGTTTACTGCTGATTAGTCTGCTGTTTTGTCTCAGCCTAGCTGTGCAGGCCACCGAGGTGCGCATCCTCGTGCAAAGTTCGCCGCTGGCCGGCTTCCAGTACCATTCGGGCGCCGCGCTGTGGGGGCAACTGGCTGAGGATGATGCGTTGAGCCTGGTACGGGAACCAAGAAACCCTCATGACGCCAACGCGGTACGGGTTGAATGGCGTGGTCAGATGCTCGGGTATCTGCCGCGCAAGGAAAACCGAGCCGTGGCGGCCGCGATGGATGGCGGCGAAGCGGTGGCGGCGCGCATTGCCCGTTTGCGCGAGCACCGAAACCCGTGGCAACGTGTGCTGATCGAAGTATTTGTGGTGCTCTAGCGCCGCTTTTTCACCCGCCTGCGCGGCGGTCCAGCCGGTATGCTCACGGCTCAATCTGGAGTTTCTGTTGCCATGTCGCTTTCCGCTCGTATCCATAGCCAGTTCGCCGAAAGTATCGCCGCTAAGCAAGCGGCCATGGCTGCCATGGCCGGGCCAATCGAGGCAGCAGTGCGCCTGATGCACCACGCACTGCGCCACGACGGCAAGATCATGGCCTGCGGCAACGGCGGTTCGGCAGCCGATTCGCAGCACTTTGCCGCCGAGTTGCTGAATCGCTTCGAAAAGGAACGCCCGCCACTCGCCGCCATCGCGTTGACCACCGATACTTCGACGCTGACCTCGATTGCCAACGATTACCACTACGACGAGGTTTTTGCCAAGCAAGTGCGTGGGCTCGGTCGCGCAGGCGATGTGCTGTTGGCGATTTCGACCTCGGGTAACTCGCCCAATGTGATCCAGGCGATCAAGGTCGCACAGGCCAAAGGTATGCGCGTCGTGGCCTTGACCGGCAAGGGCGGCGGCAAGATGGCTGCATTGCTGGCCCCTGAAGATATTCATCTGTGCGTTCCTGCTGAGCGCACAGCCCGCATCCAGGAGGTTCATCTGGTATGCATTCATTGTCTTTGCGATGGCATTGACGCCCTTTTACTGGGAGAAACCGAATGAAATTACGTACTGTTGTCGCACTTACCGCTCTGATTCCCGTCCTCGCCGGCTGTTTCGGTGCCGTTGCCGTGAGTGCTGGTGCCGGCGCCCTGGTCCTCTCGGATCGGCGTATTTCGGAAACCTACCTGACCGACGAAGGCATCGAGATCCGCATCGGTAATCGGGTTCGCGAACAGTTCGGGGAAAAGGTGCACGTGAATGCCACCAGCTACAACCGCATGGTGCTGCTCACTGGCGAAGTGCCGGATGCCGCAACCAAGGCGGAAGTCGAGAAGATTGCCAGCCTGGCGCCCAACGTGAAATCGATCAGCAATGAATTGGCGCTTGCGGGTGCGTCCAGTTTTGGCGGTCGCAGCAACGATACCTACATCACCTCAAAGGTGAAGGCGCGCTTTGTGGACGCCAACAAGTTCTCTGCCAATCATGTCAAGGTAGTCACCGAAGCCGGCGTCGTTTTCCTGCTGGGTCTGGTCACCCAGGCGGAAGCCAATGCGGCTGTCGAAATTGCCCGCACGACCGGCGGCGTGCAAAAGGTCGTCCGCGTGTTCGAGATCATCGGCGCGGATCAGGCGAAAAAATCCGATATGCCGAGTCCTGCCCCGACGGCGACCGCGACACCGACGCCCAAGAAGTAAGCCTTCGTTGAGGTGACCGCGACGGCCCGTCGCTACGGAATCCGCTCGCCGGTCTTGCAAGCTTTCCCGATTTGAGTAAGAATTTTCGGACGCCAGCCGTTCGCGCCCAAGATGCGTCCGGCGGGTGATCGGCAGGAAGCATCACTCGTGCAACAACGCTTCTTGCGCTAGCTATGTTGTGTCTACTTAAATTGAGGAGATCTTGATGCTTAAGCCATTCAACGTGAAAACAATCGCCTTGGCAACCGCACTGAGTCTAGGTGCTATCGGAATGGCGGCTGCCGCAACGCCGCTACCGCCGCCAGGCCCTTACATGGCGCCCAATGTGTCCTCGGGCAAATCTCAACCGGTAGCGCCGGCTAACCAGAATATGAATCAGGCGCCTGTGGGTGGCTATTACGGCCCGCCAGGCAACTGGGGCGGCCCAGGCTACTACGGCGGCGGTCCGGGTTACTACGGTGGCCCCGGTCCCGGAAATTGGGGTGGCCCTGGCTACTATGACAACTATTACGACGGCTATGGCTACGGTCGCGGTTATGGCCGTGGCTACGGCTCCGGCCGGGGTAGTGGCCGTGGTTCCGCTCGTGGCAACTTTGGCTTCAACATGGGTGGCGACATGGACGGCGACGCCTCTGGTTGGGGCGACAATCGCTACGACGGTGGCGGCTGGGGCAATAACGGTTGGGGCGGTGGACCCGGTTGGCGCAACTGGTAAGGCGCCGTCGTTTGGCTGGTTATTGTGACGGCATTGTTTCGCCGTGCACCTTAGCCAGCCACGCGCCGACAACCGTCGACGTCTGGCCAAATCAACTTTCTGGAGTGAGTGATGATTAAACGATCAGTAGTGATCGCATCAATCCTGCTGGGGACAACTCTGGTGTCCTTGTCGCAACCAGCAGAGGCATTCTTTGGCGGCCCGTTCGGTCTTGGCAGCCCGCTGGGTTTCGGCAGTCCGTGGGGTGGTAGTCCTTGGGGCGGCAGTCCATGGGGTGGAAGTCCATGGGGTGGAAGTCCATGGGGCGGTAGTCCGTGGAGTAGTGGTCCCTGGGGAGGTAGTCCCTGGAATTGTGGCCCTTGGGGTGGCGATCGATGGGGCAGTCCGTGGAACAACGGCCCATGGAGCGGTGGTCCCTGGGGTGGCAACAACTTCGGGCCGGGAAATGGTTTTGCGCCGTTTAGCTGGTGAGCTCGAAATCTCGCCGGGCGGGTGCTACTCAGGCGCGTGCCATTCGCTGCAGGCCGCGCATCAGTAGCCCCAGCACCGGCAGCTTGGCATACAGTTCCTCGGCGGCGTCCCAGTAGTCACGATGCAGAATCACACGGCCGTCTGCGTCGAAGCGCAGATGCGTCGCTCCGCGCAAGCACAGTGCTTGGGCAAGAGGCCCGTGGGTGCGAAAGTAAAACTCCCAGAGCAGCATCGCACCATCATCGCCGGTAAATCGTCCAGTGATAACGAAACGGGGTTCGGCGACCTGGATGAACATGTGGCGAAAGATGCGTGCGATGGCGTCGACACCGCGGACCTCGTTGAACGGGTCCTTGAACGCCGCATCCTGTGCATAGAATTCCGGCAAGCGGGCCACACTCGCGGCTGACAAGGTTTCATAGAAAGCCACCAGGGCATCGACGTGAGGTACGTTGGTCGCGGTCATTTTCGTGTCGCGCTTGTCAATTTACGCACCAGTGGAAAGTACAGTCCGTCCGGCAGCATCCGCGCCCAGCGCATGGGTCGCGTCAGGCGCTTGGGGAAATGAATTTCGAAATCACCGCTGGCAAACCCGGCCACGATCTCTTTTGCGGCCTGTTCGGGCGGAATCATCGCTGGCATAGGGAAATCATTGCTGACTGTCATCGGTGTATCGACAAAGCCCGGGCTCACCAGATAAACGCCGATGCCGGTGGGCGTCAGCTCCAAGTGCAGCGTGGCGGCGAAGTAGGCCAGTGCGGCCTTGCTGGTGCCATAGACCACTGCGCGTGGCAGGGCGCGATAGCCGGCGACACTGCCGATAAAGGCCAGACTTCCTGCGCCGGCTTCGCGTAACAGTGGAATCAGCGTGGCGGCGAAGTGCATGGCGCCACGCAAGTTGATGTCGAGTGTGGCGTTGATGGCGTCGATGGCCTCGGCGCCGAGTTCCGTCGCATCCATCGGATACCAAACTCCAGCGGCATAGATGGCCATGTCGATACCGCCCCATTGGGCCTGGAGTTTTGCGGCGACGGTGGCGATCTGCTGCGGATCACTGGCATCACACGTCAATGCCAGACCGTGTGGAAGTTCCTTGGCTAGCGCTTGCAGCGCACTGCGTCGGCGCGCCGAGACCGCCACCCGAGCGCCGCGTGCGGCCAATTCGCGTGCCAGTGCGGCGCCAATGCCCGACGACGCGCCAAGTATCCAGACGCGACGCCCGGTCCAGTCAGAGATGGTTGGATTGCTCATGGTCGTTTGCGGAAAGAAAGGGTGATTTCGCCCAAGCGTAGGCCGAACTTGCTCATCACGGTGCGATTCAACATCACCTCGTCATCGATCATGAACATCCAGTCATCCATGTCGACATGGATCACGCGGTCGTCCACCGGCAGTGCCAGCACATAGCGCCAGTGCAAAGCGTTCCCTGCCGCTTCACCCTCGGCACCACCGACGACATCGGCGGCGCTACCGCGCCAACGTCCACCGCCGAGATCGGTCAAGGTCCAAACGCGCTTACTGCGGCTGCCGTCGGACCAGGTGAAATCCTCATCGAGTGTTCCCGTCTCGCCCTTCCACTGTGCGTCGATCTTGACATGGAAACGTTTGATGACCGCACCGGAACGATCCTGGAACATGCCCCAGCCATCGATCGTGCCGGCGAAGTATCGGCGCAAGTCGAGCGACGGCTTTTCGCTCTGATAACGCCCGACTTCGATTCCGGCACAGGCTGTCAGGAGCAAGGAAGTACACAACAGCAGAAAAAGCCTTCTCATGGTTTCGTCTCCGCAAAATGGTGGCGCCAGCGCCATAACAGAATCAGTGCGCCGATCTTGATCACGGCCGGCAGCAAGCCATACACCAGCGCAAGCGCCATCAGGCCTTGTTCATCGGCGACGATATCAACAGCCGCCGTCCCGCCAGTACCGACTTTATAGCCAGCCAGACTGACCAGCGGCAAGGCGATGCCGGCGGCCAGGGCAAGGTTCAGCTTGGTGACAAAATTCCACAGTCCGAAGTAACTCCCGGCCGAATTGCTGGCGCCTCCCTGACCAGCCAGTCGTGCCAGTCGATCAGCCAGTATGGCCGGTGGTACGGCCAGTTCGGCACCGAGCGCCATGCCACTGAACGCACAAATGGCAGCGAAGGCGAGACCATCGCCGGGGCCGAGGGTGAACGCCCAGACAAAGCTGAGAATCGCCAGCGCCATCGAGCAAGCCCAGCTGGCTACTTTGCCATAGCGCCGCGCATGCCAGACCCACAGCGGCAAGGTGGCAGCGCCGGCGACGAAGTAAAGTGCCAGGAAGGCGCCCTGCCATGCCGCCAGTTGCAACACATCGGCGATGTAAAACAGCACCAGCGTGGCAGGAATGGCGGCGGCAATGCCGCTGGCGCCGAGTATCAGGAGCAGTCGTGAATACACCGGGTCAAACAGCGGTGCCGTGAGCGAAGCCATGGCGGGCGGCGCCCCTGCCGTCGTCCGTGGTGCACGGGTTAATGTAATCAGTGCGGCAATTGCCAGGACGGGAATGAATAGCCAAGCCGTGCGCTGCAGGCCGAGGACGAATTCGTTGCTGTCGGCTGCGGGATTGCCCAGGTTACCGAGCACGGTTGGCAAGGCCGCCGCAAACACCACGCCCGCCAGAGAAAAGCCTTCCCGCGCGGCCGTCACCTGCGTCCGTGGGTGATCGCTGGCGGCGATTTCGGCGCCCCAGGCGTGGTAATTGATCGTGATGATGCTGAAGCCAAGGAAAGTAACCACCAGCGCAACGACCAGCCAGAGAATGCTGGCGTCTGGCGGCGGCGTGAGCAACAGCAGCAGTCCGCCGCCCAGCAGAGGCAGTGCCCGAATGATTTGCGGACGCCGACCGTGGCTTGGATTGCCGGCACTGGCCTGATCGCTCCAGCGGCCGAGCCAGGGATCTATCACGGCATCGGCGAGGCGCACCAGCAGCAGGACAGCGCCGACCAGTCCAAGCGAGAAGCCGAATGATTCGGCGTACAGGCGCGGTACATGCACATACAGCGGGAGCGCCGCGAAGGCCAGCGGAAACCCCAGTGCGCCATAGGCTAGCAATTGCCCGTTGCGCACCTTAGCTTGCTCCCAGCAGGCGCGCCCGCAAATCTGGCTCGCGCGTTCGTGGATCGAGCCAGATAGCAAAGAATCTGCGGGCAAAGCTGTTGTCGGCGATGCGCCCGGTGAGTTGACCCTGATGAAAAAACTCGGCACCGCGTTCGGGATGGTGCACGCCAATGATGGTTTCGCCGGAGCGGACGTCGGGAAATATCCGGGTTAGGGTTTGTCGCCACGCCACCAGGTGTTTCGCCGGAATCGCACCCAGGCGTTCGATTTCTTCGATGCTCGCGTCGACCAGGCGTTGCGATGGAATCTCGCGCGCATACCGCAACTCCAGTGCGAACGCGCTTTCCAGAATCGTGTCAGCGGTCGGAGTTTCCGGCGCCCAGAGTCGGGCATCGTAGAGCTTGAAACCAAACCAGCGCATTTCCCCGGTGCCGACCAGCCGCCAGCCATCCGGTACTGCCGCCCAAGCCGCGCCGGCCCAGCACAACAGGGCCGCCAGCAAAAGGTGGCGCGGTCTCGCGCTCATCGCTTCTCGAGCACGTAGTGATAAACATCGGTGGCGCCGGAGCGAAAGCCGGCTTCGCAGTACGCCAGGTAGAAGCGCCACAACCGATGGAAACGCGCATCAAAGCCCAAGGCCTCAACTTGCGGCCAGGCGTGCTCGAAACGCTGATGCCAGGCCTCCAGGGTCCGTGCGTAATCGATGCCGAAGGCGTAGCGATCGGCGACCAAAAAGTCGGCGCTGGCGGCACGGCGCTCGAAGACCTTGGGCGAAGGCAACATGCCACCGGGGAAGATGTGGCGCTGGATGAAATCGGTGCCACGGCGGTAGGCACGAAAGCGCTCGTCGGCAATCGTGATGGTCTGGATCACGGCACGGCCGCGCGGGCGCAAGACGCGCTTCAGTTGCTTGAAGTAGCCGGGCCAGAAGCGTTCGCCGACGGCTTCGAACATCTCGATCGAAACAATGTGGTCATATTCGCGGCCGCTACGATGGACGTCGCGATAATCGGTCAGGGTGAACTCCGCCTGATCGGACCAGCCGCCGTTGCGCGCCCTTTCCTGGGCATACGCCAGTTGCGCTGGCGACAGGGTAATGCCATGGATACGGCACCCGTATTCTTGTGCCGCCACTTCAGCAAAGCCGCCCCAGCCGCAACCGACTTCCAGAATCGTGTCGCCCGGTTTCGGGTCCAGACGGTCGAGCAAGTGCAGATACTTGGTGCGCTGCGCCTGCTCCAAATTCATCTGTGTGGCCTCGCCAAACAGCGCGGCCGAGTAGGTCATCGATGGATCGAGCCACAGGCGATAGAAATCGTTCCCAAGATCATAGTGCGCGAGGATGTTGCGCCGCGAGCCCGCTCGTGTGTTGCTGCGCGTCATGTGGCGCAGGCGATGACGCAAGACGTCCCACCAGCGTCCCTGCACGGCACGCGCCAGCACTTCGCGATTTTCGGCCAGCAACACAAGGAGCGCGGCCGGGTCGCTGCTTTCCCAATCACCGTCGATGTAGGCTTCGCCGAAACCGATGTCGCCCTCACCCAGGACGCGTTCAAATACGCGCTGATCATGGACTACCAGGTCGGCGCGTACTTCGCCGTGGCCAAACAGCATCGATTCGCCGGCGGGCAGTTGGATCTGCACGCTGCCACCCTGGATTTGCTGCAGCAAGGCCAGCACGGTACGGGTGGCGGCGGGCACGTCCTGGCCAGCGGCGGGGGTGGTCTTTTTTCGCAAGGGGAGGCGGAGCGAACTGGCGAAAGCATTCATCGTGTGGTCTCCTGCAGTGGGGGTTGGGGTTTGCGGAAAAACTGGACGCGGCGCAGCGCCAGACGTAAGGCCTGCCAATGGATGCGGACGACGATGCCGATGGCGAGCAAGGGAAAGCGCAGCGCGGCACGCCGGGCACTCGCCGAGTCAAGCGTTTCCACCTTACCTTCGACAGCGGTCACGAGTACGCGCTGTCCGTCCTGGAAGTAGTCGATGTCAACGCGCCGCCGTTGCGCCGAAAGTTGGAAGCGGAAACGATATTCGCCGACCACCGGATAAAAGGGCGAGACGTGGAATACCTTGCGTGCCGACAGGCGGTCGTCGGCGAGGATGGGGCGTTGGTCCGGATGCGCCACCAGATAGTTGTG
This sequence comes from Propionivibrio dicarboxylicus, assembly GCA_945902805.1. GTDB lineage: Bacteria > Pseudomonadota > Gammaproteobacteria > Burkholderiales > Rhodocyclaceae > CAMDMZ01. Next base: position 77,173 of record CAMDMZ010000018.1, on the reverse strand, counting down.
ACGTTCTCCAAAGGTATTGTTAACTTCGGCGAGTACCGCACGCAAGTTGCCGTCGCGATCGTGGCAGAACCAGAAGCTGACCGGATTGAAAACCATCCCGAACACGCGTGGGAAGGCTTGCAACACCACTTCACCGTCGGCGGTGGTGATGCCTTCAGCGGCCAGCAGATTGCGTATCCATGGCAGCAACGACGAGTTGTCGCGCGGGCCGTGATCAGCGCCGTAAAGTGCCAGCGGGGCGCGGCGATCGATCCTGAACCAGCGGTTGGTTACGGTCGTCAGGTGTGATAAGGGCAGCGCGATGAAAAACAGCGGATAGCTGAAGTGATTGGCCACCGCGCTCGCTGGTGACGGCAAGCGAGCGTGCATGACCCGACCCTGGCAGAGCAAGGGGACCATTTGCTTACGCGGCCTGGTCGGCGTTGGTGTGGCCGAGGGCGAAATCAATTTGCCACGGCGCCTGAATGCCAAGGCTATTGACCACCGTCAGGGCTGACTTCAGACCGTCCTCATGGAAGCCGTAGCCACTCCAGGCACCGCAGAACCATAGGCGACGTTTGCCCTGGATTTGCGGTAGCAGAGACTGGGCGTGAACCGCCGCCTGGTCGAACAGCGGATGCGCGTAGTCGTAATCGCCGATGACATGCTTGGCGGCCGGCTCGCGATGCGGATTCAGCGAGACGATGATCGGCTTCTTGAAAGGCAGCGGTTGCAGGCGATTGATCAGATAGGACACGCTGACCGAGTGGTCGCCTTGTGTGCTTTCGCCGGCCATGTAGTTCCACGCCGACCAGACGCGTTCGTCGCGCGGCAGCAGGGATGGGTCGGTATGCAATACGGCGCGATTGGGTTGGTAGCGGATGGTGCCGAGCAAAGCCCGCTCGTCTTCGCTGGCCCGGTCACCGAGCAGACTTAGCACCTGATCGGAATGACAGGCCATCACCGCCTGATCAAAGCGTTCGCGTGTGCCGCCCGGCAGTGTCAGCCATACACCATCGGCATCTGGCAAGACCTGTTGTACCGGGGTTGCCAGGCGCACATCCTCCAGTCTGGCCGCAATTCGTTCCACATAATCACGGCCGCCGCCCTTGATGGTCATCCATTGCGGACGATCGAAGACTTGCAACAAGCCGTGATTCCGGCAAAAGCGGACAAAGGTTTGGAGGGGGTAATCAAGGATCGTCTGGGTCGCCGCGGACCAGATGGCCGCCGCCATCGGCAACAGATACCAGTCACGGAACTCGGCGCTGTAACGCTGGCGGACCAGGTAGCTGCCCAGGGTCTCGTCTGGTAGTGTCGACGCATTGGTCTCGCGATTGAAGCGTAGGAGGTCTTGCAACATGCGCCAGAACCCGGGCCGGGCAAGGTTGCGTTTCTGCGCAAACAGGGTGGCGATGCTCGAACCAGCCCATTCCAGGTCAGGTTTCAGCAGGCTGACGGCGAACGACATGTCGCTGTCGACCGTTGTCACGCCCAGGGTCGCAAACATCGCGGTGAGGTTCGGGTAGGTACGCCGGTTGCAAACCAGGAAGCCGGTATCGACCGGGTGAGTGATGCCGTCCAGGGTGACGTCAACCGTGTGCGTATGGCCGCCAAGGTAGGCGCCGGCTTCGAAGAGCGTCACTTCATAGTTGCGCGCCAGCAACCAGGCGGCGGCAAGGCCGGATATCCCGGCGCCGACGACGGCAATCCGCTTACGCGCCATGATCGTTGCATCCTTCGATCAGGGCGTAGGCAGAGTGATTGTGGATCGACTCGAAGTTCTCCGATTCGACTGTCCAGTCGGCGATGCGGGGATCGGCCCGCAGGCGCAGGGCGATATCGCGCACCAGGTCTTCGACAAACTTGGGATTGTCGTAGGCACGTTCGGTCACCCACTTTTCGTCTGGGCGTTTGAGAAGGCCAAAGACTTCGCATGAGGCTTCGTCTTCAGCAATCCGCACCAGTTGTTCGATGCTCATGTCGTCGATCAAGCGCGCGCGGAGGGTCAGATGCGAGCGCTGGTTGTGGGCGCCGTATGCGGAAATCTTCTTCGAACATGGGCAAAGGCTAGTGGCGGCGACGACAACGGTCAGTTCGGTCTCGATCGGACCGTGGGCCAATCGCGATACAACTATCCCGGCATCGATGTCGAGCAGACTTTCGACCCCGGAAACAGGCGCCTGCTTGCGAATGAAATAGGGGAATTTCAGTTCGATACGGCCGGCATCGGCTTGCAGGTGGCTCAGCATTTCTTCAAACATGCGACGCAGTCCGTTCAAGCTCAGTGCCTCGCGCGGACGCTCGAGAATCTCGACGAAGCGCGACATGTGGGTTCCTTTCACCTCCGGCGGCAAGGCCACATTCATGGCCAGCGTAGCGACGGTAGGGTGGGGATTGCCCAAATGATCAACCAGGTTCAGCGGGTAGCGTAGCCCCTTGACACCGACCTGCTGGATCGCCAATTGACGATGATCGACGCTGGCCTGGATATCGGGCAGCGCGGCCGACCGGGTGGCGGAAAGGAAAAAGCGATCGGGGGCATTCATGAAAATCTCCTGTCGACGGTGGGGTGGGGGCGCTTAGGGTTTTTCCGCCAGTCGTTTCTCAATCGCGGCGATCAGGCTGCCGCTCTCGGGACTGGTCAGGGTGCTGAAACTTTCGACGCGCGTGCCGCTGCGATCGATCAAATACTTGTGGAAATTCCATTTCGGCCGCGTATCGGTGGCAGTGATCAACTGCTGAAAAAACGGATGAGTCTTTGGCGCGGCGATGTCTGTCTTGGACATCATGGGAAAGCGGATGCCGTAGGTGAGGCGACAAAAGTCAGCAATTTCCTTGTTGCTGCCCGGTTCCTGATCGCCAAAGTCGTTGGAAGGAAAGCCAACCACGACCAGGCCGCGATCTTTGTACTTGGCGTAGAGCTTTTCCAGCCCCTCGTATTGGCCGGTGAAGCCGCAAAAGCTCGCGGTATTGACCACCAGCAGGACTTTCCCCTGGTACTGGCACAGCGGCTGCGCAACGTCGTCTTGCAGGCGTGCGAACGTATGCTTGAGTAAGGCGGGGCAGGCATCTGTCGCCCACGCGGGAACGTGGTTCAGGGCCAGCAGCAGAACGATCAAACTGGATTTCAATTTCATTTTTCGGGCTTTCAATGTCCTGGACAAAACTTGACTGTTTCGCTACAGTATCGTTTTAGGTAAGTCATGTCAACTATTTTGTCATGGACAAAAATGAATGAATTCTGAAGAGGCAATGACTCAAATGGCGAAGTCTCCGGGGGGCTGCGGCATTGCTGCAGTGGAGCGCGACACCGGTATTGGCAAGGACACCTTGCGCGTCTGGGAGCGTCGCTATGGCTTTCCGCAGCCGGACCGTGACGCCTTAGGGGAGCGCTGGTATCCGCCTGAGCAGGTCGATCGCTTGCGTCTGATCAAGCGCCTCATGGATCAGGGGCTGCGTCCGGGCAAACTGATGGCCGACAATGTGGCTGACTTGCAGCGGCAACTTGAAAGCAGGGAGTCAGTGGCTGAAAAAGTCGGCGCTGGCGAGACGGCGCCGGATTGGCTGATCGATCGGTTGCGCTCGGGGCAGGCGGAGTTATTGCGTTACGATCTGGCGCAACGGATAGCCCGCGAGGGTGTTCAGCGCTTTGTCTGCGACACCGTGCCGGAGTTGAATCGCCGGATTGGCGAGGCTTGGGTGGCGGGTGAAATTCGGGTGTTTGAAGAGCACTTATATACGGAACTGATGCAAAACCAGTTGCGGGCGGCGATTCAGAGCTTGCCCCGCTCAAATGCGCGACCGCAGGTGTTGCTAACGACGCTCAAGGACGAAGAACACGTGCTCGGTTTGCTGATGGCCGAGGCTTTGCTCGCCGCCGAAGGTGCCTGGTGTCTTTCGCTTGGCGCCCAAACGCCAATCAGCGACATCATCGGCGCGGTGCAGAGCACGACCATCGATATCGTCGCGCTGTCATTTTCCAGCGCTTATCCGTGGCGCAAGGCGCGTGACGCTTTGCTGGAGTTGCGAGGTGGGCTCACGGGCGAAACTGAAATCTGGGTCGGCGGCGGCAACCTGGCACGACATGCGAAACACCTGCCGGGAATCAGCTGTTTTGCGGCCGTCGGCGAGATACCGGCGGCGGTGGCGGCATGGCGGAATTTCAAATCCTAGCGACGAAAAAAAAGCGAACCGAATGTCGGTTCGCCCATCGTGCGGTGCCGCTACTGGTGGCGGCTATCGGTAACTATTTGGCTCTTCAGTAACGACGCTGACCCATCAGTTCATTGAAGTTTTGGCGATAGTGGAGCAGGGCGCTCATGCCGTTTGCCGATACGTCAACGACGCGCCAGCCATTTTCGGTCAGGCGCATGTGAAACTCGAGCTGTGACGGATAGCCGCCCTGATTCTCGATCGCTACCGGCAGTGTCATCTGGCCCGGGCCATCGGCACGTGCGGGCAGGAAAGCCGCGCGCTGCGAACTGTACTGGGCAAGCTTTTGCACCATGCGGTCGAGGAAGTTGTGGCGAATGCGAGCGGCCACATCGTCTTGCTGTGCTTCGTTCATGTATTGAAAACGCCGACCAGCAGCGGATGCGGCCATGAAGTCGAAATCGAACCATGGAGCGATTTCTGTATCGATAAAGCTGGTCAAGGCGCCACGGCTGGGGCGACTCTGGAGAATACGGGTCAGCTTTTCGACACCCTCACGTAATAGGGCGGAGGGCGAATTCTGCTCAACTTGCTGCCCCCAGGGTGCGCCATAACCGCCTTCATTCGCCTGAGGCTGTGCGTTCCAGCCCGGATTGCCACCATACGGCTGAGCGGCGGCGAGCGAAGCGGATAGCGCCAGTGCTGCAATCAATGAACTGCCGATGGTTCGTTTTACATACATTGACATCAAACCTACCTCCAAAAAGTTGTCGAACTCCCCGGATGCGGTCCGAAGATTGCCAGGATGGTGAACCAAGATTGGCTCAGTTGCAAGCGTTAAAGCGATGCCGAATCGCAGCGAATTGATGGATCAGCGGGCGGGTGCCAGGCGCTCTTGCATGCATTTGCTACGTTCCTGACCGCGCTTGCCTTTACACGCCTGCAACGCTTGCTCGGTCGCTTTGCATTGCGCCGGATTGGAAAACTTGCTGCAGTCGACCGCTGGTCGCTGGTCTTCCATGCAGGCCAGTTGGTCGGGTCCGGCTAGGCTGGCGCAGGCGGCCACGGCCTTGTTGAAGCTTTCGCACATTTTCGGGTCGGGGGTCTTGCTGCAGTCCTCGATTCGTTGGGCGCCGCCGGTGTGGGGCATCTTTTCCTGGAGGCAATTGGCGCGTTCGCCGCCGCGCTTGCCACGACAGGCATCACGGGCTTTTTGCGCCGTGGTGCACAGGGTTGGGTTTGGCGATTTGCTGCAGTCCATTGCCGGTGTGTGGTCGTCCATGCAGTCACCGAAGTCCGGGCTGTTGGGCTGGCCACAAGCACTTACTGCCTTGTTGTAGGTGTCGCACATCTTGGGGTCGGACGTCTTGCTGCAGTCTTCAATCCGCTGGCCCGGGCCACCGCCTTGCGGCATTTTGTCTTGCATGCACTTGGCACGTTCGTCGCCGCGTTTGCCGCGACAGGCGTCACGGGCCTTTTGGGCACTGGTACAACGGGTGGGGTTCGGCGACTTGGTGCAGTCCATCGGCGGCGCATGATCATCCATGCAGTCGCTGAAATCCGGCGAAGGCGGCTTGCCGCAACTGGCGAGAGCCTTGTTGTAGGCCTCGCACAGCTTGGGGTCGGAATCTTTGCTGCAGTCGTTGAGCTTCTGGCTGGGAGCTGACGAAGCGCCCGCTACCGGTTGTGCCACGGCAGACAATGTAAGCGTGGCCGCAAGGATGCCGCCGGCCAGCCAGAGGAACGAACGACGCATGGTGGGCCTCAAACTTAACGGTAGTAGGGTTGCGGATAGGCGTAGGGTTGCTGCTGCATTTGCTGCATTGGCTGCTGCATGAACTGCGGCGCATAGTCAGGCGCTCCCGGTGCTTGCATTTCGTAGGGCATCGGTTGTGCCATGCGGGCGCGATCGGCTTGCATCTGGGCGTTGGCAGCTTGCATTTGCGCATTCGCCAGTTGCTCGTGCAACTGGGATGCCAGCATCGAGTTGGCTTCCATCACCACCGGTAGAAGGTGTTCGGCCACTTCCAGGCGATTCTGGCTGATGGCGAGCCGAGCGGCGTCGTAGAAGGCGTGGGTGGCTTCGGCATACATTCCGGCTGCGTAGAAGACATTACCCAGTTCGCCATAGGCGCCAACGTTGTTCGGCGTATTGGCGATCAAGTTGCGATAAATCCCGATGGCTGCATTGAGATCGCCGGCGGCATAGGCGCCACGCGCATCAATGATCGGGTCTTGCATGACCGGCGCCGGTGGCGGCATGAACGGTGCATTCGGCGCAACCGGTGCGTCGCCCATCATCGGCGCATGCATCATGGCCGGGTCGTTCATGGCGACAGGTCCATTGATCATGGCGGGATCATTCATCATCACCGGTGCGCCGTTCGTGGCCACCGTGTTGACAGGAACGGTGGCCGCGTGATCCGTGGGCGGCGAAAAAACGTCGCCCAGCTTGGCAATGGCGCGGGTCACGGTCGGCATGGTGTAGGTGATGGCGTTGCTCAGGCGATAGGCCATCTGCGAGAACCAGCCTTTGGTGTAGCCGTAGTAAGCGCCGGCAATCAACGCCAGCAGAAAGATCACCGACAATAATCTGCGGAACGATAGTCCACGGGGCGGTGCCGAAGTCGCTGTCATTTGTGCTTGCATTGTCTTTCTCCGTAACGAGATACAAAGAATAAAGTGTTGGTCTTTTCGGTCCGGTATTTTGCCGGCTCGGTGCTGTTAAGCGGTGTTTCCTGGTGAGCGTACTGAAGATGCCGGGGGAAACCGGCAACCGAAGACTACCAAGATAACGTAGTCAACCCTCGGCAACAGGGATGCCCCGCCTTTGGGTTGTTGTTCCATTTGAATCCGCGGCTTTCGTAGTGCCGCCGCAATGCGCGTCGTTCTTCGGGTGTCGGGTGGTATCGCACGCCGTCGCGGTGATGATCACCTTCCGGGTTCGTGATATGGCATTGTCCGTTGCGCGCAGCTTCTTCGACCCGTTCGTCAATGGTTTTAACCATCGCGTCAATATCCGGATGGAGGTATATCTCGGTCAGCTTGCGTGCTTCAGAGGCATCCATTCTCGACTCCAGTACAAACGCCGGCGGTACGGCAGCCGGCGATCAAACAAAGGCTCGGCCCAGGAAGGGCGCCGAGCCTTTTCGGAAACAACTTAACCTTGCTGCTGAGGCTGTTGCTGCTGCTGAACCGGTTGCGCACGCTGGGACAGATTGGTGCGAACTTGGTGATCGAACAGCTTGTCGTTCAATTCGTTGGCGAGCATCGGGTTGCCTTCGCTAACGGCGGGAAGCAGCGCTTCAGCCACTTCGATTTGATTCTGCTCGATCGCCAGGTTGGCGGTCTCGAAGAATGCTTGCGACGCCTCGTTGATGGCACCAACGGTGTAGAGAACGTTGCCCAGTTCGCCACGTGCCGAGATGTCAGTCGGGTTGGCGGCGATGAACGCGCGATAACCGTCGATGGAACCCTTGATGTCACCGGCGGCAAAAGCGCTGCGGGCTACGGTCAGCTTGTCCTCGGCGCTGACGGGGGTGCCCAGCGACGGGGTCATTGCTGCGATAACTTCGCTTGCCTTGCTGCCAGCCTTCTGCAGATAGCCGCCGTTGTAGGCGAGCAGAGCGATCGCCAACACCGGTACGGTGATCATCGCCCACTTCGGCGTGCGTTGGACGAAGGCGACTGCAGAAGCGAAACGGGTCTTCTTCGGCTCGACGGTCGGGGCAGTTGCCTCGGACGCGACGAACTCTACGTTTTCAGTGGTTTGGTTTTCCATGATTGAATATCTCCGAGTTGATTGAGTGGATTACCAGCCGTTGTAGCCGCGGCCGTTGTAGCCGTTGTTGCCGTTGCCCCAACCATTGCCATTGCCGTTGGTGTAGCCGTTGCCGTCGCCGCTCATGTCGCCGCCCATGTTGAAGCCGAAGTTGCCACGGGCATTGCCACGACCGGAACCGTTACCACGACCGGAGCCGTAACCACGGCCATCAGCATAACCACGGCCGTCGCTGTAGCCACCGTTGTTGTAGCCGTTGTAGCCATTGTTGTAGTAGCCAGGGGCATAGCCGTAGTTGCCGCCTTGCTGAGGGCCTTGTTGCTGCTGAGCGGAGTACGCTTGCGGCGCCTGCTGGGCGTTGAACGGGCCATTCGGCTGAGCAAAAGCGACGCTGCTGGCGATGACGGCTACGGAAGCAGCCAGAACTTTGAATGTTGTTTTCATTTGGTTATCCTCAGGTGAAATTAAAGTGTATGTGTGTTTAGCAAAACCGAAAACCGCCTTCTCTTCTGCAGTCTGCTTGGTGAAAGCCGGGCGGTTGGGTCTTGGTTTGTCCCGCCGAAGAAGCATTAGCAGGTGCTAATGTAGTCTTGCAATCGGATTTTGTATATTCGAATATTCTAATTTGCGAAAGTATTATTTTTATAGGCTGATATAGGTCTTGCGCACAGTAAGATGCCAGCCGCCTACAAACCTGCGTCGCGGGTCCGTTTTGCCTCGTTGAGCAGGTAGCGCTGGTAGTCGTCGAGGTCGCCGTCGAAGGGGGCGATGCCGCCGCGCGAGACTAGCCAGAATTCGTCACAGACGGCGCGCAACAGGGCGCGATCATGGCTGACGAGCATAACGGTACCTTCGAATTCATTGAGCGCCACGCTCAGCGCCTCGCGGGTTGAGAGGTCCAGATGGTTGGTTGGTTCGTCGAGCAGGAGCAGGTTGGGGCGTTGCCAGACGATCATGCACAGTACGAGCCGCGCCTTTTCGCCGCCGCTCATGGTGCCAACAGTCTGCTTGACCATTTCGCCACTGAAATTGAAGGTGCCGAGAAAGTTGCGCAGCTCCTGTTCGCGACCGGGGACATTGCTGCGGCCACTGGCGATGGCTTCCTTGGCCATGCGCATCATGTGTTCGAGTGGCGTGTCCTGGGGACGCAGAACGTCGAGTTCCTGCTGAGCGAAGTAGCCGATGTTGAGGCCCTTGCCTTCGGTCACTTCACCACTAACCGCTTTTAGCGCTCGGGCAATGGTCTTGACCAGCGTCGATTTGCCCTGGCCATTGGCACCAAGGATGCCGATGCGCTGCCCGGCATGCACAGAGCGGTTAATGTGACGCACGATGATCGTGGGCGGCGTACCGGTTGGCGAGTCCTCGGCGGGCGGATAGCCAATTGCGGTGTCGACCATCGATAGCATGGGGTTGGGCAGATTGGCCGGTTCCTGAAACTCGAAGGTGAATTCGGCGTCGGCCAGGACCGGCGCAATCTTCTCCATCCGCTCCAGCGCCTTGACCCGGCTCTGCGCCTGCTTGGCTTTACTGGCCTTGGCCTTGAAGCGATTGATGAACAACTGCAGATGGGCTATTTTCTCTTGCTGCTTGGCGAAGGTCGATTGCTGCAGGAGCATCTGCTCGGCGCGCATATCTTCAAAGGTGCTGTAGTTGCCGCCGTAGCGTACCAGCCGGGCATTGTCGATATGCAGTGTGACTTGTGTGATGGCGTCGAGGAATTCCCGGTCGTGGCTGATCATGATCAGCGTCCCGGGATAGCGCTTGAGCCAGGCTTCGAGCCAGACCAGGGCGTCGAGGTCGAGGTGGTTGGTCGGCTCGTCAAGCAAAAGCAAATCGGAGGGGCACATCAGGGCGCGTGCCAGTTGCAGGCGCATACGCCAGCCGCCGGAAAAACTGCTGACCGGATTGGCCAGCTCGGAAACCTTGAAGCCGAGACCGAGAATCAGTGCCTGGGCTCGCGACACGGCATCGTGCTCACCGGCGTCATTGAGCGCCATATAGGCATCGGCCATGAGCATGCCGTCATCGCTGGCCTCGGCGTCGTGAACCTGATTGCGGGCGTCCAGGAGGACGATATCGCCATCGATGACGAAGTCGGTGGCGCTTTGCTCGGTTTCGGGCATGTCCTGCGCGACTTGCGCCATACGCCATTGCGTCGGGATCGAATAATCGCCCGTGTCTTCGTGCAAGGTGCCGTTGAGCAGGCCAAACAAGGTGGACTTGCCAGCGCCGTTGCGTCCGACCAGGCCAACTTTCTCCCCAGGATTGATGGTGACGGAGGTTTTGTCGAGCAAAACCTTAATGCCTCGGCGCAGAGTAACGTTCTTCAGGATGATCATGGGCTGGCATGCTACACGAGCAGAAAAAAAAGCCCGGTCGCGTTAGCAAGACCGGGCTTTAAACCAACCCTGTTACGGGCTGGAGGAGGAGACATCGTAAAAACTGATTAAGCGACCTTCTTGACCTTGGCAGCGGAGGCACCAACCGCTTTGACAGTCGCGGTCGTCGCGGCAGCCACATTGGCTTCGGCGATTTCGGCAACCTGCTTGGCAGCCTTGCTCATGCTGTCGTAAGCGGAGTTGGCGGCGGCAATGGCTTGCTTGACGGCGGCAACAGCGACATCGGAACCGGCCGGTGCCGACTTGACGGCCTGGTCGAGCGCCGAATTGACGTTGGCGTTCATGGTGGTGGCCTGAGCTTCAAGAACCTTGTTCAGCTCTTCCTGAGTTTCGGTGGCGATTGCATACACGCTGCGTGAATAGGCAACCGCCTTTTCAACAGCCGGCTGAGCCAGCGAAGCCTGCAGACCCATCATCGCCTGAGGGTCCTTGATCGCCAGCATCGCATTGACATTGGCAACGCTGTCTTCGAGCAGCGAACGAGCGGTATTCAGATTCAGGGCAGCCAAGCGCTCGGCGCTGGCGAATGCCGTGTTGGCGATAAACATCATGGTCTCAACGTTGGCTTTGCCAGCAGCGGAGATTTGTTCGGGGGAAACGAAAGGTGTGTTCGACATGGAAAGCTCCTTGATTTGGTTAGACACCGAAAATGGTGCGCTGCAACATGGATTGAAGTATAGAGCCCTTTTTCACCATGTCAAGGAGTTTTTGTTGCGCTGCAACAAATAATTTTCTGACGCTATCGGCTTGACCGCCGTCTCGCCAGCACCGACTTATTTGGAGGTGTAGCGGAACCGCGTCCGCTACACCGGGGGCCCGTTCAGCCGAATGAATCAGCCATCAGGTTATTGAGCCAACCGGCCGCGTACTGGGCCTCGATCTTGCGGTGGATGCGCGGCACCGGCTTGGCGGCTTTGCCAGTGCCGATGGTCACTGGCGAGATGCCGCTACCTTCCTTGATGTACACCCACTGGTTGTTTTCGACCCGGAAGAGATGCACAACGGAGAATCCCCAGTCGTGATCCACGACGCTGTAGCAGGTGTTGGTGTAGACCGGTACCGGCGCTGGCAGCGCATTGAACTTGGCCACCAGACTGGCGGCAACCACCTTGGCTTGCGAGTTCGCCATGTGAGCGGACTTCGGGAATCCGTTGCCGGTGGAAACCTCGCCGCCAACACAGGAGTCGCCAATCACGTAGACATCCTTGTGGGCAGTCGATTCGAGGTCCATCGGCTTGACCGCACACCAGGCGCCACTATTGGTCAGCCCGGCCGTGCGGGCGATCTTGCCGGCATGATGCGGCGGGATCACGTTGAGTACATCGGCCTTGTGCTCGTCAAATGTGGTGCGGCAGGTCATGCCTGTCGGATCGACTTCTTCGACGATGCCGCCACTCGATCCGGAAACCCATTCGATCATGCCAGTCGGGCCGTAGCCGTACAGAGCTTTCCACGCCTCTTCAAACAAGGGGCGCTTGGAAAACGAATCATTGCTATCAAGAATCAGGATCTTGGCCTTTTTCTTGCCATGATGTTTGCAATACATGGCAACCTGCGCCGCTCGCTCATAGGGGCCAGGCGGGCAGCGCAGCGGACCTTTGGGTACGGCGATGATGAAGCGCCCACCGTCGGGCATGGCGGCCAGTTGCTTCTTCAGCAGCAAGGTTTGCGCGCCGGCCTTCCAGGCGTGAGGAAGCTGCGTGTCGGAGATCTCCTGTGTGAGTCCCTTGATTGCTGCATAGTTGAAATCGACGCCGGGAGACACCACCAAGGCGTCGTAACCGAACGTCGTGCCATCCGTGACGGTGACCTTTTTGCCGACCGGATCGATGCCGGTTACTTCGGCATGGACCATCTTGACGCCCCGTCGGGCCAGCCGCTCGTAGCCGGTTTGCAGGGTTTTGATGTCGCGTGAATCCGACAGGACTTCGTTGGACAGCGGACACGAGGTATAGCGTGTTTCGCGTTCGATAAGCGTTACGTCGATACCGGGATCAAGCTGGCGCAGGTATTTGGCCACCGTGGCGCCACCAAAGCCACCACCAACAACGACAACGCGTGCTTTCGGATTGGAAGCAAGTGCCGACGGGATGGAGAGAACAGCGGCGCCGGATGCAGCGGTAAGGCTCTTGAGAAAACTGCGGCGATCAATGGAGTTCATGGTCATTCCTCATTTACTCTGAGCGCCGTAATAACGGGCAGTGGCCGATACATCTTCGGGTTTCATATCGCGCGCCGCCTGTTTCATCTTGCGGTGCGTCATCTTGAATTCGCCGCTACGGTATTTCATTAGCTCGAGTTCCATATATCTCGCCCATTGGCCATTGATGCGCGGCACGCCGACATCCGGATCGTTTCCAGTGAGGCCGTGGCAATCGCGGCAATTGGCGGATGCGGCGGTTTTGCCCTTGGCCAGCACGGCATCGGGCGCTGCTTGTGGTGACGGGACCCAGCGCTGCTTCGAAAAGTACTCAGCGAGATCGTCGATCTGATCGTCGCTAAATCCCTTGAGAATGCGATCCATGGTGATCGCGCTGCGCTCCCCGTACTTCCATTGCTTCATGATCTGCCGCAGGTAATCCTTGGGCAGTCCGCCGATCGATGGCATCGGGCCACTGGCGCTGACGCCGCCGACACCGTGGCAACCATTGCAGGTGCGGGCAAGAGGTTCGATGTCGCCGCGCGCCTGAGCCGCTCCCGTCAGACCGATCAACAGCAGGGACAGAATTGTTTTGTACATGACTCTTCTCCTCCCTTAGCCTGCGGTGCCCAGACCGATCAACACCAGACTGAGCAAGGTGAGACCGGCAATGATGAGAATACTGGTGATGAACGATGCCGCCAGATCGACGCGCCGCGAAGGACGGCGGAGCAGATGCTTTTCGAGCTCGCCAGCGGCGATGAGCCGTTCATATTCCAGTCGGTGATCGTGCTTGAACTCTTCGAGCGGAATCGCGCCGGTGAAGATCGTGGTACTCATCGGGAAACGTTCCGGCCGGAAGTGCACATTGAAGAAGTGCACCGAATTCAGGAAGATCGCCGCCAACAGAGCCTCTTCGGCATGGATGAGAGTGGCGATGTTGAACACCCAGCCAGGTAGGAACAGGGCCGTTTTCTCGGGCATGAACAGAATCAGACCAGAACTACCGATAACGGCAGCACCCCAGAACGGTGCCCAGTAGTCGAACTTCTGCCAATACGTCCAGTGACAGAACTGCGGCCGTGGCGCCATGCCAAAGAACCACTTGAACATGTCGCGCAGATCTTGTGCATCCTTCCAGCTAGGCAGCAGGGAAGTGCCGCCGAACCACTCGAACTTCTTGCCTTGGCGATAGATATTGGCAAGGGCGAAGCCGAGGTGAGCGAGGAAGATCGACAGCCAGAAGACCGCCGCCGTACGGTGAATGATGCCCTCGGCCTGGGTGCCGCCGAGGAAAACGACTACCGCCTTGGCCCAGCTGGTATGCGAGAAGAGCAAGGTGGTGCCGGTCAGGATCAGGGTCATCGTGGAGATCGCAAACAAACCGTGGATCCAGCGCCAGACAGGCGTGAAGCGGCGGAAATAGACAATGTCGGGTTGATCCAGATTCTCGATAAAACCTTTGCCCTGGATGCGATCAACCACTTCACGGTACAGCCACAACAGGACATGAACCCAGAAAAACACCATGACGCCGAGAATCAGGGCCTGCATGAAGCGCTTGGCATAATAGAGCCAGGCGTATTTCTCCTTGTTATCAGGGTCACCATGTGGCTGGAAAGCGAGGAAGCTGTCGGTGGCATCCTTGTGGCAGTTTTTGCAGTTTTTGAGGCGGTTATTGACGTGAACAGACGAGGTGGGGTCGTCGTCCTTCTTCACGTCGTGTCCGCCATGGCAGTCAAAGCACTTGGCGGTATTGGTGTAGCCGAGGCGATTCACCTGGCCGTGATAAGACGCCAGGTAACTCTTCTGGGCCTTTTCGTGGCAGGTGCCGCAATTCTTGGTGATCGCCAGTTTGGCCGTGTCATCCTTGGGCGAGGTAATGGCGTGGGTCGTGTGGCAGTCAGCGCACACCGCCGACTTTTCGTCATGCTTCTCGGTGATCAGGGTCCCATGAATCGAGCCGAGATAATCCTTCTTCTGCTTTTCGTGGCAGCGTCCGCAGACTTCCGGATTCTTCAAGCGGTGTTCCTTGCGCGCCAGGGTGCCCGGCTTGCCGATATCGTGCGCATCGTGGCAGTCGTGGCAGGCGGCATTCACGTGCGCCTGATTTTTTACATTCGGCCGGGCGTGAGCCGAATGCAGGTAGCTGTCGGTTTGCTGGAGAACGATGTCCAGTCGTTCGCGCTTTTTCGGGTCGGGATCGGTTTTGAGCTTATCCCGTTCTTTCTGGTGACACTCGATACAACCAATGGCGACAGCCAGAGGCTTGGCGTGGGGCAGTTTGGTGACATCGCGATGGCAACCGACGCAATCCACCTTGCCGTGGACGCTCTTTTCCAGCTTGTCCTTGTCGATGAAGATGTTGTTCTTGCTGCCGTCGGGCCGGAGCGTGTGCTTTTCTTCCTGGTCCGCGTGGCAACGCAAACATCGGCTGTTGTCGATGGCGGATGATTCCGTCGATATTGCCGCACTGCTGGCTTCGGTCAGGTTGGCCGATGCCACTCCTGAAAACAGCCAACCGACGAACAGTAACCCAGCTAACAATCCCTTGGTGTTCTTCACCATCGTGGTGCCCCCTTAGTCGTCCATCACCCCTTTCTAATATTCGTTCCGGGGTCAATAGTTCATGTTAGAGGTAAATTTACACTAAGAAATATGATGCGGGTCAATAAAGCCCACAAGAATTTTGTGGTTTTGAATTCTTGGACGAAACGCGCGCCATGGCTAACGCTCGGCGCACGAATTTTGCATGGAGGGAACCTGCAAACACGCAGGCAAAAGCAGGGGGTGCTGAAGGAACGGGTACGCCGTCCCACCAGCACCGACTTTCTTAGTTTTCCTCGGGAACCATCTTGATGGCGCCGCACGGACATTCCGAGACGCACATGCCACAACCCTTGCAGTAATCGTAATTGAACTTGAACCGTTTGCCCGGCCCGAGCTTGATCACCGCGTTATCGGGGCAGACCCCGTAACAGTTATCGCATTCGAAACAATTGCCGCAGGAGAGGCAGCGACGGGCCTCGAACAAGGCGTTGGTTTCATTCAAGCCGCCCTGGACTTCTTCAAAGGTCGATTGGCGACGAATGATGTCCAGCGTCGGCCGCACGGTTTTCGGGGCGTCCGAGTAATACCACGTGTTGAGGCGCTCGAACAAGGCCAGATCGTGCTTGGGTTCCGGGTGGACACTTTCGCCGCGAAGCCAGACGTCGATGTTCTTGGCCGCCTTCTTGCCGTGACCAATCGCCACCGTGACATTGCGTCGATCAGGCACCATGTCGCCACCGGCGAAAATACCGGGGTGACCGGTCATCATGTTGAGGCCAACCTCGACCACGCCATCCTTGACTCCAAGCCCGGGCACATCGTTCAACAAGCCGAGGTCGACATCCTGACCCAGTGCGAGCACTACGGAGTCGGCTTCCAGGGTTTCGAATTCGCCGGTCGGTTGCGGGAAGCCATCATCGTCCAGCGCCATCTTTTCGATGGTGATGGAACTATCGCCTGCCTGTTTGATTGTCGAGAGCCACTTGACCATCACGCCTTCCTGCAGGGCTTCTTCGATCTCGAAATCGTGGGCCGGCGCTTTGTCGCGGGTACGGCGATAAACGATGATCGGCTCGGCGCCCATGCGCTTGGCGGTGCGAGCGACGTCAATAGCGGTATTGCCACCGCCATACACGACGACGCGGCGACCCAGCATTGGCTTGTCTTCACCTTCCATCGACCGCAGCACGGAAATGGCATCGACAATCTTGGCGGCATCACCGGAAGGAATCGCGGCGCGTTTGCCGATGTGGGCACCGACGGCCAGGAAAGCCGCATCGAAGCCACCCGCTTGCATGCTGTCGAGAACGCTGTCGACCTTGCTGTTGAGCTGGACGGTGACGCCAATATCGATGATGCGCTGCATTTCGGCATCCAGCACTTCACGCGGCAAGCGGTACTTGGGAATGCCGAAGCGCATCATGCCGCCGAGATACGGTCCGGCGTCCATGACGGTTACGGCATGGCCCATCCGGCGCAGGTGGTAGGCGGCCGACATCCCCGAGGGACCCGCGCCGACGATCAGCACCTTCTTGCCGCTCTCGGTTTCTTGCGGCGCAAATTTCCAGCCACGCTTGATGGCCTCGTCACCAAGGAAACGTTCGACCGAGTTGATGCCGACGGCTTCATCGAGTTTGCCACGGTTGCAGGCCGATTCACAGGTGTGATAACAGACGCGGCCCATGATGGCGGGGAAGGGGTTTTCGCGCGTCAGGTGACGCCAGGCTTTTTCATAATTGCCCGATTCGGCGTGGAACAGCCAGCCCTGGATGTCTTCACCGGCCGGACACTGGTTGTTGCACGGTGGCAGACGATCCAGATAGATCGGGCGCATGGTGCGCCACGAACCGGTGTGATTGGCCAGCGACGAACCGGGGTTGAGGGTAATTGCAAAAGGTTTGTCCATCACACGGCCTCCTTCGCCAGCAATCCATATTTGCGAATGTTCTTGTCGGCCTTGGCCTGGATGCGGGCGATGGTGTCCACCGCCAGGTTCTTGCCAAACAGGTGGGCAAAGCGTTTCTGAGGCCGCAGGTAGTCTTCAACGGGCAAGGGTCGCCGTATCGCCAGCGCCGACTTAATTTCGCCGTACTCGGCCTCGAAGACCGGGAACAAGCCGGTTTCCTTGGCTAGACGGGCCAGGCGAATCGTGTCATTGGACGCGGAACCCCAGCCAAGCGGGCAGGGCACCAGGATGTGAATGTAGCGCGCGCCGCGAAAGCTCATGGCCCTAACCACCTTGGCTTCGAGGTCGCGCAAATCCGCCACGGTCGCGGTGGCAACGTAAGGAATCTCATGGGCCATGGCGATGGCGGGCAGAAATTTGCCTTGGCCGAAAGAGTTACCCGGACGTTCGCCGACCGGCATGGTGGTCGCTGTGCGCGCGGCGCCCGGCGTCGCCGAACTGCGCTGCACGCCGGTATTCATGTAGGCCTCGTTGTCGTAGCAGATGTAGAGCACGTCATCGTTGCGCTCGAACATACCCGAGAGGCAACCAAAGCCAATATCGGTGGTGCCGCCATCACCGCCCTGGGCAACGACGCGGACATCGCTCTTGCCCTTGACCTTCATTGCCGCAGCGAGGCCGGTGGCGACCGCCGCAGCGTTGCCAAACAGCGAGTGAATCCACGGAATTTGCCACGATGTTTCGGGGTAGGGTGTCGAAAAGACTTCGAGACAGCCGGTGGCGTTGGCCGCAATCAATTGGCGGTTGGATGCGTTCATCGCCGCGTCGATGGCGTAGCGGGCCCCGAGCGCTTCGCCACAGCCCTGGCAGGCGCGATGGCCGGAATTCAGCGAGTTGGTGCGCTGCATATTGGCCTGCACGCTTCGCTCTTCTTGCTTGAGCAAGCGATTGCCGACGGTGAAGGTACCGGTCTGGTAGAAGCTGACGGTTTGTAGTTCGCTCATGGTCAGGTTCCTTGGGTTAGTAGTTGCGCGCGGCAACCGCGCCAATATCACGCAGCATCGCTTCCGCTGCAGGGCCGGAACGACGAACCTCTTTCTCGCGGGCGAGCTGCTTGTTGACCACCTTCCAGTCAAGATCGAGGAAGGTTACCAAGTCCAGTTCGTCGCGGCCGGCTTTTTCCAGCATCGCGGTCAGTGATTTCATGGTGATAGCGCGGCCACCCAGGCCGGCAACGACGGTGTAGCCCTTGAGGCCCATGCCGGTTACGGCCATGCGCACGTCGGTCGCCACGATGCCACCGATACCGACGGCGAGGCTTTTTTCAAGCACGACGAAGCGCTTGCAGTTCTTCAATGCTTCGCGTACTGCCGCCAGCGGAAAGGGACGGTAACTGGTGATGCCGAGCACACCAATCTTGTGCCCCGCCTCACGCATAACATCCACCGTATCTTTGATCGTGCCGAGCACCGAACCCATGGCAATGATGATGGTTTCGGCGTCGTCGGTCATGTAGGTGTGCGTCAATCCACCGCTATCGCGGCCGAAGCAGACTTTGAATTCTTCCGCCAGTTGCGGGATGCGTTCCAATGCCTGCATCTGTTTGGCGTGGGCGAGATAGCGCACCTCCATGAATGCCTCCGGCCCGACCATGGCGCCAATCGATACCGGCTCGGCCGGGTCGAGCACTTGGCGTGGCTCGTAAGGGGGCAGATAGGCATCGACCTGTTCTTGCGTCGGCATATCTACTCGCTCGTAGGCGTGAGTCAGAATAAAGCCGTCCATACAGACCATCACTGGCAGCGAGAGTTCTTCGGCCAGTTTAAAAGCCTGGATATGCAGGTCGAGTGCTTCCTGATTGGTTTCGGCGAAGAGCTGAATCCAGCCGCAGTCGCGCTGCGATAGCGAATCCGAGTGGTCGTTCCAGATATTGATCGGCGCGCCGATGGCGCGGTTGGCCACCGTCATCACGATCGGGAGGCCAAGGCCGGAGGCGTTATAGACCGCCTCGACCATAAACAACAAACCCTGCGAAGCGGTGGCGGTGTAGGAGCGGGCGCCACCAGCCGAAGCACCGATGGCTACCGACATGGCGGCAAATTCCGATTCAACGTTGATGAATTCGCAGTTCTTCAACTCGCCCGACTTCACCATTTCGCCAATACCCTCGACGATATGGGTTTGCGGCGAGATCGGGTAGGCGCAAATCACTTCAGGCCGGCACATGGCCACGGCTTCGGCGACGGCATGTGAACCTTCACATTGCTTAAGCATGACTCAAGGCCTCCTTCATTTCGGCGCGGACAATTTTGAATGCCTCGGCCGCACCCGCAATATTGCCTTCGGCGATCTTGCCCGAGAACTTGTCGCGGATGGCTTTGTTCACGGATTCGAGCTTGATGATTCCGGAGACGGCGGCGAAGCCACCGAGCAGCGGCACGTTTGGCATCGGGCGCCCGACATGCTTCATGCCGAGTTCTGTCGCCGATACCGTGCACAGCCGTTCCGGATGCCAGTCGCGCAGAAAGTCGCTCAGCCCCAGTTGCTCGAAGGTCTTATTGGTATTGATCAGGATGTAGCCGTCCTTCTTCAGGCCAGCAAAGACATCGACCTGATGCAGCAGGGTCGGGTCCTGAATGATCAATGCGTCGGGCTCCATGATCGGCTCGCGCAGACGAATTTCCTTGTCGGCGATGCGGCAGAAAGCAACCACTGGTGCCCCGGTACGCTCCGAGCCGAAACTTGGAAAGGCCTGTGCGTGGCGACCCTCTTCAAACGCCGCAATCGAAAGCATCTCGGCTGCGGTAACAACACCCTGGCCTCCACGGCCGTGTATTCGAACCTGGAACATGTGTCCTCCTCCTTTAGTTTGCCGCGTAGATTACGCCGCCCGTCCGCGAAAGTGAATCGTGGAAAGCTAATACATGGCCGTTCTGGTTCTTGGGATACCGTAAAATCAAAGCTATCCCTCACAAATTGGTCGCTATGAACTCAATTACCAAACCCCTTGAAGCCTTGATTTTCTGGAGCCGCTGGTTGCAGGCCCCGCTGTATGTTGGGTTGATCGCTGCGCAAGGCGTATACGTGTATCACTTCATGCACGAACTGGCGCATCTGGTGACAAAAGCCGGCAGCCTGACCGAAAACGAGGTCATGCTGATCGTTCTCGGCCTGATCGACGTGGTCATGATCGCCAACCTGCTGATCATGGTCATCATCGGCGGTTACGAGACCTTTGTGTCCAAGCTCGATCTGGACGGTAACCCGGATCAGCCGGAATGGCTGTCGCATGTCAATGCCGGCGTACTCAAGGTCAAGTTGGCCGTGGCGCTGATCAGTATTTCCTCAATCCATTTGCTGCGTACTTTCATCAACGCGTCGCAGGTGGAGGACCGCGTGGTAATCGCCCAGATCGCCATTCACGCCTCGTTTCTTGTGTCGGCACTGGCGATCGCCTGGACCGACAAGATCATGATGCAGACGCTGACTATCAGTAGCCATACGAAACACTAAATTCGGAGACCGCCATGTCCGCCCCGATCCGCCAGGATGACTTCATCCAGTCCATTGCCGACGCC
Organism: Propionivibrio dicarboxylicus; assembly: GCA_945902805.1. GTDB lineage: Bacteria > Pseudomonadota > Gammaproteobacteria > Burkholderiales > Rhodocyclaceae > CAMDMZ01. Next base: position 56,682 of record CAMDMZ010000018.1, on the reverse strand, counting down.
TTTCAGTTCATCAGCTATTACCATCCGCTCGACTACATTCAGGCGCTGGGTCGCGCCTACGAACGCGAGGAATCGGCGGCGGCCAAAGATGCGATTGCCCAGATCCTGACCAATAGCCGTATGTGTGCCGAAGGCAAGCGCCCGATTTGCCAGGACACCGGAATTGCGGTGGTCTTTCTCAAGATTGGCATGAACGCCAAATGGGATGCCAAGCTGACGATTCAGGAAATGGTCGATGAGGGCGTGCGTCGCGCCTACATGAATCCGGACAACAAGCTGCGCGCCTCGGTGCTGTTGGACCCGGCCGGCAAACGCACTAACAGCAAGGACAACACGCCGGCGGTGATCCACTACGAAATGGTCGAAGGCGATCATGTCGAAGTGATCTGCGCCGCAAAGGGGGGCGGTTCGGAAAACAAGTCGAAGTTCTATGCGCTGAATCCTTCCGATTCGATCGTGGACTGGGTGCTGAAAACCGTGCCGACCATGGGTGCCGGCTGGTGCCCGCCGGGCATCCTCGGTATCGGCATCGGCGGGACGCCCGAGAAGGCGATGCTGCTGGCCAAGGAATCGCTGATGGCGCCGGTGGATATCGACGAGCTGATTGCGCGCGGTCCGAGCAATCGGATCGAGGAACTGCGCCTTGAACTCTACGAGAAGGTTAATGCGCTCGGCATCGGCGCCCAAGGCCTCGGCGGCCTGACCACGGTGCTTGACGTCAAGATCATGGACTACCCGACCCACGCCGCCAGCCTGCCAGTGGCGATGATCCCCAATTGTGCTGCAACCCGCCACGCCCACTTTCATCTCGATGGCAGCGGCCCGGCCAAGCTGGAACCGCCGTCACTGTCTGATTGGCCCAAAGTGGCCTGGGCACCGGACACCGAGAAATCCACGCGCGTCAATCTTGATACGCTGACGCCCGCCGAGGTCGCCGCGTGGAAGCCCGGTCAAACCTTACTCCTCAACGGCAAGATGCTCACCGGCCGCGACGCCGCGCACAAGCGTATCCAGGACATGCTGGCGAAAGGCGAAAAGCTGCCGGTCGACTTCACCAATCGCGTGATCTACTACGTCGGCCCGGTCGACCCGGTACGCGACGAATCCGTCGGCCCCGCCGGCCCGACCACCGCCACCCGCATGGACAAATTCACCGAGATGATGCTGGCGCAGACCGGCCTGATTTCCATGGTCGGCAAGGCCGAGCGCGGCCCCACCGCCATCGAGGCGATCAAGAAGCACCAGTCGGCTTACCTGATGGCCGTCGGCGGTGCCGCCTACCTGGTGGCCAAGGCCATCCAGACCGCCAAGGTCGTCGGCTTCGCCGATCTCGGTATGGAAGCCATTTACGAGTTTGATGTGAAGGACATGCCGGTCACCGTCGCGGTCGATTCCAGCGGTACTTCGGTACATGAGACCGGGCCGAAGGAGTGGCAAGCGAAGATTGGCAAGATTCCGGTCAAAGTGGCGTAAGCCTGCCGCGTAGCCGCCGTCCCACCAGCGCCGACTTTTTATGATCGGGGTTTTCGATTCCGGCCTCGGCGGTTTGTCTGTACTGGCGGCTTTGGCCGACGTTTTGCCGCGTGCGGATTTCATTTACTACGCCGACACGGCACACGTGCCTTATGGTGAAAAGGATGATCTCTTCATCCAGCGGCGGGTGCTGGCTATTGGCAATGAGCTGGTTGCCGATGGATGCACGCTGCTGGTGGTGGCCTGCAATACGGCGACAGCGGCGGCGGTCCAAGCTTTGCGTGATGCACATCCGGGTGTTGCTGTGGTTGGTGTCGAGCCGGGGATCAAGCCTGCGGCCGCGAATTCAATCACGCGCAAGATTGGCGTGTTGGTCACGCCGTCGACTGCGCGCAGCGGCCGTTTACAGCGTTTGATTGCTGATCACGCCCAGGGTGTCGAGGTGCGGGTCGAATCGTGCCCGGATTGGGCGACGCGCGTGGAGAGCTTGAATCTCGACGACCCTGAGTTGATTGCCGATGTGCGTCATAGAATCACGACACTACTGACGTGGGGCGCCGACCGCATTGTCCTGGGTTGTACGCATTACAGCTTCTTGGCGCCGGTGATGCTTCCGCTCATTGCTGGCAAAGCCAGTCTGATCGAGGGAGCCGATGCCGTCGCACGCCAGACGCAACGCTTGGCGGGCTGTTCCGCGCAAGGCAGCGGAAGGCTGATCCTGAAGGCGTCGGCGTATCCCGAACGCCTCCGTGCGGCCTTGCCTGCGCTAGGTTTGGAGCACCTGGCGGCGCGTTTGGCGCCGCCAGGTTGACTCGATTATTGCAGTCGCATTCCAGTCAAGGCATTCGCCACACCGCCGCCCATGCTGGCGCCCAGCTGTTTAGCAAACTTCTCGGCGAAATTCTGCTTTACCGTGTAGTCACGGATTTCTTCCGCCTTGATCACATCGCGGGCGATTGATTCAACCGAGCCGTAGGCGTCCGTCAGACCCAGTTCGATGCTCTTGGCGCCGCTCCACATCAGGCCGGTAAACATTTCCGGCGTTTCCTTGAGACGCTGGCCGCGTCCCTTTTTCACCACGTCAATGAACTGTTGGTGAATCTCGCCCAACATGGTTTTCGCGAATTCCTTGTGTTTGTCGTTTTGTGGCGAGAAGGGATCAAGAAAGCCCTTGTTCTCGCCAGCGGTCAGCAGGCGACGCTCAACGCCCAGCTTTTCCATCGAGCCGGTGAATCCGAAACCATCCATCAGGACGCCAATCGAGCCAACGATGCTGGCTTTGTCGACATAAATCTTGTCGGCGGCGGCGGCCACGTAATAGCCACCCGAGGCGCAGACATCTTCAACCACCACATAAAACGGAATGTCAGCGTGCTTGGCGCGTAGGCGACGGATTTCGTCATTGATCATTCCAGCTTGCACGGGGCTGCCACCCGGGCTATTGATGCGCATGACAACGCCGGCCGTGCCCTTGTCATCAAAGGCGGCCTGCAACGCGCTGTTGATATCTTCGGCGTTGGCGTCACCTTTGGCTTGGATAACGCCGACCAGATTGATCAGGGCTGTGTGCGTCTTGCCTTCACCGTGCTTGTCGCCCACGCCCCATTCCAGCGCGACGGCCAGGACAATGAAAAGATAAGTGAACGCCAGCAATTTGAAGAAAATGCCCCAGCGTCGCGTGCGTCGCTGCTCGTTAATGCCCTCAAGCGCCACCTTTTCGAGCACTTTGCGCTCCCAACCGCTTTCGTTGCCACCCCAGTTGCTGTCAGCCACTTGCCTTACCTTCCTCAATCAAGAAAACCTGCCCGCCGTGCTCGCCAATGTCGAGTTTTTGCAGTCCTTTGCCATTACAGCGTCCTGCTGTGCAACGCCCTGTTTCCGGCGCATACAGTGCGCCATGCGTAGCACATATCAAGTATAAGCCGGAATAGTCGAAGAACTCGCCAGCTTGCCAATCCAACTCCACCGGGACGTGGCCGCAGCGATTCAAATAGGCATGAACTCGACCGCGAAAGCGTATGGCGAAAGCGGGCGCCGTGTCGCCATCACCGACTTTTCTTTCGCTTGCGATCGCAAAGCGCACGCCAAGTCCGCCGTCGATCAACTGTTCGCTGGCGCAAATTACTCGCTCACTCATGCATTTTCCCGCAACCAGGCGGTCATTTGCCCCACATCATCGGCGCAAAACACTGGCGCCAAATCAACCAGAGCTTCTCGTGGATGCGCGCCGTAGCTGACGCCCAGGCACGCGACCCCGGCGTTTTGTGCCATTTGCAGATCATGCGTGGTGTCGCCAATCATGAGTGTTGCCTCCGGGGCAACACCCAGTTCCTCCATCAATTCCAACAACATCTGTGGATGCGGCTTGGAATGACATTCGTCGGCGGTGCGTGAAGCAACAAAAAGCGGACCGAGACCACTCGCGGCGAAGGCGCGGTCTAGGCCCACGCGCGACTTACCCGTGGCGACAGCGAGTTGATGGCCAGCGCTGGCCAGACTTTCGATCAATTCGACCGCGCCGGCGAATAGTTCCAGTTCGTGGTCGCGCGAGAGGTAGTGGTGGCGATAGCGGTTGGCGACCTCTCGATAGCGATGCTCCGGCAAATCCGGCAGGGCGTAACGCATCGCGTCGATCAGACCGAGGCCGATGATATGGCGCGCACGCTCGTCGCTCGGCACCGGCAAATCAAGGTCGCGCGCTGCGGCTTGGACGCTGGTGGCGATGGCGGCCGTCGAATCGAGCAACGTGCCGTCCCAATCAAAAACGATCAGTTCAAATCGCTTCGCCATGGTCGCGCCCTTCGTGGCGATCGAGAGTGCCGAGAAAATTCCTTAACTCGGCAGGCAAAGGAGACTCCAGAGCAAGCGCGTCGCCGGTGAGGGGATGGGGCAAGGCCAGTTTGGCCGCATGCAGAAACATGCGCTTCAAACCGGTCTTTTGCAATTCGCGGTTGAGGGCAAAGTCGCCATACTTGTCGTCGCCCGCGATGGGAAAGCCCAGATGCGACAAATGGACGCGAATCTGGTGGGTGCGACCGGTCTTCAGTTCGACCTCGACCAAACTGAAATTCTCCCAGCGTGCTACCAAGCGAACAATGGAATGGGCAACCTTTCCTTCGGGATCGACCCGTACCCGCCGCTCGCCGTCTGGCAACAAATACTTGAACAGCGGTTCGCGTACATGCTGCAAGGCATTGTGCCAACGTCCTTTGACCAGCGCCAAGTAACGCTTGGCGATCACACCATCGCGAAATTGGTCGTGCAACTTGGTCAACGCCGAGCGCTTCTTGGCTACGATCAAAAGGCCCGAAGTCTCGCGATCAAGACGATGGGCGAGTTCCAGTAGTTTGGCCTGCGGCCTGGCCCGGCGCAGTTGCTCGATGACACCGAAGCTGACGCCGCTGCCGCCGTGCACTGCGACTCCAGAAGGCTTATCCACCACCAACAGCGCTTCATCTTCGTGTGCAATGGCGAATTCCTTTGCGGGAACAATCGCTTGCAGTGCACGTTCGGCAATCCGCATGGGCGGGACACGCACGCGGTCGCCAATTTGAAGGCGATAGTCAGCGCCGATGCGGCCTTTATTCACGCGCACTTCACCACTGCGCAGGATGCGATAGACGTGGCTTTTCGGCACGCCTTTCGCCAGCCGCAGCAGAAAATTGTCAATGCGCTGGCCGGCGGACTCCTCGCCAACCTCAAGCATTGCTACCGAATCTTTGCTCAAGTCATTCATTCTGAAATATACTAAGCTGTTGGCTAGCCGTTCCGAAACGGTGTGCCCGGCGGCCCGAAGTGGCGTCGGCGACACAGTTTCCGGGATGTTGCTGAAGCCTGTTTCCCGCCTCGCCGATGTCTGGCGTTCTATGTTGAGAAGTGTGGCGAACAGGTCCCTCAGTTTTGGCGCAATCGCCTGGTTCCCATATTGGCAGCACTATTGCAATTCCAATCTGGCACCTGCGGCACCAGCCGGCCACCGGGTTTTTCGCTTGCCCGCAAAGAGAGCGATCTTACTTGATTGCGCGCACCCAACGCACGAATTGGGCAGAGACAGGGCACAGCCTGTGTTGTTTCGCCACCCACCTTTTTGTGGCCATGGCGACATGCACGGGTGGTCCGACAAGAATTCCGAGTTTGCCGTTTTCCTTTATCCACTGCAGAACCGATCACCCATGGCCCTGCCAATGAACCCGCAAACCCACCGCCCACCACCCGCATCCTGACGCCCGTGGTGCGTGGCTTGTCGTGCCCTCCTGCCTGCCGTGCAAGTGCAGCGCATAGGAGCACACATGAAACGCATGTTATTCAATGCGACGCAGGCCGAGGAACTCCGCGTCGCGATTGTTGATGGTCAGAAACTGATTGACCTAGACATCGAATCGGCAGCCAAAGAGCAACGCAAGAGCAATATCTATAAAGCCGTCATCACCCGTATCGAGCCCAGTCTCGAAGCGGCATTTGTCGACTATGGCGCCGAGCGCCACGGCTTCCTGCCGTTCAAGGAGGTCTCGCGTAACTACTTCAAGCCGGGTGTAGATGCCGGCAAGGCGCGCATCCAGGATGCGCTGACCACCGGTCAGGAACTCATCGTCCAGGTCGAAAAAGACGAGCGCGGCAACAAGGGGGCGGCGCTGACCACCTATGTTTCGCTGGCCGGGCGCTACCTGGTGCTGATGCCAAATAACCCGCGTGGTGGTGGCGTTTCGCGTCGTGTCGAGGGTGAGGATCGCCAGGAACTGCGCGAAATCATGGATCAGCTCAACCCGCCCTCCGGCATGAGTTTGATTGCTCGTACCGCCGGCATTGGTCGTGGTTTTGAAGAGTTGAAGTGGGATCTCAACTATCTGCTACAACTTTGGGGTGCAATCGACGGTGCAGCCAAGGCGCAAAACGGCGCCTTCCTGATTTATCAGGAGTCGAGCCTGGTTATCCGTGCCATTCGCGATTACTTCCATTCCGAAATCGGCGAGATCCTGATCGATACCGACGATGTTTTCGAGCAGGCGCAGCAGTTCATGGCCCACGTCATGCCGGGCAACGTCTCCAAGGTCAAGCGTTACCACGACGATGTGCCGCTATTTTCACGGTTCCAGATTGAACACCAGATTGAGTCGGCCTATTCGCGTCAGGTGACTTTGCCATCCGGCGGCGCCATCGTTATCGACCATACCGAGGCTTTGGTCTCAGTTGACGTTAACTCCGGTCGCGCCACCAAGGGCAGCGACATTGAGGAAACTGCCTTCCGCACCAACTGCGAAGCCGCCGACGAGATTGCTCGCCAGCTCCGCCTGCGCGACCTCGGCGGACTGATCGTCATCGACTTCATTGACATGGAGTCCGCCAAAAATCAGCGCGAAGTGGAGAACCGGCTGCGCGATGCGCTGCACTTTGATCGTGCCCGCGTCCAGACCGGCAAGATCAGCCGTTTTGGTTTGCTCGAACTGTCGCGTCAGCGGTTGCGTCCGGCGTTGGCCGAGACTAGCTACATTACGTGCCCTCGCTGCACCGGCACCGGCCATATCCGGTCGACCGAATCGGCGGCGCTGCACATCCTGCGCATCCTCGAAGAAGAGGCGATGAAGGAAAATACCGGCGCCCTGCATTGCCAGGTTCCGGTCGATGTTGGCACCTTCCTGCTGAATGAAAAGCGCGTGGATATTGCCCACATCGAAGTGCGTCATCACGTCAATCTGGTGATTGTGCCGAATCGCCATCTGGAAACGCCGGCACATGAAATTGTCCGCCTGCGCCATGACCAACTGAATGTTGAAGGCGTTCAGATTGCCAGTTACCAGATGGCCGAAAAGCCGGTCGAAGAAGCCTACCAGCCGCCTTCGGCCCAGAATGAGGCCAAGCCAGTTAGAGCGGTTGCGGCCGTCAAGGGCATTACGCCGGATCAACCAGCGCCGATCGTGGAACCGAAATCTGCAACGCCGGCACCGGCTCCCGCCGCGACTGGTGGTCTGTTTGCCATGATTGCCTCGTGGTTCCGTTCTGAAAAGAAAGAAACTCCGGTGGTCAGTGCTGAAGCTAGCGGTGAACAATCCGGGCGCGGTGACCGTAACAGCCGCAATGGTCGCGGTCGTGATGGACGTCGTGATGGTCGCGGTCGCGATGGCCGGGACAATAAAGAAGGACGTGAAACGCGCGAGGCAGGTAACCGTCAGCCGGCGCTGCCCAAGCGTGATGACGTTCCGACGGAAGGTGGAAGCCGCCGTGGTCGTGGCGAGCAAAAAGAGGGCCGTGAGCCGAAGGAAGTTCGTGAACCACGGCCACCACGTGAGCCTCGCGAGCCGAGGCCGCCGCGAAATGACAAGCCCGAGGCGCAAAGCGCCGTCCCGCTAGCACCGACTTTTGGGGCTGAGGCGACGGCTGATGGCGATGCGGGTAATCGTGGCCGTAGTCGGCGTGGTCGTGGCCGTGGCCGTGGCGAGCGGCGTGACGAGGTGCAGAACAATCCTGATGGACAGGTGTCGGCTCCGCAAAGCGACGGTGTCATGAGTGCGGTTTCAGACATCAATCCTGGTGCCGCTGCGGCAACCACAGCGGTCGTGGTTGCGGAAGCGCATCCGCTTGTCGTGACAGCCGCACTGGCGGCGGTCGAGCCGGTTGTTCCTGTTTCCCCGCCGCCACAGATGATGCCGCAGCCGACCCGTGAGGTCACGCCGCCGGCAGCCCCCGACGTTGCGTCGGTTGCGGTTTCCGCAGTTGAAATCGCACCTGCCGTGGTCGTTGCAGTTGCTGTCCCGGATACGGCCGCTGTGACCGAAGTGATCGCTGCGACCGAAGTGGCTGAAGCAGCACCGCATCCGATTGTCGAAACCAAGCCTGTCGATCTCACGACAACGCTGGAAAGCGCGGGATTGGTGATGGTTCAGACGAGTTCGAGCGGGGTCGCCGCCTCGCCGGTTGTCGCAACACCGCAACCGCTGGGGCGCAAACCAAAGCCAGCGGCGATCGTGGCGAATGAACCGTTGCAGATGGTTGAAACTCGCAACAATTGAACGGACTGTTTCCAGGCCGCAAACAAAGAGGCGCTGCGGCGCCTCTTTTCTATTTCTGTGTCAGACGCTTGATCAAACTTTGGGCACCGGCTTCAATGAGATCAAGCACGTGATCGAAGCCCTGAATTCCACCGTAGTACGGGTCGGGAACCTCCTCTTCCTGGTGTTCGGCCGGATTGAGAAAAAGTCCCAGTTTGTGCCGATGTTCCGGTGGTGATGCGCGATGCATGATCTCGAGATGCGTCCGATCCATCGCCAATAGATAGTCAAAGGCGACAAAGTCAAACTCACCGAGGCGCCGTGCCCGTAGCGGCGATAAGTCATAGCCGCGTTTGAGTGCGGTGGCGACGGTCCTTGGGTCCGGTGGCTCGCCGACGTGATAACCCTGAGTGCCTGCCGAATCAAACTCGAAACGGCGCTCCATGCCCTGCTGACTGGCGATTGCACGTGCCACACCTTCAGCGGTCGGCGAACGACAAATATTCCCTGTGCACACAAACAGAACGCGGTGTCGCATCATGCGGCGTTACCCGCTGCATCGTGAGCTTCGCCACCAAAGGCCATATGCTTGACACGAAATAGCTCGTCGCGGGCGGCGGCGGCTTGTTCAAATTCCAGATTTCTGGCGTGATCCTGCATGGATTTTTCCAATCGTTTAATTTCTTTTGCCAATGCCTTCTCGCTCATCGCCTCATAGCGCGCCGACTGTTCGGCCGCCTTGAGTTCGCGTGAGATCGCTTCCTGATCATACACACCATCAATAATGTCCTTGATGCGCTTTTTCACGCTGCGCGGAGTAATGCCTTGCGCGGTGTTGAAGGCGAGTTGCTTGTTGCGGCGGCGTTCGGTTTCGGCGATCGCGCGCTGCATGGAGTCGGTGATGCGGTCGCCGTACAGAATTGCCGTGCCATGCAGATGTCGTGCCGCGCGACCGATGGTCTGGATTAACGAACGCGTCGACCGCAGAAAGCCTTCCTTGTCCGCGTCGAGTATCGCCACCAGCGACACTTCTGGAATGTCGAGGCCTTCGCGCAGCAGATTGATGCCGACCAACACATCAAACTCGCCAAGGCGCAGGTCGCGGATGATTTCGACGCGCTCAACAGTGTCGATATCCGAATGCAGGTAGCGTACCTTGATGCCGTTGTCGGCCAGAAACTCGGTCAGTTGCTCGGACAAGCGCTTGGTCAGGGTCGTTACCAACACGCGCTCACCGAGGGCGATGCGGCGTTTGGCTTCAGACAGCAGATCATCCACCTGCGTTGACGCCGGCCGCACTTCGATCATTGGATCGACCAGCCCCGTCGGCCGTACCAACTGCTCAACCACTTGCCCCTGTTTCTCTTCCTCGTAGGCTGCAGGGGTCGCCGAAACAAACACAGTCTGCGGCATCAGCCGTTCAAATTCTTCGAATTTCAGCGGCCGATTATCGAGGGCTGAAGGGAGCCGGAATCCGTAATTGACGAGATTCTCTTTGCGCGAGCGATCACCCTTGTACATGCCACCAGCCTGTGGAATGGCGACGTGGGATTCGTCGACGAACATCAACGCGTCACTCGGTAGATAGTCATAAAGCGTCGGCGGCGGCTCACCAGGTTGACGGCCTGACAAATGTCGCGAGTAGTTTTCAATGCCTTTGCAAAAGCCGAGTTGGTCGAGCATCTCGAGGTCGAAGCGGGTGCGTTGTTCGATGCGCTGCAATTCCACCAACTTCTGTTCCTTCGAATAGAACTCGATCCGCTCTCGCAGCTCGGCTTTGATCTTCTCGATGGCGCGCAGCACCGTTGCTCGCGGCGTGACGTAGTGGCTGGAGGGAAACACGGTGAATCGCCCCAACTTCTGTTTGGTGTGGCCCGTCAGCGGATCAAACAGCGTCAGCGTTTCGACCTCATCGTCAAACAGCGTGATACGGATCGCGCTTTCTGCGTTTTCTGCCGGGAAAACATCGATGACATCGCCACGGACGCGATACGTACCGCGGCCGAAGTCGATATCGTTGCGTTCGTATTGCATCTCTGTAAGGCGACGGATGATTTCGCGCTGGCCGACCTTTTCACCGGCTTTCAGATGCAGGATCATGCTGTGGTAATCGACCGGATCGCCTATGCCATAGATCGCCGACACGGTGCAGACGATGACCACATCGCGCCGTTCCAACAGCGACTTGGTCGCCGACAACCGCATCTGCTCGATGTGCTCATTGATCGATGAGTCTTTCTCGATGAACAGATCGCGCGACGGCACATAGGCCTCGGGCTGGTAGTAGTCGTAGTAGGAAACGAAATACTCGACGGCATTCTCCGGAAAGAACTCACGAAATTCGGAATACAGTTGTGCCGCCAGTGTCTTGTTGGGTGCCAAGACCAGAGCAGGGCGCCCGAGTCGGGCGATCACGTTGGCCATGGTGTAGGTTTTACCGGAACCCGTGACACCCAGCAGGGTTTGGAACATCAAGCCATCGTTGATACCTTCGCACAGCAAGCGAATCGCTTCAGGTTGATCGCCTGCCGGCAAAAATGGCTGATGCAGACGCCATGGACTGCCGGCGAATTCAACTACCCGATTCTTGAGTTCATGAATCTCGGCCACGCGAACACCCTGTTTTACTTATGGAAAAACGAGAAATGACGACAAAACCTAATCGAGCCATCGCCGCCGGTGCGGTATTATTGCGCGCTTCGGGCCAGGCCGTTTAGCGCCGTCCCGCCAGCACCGACTTTTTCAACCTTACTGATTCCGGAGACTTCATGAGCTCGATTTTTGCCACCGTCGAAATGGCCCCCCGCGACCCCATTCTTGGCATTACGGAAGGATTTAATGCCGACACGCGTCCGACCAAGGTTAATCTCGGGGTCGGTGTTTATTACGACGACAATGGCAAGATTCCGCTGCTCACCGCAGTCAAAGCCGCCGAAAAGGCACGTCTCGAAGCCATGCCCGCACGCGGCTACCAGCCGATAGAAGGTTTGGCGGCCTATAACCAGGCGGTGCAGAAACTCCTCTTTGGTGCCGAATCGCCCTTGCTGAAGGACGGCCGTGTCGTCACGGTGGAAGCCTTGGGCGGCACGGGCGCACTCAAAGTCGGTGCCGATTACTTGAAGCGCCTGTTCCTAGACGCCAAGGTGTACATCAGCGACCCGAGCTGGGAAAACCATCGTGCGCTGTTCGAATCCGCCGGCTTCACCGTTGAAAACTATCCGTATTACGACACTGCCACGCGGGGCGTAAATTTCGCCGGAATGAAAGCTTGCCTTGACGGATTGCCGGCCAATAGCATCGTCGTCTTGCATGCCTGCTGTCACAACCCGACCGGCGCCGATATCACCGCCGCGCAATGGCAGGAGGTTGTCGACGTGATTCGTGCCAGGAATCTGGTTGCCTTCATCGACATGGCGTATCAGGGATTCGCCGATGGAATTGCGCAAGACGCCGTGGCACTCGACCTGTTCGCCGCTTCCGGTTTGCAGTTTTTCGTTTCCAGCAGCTTTTCGAAATCGTTCTCCTTGTATGGCGAACGTGTAGGCGCTTTGTCGATCGTCGCGGCAAGCAAGGAGGAGGCCGCTCGTGTAATGTCTCAGGTCAAGCGCGTGGTTCGCACCAACTATTCGAATCCGCCCACCCACGGCGGCGCTATCGTTGCTGCGGTGCTCGCCAGCCCCGAACTCCGTCAGCAATGGGAGGATGAGCTGGCTGGAATGCGTGAGCGCATTCGCGCCATGCGCGTCGGCCTCGTCGAAAAGCTTAAGACCCGTGGCGTTACCCAGAATTTTGATTTTGTCGTCGCCCAACGCGGTATGTTTAGCTACACCGGCCTTACTGCCGCACAAGTCGATCGTCTGCGTGATGAATTTGGCATATACGCCGTCAGCACCGGCCGCATTTGTCTTGCCGCACTGAATTCCAAGAACATCGACTACGTCGCCGATGCTATTGCCACAATCACCCGCTAGGAGAAATCGTTATGCACCAGACCAAGGAAGCCAAAGGCGTTAGTGTGCTAATGAAAGCGTTCGTGGTTGGCATGTTTGCGCTTTCCGCTACTCATAGCGCACATGCCGCGCCGCGCAAAGCACCGCCACCGATGAAAATCGCCGACACCGTGGTGAAATTACCCTTGGCCAAGGATGTCAGCATGGATGACGCGGTTCAGGCAATGAAGTCGCGTGCCAATGAAATCAATATGAAACTGGTCGCCGAACTGCCTTTGTCAAAGCAGATTATTGCCATGGGCGAAAAATCACGTCGCATTGATATCTATCAGTTCTGTGATCCGATGACGGCAAAGAAAATGGTCGAATTCGATATTCATTTTTCGGCCTATTTGCCGTGCCGTATTGTTCTGGCTGAAGATGCCAAAGGTCAGGGATGGTTGCTGATGATGAACCTGAACATTTTCTTAGGCGATCCCAATATCACGCCATCACTGAAAGCCGATGCTATCAATGTGCGTGACGCTCTCGAATCAATCATGCAAGCGGGAGCCAAAGGAGAGTTTTGAGTACTGCATTGCGCTCGGAGTGCAGAACTCGGTCCGGTAAGTTAATTTGAGGCGGGTGAGTTCGTTTTGAAGATTAAGAAGCAGACAGGGCAAACGCATGAATGCCACTGTCGTAAACCCTTGAAATAGTCTTTTACGATCAAGGCGTTGCAAGGGGGCTGTTCACAACGGTTTGATTTGTGTAGTTTCCTGTCTTTTTGGGGTGACTCATGGAGACGGAAAGCCGGTTGCGGATAACGGACGTATTTGTGGGTATTCGGGAGCCCAGGCAAGCCAAGAAGGTTGAACATAGCTTGGTGGAACTGCTGGTCGTTGCCATATGTGGCGTACTGGCCGGAGCCGATGACTTTGTTCAGATCGAGGAATGGGGGAAGGAAAAGCTGGACTGGTTCCGGCAGTACCTCACGCGGGAGAACGGGATTCCCTCGCACGACACCTTTGGACGGGTATTTGCCGCCATTGATGCGGAGGAGTTTGGTGCCGCGTTTCGGCGCTGGGTCCGGCAGGCTGTGCCGGCACTGGCTCGCGATGAGGTAGTCAGTATCGACGGCAAGACCAGTCGGCGCTCGGGCAAGGTCGATGCGACACCGCTGCATCTGGTGAGCGCCTTTGCGGCGAATGCCAATGTGGTGCTGGGACAGCGGGCCACCGCCGAGAAGTCGAACGAGAAGACGGCGATTCCCGAACTGCTGGCTACCCTGGCGCTGGAGGGCTGCATCGTGACCATCGATGCCATGGGGACGCAGCCGACCATTGCCCAAGCCATCCGGGATCGTGGGGCCGAGTACATCCTGTCGGTCAAGGACAACCAGCCGACACTGGCCGACTCGATGCGGGACTTCTTTGCTGCATTCTTGGCGGCTCCCGAGCGGACCCCGCATCAGTTCGATGAAGTGGTCGAGAAAGATCATGGACGACTGGAGGTGCGTCGCTGCCATGCCTTTGATCAACTCGACTGCCTGCATGCGCCGGAACGTTGGCCGGACTTGACGTCGTTTGCCATCATCACGTCCGAACGGACGATCCAGGGCAGGACCACCGTGGAACATCGTTTCTATATCTCCAGCTTGCCGCCAGACGCCGTGCGGCTGAATCGGGCGGTGCGCCTGCACTGGCGCGTCGAAAATAGTCTGCATTGGTGCATGGATGTCACCTTCGGCGATGATCAGATGCGGGCACGCACGGGCAACGCCGCACATAACTTCGCCGTCGTCCGCCATTTCGCCTTGAATCTCATCCGTCTTGCTCCTGTAAAGCGTAAGGGCGGTATCAAGGTGCGCCGACTCATCGCCACTACCTCCGATTCCTATCGCGCCCAACTCCTCGGCCTTGTATAAGATTCATGCGTTTGCCCTGAAGAAGCAGATTTTCCGCTTGCAGCACGAGTACTTCAGGTTATAATCCGTCCCCTTGCAATTCCTCGATAGCTCAGTCGGTAGAGCGCCGGACTGTTAAGCCTATTGCTGTAAAAAGTAGAGCCTCCGAAACCCTTGGTACGACTGGGTTCCCGAGGCTCTTATGCTTTCTATCAACCTAATACTTTGGGCTTTACCTAATACTCCACCGCGTTCACTAACGACTTGACTGCACCTAATACTCCGGTTAGACTCCGCGCCGTTGCGTAGGAAAGAGAGCGAAAGAGCGCAAAGTATTAGGTAGTTTCTAGGGTCTCTGCAGTACGCTAAGTTGTTGAAACAAAAGCACAATTCCTCGATAGCTCAGTCGGTAGAGCGCCGGACTGTTAATCCGTAGGTCCCTGGTTCGAGCCCAGGTCGGGGAGCCAATCAGATACAAAAGCGGGCACTTCTAACGAGGTGCCCGTTTTCATTTGTGAAACCGCTTGCGCCAAGGCCGCTCGGCTGCCGCTGATCTCGGCCTGATTCCCTGTGATGCGTATCTCACTTACGATGTGGCGCAGATATTCCTTCCCGAAACCGCTCGACCGATCTTTGAGTTTCATCTTTAGCGCCGTGCAGAACAGATCAACCTGACGCGGCTTAATTGACGGCAGTTCCTGCTTGCGACGATAGCCCGCCATTTCAATGAGGAGTTCCTGCCGACGCGCCTGTAGCTTGTGGCTGCGTTCCTTCAGAGTGACATCCAGTGGCAGGACACCCTTTTCAACTGCCTCATACAAACGATCCGTCGCCGCTTGCAGTTCATTCAGTTCCTTCTGCAATATCCTGATGCCGTCGTTGTCAGTGGTTTGGGCCGCCTTAATTTGCTTCTTCAGCTCATTGAGAATCACCTGCACCCGTTCCGGCGTAAAAGCCTTGTCGGCTAACGCATCCACGACTAGCGCATCGAGTTTTTCCATGGGTACCGCAGGATTTTCGCAAAGGGTCACGCTGCGACTGATGCGGGTATTGCACTTGTAGTAGCGATAGCGTCCGCCCTTACCCGTCGCCAAGGTCATGCCAGCTCCGCAGCAGCCACACTTCACCAACCCCGTCAGCAATGTAGTCGAGCCGACCGTCCGCGGTGGCACCTGATCGAACGCCCGTGACGCCTTGCGCTGCTGCACAGTAGCAAACAATTCCTTCGCGATGATCGGCTCAACGGTGAGCGGTACCCACTCGGACTCTAGCTTAGTGCGTTTAGTCTTGCTGCAGGTGCGATTGAAATAGAACTCACCGAT
Organism: Propionivibrio dicarboxylicus; assembly: GCA_945902805.1. Classification (GTDB taxonomy): domain Bacteria; phylum Pseudomonadota; class Gammaproteobacteria; order Burkholderiales; family Rhodocyclaceae; genus CAMDMZ01. The sequence goes on along the minus strand of CAMDMZ010000018.1, from coordinate 41,069 downwards.
ATAGGTGCGATTCGATAACACTTCATGGACGCGGTTGCGCGACCAAGGTGTACGCCGATGCATCTGGCCGATTTCATTGAGGTAGGTGCTGATCTGTTTCGCGCCCATCGGCCCACTTCCCGACCCATGCAGATACAAGTCAAAGACCTTTTTTACCATCAGCGATTCGACAGGATCAACTTGCAGCCTTTGCTTACGTTTGCCCTTGTTGCCGATGGCGTCGACTTCATAGGTGCGGTAACCAAAGGGAGGCCGAGAGCCATTCCAATAACCTTGGCGGGCGTTCTCTTTCATGGCCCGCAAGGTGTGCTTGCCGTTTTCCTTGCTCTGGTACTCATCGAAGATCGAAAATATCTTCCGCGCCATTTCACCCGATGGATCATCGCTGGTGTGCTGCGTGATCGAGATTAGGCGCACGCCAGCGCGCCGAAGCTTGCGTTCATAAAGGGCAAATTCGAGCGAGTCGCGGAAAAAGCGCGACAAGCTGTGCACAATGATCGCTTCAAAGGGTGGCGGGTCTTGCGTGGCCTCGGCAATCATTTGCTGAAAAACCGGTCGGCGGTCATCCGTGGCGGATGCCCCTGCCTCGATGTATTCCTGCCCGACAGCAAAGCCCTGCGCCGCCGACCATTCGCGCATCTGGCGCAATTGGTCAGGAATCGACAAATCTTTCTCGACCTGTTTGACGGTGGAAACCCGTGCGTAAAGGGCAACTGCCATAGTTCGTTCTCCGTAGTTCGTCCGCTGCATTCCGCTTATGTCAGTATCAGCGAGCGTCACGCCTTATCAAGGCCGGTGCCTGCGGTGACGGTGTCAGCCTTGACAAGCCGTGCCGCTCGCTTTCTTGGTCTGCATGCGGAATGCAGCTCTGTGGTTGCTCAACCCTCGTCGCTATCGTCCAGCCGCTGAATCAGCAAAAGCAATTCGGGCAGCATAGTGGAGATTAGGGAAATTTCATCCGGCGTCGGCGTATTCAGCGTAATTCCGGAGAGACAAACTATTTCGATCTGTTGTTCTCTGCTCACTCATCGTGGCACCCCCTTTCCTGCAGTCTCGGCCTGCCCGTTCCTGTCCTTGCCATGTTGTTTGAGCAGGGATTCCAATTCCGGTAGGAAGCCCTTCATCCCAAATTCATTCAACGCCAACGTGCGAAATGCCTGAAATTGAATTGCTGTGGGAATGCCGATTTCCGCAGCAAGTAACAACCGGGTTAAGTGAGCGTTCAGGGCTTTGACGATGGCATCATGTAGCGGGTTCATCATTGCCCCAATCGAATCAGCTTCATGCGATTCTCGACATCGGTTTGCCATGTCATCTTGTCGTGCACAATATCCAGCAAGGCTTTCAGTTCGCTTTGAGCCCGTTGTGCCGGCATCGGATCTAGGCTGTGCTGAACACTCCGTAGCGCCGCGAGCCGCTTTAGGTAGCCGTAGACACTGATCGCGATTCGCATCAGTCTTTCCTCGATGGCTTCGATGTCGTCGATTTCGCGCAAGATACCTTGACAATTGAAGTCCTGAATTCGTTCTTGCAGATCGAGCCAGAGTGGATGCGTGGGCCAGCGGGAGCGGTTGGAATCCGACTGCTGGATTCTCATGGTGTCGTGACTCTCGGCAAGATACCGCAGCAAATCACCTTGCTGGCCGTCGAGATCGGCAAAGGTACGGATGCCGAAACGGCGCAAATGTTCCTGGCGAACCTGCCACTCGATGCGCCAGACGTCTTCCTGTTGGTTCCATAGCTGAAAGAACCATTCCTTGTGGCTTTGTTGGTCGATCTCAAGCACCTTATCGTAGATGCGGAGAACGACATCCCCCTTGCCGAAAACCAAGCCATTGAGTTTGCCGCTGTCTCGATACTTGTTGTCTTTCACCGAGAGCGACAGAACGCTGTCTTCGTCAAAATCCACCTCTTTGATTTCATAATCGAAGGTGAAGTCGACGCGGGATAGGCTTTCGGGCTTTGTTGCGACTAGGCCGATAGTCCGAGACCACACCATGAACCGCTCATGCAAAACCTGCGCACCGCTGCGCCATAAGGCTTTGGAGCGCAGCTTGACGCGGAAAGATGGGTCATTGAATTCTCCAAATTCGACCACGTAATCGGCGTTCTCCATCACGATGGGATAGCCGTTACGCGAGCCACTTGGTTTCAGCAGAAAATCGATGTCGCCGAGTTTGAGAAAGACTGGATCGCGCCGCTTGGATTGCCGCAATGCCTCTCTCTTGAGTCCAATATCGAAGAAGTTAATTTGGCACCCTGGCCCAGGCTGCAGGTAATAGCAGACCTCGATAGTGTCGTGACCAGAAAGAAGGAAGCGGAAGGACATGGCTTACTTCTTGAATGCTGACTCGGTACGGGAGATGTCGGCGTAAAGGGGCTCCGGCTTCTCGTTACCGAGTTCCTTCTCCAGGTCAAGGTAATGCCGATTCGCCGTATTACGAAAGCGAGCTCGTGGGCCAGCAATCCAATACGAGGGCTCGAATTCGTATCCCTCGTGCTTAGCAATCATCTGTTCGATGTTCCGATCTTCGCCAGTAAGTTCGCCTCCCATTTCCTCTGGAAGATTCTTCTCCAGATCATCGAGCGCCGCTGTCAGCAGGTCGGCGACGATCTGCGTCCGGTTCTTGGTCGGGTACATCTCGCAGAGCGTGGCGATCTTCGCCGCGATATGCACCGGGAAGCGAAACGAGAATTGCTTCGAGGTCAGTCGGGTATTGTCCGGGCCGGCCCAAATGTCGTGAAGGTGTTCGGTCTTCATGTAAGTTATCCACGGGTTCATTGAATTACGCGCAAGATACATATACTTCGGGCGAATGTCAAACAACCGACATCAGCGACCCAAGGCCGCTGTGCCCGCACGGCTACATCCGTAGCCATGCGGACAACCGCGGCCATTCAGCAGTCAGTAATGCGGGTTGCGTTCAAGGCCGTAGAGCGTCTATGTATCCATAGCCCCCCGTGTTACATGAACGGGGGGAGGGCGTCGTCTGCGCCTGGGCGATTCGAGCAAGCAAGGCAGGTCTTGAGGAAAAGGGACCGCCCCCGGCGACCTTCGACGTCCGGTTCAAAAGGCGGTCTATAGAGGGGTGATTGTTGGTACCTCTGCGCTATGATCTGGCGGCGTACATGCGACCCGCGACGTCGACTTACCGCCCTCATAAACCGGCCTCCGGCCTTGTCTTCCCGGATAACTTCAAAAGGCATCCGGAAAGCCATTTACGAGCCTCTGTAAGATCGACTGCTAGGCTTTCAAGACTTCAGAGACTGAGTTCGGCCAACTGCCGCCAGTCCATGATTCTGGAAGGTGGCCATCCGAACGACTGCTGTGCCTCTTAGAACCTGCCGGAAGGTCAAATCACACAATTCGGCCCTTGCGGCAGCGACATCGAGACGCCTCGCGGGCCTCCACTGGCCATTCGGCCAAAACCCGAACAATGTCCCTGACTATCCAACGCTGGATTTGATTCCGAGATTCATATGGGCCTGGGGCTAAACGCGCCTTACCACTTTGGGTTGTTGGCACAGCGACCTATGGATTGAAGCTTGAAACACCAAGGGCATCGGTTTAAGCCGATGCCCTTGAATAAGGCTTAGCGGTTCCGTCCCGGGCCCATACCACCTCCGGGACCCATTCCACCCATACCGCCTCCCGGTCCCATGCCACGACCTTGCCCACCACCTTGGGTCGGCGGAGTATCCGGCAAGGTAACGCCTTGTTCCTTGGCACGCAATTGCATCTGCCCATGATGTTGCAACCGGACCTGCTCACGTTCTTCAGCGGTTTTGGCCGCCTGCAACTTGTTGCGATGCTCAATGCGTTCCTGATTGGTCATCAATTGGCTGCCAAAAACGGGGGCATCGACAGCAAAGGAAGCTGTAGAAACCATCAAACCCAGCGCGATAGCGGACAGCGCAATTTTCACGGTGTTCTTGGTCATTTTTCTCTCCCAAATGATTTATGCATCAACCCTACGAACTATCTCTGATGAAACTGGCGAGGTGCTTTTCCATCCCGTCACTTCACTTATAGCCCTTATGACGGAGAAATCCGGCCTAGCAACAAAGATTTGCAATTGGCGCAAGGTGAGTAGCTGTAGTCAGCTGCTAGCTAGGAAGCAGACGTAGATAATGGGATTGTCGAACGACAGCAACGGGTCGAAAGCGGAAGCCCCCCAGCTTGCCTACCCAATCTCTAGCAGTATTATCCAGTTCTCAGATTTGTCAGGTCTGGCGAGCCAAAAGAATCAAGCACTTAGCCAACCCTTCGGGGTTGGCTTTTCGTTTTTCCAGTAGGCACGTAGTAGACGTAATTTAGTGATCGTAGTGGACCGGCGATTTGACGATAGCTGCCAAACGATTGCCTTCGCGGCGAGTCAGATCCTCGGGCAGACGCAGAAAAATATCGCAGTCGTCACGCAACGGGAATCCCAACTGCAAGACGGAACGGTTCATCGCAGCCGCCGCCGACTGATCCAGCGACACAGAAGCAAGCCCTCTCTACGGGAACCGTCTGCTTGGTGCCTCAAAAGGAAGAAACGGTCTTAGCCGCGCTACGGCGGGGTTAATTTCGTCTGATAAGTCGTGATCTGCATCGAACGACCGGATCGGGCGGTAGAATGAAAAACAGCCGCAAGGGCGGCTGAGATTCTTGTCCTGCTTTGGTCCTTATTCTGTCTTAACTGGTAGGCCAGTGGCAACTGACGAAGGTGCTGGACGATACTTCTAACTGCTTGATTCGTAAGCTACATCCTTTGGTGCCCAGGAAGGGACTCGAACCCCCACGGAGTTACCCGCTAGTACCTGAAACTAGTGCGTCTACCAATTCCGCCACCTGGGCGGATGCTGCTAACGAGGCGCGGATTTTATAGGAATCGAATAGATTGTCAAACACAACGAAAAAATCGAAATCTGCCTCCGGGCTGTCGAAAATCCGCCGTGCGGATCCGCACTTGGAACGTGAGCGGGAAAAGTACGACAGTCCATTGCCCAGTCGCGAATATGTGCTGGAGATGATGGCTGCGCAAGGAATGCCTTTGGAATTTTCCCGAGTGTGTGAGTTGCTTGATATCCACTCTGAGGAGGAGGAGACATTTCAGCGCCGACTCGGGGCCATGGCGCGTGACGGGCAGGTTATGCAGAATCGGCGCAATGCTTGGCTGGTGCCGGATCGGCTCGATCTGGTCCGTGGTCGGGTCGAGGGGCACGCTGATGGTTATGGCTTTCTGATTCCCGAAGCGGGTGGGGCAGACCTTTTCTTGTCGGCAAAGGAAATGGACAAGGTGCTGCACGGTGATCGAGTGATTGCGCGCGTGATCGGCGTGGATCGCAAGGGCCGTCCAGAAGGAAAGATTGTCGAGGTGACTGAACGCGTCAATCGACAGGTGGTCGGCCGTGTGTTCCAGGAACATGGTGTGTGGTTCGTCGTCGCCGAAAACCGTCGTATCAGTCAGGATATTTTGTTGGCACCGCCGGAAAAGGGGGCAAAGAAAGGTTCGAAGCAAGCGCCCAAGCTGGAAGCCGGGCAGGTCGTGATGGTCGAGCTGCTGGAACAGCCGAGCAAGCATTCGCAGCCGATCGGACGGGTGATCGAAGTTCTTGGCAACTACGCGGATTCCGGCATGGAAATCGAAATCGCGCTGCGCAAGCACGAGTTGCCTTTTGAGTTTTCCAAGGAAGCGTTGGCCGAGACGAAAAAACTGCCCGACTCAGTGCGTAAGTCCGATTGGAAAGATCGCGAAGATATTACGCATTTGCCGCTGGTAACGATCGATGGCGAGACAGCAAAAGATTTTGACGACGCGGTTTATTGCGAGTGTCAAGGCAAGGGTTATCGCCTGATTGTGGCAATTGCTGATGTTTCGCATTATGTGGTGGCCGGCGGCACGCTGGATAGTGAAGCGCAGGATCGTGGCAACTCAGTGTATTTCCCGCGACGGGTGATTCCGATGTTGCCGGAAAAGATTTCCAATGGACTGTGTTCGCTGAACCCACAGGTTGAACGCCTATGCATGGTGTGCGACATGACGATTACGGCGACCGGTGCGATTCGGCGCTATCGCTTTTATCAGGCGGTGATGTTCTCGCACGCGCGCTTGACCTATACCGAGGTAGCTGCGGCGCTGTATGAGAAAGAGGAGTCGGTTCGGGCACGTCTGGCACCCTTGTTGCCCCATCTGGAAGCGCTGGATGCACTCTTTCGGCAATTGGAAGTGGCACGTGAAAAGCGTGGTGCCATCGATTTCGAGACGCTGGAAACGCGCATGGTGTTTGATGACAACGGCAAGATTGAGAGAATCGTGCCAACGGCACGCAACGATGCTCATCGATTGATCGAAGAATGCATGTTGGCGGCCAATGTCTGTGCTTCGGAGTTTTTGCGTGAGCGCGAACACGAGGCCTTGTACCGCGTGCACGAAGGCCCTACGCCGGAGCGCTTGCTTAAGCTACGCGACTTTCTCGGCACCTTTGGTTTTCAGTTGGGCGGCGGTGATGCGCCAACGGCCAAGGATTACGCCAAGTTGCTGGAAAAAATTGGCGACCGGCCCGATAAACAGTTGTTGCAAACCGTGATGCTGCGTTCATTGAGGCAGGCAATCTACAGCCCGGACAATGTGGGCCATTTCGGACTGGCATATGAAAGCTACACGCACTTTACTTCGCCAATCCGGCGTTATCCGGACTTGCTGATTCACCGCGCCATAAAGTCGGCGCTGGCGGGACGGCGCTACGATCCCGGTGACTGGTCGCAGATCGGTTTGCACTGCTCGATGACCGAGCGCCGGGCCGATGACGCCACACGCGACGTTGAAGCTTGGCTCAAGTGCTTCTATATGCGCGACCGGATTGGCGAGGAATTTACCGGCAGTATTTCGTCCGTGGTGCCGTTCGGGATTTTTGTTGCGCTTGATGATGTGTTCATCGAGGGCCTGGTTCATGTCTCGGAATTGGGGCATGACTATTTCCATTTTGACGAGGCGCAGCATGCAATGGTCGGCGAACGCTCAGGTCGTCGCTACCGACTTTCAGATCGAGTCAAGGTTCGTCTGATGCGGGCTGATCTGGAGACCAATAAGATTGACTTTCAGTTGGTGAACGCCGATTCCGGAGACGTACAATCGAGACCACCATTAAAGATGTCAAAGAAGCCGACAACGAAAATGGCGACCAAAGTGCGAGGACGTAATGCTTGACGGGATGATTGATCTGCCCTGGTGGGGCTACGTGGTGTTTACCCTAGCCATGACTCATGTGACGATTGCGGGCGTGACCATTTTTCTGCATCGTCATCAAGCACATCGGGCGCTTGAATTGGGGCCAATCGCCAGCCACTTCTTCCGCTTCTGGATGTGGTTGACCACGGGGATGGTGACCAAGGAATGGGCCGCGATTCATCGCAAACACCACGCAAAATGCGAAACACCGGAAGATCCGCATAGCCCACAAATCCTCGGCTTGAATCGGGTGCTTTGGGGCGGCGTATTCCTGTACGTCAGAGAGGCCCATAACAGCGACACGATCGCGAGATATGGCCATGGCACACCGGCCGACTGGATAGAACGCACGATCTATACGCCATGGCACAAGCTCGGCATCGTGTTGATGCTGGCGATCGACTTGATCTTGTTCGGTGTTTGGCCCGGTGCCGTTATCTGGTTAATTCAAGTGCTCTGGATTCCTTTCTGGGCGGCGGGCGTGATCAATGGTGTTGGCCACTTCTGGGGCTACCGCAACTTTGCCTCGGCTGACGCATCGACCAACATTCTGCCGATTGGGATTTTTATCGGCGGCGAGGAATTGCATAACAATCATCACACCTTTGCCACCTCGGCCAAGTTATCCAACAAGTGGTATGAGTTCGATATCGGCTGGTTGTACATCCGTATCTTGGAGATGCTGGGTCAGGCACGGGTCAAAAAGCTAGCACCGAGGGCAAGATTTGGCGGCGTGCGTGGCGATGTGGATCTGGACACTCTGCAGGCCGTGATAACGCATCGCTATGACGTGCTTGCACGTTATCTGGCCACTGCGCGGCAGGTGGCCAGCGAGGAATTTGCACGGCTTAAGCTGGATGCGCAGGAAGGACGAATGATGAAGCGCTTGCTGGGCGAGGATTTCGACACCCTGCCAACCAGCATGCGCGAGCGCCTGACGCAGCTTTGCGACCGCAGCGAGAAATTTAATCAGATGATTGCGATGCGCACCGAACTTGAAGCGCTATGGGCGCGGTCGACGGCATCGCATGAGCAGTTAGTCAAGCAATTGCAAGACTGGATAGCGCGCGCGGAAGCAAGTGGCATTCGCCAGCTTGAAGAGTTCTCGCTGAATCTCCGTCGCTATGCGGTTTAAAGCAGAGCGATAGAAAACGCAGCCAATGAAAAAACCCGCTCGGTTTGACCGAAGCGGGCTTTTTTTCGGTGGTGAAAGCTTACTTCAGCTTCACTTCCTTGTAGGCAACGTGTTTGCGTGCCTTCGGATCATACTTCATGAACTCCAGCTTTCCTGGGGTGGTCTTCTTGTTCTTCGACGTGGTGTAGAAGTGACCTGTGCCAGCTGTGGATTCCAGCTTGATCTTTTCGCGTCCGCCCTTGGCCATGGTGCTTGCTCCTGATTAAATCTCGCCGCGCGTGCGCAGCTCGGTAAGAACGACGTCAATACCCTTCTTGTCGATGGTGCGCAGACCGGCGTTGGATACACGCAGGCTGACCCAACGATTTTCGGACTCGACCCAGAAACGACGATTGTGCAGATTCGGCAAAAACCGACGTTTGGTTTTATTGTTGGCGTGGGACACGTTGTTCCCCACCATCGGGGCCTTGCCCGTCACTTGGCATACGCGGGACATAATTAGCTCCTGAATCTTAGATTTAGCAAAGCTCGCCATTGTAGCAAAGCAAGTGAAAAAGTATCAAGGTATTTTTGGTCTCAAACCTACAGCAAGCCATTTTCAGCGAGCGAAAACGGATTTCCTGTCGCAGTAACGATGAAATGGTCGAGCAGTTTGACGTCGACCAAGGCCAATGCATCCTTCAGCCCTCGGGTCAGAGTTATATCTGCCGCTGAGGGTTGGGACTGACCAGACGGGTGATTGTGGGCGAGGATGACTGCTGCGGCGTTGTGATTCAGCGCGTGCTTGACGACTTCGCGCGGGTAGACACTGGTCTGGGTCAAGGTGCCACGAAACAGCTCTTCGGCGGTGATCAGCCGGTGTTGGGAATCGAGCCACAACGCGTGAAATACCTCATGGGGCAAGCGGCCGATTTGGAGTCGTAACCAATCGCGCACGGCTTGCGGCGAATTGAGAGCGCTATGCTCGCTCATCGTACTACTCAGTGCGCGGCGCGCCAGTTCAAGGCTAGCCGCGAGCTGCGCTGCTTTGGCGTTGCCAATCCCGGGCAACTTGGCAAGCCCTGCCGGATCAGCGGCAGCGAGCCGGCCAAGGTCGCCGTCGAAGCGTACCAGCAGATCACGCGCCAGATCTACGGCGCTCTTGCCCGGTATTCCGACACGGAGAAAAATCGCCAGTAGTTCGGCATCTGATAGCGCCGCAGCGCCCAGTTTCAGCAGCCGCTCGCGTGGGCGCTCTCCTTCGGGCCAGTCACTGATTCCCATCGATTACAATCGCTTTTCCATAGGCGCAGGATACTCAAGTCATGAACGATCTGCACGGAAGGCGCATCGTCCTCGGCATAACCGGCGGTGTGGCGGCGTACAAAGCGGCCGAGTTGGCACGCCTGTTGATCAAAGCTGGAGCCGTCGTCGATGTCGTAATGACCGCCGCCGGTGCCCAATTCGTCGGTGTCGCGACCTTTCAGGCGCTCACCGGGCGACCGGTCTGGCAGGCATTGTGGGATGAGCGCATGGCGAATGGAATGGCGCACATCGATTTGACCCGTGGTGCCGATGCCCTGGTGGTGGCGCCAGCAACTGCTGATTTCATCGCCAAGTTGGCGCAGGGGCGTGCCGACGATCTATTGAGCACGCTGTGCCTCGCTCGAGATTGTCCGCTGCTGGTGGCGCCGGCGATGAATCGTCAGATGTGGCAGAACCCGGCGACGCAGCGTAATGTCGCGCAGATTGGCGCCGACGGCATTGCGGTGCTCGGTCCGGCTTCAGGCGAACAGGCGTGTGGCGAAGTGGGCGAGGGGCGCATGTTGGAAGCCCAGGAAATCGCTTATGACTTGATTGCTTCCCTGCAGCCGAAAATTCTCATGGGCCGGCGGGCGATTCTCACCGCAGGCCCAACCTTCGAACCGCTGGATCCCGTGCGTGGATTGACCAATTCGAGTTCGGGCAAGATGGGCTATGCGTTGGCACGCGCCTGTGCCGAGGCTGGAGCCGAGGTGACACTGGTGTCCGGTCCCGTTTCCTTGATGACTCCGCGTGGTGTGCGGCGAGTGGATGTACAGACCGCGCTGCAGATGCGCGAGACCGTAAAGTCGGTGCTGGCGGGACGGCGGCCCAACGATATCTTCATTGCAGTAGCGGCGGTTGCCGACTTTCGGCCCAAGAGCGCCACCGAGCACAAGATCAAGAAAGGTGCGGCAGCACTGACATTGGAACTTGAAGCCAATCCGGACATTCTGGCTGAAATTGCGTCCCTGCCGGATGCCCCGTTTTGTGTCGGTTTTGCCGCTGAAAGCCGCGATCTGGCGACGTATGCCGAAGGTAAACGGGTGGCAAAGAAGCTCGATCTGGTGGTCGGCAATCTGGTGCAAGATGGACTCGGCGGCGATGACAATTCCGTCACCTTGTTTGACACCGAGGGTTCCCATGCGCTGCCACCCGGTGACAAATTGACTATTGCACGGGCCATCGTGCGGCATATCACCAACTTGCTGGAGAAAAACTGTGCATCGAATTGACGTTCGTATCCTCGACTCGCGCCTTCATGACGCAAAAGGAGAAAATCTTCCGAAGTACGCGACGTCTGGAGCGGCGGGACTTGATTTGCGCGCCTGTATTGAGACGGCGATCAAGATCGCGCCCGGTGAAACTTATCTGGTGCCGACGGGTATTGCAATTCATCTGGCCGATCCTGGCTTGGCGGCCATGATCCTGCCGCGCTCGGGGTTGGGGCACAAGCATGGCATTGTGCTGGGCAACTTGGTGGGCTTGATTGATTCGGATTACCAGGGTGAAATATTCGTCTCGACCTGGAATCGCGGCAAAGAGATTTTTACGCTCAATCCGCTTGATCGGCTGGCACAGTTGGTGGTGGTGCCCGTGGTACAGGTGGCGTTCAACATCGTTGACGCGTTTGAAGAAAGCCAGCGTGGTGTGGGTGGCTTCGGCAGTACCGGCAAAACCTGAATAGCCAAAAAAGAACCCCGCCGTAGCGGGGTTCTTGGGGTTCCAAGTAGTCGCTGATCAGGACGACATTTCGGTCAGGATGTTCTTCAGCCAGCTGTTGGCATATTTCGCTTCCAGCTTGGCGTCCGAGTAGTCAAGCTTGGAGATGCCACCCGAGTTCGGTACGCCTACGATTTTGCCGTCCTTGACCGCGTAGATGCCGGCCACACTGATTGCTTCGTCGTGCGACAAGAAACTGTAGCAGGTGTTGATGCCGGACATTTCGATCAGTTCCTTACCATTCATCGCGGCGACGATGTTGGTCGCGCAGATCTTTCCTTCGGAGTTCGCCGAGTAGCCAGATTTCGGCATGGCGCCCGCGTTGCTTGAGTCGCCGATGACATAGACGTCCTTATGCAGCGTGGATTCGAAGGTGGTGGGATTCACGGTACACCACTTCTTGTCTTCGCCGATCAGGCCAGCACTGCCCACCAGTGCCGTGGCGCGCTGTGCCGGAACGAGGTTGATGACGTTGCCCTTAACTTCGTCAATGCCCTCGACAGTGACTGACATGGCGGCTGTGTTGACTCCCGTTACCTTGGCGGCCGGACGATATTCAACGAGGCCGGCGTACATTTCCCAGCCCTTCTTGAATAGGGTCGGCTTGGAAACGATATCCGGGTTGGCGTCAAGCAGGATGACCTTGGACTTCGGCTTGTTCTTCTTGAGATAGTCGGCAACCATGGCGACACGCTCGTAAGGCCCGGGCGGGCAACGGAACGGGGCCAGAGGGGCGGTCAGGATGACCGTGCCGCCATCCGCCATGCTTTCCAATTGCTTGCGCAACAGAATGGTCTGTGGACCGGCCTTCCAAGCGTGCGGCATGATATCGGCGGTCTTGTCGTCGTAGCCTTCGATTTCCTCGGTGCGGAAATCAATGCCGGGCGAAACGACCAGCTTGTCATAGGAGAGCGTGCCGCCCTTGGTGACAACGGTTTTGGCCGCCGGGTCGATGGCCGTAACTTCGTCATACACCATCTTGATGCCGTGGTTCTTTGCCAGTTTGTCGTAACCGATGGTCAGCGACGACAGATCCTTGATGTAGCCGGCGAGCAGATGGTTGCTGAACGGGCAGGAGATGTACTGTTTGTTTCGCTCGATCAGTACCACTTCGATAGTCTTGTCTTGCATGCGGATGTACTTGGCAGCAATCGAGCCACCATAGCCACCGCCGATGACGATGACGCGACGCCCCTTCTTGGGCATGATTTCAGCGGCGTTGCCGATCATCGGCAGGCCGGCAGCGCCGGCACCTGCGGCGAGCAGCTTGAGGAAACTTCTGCGATCCAGTGTCATGTGTTGTTCTCCTTATTTCTTTGCGGCATAGAAGTGATTGAGGGCGTCCAGTTCATCCTTGGACAGCGCCTTGACCTTCTCGGCCATCTTGTCCGGCATCTTGCGTGCGCCTGACGCGTACAGTTCCATCTGTATCTGCATATAGGGCAGCCACTGGGCAGCCATCACAGGGGTGTCATCCTTCCCTTCCTTGCCCTCTTCGAGGTGGCAGCGCGAGCAGTTCTTTTCCTGCAGTTTGGCGCCGAGTGCGACCTTCTTCTTGTCGACCATCTGGTTGGCAATATGCAGCTTTTGCTTGCCAAAAAATCCGGCCATCGCCTTGATATCGGCGTCGCTGTAGCCCTTGGCCAGGCGGCCCATGATGGTGGACGAGCGCTCTCCGCTCTTGAATTTCATCATCGCATCAACAAAGGCGGCTTCAGACTGTGCGGCGAGGCTAGGCATGGTGTCGCCGGCGCTGCCGCCATTGGTGCCATGACATCCGGCACAGGCATTGGCCAACATTTCGGGGGAGGGCGCGGCGAACGTCGCGGAGGACATCGCCAAGGCGCCCAAGGCAATTGCCAGGGTGCTCCACTTTTTGCTCATTTTCATTTTCTCCTTTTCCTCCAAAAAAATGGCTGCTTACTGTTTTACGACGTTGATGTAGTTCTTCACTTCCTTGTTCTCCTTGTCGAGCCCAAACTGGTAGCCGAGTGATACGTAGTGGAAGCGGGCATTGGTGAAGTCTTCGTGCAGCGCAAAACCAAAGTTGTAAACCTTGCCCGCAGCGATCTTGTGATCGCCCTTGCCGCCACCAGCAAGCTCACGCTCGAAGGTGATAACCCACTTGTTACCTTCCTTCTTGCCCTCGGCCTTTACAAGTCCCTTGCCGCCTTCCATGACACGGGTGTCGGCGACGTAACCGTCGTAGCCCTTCTTGTCGCCGCTGCGGTACTGCATCAGATCGAGGAACTTGCCGCCGGTCAGGCTGCCATCCTTGAGATACTTGGTCTTCTTGTCGTCGGCAGCATCCTTCATGCTGCGCAGGTCGTTGTGACAAGTACCCCAGCAGCCCATTAGCTCGGAGCCTTCAACCGTACCGCCGCCGTCGAACATCATGGCCAGCTTGACTTCGTTCTTGCCATCGAGCTTTGTGCCGGTGAGCTTGGGCGGGTTCCACTCGTAGCGGAAGTAAATCTTCGAACCATCATGCGTCGCCTGGAAGGTAACCGGGATATAGCCGACCTTGCCTGCCGGTGGTTTCGGCTCAAGCACGGTTCCCGATACGCCGGCGGGGTTACCGACGATGATCTTTTCGCCAACCTCGTTAGCATCGCCTTCATGACACTTGGCGCAGGGGCGCTTTTTGTCCATGATGTCCGAGGCCGACGAGTGGTCCGGTTTGTTCAGCACCCATTCGACCGACGCCTGTCCCGGATAGAACAGTTTGATGCTGCGCTTGGCGACTTTGCTCCAATCCGGACCCGTCGCTGCGGCGACAGGGGCGGCCGCAGCCGCCGGAGCCTCAGCAGGTGCCGCTGCGGCGACCGGGCTTGTGTCCGGCTTGGCATCGGCTTTGGGCGCTTCAACTGGGGACGGCGGTGGAGCGTTCGGAGTGAGTGCCGGGCCAGCCGAGGGGGCGGGCGCCTGCGCTGCATCCTTATGAACCGCCTTGTGGGCAATGCCCTTATGGCAGTCGATACAGGTCTTGCCATCCTCGATCGCACCTTCGTGCTTCACCACCGAGCGATCCTTCTGTTTCTCGTGGTCCATGGTCTTGAAGTCGTGGCAGTTGCGGCATTCTTTGGAATCCCGCTCTTTCATGCGCTCCCAGACGCGTTCGGCCATCGTCAGCCGGTGGGCATCGAACTTCTCGGGTGTGTCAACAATGCCGGTGATGTGACCAATCACGTCGCGTGCGGCCATCAGCTTCTGGAACGACTTGAACATGTAATCGGCCGGGTGTTTGCTGCTGGCGATATGGCAGTCGGCGCACTGAACGGTAGTTCCACTACGGTTCTTGTAGTGAATGGTCTTCTTGAATTCCTCGTAGGGAATGGTCATCTCGTGGCACGAGATGCAAAAGTCTGTGCGGTTGGTGTACTCCATGGCGATATTGAGAGAACCCCAGATCGCAATACCGATCGCAATGCCAATCAGGACAAAGCGCAAGGCCAGAGATTTGTTTTGTGGACTGTTGTCAGACATCGTTCTACTTCCTCTTGGATGCAAGTGATTCCGGCACAAAAAGCCCAAAAAAGCAGCCGTACTGTAATGGCATTATCAAACTGGACTCACGAGCACCCAAGCTCCCAGTCCGATCACCCATGAATAGGTTCTACCTTTGGGGCTAATATATTTATGAATGCATTATTGCAGGGCGTTGGAAGCAGGACAAGGGTAAATATTGTGATTAGTGCATCAATAGGATTTTTTCATCAATTACTAATATAGATGGCAGATCGGGGTCGTGAGAATGGTGTAACCCTCTGTCCAGAAAAGGAAAACCGGTCTTGCAGAGGGGTTTGGTGGAACAGGTCAGTTTCCCTGCAGCCTTATTTCGTGGCTGTTGCGGGAGCCGACGACGGCTTGGCCGGTTTCATGGTCGGTATCGGCGCCTTGCCCTTGTGGTTGGCATCGGCAGGCATAGCGGCTTCCGTTTGAGCGCGCTTGGCTGCGATCTTTTCGTCAAGTTGCGCAAGTACCGGCTCGAGTTGCGCCTTGCGCCCTGGCTCTGCCAGCAAGGCTTCCTCGAAAGCGGCGCGGGCCATTTCGCGGGCACCAGAGTGCATGTAGCACATGCCCATGCCCATCCAGGCCTTGGCGAATTTGGGATCGATAGCCAGTACGTCGCGGTAGGTATTGATTGCGTTCGAGTAATTCAACCGCGTGACCTGGATGCCGGCGAGCTTCATGCGCGCATCGATCGATTTGGGTTGCGCCTTGACGGCGTCTTCAAAGCGCTTCTGGGCCTCTTCGAGCTTTCCTTCTTCCCATAGGCGGTTGCCCTGTTCGATGGCAGATTCGGTCGAGGTCGCCGCTTGTACGCCACTAATGAGGAAGCACGCAACCGCGATGCCTATGATTGGCCGCAAATAGTAATGTCTATTCATTGAAAAAAGACTCCTGAAAAAAGAACGGCTCTCCGTAAGAGGGAGAGCCGTTCGGGTGGGGCGATGTTTACTTCATGGAGCCCTTGCCGTAGCGCTCTTCAAACGCGGCGCGGGTCTTCTCGATCGATTCCTTGCTGATGCCGTTGAAGTACCAGTCATGGCCTTGGATCGGCTTGAAGTACTTCTCGAGGATTTCCTCGGCGGCCTTTTCGTTGCCATCTTTCTTGCGCACAGCTTCCTTCATTTCCGGAATCCACTTGAAGTAGGTGTGCTGGGCAACTTCATAGATGCCATGCCACCAGGTGTAGTCCGGTCCCATCATGGAGGCGCCATGGCGCGCGCGGCGACCCTCGTGGTGCCATATCTCGAACCAGGTCCATTCGATCTTGTCGTCGAATGGCGCGGCAGTGATGTAGCCCTTGGCAACTAGGTCCTTCATGGCGGCTGCAATCGGTTTGGCGAACTTGTCGTTATAGAGATTGACGACGTCGTCAAACTGCTTGTAGTGGCCCTTGACCTGATCGGAGGCGTGGCAGGCAAAGCACACGTTTTTCATCTTGCCACGACGATCTTCCCAGGTCAGGACTTCCTTGACCTTGGCACCCTTGCCCTTCGCCGAATTGTCAACGTCGCCCACTTTCGGGATCGGGCTGCCTTCAGGCACGTCATACTCGCTGCCGTTATCCAAGCGCACCATATTCAGCTTCTGGGAGATGGGCGGACGCAGCGTCCAGGAAATCCGCTCGCCAACATCGTGCGTAGTCTTTTGCTTGCGCGTCGCACTCATATGGCAGGTGGCGCAGGTCGGTGCGGCGGTGTAATCGACGCCGGCAACCCACTTCTTCGACTTTAGATTCATTTCATCCACATGGGCGCGATACAGGATGCCGTGCTTGGATTCGTTATAGACCTCCATCTGTGGATGATCCGGCCCCATGTGGCACTTGCCGCAGGTATCCGGCGTGCGGGCTTGGGCAGCCGAGAAGCGATGGCGACCGTGACAGGCGGAGCAGGAACCCAGCGAACCATCCGGATTGATGCGGCCGATACCGGTATTGGGCCAGGTTTCCGGCGTGGGTTTGCCGCGGTGGTCAAGTTCGATCTTGCCGCCATGACACTGCAGGCAGCCAGCATTCACCGACGCCGGTCCACCAATCACTTCACCCATGATGTTGTCGAGGGATCCTAAGATATTTCCCGCGCTGGCGTGGTGTGAGGGTTGTTGCTGGGCGACTTCTTCCTTGTGGCAGGTCGCGCAGGTCTTCGGTGTCGGGATGCTGGTGATGAAGAGGTCCTTGCCGTTATGCTTTTCGTGCTTGTAGGCCCACTTTTCGCCTTCTTTGGCCTTGTGGCAGTCGTAGCAATCGACGACCTGCTTCTTGCCGTTGTGGCCGCTCTTCTTCCATTCGCCAACGATGCCCGGCGATTCGTCGGCATGGCACTTGATACAGGCCTGGCCGATCGCCTTTTCTTCCGCCGATTTGGCCGGCGGCTGCGCTGAGGCGTTGAACCCAAAAAGCACGGATCCAAGCGCCAGCAGCTTGAGCACGCTTCGCACCATTTTATTCGTGTGCATATTCCCCTCCCCTTTAGAAAATTGCGACGAAATCAACTTACTCTGATATGTACATTTGAAGTGAAAACCATTGCAACTTCGTGGTTGTAACTTTGACGGAAAATACTCGGCTGAAACGGCAGATTCCTTGATCCGAATCAATTTTTGAAAAATAAGAATATAATTATATTATAAAAAACATATAGTTACTGCTGGGGGGGTATGGGCCAAGTGGATGCATAGGCAAGGTGACGGATACTCAGGTCAGGAGCAAGTGACCCAAGCTGCGCAGCGTAATTCCCGTCATTGCGCCCAGCGCCGCCGGTCGCTAAACAGCCGCGACGCGATGTCCGACAGAGATGAATACCGCCACGCCAGCTAGATCGAACGGATGCACCAGAAACTCGGCGGCACGATTCACTGTCTGACCGATGGTGTTGTCGAGCGAGCCCCGGATCTAGCCGCCCATGGCAAAGTGAGCCCGACGGCCCCGATTCCCTCGTCGGACTCTACCAGCGAAGCAGTCTGGGACCCACTAAGGCGCCGGTTACAGCGGGAATCAACATTCCGAGTAGATACCATAAAGCGATAAATGGTGCGTCGAGTTCAGGGCAATGAAAGCAGTACACCACTGCACCGACGGCTCCGGAAAACATACCGGCCGCAGCGCCGGCCAGCCTGAGCCGGGTGGGCGCGAGTTCACGCATCCCCCAAAGAGTCGTTGCAAATACAGGCGTAGCGAGCATTGCTATAAGGATGGGACACACCTTCCAGGTATTGCCGAAGAACAGTGCCGCTCGGTGTCCGGGCTCGGCACCCGCAAACGCAATCCCGGCAAGGATCCATATCGCCAGAATAGGAGACATCAGCACCGGAAGTGCTTTCCCGACGCGCACACCGGGTTGGGAAAGTCGAATGACAAGTAGCAAGGATATCGCCGCAATACTTGCGGCAAACCCAAGCTTTTCCCAGAACTCCAGTAATTGGATTACGGCTCCGAGCGCGGGATTGACAGGTATGGCTTTCACCATCAGGAAAGTAGAACCGATCATCCCCAATCCAATGCCAAGCATCAGCCTGCGCCACGCGGAGCCTGCCGATTCGTGGTTGGCGCCAGTTGCCAGCATACTGATCAGATCGTCAGTCTTCATTTGCCACTCACCATGGCAGAGAGTTTTTTCAAGCCACGATGTACGCCGACCTTGATCGCGGATTCGGACATTCCGGATTTATCGGCAGCTTCTTCGACGGATAGTCCTTCCAGTTTGGTATAGATGATCGGCATCCTGTGCTTTTCAGGTAGTTGATCGAGAAGTTTCATGATGTCCCTGCGGGCCTCCGCCGCTTCAACATTGGAGTACGCAAACAACTCACCTATATCCTCCAGCGAGTCGTTGAACGATTCCCGGATGCCGCGTCCACGGAGGAAATCCACCAGTTTGTATTTTGCGATTGCATGTACCCATGCGCCCAGCGGTTGTGTCCGGTTGTAGGTGTGACGTTTGTTGTGAATGGCAAGCAGTGACTCCTGAACAAGGTCTTCCACATCATCGGGCATCGCGGACAGCCGTCGCATCAGAAACGCCCTCAGATAACCGCCCAGACCCGAAAGAAATTCCCGATAAGCCCGAGAATCTCCTTCCAGCCCCCGAAACAGCAACCCCTGCAAATGCTCTGCGCTCACGCTTGCACGCCTATTCAGCTTTCGTTGCAGAGCGCATTTTGGTTACAGCACGCAGCGAAAATATAACCATAACAATTCCTCCATTTCCTTGATTTATATCAATATACAGGACTTCACGAGGTGCAAAGTGTGCGCAGTTGTCGAGTCCGGAAAATTGTTTTCCGCAGACCAATTCTTCTCTTGAACGCCACCACTTAAGGAGCAAACCATGAAAAAGTTTTCGCTAGCGCTTTTTTTGACAGCCGGTTTCATGTTGGTCAATACGAATGCACTTGCACAGCAGGCAGCCATGGAAAAAAAACCTGAAATGGCCCCGATGGTCGACCGCGCAAAGATTCTGGTCGCAACTGGCGTGTTCGGAAATTTCTCAACCTACAAGATCCGTCCGGACTACTACAAAATGTCCAATGCCGAGCGCAAGGGGGCCGCTGCTGAAGTTTTAGCCGTGATCGAGAAGCACAAAGAAAAGGTTATTGTCGACGCCTATTTGACGCGCGGCTTCGAGGCGCAGAGCGACTACTTCGTGCGTGTTCATTCCTACGACATGGCCGCCACTCAGGCATTCCTGGTTGACTTCCGTGCCACCCGTTTCGGCATGTACTCCGATGTGACCGAGCAGCTTGTCGGCATGACCAAACCACTTAACTATGTCACCAAGGAAAAGTCCCCTGAGCTCAATGCAGGACTGACCTCAGCGACATATGTCGGCGATGCCCCTCGCTATGCCTTCATTATTCCCGTCAAGAAGAATGCCGACTGGTGGAACCTGACCGACGCGCAGCGCCTCAAGGAAATCGAAGTCCATACACTGCCGACACTGGCGAATCTGGTGAATGTAAAACGTAAGCTCTATCACTCGACAGGTATCGACGACACCGATTTCATCACCTATTTCGAAACCGCAGACTTGGGTGCATTCAACAGCCTCATGTTGGCACTGGCCAAAGTGCCCGAAAACAAGTACCACGTTCGTTGGGGCAACCCCACGGTGATGGGCACGATCCAGACCTTCGAGAACGTGGTCAAGACACTTTCGATGAGCAACTAGGGCAGTTTGGATTACGAACAACACCGGCAGGATGTGCCAGTGTTGTTCGATAGTTCAGGATGGCCTGACAATCACAAATACGCTGGGGAATCATCATGACAATCAGTCGTCGCGACTTCATTAAAGGCAGCCTTTCGGTCGCTGCCGCCGCTGGACTACCCTTCTCTCTAAGTAAGCCGGCGCTTGCCGCCTTGATCGAACGTAAGGATCGACCTTGGGAAGATGGTTACCGGAATCTGTTTCAGGGCGAACGGATCGTTCGCAGCATCAATATGCCGAACTGTACGGGCTCATGCGCCTGGAACGTCGTGATCAAGGACGGATTGGTAAAGCGTGTCGAACAACCTCTTGACTATCCCGATGATGAGTACAACCCACGCGGATGCATGAAAGGCGCCACCTACCACCGACGCGTTTATTCTCCCAACCGTATCAAATTCCCGATGAAGCGGGTCGGTCCGCGCGGTGCGGGCCAGTGGAAGCGCATTTCCTGGGACGAAGCGCTGGATTTCATTGCCAGCGAAATAAAGCGTGTCGCGGCCAAGTATGGTCAGAACACGATCTGGATCTATCCCCCGGTACCCGCAACGGGTATCGCCAAGCAAGGCGCGGGTTTCCGCTTTGCTGCTTCCAACGGTTTCGGCATTGGCACCTTTTACAACTGGTACGGTGATCTGCCCCTGGCTCATCCGATCACTTGGAATGTGCAAACTGAAGAGCACGAATTCAAGGATATTCTCAATACCAAATACGCCATCATCTGGGGTTCGGACATTGCCCAGACTCGCATGCCGGACGCCCATTTCTTCACCGACATCCGCGCCAAAGGCGTCAAGCTGGTTTATATCGCTCCCTACTTTGACCCGACGGCAAGCATGGTCGATGAGTGGGTTCGAGTTCGTCCTGGCACCGACGGTGCCTTGGCGCTTGGTATGTGCCACGTTGTAGTCAAACGTGGGTTGGCCGACGAGGCGCATCTGCGCCGGACGACGAGCGGCCCACTCTTGGTTCGTGGCGATAACAACAAGTATCTCAAAGCGTCTGATGTTGTTGCCGACGGCGATGCAAAAGGCTTCATGGTTTACGATTCGCAAGCAGGCAAGGCTGTACCTGATGTCTATTTCAGCGACAAAGCAGCACTGACAGGCACTTGGGATATCGTTCTCAAGGATGGCAAGAAAGTCAGTTGCTCTACCGCGCATACGCTGCTTCTGAAAAAGCTCGAAGACTACGACCCCAAGACGGTTTCGGACATCACCGGCGTGCCGGCCAAGGACATTGAGCGTATCGCTGTAGAGTATGCCTCGGCGAAACCAGCGAGTATCTGGGCCGGTACAGGCATTAATCACTGGTATCACGGCGACCTGATCGGCCGTGCGGTCATCGAACTCGGATGCTTGACGGGCAATATCGGTCGCCAAGGCGGTGGCGTCAGCCCTTGGGCAGGCCAATACCTGATGCGTCTGAATCCGACCGAATACTTTTTCCCAAAGAAAGAGGGAGGAAAGCCCGGCGAACGCCATCTGGCTGTCCCGCTCGATACCGCCTACGTGGTTAACGGACCAACCGAAACCATGGCGAACAAGGAGAAGTTATGGCGACAGGTTCGCGTCATCTGGGCTGCTGGCGGCAATCTGCTCGGCGAGGCGTCTGATCAGAGCAACCTCACGCGCAATGTGTTACCGAAGATCGAGTTGATTGTTTCGCCAGAAATCGAGATGAGTACGACGGCGCAACTGGCCGATATCGTCCTGCCGGTGGTGAGTTGGTTCGAACTGCCCTACGACATCGCGACAACGCCTGCACATCCCTACATACAGTTGCACGAGGGCGGCCTGGAGCCAATGTTCGAAGCCAAGACCGACATCTGGATTTATCACGAGATGTGTAAGCGGCTAGGGACTGCTGACATATTCAAGTTCAATCGTCCGGAGCAGGCGATCGAACTCTTGCTTGAAACAGGTGGTCCTCAGGTCAAGGGCATCACCTTCGAGCGTCTGAAAAAGGAGCATTGCATTCGCGTCAATCTGCCCAGTTCGCCCTATGCATCTTTTACCGAGGAAATCGAAGGTAAAAAGAAGTTCAAGACAGCGTCAGGACGACAGGAGTTGTACAAGGACGAAGATCGCTTCATCGAGTATGGGGAGCAACTACCAGTCCACAAGGAGCCACGTCAGGCCACACCTTACGGGCCTTCGAAGGTCTGGGCAGAAGCCAAAAAAGAGCGAAATCCGCTGTACGAAAAGTACCCCATGGTGTATCACGCCCGCCATACTCGGTGGAGCGTGCACTCTTCCTGGCGCACCACGACGGATATTCTGAAACTCGACGACATCGGTCAGCCACTACTGGAACTCAACCCCGTCGATGCCGCCAAGCGCGGACTGGTAGCGGGAGATTGGGCGACGGCATTCAACCCGAACGGCTATGTCAAGGCGAAGGTCAAGCTGCGCGAGTCGGTACCGCCCGGTGCTGTGCTTATCTACTTCGGCTGGCAACGGGACCAGATTCGCGAGGGCCACTGGAATGCGCTAACTCATAACGCAATCAACCCCATCCACGAGATCTACTTCATTCCGAACGTCTGGGGGCCGGTCTCCGGCCACTTTGACCAGTTGTGTGAAGTCAAGAAATCCTAAGCGAGGAGAATCGCCATGTCTGAAGCTCTTTGGCAAAAATATTACGGCCAGCCCAATCCGATTTACGGCAACCGCGTTCAGTGGGGCATGCTCATCGACATCAACAAATGCATCGGATGTCATACCTGCACCATGGCGTGCAAGCAAACCTGGACCAGCGATCCCGGACAGGAGGACATGTACTGGAACAGCGTGTCGACGCAGCCTTTCGGCAAGTATCCGCGCAAGAACGCCAGCAAAAATCCGGCGGACTGGGACTACCGTTTTTCTAACCTCTACCAGGACACTCCCAAGGGAAAATTTCCAAAACTTTGGCAGTTTTACCTGGCGCGTCCGTGTAACCACTGCGCCAATCCTGCTTGCCTGCCGGCCTGCCCGACGCGTTCGATCTACAAGACCGAAGATGGCGTTGTGCTGATCGACCAGAACACCTGCGAGGGATTTCAGAACTGCGTCAAGGCATGTCCCTACGACAAGATCTACTACAACGCGGTAACCAAGAAATCGAACAAGTGCATGTTCTGCTTTCCCTTATTGGAACAGGGGCGTGAACCCCAGTGTGTAAGGAGTTGCGTCGGCAAGATACGAATTTTCGGCAATCTGATGGATCCTGAAAGCACCATCTCGAAGATGATCCGCGATCCGGATCTTGGCGCCAAAGTCTATGATCCGCAGACGAGCCTGAAGGCAACCCACCGTGTCATTAACACCAACGAGAGGCGCCAGTACCGGCCAGACTTCGGCACCATTCCGTCGGTCTGGTATGTGCCGCCGAAGAACGTTCCTCCCGAAGAGGTTGAGAAGTACTTCGGCTATGCAATGGGCGGGCTGCTCGACGAGCCGCATCATGTCGAAGCACCCATCAAGATGAAGGGCATTTAGGAAGGAGCCGTATCGTGAGAACAAATGACATCCTTCCGAACGGAAGCGACTTAGTTGCGATGGGGCAAACCGCCGATGGGACTTTCACGTCGCGGGAACGCGGCCAGCTCTATCACTTCCTTGAGTTGGCGCTTGCCCATCCTGGCGAGGGAGGACACGAGTACTTTTCCGAAGCTGGCACGGAACAGGCGTTTCTCCACGTCTATGTGGCGGAAGTGCAATCTGACCAAATGCTAGCCGACAAGGGGGTTCCCGCCGCAAGGAGATTCTTCACCGGACTGCGCGGCATGAGCTACGAGCAGGTGGAGGGCGCCTATATTGCGCTGTTCACCAATAATTACCCGCACCTTCCTTGCCCACCCTACGGTTCCTTGTTCACCGCCGTCGATAGCGAGAAGCGACTTGAGGAAATGCTGGCGATCAAGGAGTTCTATCAGATCCACGGTGCCGACATCGCCGAGTCGTTCGACGACTTGCCGGACCACCTTTGTGTGGAACTGGAGTTCATGCAGCTTCTTTGCTTCCGCGAGTACGAAGCTGCTGAGGCCAAGGATCAGGAACTATTGACCGGCGTGCGACAGGCGGAGACAGAGTTTCTTGACAAATTCCTTTTGCCCTTCGCCACGCGCCTCGCCGACCTTGCGGTAGGGAGTGTTGCGGACAATCCCTATAGCGACTTGCTGGAAGCCGCAAGGTGTTTTCTGCTCGCGCACCGCAAGCAGCTTGGTAAGCCGGCCGTATTGCCATCAGAAAACTTTGGGAGCTGACCATGAAAACTTTCCACATTGTTTCAGTGCTTGCCTGCGTGATGACGATGTTCGCCGGAACGGCAGCCGCAGTAGAGATGAAGGAAGCAAAAAGCGCAGTTAAGGTAAGTATGGCGGACCAGATGGCCAAGCCACACTACAAACCCTCGGGCCAACCGCCGTCGGCTGCCCGTGGCGAGGCGATTTTTCTCGATCACTGTGCGCTTTGTCACGGCGTCCATGGTCAGGGGGACGGGCCTCGCTCGGCTTTCTTCGTGCCTGGCGGTCAATACATTCCAGACATGACGCTCGCCGCGCTCATGACAGGGCGCGACAAAGAACTTATGGGCAGCATCCGCGAAGGTCTCCGCAGGCTACCGGAACCAGCCTATGTCATGCCCCAGTTCAAGTACATCCTGTCCGATGAAGAGATTCAGAGCGTACTCGCATATGTGAAGACTCTATCGAGTCGCACACCCAGGAAGTAGGTCAGCATAAGGCTGTAGACCGGCCACTGTTTGTGCGCATTTTGGCGAGGGCTTTAGGTGACCACTCTTGTCGGCGTTCGCCACCTTTTCTCAAACCCGGAATAGCGATGCTATTCCGGGCTGCGTGAGTAGTTGTAACAATAATTTAATTAAAAACATATGGTTACTGCTTGGTAGTGCGAGCGTGAGTGGACGCTCTGGCCAGGTAAGCGGTGCTCAAGTCAGCAGCAGATGACCCAGGCTGCGCAGTGCAATTCCCACGATGGCGCCCAACGCAGCGGGTCGAAATACAGCGGCGACACGGTGTCCCGCCGAGATCAGGACAGCAATGCCGGCGACGTCGAAGGGATGAATCAGAAATCCTGCGGCCCGATTCATCGCCTCTGCCGTGGTGGCGCCGGCGCGCAGCATGTCGTCCATGACGCCCATCATGGCGGTGCCGCCGGCGATGTACTTGGTCAGGGTCGGCAGGATGTAGGCCGGGTCGAGGCTCAGCGTGGCTAACGTGGGTGCCAGAACCCGGACCAACAGGTCGATGGCGCCGGCAGTGCGCAACGCCGCGACGGCCAGCAAGGCGAGAAGCAGCATCGGAATGGCACCGACCGCGATCTTGAAGGCCTCGGCGCCAGCGCGATTGATCACGTCGAGCACGCCCTTGGCCGATTCGGCAGCTTGATGAGGTAAGGTTTCGTTGAGATTGTGTTCGTCGTTGTCGAGGTGACGACCAAAGCCGTGGTAAGTCGCGGCCGCCGCGAGCAGGCCGCCGAGCAGGGAAAGTGCCAGCAAGGGCCCAAGCTTGAGCCCCATGGCCACCATCGGCAGGGAAGTATTGGCCTGCGCCATGGCCATCACCATGGCCAAGGTGGCGGCCAGATGGCGGTCCGAGGCGCCTCGTGTTTCCATCATCGTCAGCGTCGCGAGCGGCGCGGCGAAGCTGACAAAATTGATCTGCAGTGCGGCGAAAACGCCCAAGCCGGTAAGTCCGAAAGGACGTAGCAGCGGCGCCAGTTTGGCCACCAGCCAGTCGAGCGCGCCGCGCGCTTCAAGCAGGCGCATGAACGACAACATCACCACCATGATTGGCAAGAGCACGAAAAGCGCCAGCTCAACCGCCGAGCGGCCGGCACGCAGAATGAGGTCGATCAGTATGTCCATGCGCGAAGTTTAGTCGCCGTCTCGCCAGAACCGACTTTTCTTGTTACTCAACGCATATGGCGATGCGCTAGACTTCCTGCCGCACACGATAGCCGTATCACGGATGCGGTTATTGAGAACCGGAGGCCACTTTCTATGCCAATCACTGCGGTACAGGAAACGTTGGAGGACACAGGGCTGCAGCGCTTGAATGTGCTGCAAGCCGATGCTATCCGGACCTTGAGCGATCAGTTCTATGCGCTACACGACGCCGCGTATCAACGGTTCGGAGCCGGCGCGCGAGACGCTTGCCGGGAAGATTTCGCCTTCCATCTTGAATTCCTCCGCCCGGTACTCGAGTTCGGATTGTTGCAGCCCATGGTGGATTACCTGCACTGGCTGGATAGCGTGCTGGTGTCACGCGGAATACCGACCGATCATCTGGCACTATCGCTGGACTGGCTGGCTGAGTTCTTGTTGGCGAACATGGAGGCGCGACACGGCGCGATTGTGGTCAAAGCACTGCAGTTGGTGCGGGACGCGTTTCAGGCGGGAGGTCCGAAGCCGCCATCATTGCCTGCACCGGATGCCTGGCCGGATGCTGCCGAACTTGAGGCCGCATTGCTTTCGGGCGATCAGAGTGGCTCGTTGGCCATCGTCAATCGTTTAATGGATGCCGGGCATCGCCTTGTCGACATCGAAGGCCACGTCATACAACCAGCGATGTATCACATCGGCGAAAAATGGCAGGCCAACCAAGTCACGGTCGCGCAGGAACACATGGCGACCGCCATCGCTCAGATGGTGATGACCATGGGCTTGCTACGCTCGCCCCTACCGACGCCAAATGGAAAGCGGGTGTTGTTCGCCTGCGTCGAAGGCAATCATCACGTCGTGGGCGTGTCGATGGTATCGGATGCGTTTCAACTGGCGGGCTGGGATGTTCAGTATCTCGGTGCCAATGTCCCCACCGCATCGCTGGTTCGGCATGTGGTCGAGAGCGCGCCGGATCTCGTGGGACTTTCGGTTTCATTTCCGCAGCAGTTGCGTGTGGTCAGGGACGTCATCGCACGCTTGAGCGAACAGCTTGGCACCGCGCGGCCTCCGGTCATCGTGGGTGGTTTGGCCATCAACCGGTTTAACGGCCTTGCCAATATGGTTGGCGCGGATTCCTGCAGCGCCGATGCGCGGGCGGCAGTGACCCACGCCCAGTCGCTGGTTTAGCGGCCGACATGACTTGGCCGGCGATAGAGATCAAGGCGCTGCTTGGCGTGGTGGCGTTGCGCGTGGACACGGATGGCGTGCTGTTGGAGGCGAACGCCGGCTTTCTGCGAATTCTCGGTGCTGGCGGCACGGCGTCCATCAATTCAAATGTCTCGCGTTACTTCATCCAGCCGAGCTTGGCGGCGCTGGGCGATGCGCCCCTGAACGACGATGGAACCATCTATCGCGGCTTGCTGACGGTTGGCGAATACGAGGGCATGACGCGGACCCTGCGTGCAACGGCCTGGCGTGCGGGGGCGGAAATTCGCATCGTGGCCGAATTTGACGTCGAGGAATTTGAACGTATCAACGAAGCGGTGCTTGACGTCAATCGCAATTACGCCAACACCCAACGCGAGCTGGCCCAGGCCAACATCAAACTGCGGCTTGCCAATGTCGAGTTGGAACGGCATCGGAACCATCTTGAAGATCTGGTCCTGACGCGCACGGCCGAGCTTGAGGCATCGAAAGATGCCGCCGAGGTCGCCAATCGCGCGAAGTCCGCTTTTCTCGCCAACATGTCGCATGAAATGCGCACACCGCTGCACGGCATCATGGGGATGACCACTCTGGTTCGACGGCGAGTCACAGATGCCAAGGCGCTCGAGCAGTTGGGACACGTGCAGACATCCGCCGAGCGTCTGCAACACCTGTTCAGCGACCTGATCGATATTTCCACCATCGAAGCGGGGCATTTCAGCTTAAACCGGGATGTCTTCAGCATGTTGGCGATCCTGGAGTCACAACAGGCAAGTCTCGCCAGGGCGACTACGGACAAGGGACTGCAATTACATGTCGAGATCGACCCGGTACTTGGCGAGTCGCTGTTTGTCGGCGATGCCTTACGCATCGGCCAGATCCTGACGAATTTGTGCG
The DNA here is from genome assembly GCA_945902805.1 of Propionivibrio dicarboxylicus. GTDB lineage: Bacteria > Pseudomonadota > Gammaproteobacteria > Burkholderiales > Rhodocyclaceae > CAMDMZ01. Next base: position 13,011 of record CAMDMZ010000018.1, on the reverse strand, counting down.
AGAACGCCGTCAAGTTTACCCAGCATGGTTCTGTCGCTCTGCGCGCGCGGATGGTTACGGAAACGGAACAGGAATCGACGCTACGCGTCGAAGTCGAGGATACCGGCATCGGGATTTCGGACACAGATCAGAACCATCTCTTCTGTCTGTTCAAGCAGGCCGATGACTCGCATACGCGCAAATACGGTGGCACCGGGCTGGGCTTGGTGATCTGCAAGCGATTGATCGAGCTGATGGGAGGCTCGATCGGGGTCACCAGTCAGGAAGGTGTTGGCAGTACCTTCTGGTTCGAGCTCCGGCTGGAAAAGAAGTGACTTGGTTCAGTCTGCCCGTTGGCAACTGACCTCCTGCGCTAACGGGCGCCGTCCCGCCAGCACCGACTTTTCCGTTCGTGACGCGCCTGGCCACGCCAGCCACAGTGCCGCGCCGGCAATCATCAGCCCGCCCAGCCAGCCGTGACTGCCCAGGCTTTCGCCCAGCCACAGTACGGCGAACAGCGCTCCCCAGAGTGGTTCGCTGCCCAATAGCAACGCCACCTTGCTCGGGCTACTGTGGGCCAGGGCACGATTCATCGCCCAGAAGGCGAACAGTGTACAAAACACAGTGAGGTAGCCAATCGCCAGCCAGAAGTTGCCGAACTGCGGCAGGGCTGGCAAACCGTCGGCCAGCCAGGGCGCAATCAGCAACGCGCCGCTGCCGACCATCAGCCCTTGAACCGCCGTCAATCCCATGCTGTCGATGGCCTGGTTGGCCGTCAGGCGTGTGGTCATGCAGGTTTGGACGGCGCGGAGCAAGGCCGCCAGCAGCATCAAGGCGTCGCCGTGATTCAGCCGCCCGCTGGCCATTCCGGTCAGCAGCCAGGTACCCAGCAGCGAAACAATTGCGGCCAGCCAGAGCTTGGCCGCCGGTCGCTTGCCAAACCACAACCATTCGACCGGCGGCGTGAGCAGCAGACACAGGCTGACCAGAAAGGCCGCATTGCCGGCGTTGGTCTGGGCAACACCGGCGGTTTCGGCGAAGAAAATTGCCAATAGCCCGAGGCTGGTCGGCAAGGCGACGATCAGCGATGCCCGTTTCTGCGTTCCAGGCAAGCGCAACCAGTAGGGTGTCAGGAGCAGCGCGGTGAGCAGAAAGCGTATGGCAATGACCCCGGCCACCGGGTAATACGCTAGGGCAGTCTTCACCACGCTGTAGCTGCTGCCCCAGATTGCGGCGATCAGCAACAGCAACAGCTCGGTGGGTATCAGGGTGCGAGACATGGGCTTCTCCTTGCATTGCCAGGCGCACAGTATGAAACTGACGGCGAATATTGATAATCAGCTTGCAACGCAAAGGATTTGTGCTCGATGAGAACAAATGAGCTATTCCCGCTCTTGCCCGACTTGGCCGCTCTGGTCACGGTGATCGAGGCCGGTTCATTCAGCGCGGCGGCACGGCAGCAGGGCAGCACACCCTCGGCGGTGAGCCGGCAGATTGCTCGCCTGGAGGCGGCGCTGGGGCTGACCGTGCTTGAGCGCAGCACCCGCCGGTTGCGGCTTACTGCCGGCGGACAAGAGGTATTGCGCCATGCGCGGACCATGCTGGAATCAGCACAAGCCGCGTTTGACGGCGCGGCCAGCCACGCCAGCAATGTGGAAGGTCGCGTCCGGCTGTCGGCGCCGAAGGCCGCGCTGCGACAATTGATTCATCCCCGTTTGCCGGAACTGTTGGCGTCCTATCCCCAACTGGCGCTGGAATTGCACGTCACCGATCAGGTGGTCGACCTGATTGCCGATGGTGTCGATATTGCCGTGCGCCTGGGCGATCCACCGTCGGGTTATGTGGCGCGACCTTTCATGGAAGTGCGAACTTTGCTGTTTGCCGCTCCCGACTATCTGGCGCGCGCGGGAACGCCGCAATCGCCGGCAGAACTGGCTCAGCACAGTTGCCTGCATCTGGCCGAATTACCGGGTGACGACGAATGGTGCCTGGTGCGCGGCAACGAACGTCAGGTGGTTCATGTTCGTGGCCGCTACGCCAGCAATCACAGTGAAATGCGCCGCGAGGCGGCCGAAGCGGGCTTCGGCATCGCGTGCTTGCCAGACTTCACGGCCCGCCAGCAGTTGGCCACCGGGTCGCTGGTGCAGGTATTGCCCGGCTGGCAGTTATTGGGACGCTATCAGGGAAGTAGCTGGCTGGTTTATAGCGCCGACCGCTATCGGGCGCCACGGGTGCGCGTTGTTGTCGATTTCCTGTTGCAGATTGCCGATCAATGGGGGAAGGCGACTTCCTAGCGATTGGAATCGAGCTGACCTGATGGTTGAATCAGCAAGGCCATGACGCACAGTTGGCAGATTCTGCCGCATCCGCAGCGCACCAAGTCGGTGTCGCCGCGCCTATGTCTTTCACCGAAGTGGTGCGGATGTTCTCTCTGGTTGAAAGCAAAAAGTCGCAATCGATCAGTGACTTGGTCTGATGTGGAGGGCGTTCGGCAGATGGCATGACTGTTGCACGCTAGTGGTCATGACCGAAGACAAAGACCAGTCGCTACTTGACGACATCCGCTTGCTGGGTCGCCTGCTGGGCGAAACCGTGAGCGATCAGGAAGGTACGGATGTTTTTCGTGCTGTGGAACGCATTCGTCAGCTCGCCATTCGTCACCATCGGGGCGATGACAGCGGTGCCCGCGAAGAACTCGCCGCACTGTTGTCCGATTTGCCGCGCGAGCAAACCAGCCAGATTGTGCGCGCGTTCAGCTACTTTTCGCATCTGGCGAATATCGCCGAAGACCAGCATCATTTACGGCGTGGACGTGCCCACGCGTTGGCAGGTTCGCCGCCGCCGGAGGGCAGTCTGGCCCATGCCTTGCAGGGTGCAGCCAACGCCGGTATCGATGCCGCAACCCTGGCCGATTTCTTTGCCTCGGCGCTGGTCATTCCCGTCTTGACTGCACATCCGACCGAGGTTCAGCGCAAGAGCATTCTCGATTGCGAATGGGAGATTGCCGGCCAGCTATCGAAACTCGATCAATCCGAGCAAACGCCCGAAGATCGTGCCGAGATCGACGAATCACTGCGTCGCTCAATCATCCGGCTATGGCAAACCCGCATGTTGCGCTCAACCAAGCTGTCGGTGATGGACGAGGTGGCGAACGCGTTGTCCTTCTACGATTCCACGTTTTTGCGCGAGTTGCCCCGGCTTTATGGTGGCTTGGAGGATCGCCTGTTGCGGGACGTTCCTGGTTGGGTGGAGAAGGAGCTGCCGCCCTTCCTGCATATTGGTTCGTGGATCGGTGGCGATCGTGATGGCAATCCCTACGTCACGGCCGATATCCTCGAATCGGCAATGCGTCAGCAGAGCAGGAAAGCCTTGGCCTACCTGCTTGAAGAACTGCATGGTCTGGGCTCCGATCTCTCCGTTTCCACGGCGATGGTTGATGTGTCGGAGGATCTGATCGCCCTTGCCGATCGTTCGCCCGACCACAGTCCGCACCGTGCCGACGAACCCTACCGGCGCGCGGTGGCGGGCTTTTACGCCCGCTTGGCGGCGACGGCGCAACAGTTGGTCGATCTCGCGGCGCCTCATCGGCCGGTCGCGGCGGCCTTGCCGTATCGTAGTGCCGTTGAACTTGCCGACGACCTGGCAGTGGTGGATGTGTCGCTACGTAGTCACAAGGCCGGGCAACTGGCGGGCGGCCGCTTGCGCAGAATTCGGCGTGCGGTGTCGTTGTTCGGGTTCCATCTGGCGCCTCTCGACCTGCGCCAGAATTCAGATGTCCATGCGCGGACAGTGGCCGAACTGCTGGCGGTGTGCCGGCCTGGTACAGACTACTTTGCCCTCGACGAGAGTGGGCGCATCGCCTTGTTGCTCAATGAGCTCGCCAATCCACGGGCCCTGTCCGTCGCCGGGGTCCGCTATTCCGACGAAACGCAGGGCGAGCTGAAGATCTTCCACGCCGTGCGTTCCTTACGCGAACGCTTCGGTCCGCAGGCGATCGTGAATGTCATTATTTCCAAGACCGACGGGGTGTCCGACATCCTCGAAGTGGCCGTCTTGCTCAAGGAGGCCGGGCTACTGCGTTCGCTTGACCACGTACTTGACGTCAACATCGTTCCCCTGTTCGAAACCATTGGCGATCTGGCGAACGCCGGGACCATCATGGACCGGTTGCTGGGCCTCGGCTTTTACAGTCGTCTGCTGGCCAGTCGGGCGGCGACGCATGAGGTCATGCTGGGTTACTCGGATAGCAACAAGGATGGCGGCTTCCTGACGTCCGGTTGGTCGCTCTACCGCGCCGAGATCGAACTGGCGCGCGTGTTTGCGCGGCACGGCATCAAGCTGCGTCTGTTTCATGGTCGCGGCGGTTCCGTCGGGCGTGGCGGTGGCCCCAGCTACCAGGCAATTCTGGCGCAACCGCAGGGCGTCGTGCAGGGGCAGATACGGATCACCGAACAGGGTGAAGTGATCGCGCACAAATACGCCAATCCGGACCTTGGCCGGCGGAATCTCGAGGTGCTGGCGGCTGCGACGCTGGAGGCAAGTCTGCTCTCGCAAGAGCATGACGCAGCTCGCCCTGAATTCTTGCAGGCGATGGATGAATTGTCGGCGAGCGCCTTCCGCGCGTATCGCAAAATGGTTTATGAGACGCCTGGATTCGAGCAGTATTTCTGGGAGTCCACAGTTATTTCCGAGATCGCTGCGCTCAATATCGGAAGCCGACCGGCCTCGCGAAAGAAGTCCACGGCGATCGAGGATCTGCGCGCGATTCCCTGGGTTTTCTCTTGGTCGCAATGTCGCCTGATGTTGCCGGGCTGGTTTGGCTTTGGCCAGGCGCTGGATGAGTGGATGCAGACTCGGGGTGATGCCGGTGTGGCCTTGCTGCGCGAAATGGCGGTCGAGTGGGGATTCTTCCGTACGCTGTTATCCAACATCGACATGGTGTTGGGTAAGAGCGATATCGTCATCGCCGAACGTTATGCCCAGTTGGTGCGCGACGAATCGCTGCGCGACGCGATATTCCCGAAAATCAAGGCGGAGTGGACGCGGTCGGTCGACGGGCTCATGAAGATAACCGGGCAGCGCGAATTGCTGGACGGCAATCCGCAGCTGAAGCGTTTCATCCAGAACCGCTTTCCCTATATCGATCCCTTGAATTTCCTGCAGGTCGAGTTGTTGCGGCGTCATCGTGCGGGCGACACGGATGAACGCGTGCAGCAGGGCATGCATCTTACGATCAACGGGATTGCGGCGGGCTTGCGCAACAGCGGATAGCACTCACAACGAAATGGACAGTTCATGACAAATTTGAAACAGATTCCCGCAACTCTCATCCCCGGTGACGGTGTCGGACCAGAAATCACAGCGGCCACTCTGAATGTTCTCGATGCCTTGGGTGCGCCGTTTGTCTGGGATCGTCAGGTCGCCGGTGCGGCCGGAGTCGCGGCGTGTGGTGAACCGCTGCCGAAGGCTTGTCTGGATAGTATTCGTGGCACCCGGCTGGCCCTCAAGGGACCGCTTGAAACGCCGGTCGGCGGTGGTTACCGTTCGGTCAATGTGCAATTGCGCGAGGAATTCAAGCTCTACGCCAATCTGCGTCCGGGCAAGACCATCGTTCCCGGCGGTCGCTATGACAACATCGATCTGGTGCTGGTGCGCGAGAACAACGAAGGTCTCTACATGGGCTATGAGCATTTCATCCCGATCGACGGCGACCCGCACGCCGTGGGCATGAGCACGGGCATCAATACCCGCCAGGGTTGCCGCCGCATCTGTCGGTTTGCCTTCGATTATGCGATTCGAAAGGGGCGCAAGAAGGTGACGGCGGTGCACAAGGCCAACATCATGAAGGCCCTGACCGGCATCTTTCTTGAAACCGCGCGCGAGATTTACGCGACCGAGTACAAGGACAAATTCATCTTTGACGAAATCATTGTCGACGCCTGCGCCATGAAGTTGGTGATGAATCCCTGGCAGTTCGACATGCTGGTGACGACGAACTTATTCGGCGACATTCTTTCGGATGAGATAGCCGGTTTGGTCGGTGGCCTGGGCATGGCGCCGGGTGCGAATATTGGTGAGCACGCGGCGATCTTCGAGGCGGTGCATGGCTCCGCGCCGGATATTGCCGGCAAAGGAATCGCCAATCCGACGGCGCTGCTGCTGGCCGCGGCGATGATGCTGGATCACGTTGGTTGCGTCGATCTGGGTGACCGTCTGCGACAAGGCATCGACGACACCCTGAATATCGACAATGTGCGTACCGGCGACCTTGGCGGTACGGCAAGTACGGTGGAGTTTTCGGCAGCGTTGGTGAAGCGTATTCGGCAGGTCTGAAGCGCCGTCCTGCCAGCACCGACTTTTTGTCGGCGCCGGCAGTGATGGCAATTACTCCATTGCCTCGTACAGCGGCAGCGTGAGGAATTCCGGATACTCGGGCGTCAGCGACATCTTGTCGAAGATCACGGCCGCCTGGTCGTAGGTCTCGGTCTTCTCGCCCTGGGCTGTCACCACAGCTTTCACTTTGGCGAGTTCTTCGGCGATCATGCCGCGCACCATGTCTTCGGTGACCTTGCGGCCGTCGTCGAGCTTGCCCTTCGGCGACACCACCCACTGCCACACTTGCGAGCGGCTGATTTCGGCGGTAGCGGCATCTTCCATCAGGTTGTGGATCGGCACGCAGCCGTTGCCGGCGAGCCAGCTGCCCAGGTAGTGGATGCCGACGTTGATGTTGTTGCGCAGGCCGGCTTCCGTGATCGGGGTTTCGGGGATGAAGTTGAGCCAGTCCTTGGGTCCGAAGTTTTCATTGCGCTGCTTTTCCCACTGGTTGGGGCGATCGCCGAGGACCTTCTGGAACTCTTCGGCGGCGATGGAAACCAGGCCCGGGTGAGCGACCCAGCCACCGTCGAAGCCGTCGTTGGCGTCGCGGGTCTTGTCGTGGCGAATGCCGGCCAAGGCTTTCTCGTTAGCGACCGGATCGTTCTTGATCGGAATCAGGGCCGACATACCGCCCATCGCAGGGGCGCCGCGCTTGTGGCAGGCTTGCACCAGCGCCAGCGCGTAGCTGCGCATGAAGGGCACTTCCATGGTGATGGCGCCGCGCTGGGCGAGGCAGAAATCCTTGTTCTTCTTGAACTTCTTGATGCACGAGAAGATGTAGTCCCAACGACCGGCGTTGAGGCCGGCGCTGTGGTTGCGCAGTTCGTAAAGGATCTCTTCGAGCTCGAAGGTGGCGAGGATAGTCTCGACTAGCACGGTGGCCTTGACGGTGCCTTGCGGGATGCCGATGTGGTCCTGTGCCATGACGAAGATGTCGTTCCACAGGCGGGCTTCGAGGTGCGATTCCATCTTCGGCAGGTAGAAGAAGGGGCCGGCGCCGCGGGCAATTTGTTCTTTGGCGTTGTGGAAGAGGAACAGGCCGAAATCGAAGATGCCGCCGGAAACGCGTTGGCCGTCGATCAGTACGTGCTTTTCATCGAGGTGCCAACCGCGCGGACGCACTTGCAGGGTGGCGATCTTGTCGTTCAGCTTGTATTCCTTGCCGGCTTCGTTCTTGAAGCTAAGTTCGCGGCGGATGGCCTTGTACAGGTTCACCTGGCCCTGGATCTGGTTATCCCACTTCGGGCTGTTGGAATCCTCGAAGTCACTCATGTAGCTGTCAGCGCCGGAGTTGTAGGCGTTGATGATCATCTTGGCCTCGACCGGACCGGTGATTTCGACGCGGCGGTTTTCCAGGGCTTTCGGCAGCGGAGCCACTTTCCAGTCGCCTTCGCGGACGTGCTTGGTCTCGGGCAGGAAGTCGGGCATTTCGCCGGCGTCGATGCGCGCCTGGCGGGTGATGCGCGCGGCCAGCAGTTCCTGGCGACGCGGCTCGAAAGCGCGATGCAGCTTGGCGACCAGTTCGAGGGCGTCGTGGGTCAGGATGGTTTCGTATCCAGCGTTGATCGGGGCATTGATCTGCACGCCGGCGGGTAGTGTGAGGTTCATGGCAGCTCCTGAGTGAGAAAGGTAACGGAAGTAATGGGTCATATAGAAGACTTCAGTGACGCCAGTTTATTCCTCATCAAAAAGGAAATAAACTGCCAGCGTTATCAATTGATCTTGTACTAAAAGTAAAGAATGGACCATTTCAAGCAAATCACCGCCTTTGTCTCGGTCGGCGTTCGTGGCAGTCTGTCGGCGGCGGCACGGGCAGAAGGCGTTACTCCGGCGATCATCGGCCGGCGTATCGATGCGCTGGAGCAGCGCCTTGGCGTCAAACTACTGATCCGGACCACGCGCAAGGTGTCGCTGACCTTCGAGGGGGCGGCCTTCCTCGAGGACTGCCAGCGTCTGCTCGACGACATGGCCAACGCCGAAGCGGCCGTTAGCCTAGGCGGCGTCAAGGCTAGTGGCCACTTGCGGCTATCGGCACCGGCCGGCTTTGGGCGCCTGCATGTGGCGCCGCGATTGATGGAGTATCTCGAGAGTCACGCCGAGATCACAGCGCACCTCGATCTGTCCGATCGCATTGTCGATCTGGTGAATGAGAACATCGACTGCACGGTGCGCATCGGTGAACTGACCGATTCCAGTCTGGTCAGCGTGCGGCTGGGCGAAATGCGCCGCGTGGTGGTCGGCAGTCCGGCCTATTTTGCGCAATACGCCGTCCCGTCAGCACCGACATTTCTGGCCGCGCACAATTGCCTGTCGCTCGGGCCGCAGCGCGGCTGGAGTTTTCGTATCGATGGCATGGTGCAGACCGTCAAGGTCGGCGGCGTCTTCGAGTGCAACGACGGCGCCGTGCTCCACGAATGGGCGTTGGCCGGCAAGGGCCTGGCCTGGCGGTCGTTATGGGAAGTTGGCGCGGACATTGCGGCCGGGCGTCTGGTGACGGTGCTCGATGACTTCGCCGCGCCGCCGGTCGGCATCTACGCCGTGTTCCCTCAGCGCCGCCAACTGCCCCTGCGAGTGCGCTTGTTTATCGATCTGCTGCGGCAGACCTATTCGGATGCCGCATATTGGCAGACGGCGTAAGCGGCAACCAGCGGCCAGGAGTGACTGGAGGCGACCGATTGAACGTTGCTTGAACGCCAAATCACGTTAAGCTCGCAACTCTTTGATTTCCATTCATACATCCTGATAGTGCGATATCGCTTCACTCCGTTGGGCATTGGTCTTCGTTGATGAATACCGTGGAACGCCCGAGCGCTGAACGCCGGCGGCTGCCCCTTTCCTTCCTCCTATCCTTGCTGCTGCACGCGCCGCTGCTGTTCTTGACCTTCGGTGACCAGGAGCTTGGGCTTCCGGGTTTCGGCTTGCCTTGGCAGGAGCGACGAGTCGAGGTGCCCGATTTGCGCGTGGTGCTCCTGCCGGCGCCCATTCCAACCGTTGCGGTCGCAGCCGCAAGTGTGTCGATCGAGGAGCCATTACCGCTGGTATCGAGCGAGCCGCCTACCGCCGCTGAGATGGCCGTGACACCCACGGTATTTCTTACGCCAAGCCGGGTCCGGATAGCCGAATCGATCGAGCCCAAGGCGGAGCGTAAGTCCAAGTCCGAGTCCAAGTCCGAGCCAACGGCGCGGATGCGCCGGACGGTGGCGGCGACGTCAGTGCCAGACGTTGCGGCCAATTCGGCGCCGGTGAAAATGCCTGTGGTCGCCGAAGAGGCCGCCGACGCAGCGCTGTCACCACCCCGTGAGATCGCCGTGATCGCCCTGGAGCGGTCCGACGAGCCGGCGTGGGTTGTACCCGTTCCGCCGCCTTCACCAAACTCTGCTTCTATGAGCGCGCCAAGTGCGGCGATACCAACGCCCGCAGATGCCGGTGAAGTAGAGCCGAAACCAGTCGAACCGGAGATGCGGGAGCGAGCCGTTGACGTGGCCAAGACCGACCCGCCGGAACGTCAGGTGCGCCCACAGGCGGACCCATTGCCATTGGAATCGGCACGACGAAATGCCGCGCAACAGGAGGCGGCGCTTCAGGAGGCGGCGCTTCAGGAAGCAGCACGAATCGAGGCGGCGCGACTGGAGGCAGAACGCCGAGAAGCCGCCCGCGTGGCGGCGGCAAAATTGGAGGCGCAGCGCCAGGCCGCTGCGCGCAAGGAAGCGGCGCGAATCGAGGCCGCACGAATCGAGGCTGAGCGACGAGAGCTTGCGCGCGTGGCGGCAGCAAAGCTGGAAGCGCAACGTGAAGAGGCCGCGCGTCAGGAAGCCGCGCGCCTGGAAGCAGTACGCCAGGAAGCAGCACGAATTGAGGCGGCTCGACTGGAAGCTGAACGTCGCGAAGCCATACGTTTGGCAACGGCAAAAGTGGAAGCGCAGCGTCAGGAAACAGCTCGTCTGGAAGCCGCACGCTTGGCAGCGGCAAAGCTGGAGGCGCAACGGCAGGAGGGTGCTCGACAGGAATCGGCACGCATCGAGGCCGCTCGATTGGAAGCCGACCGCCAGGATGCCGCACGACAAACAGCGGCACGGCAAGAGGCCGCGCGCGTCCAGGAGGAAAAAGAGGAGGATGAAAGACGTGATGCTCGGCGGCGGGCCATGGGACGTCAGCTCGACGAGGAAGCTGCTCGGCGTCAAGCGGCATCGGCTGCCACACGCGCGCCCTCCACGCTGCCGCTTTCATTGAGCACCGCACGTCGGGTCAGGCTATGGGGGCGTGCCGACCCCAATGCCGAACTCGTCCACTACGCGGAGGGGTGGGCCCGGAAGATCCAGCTCAGCACGTCTGTCGACACGATCCGTGAAGTGGCAAAGCAGCCCCACATCAAGCCTATGGTGACGGTCGCCATCCGCAGCGACGGATCGGTGGAGTCAGTCAATTTCGTTCTTTCCAGTGGCGTCGCGGAAGTCGATGAGACGATACGGCGCATCGTGCAAAGCCACGTGCCTTACCCAGCGTTCCCGCCGGGACTGGCCCGCGAGTACGACGTAGTGGAAGTCCGCCGGACCTGGCACTTCGACATGGCGATCCAGTTGTACTGATGGGGCAGCGCAAAATTAGGGCTAAGCGCGGGACATAGTTTCGCTGATAGAGAAGCGTGCTCGGGCGCGATCCAATCGCGCCGTCCCGCCAGCGCCGACTTTTCTAGCCAGCGCACAAGTGCTCTTCGTTTGGCCTGCAGCGTGGATGCGGATTACGGCCAGATGGCGGTCCGTCAGGACTGTCGCCAAATAGCAGCTGCCCAGATATCAAATCGTCAACATGTTGCCAACAACTTGTTGCCTTACAATAATCCATATCGTAAGGACTGATGGAGATTGAAATGTCAAGCGAATCCACACTGACCAGCAAGGGTCAAACAACCATTCCCAAGGAAATTCGGGATAGTCTCTCCATGAAGGCCGGGGACCGGATGACATTCACGCTGATGCCTGATGCTACCGTCGTCATGCGCGTGAAGACCAAGAGTATCGCCGCCCTGGCGGGTGTATTACACAAGAAGGATCGCAAGCCCGTTCCGGTCGAGCAGTTGTCGCGGTGATGCTGGGGGTCGATACCAATGTTCTCGTCCGGTTTTTGGTGAGGGACGACGAGGCCCAGTATGAAAAGGCACACAAGCTGATTAAGCGCGAAGTCGCAGCGGGACGTCGCGTTTTCATCGGTCAGTTGGTGCTTCTGGAAACCGAATGGGTGTTGCGCAGCCGCTACGGTCTGTCGAAAAATCAGATTATTGAAACCATCTCCGGCCTGCTCGATACGGCTGATGTGCAGTTCGAGGATGAGCCGGCTATCGAGGAAGCGCTTTTCACGTGGAAAGATGCGGCCGCCGATTTCGCCGACTGCCTGATCGGCGCCAAAAATCGACGGCTTGGATGCCGAGCAACGGCGACCTTCGATGCGAAGGCCGCCAGGTTGCCGGGGTTTGTAGTTGCCTAACAAAAGTCGGCGCTGGAGCGACGGCAGAGTCCGGCCAGCAAAAGATATTTCCAGCCTCACTCTCGGCCGGTAGCAACATCTAAATTGAGTTGCCAGAACTGCGTATTCCAAGCAAACTGGACACTCATTCCAGGCAAACTGGACAGTCGGAGCGTAGCGACGCGGGGTTGTAGGGTTTTACTCTGAGTATGCTTTTAGGGTCAAGTTTTTCGTGCTTCAAGGTCAGCGCTGAGGAACAGAGCGGGTTGAGCGGTTTTGAATTTCAGGCATGGATATGCCGGTTTTACGGTTTGCCGCCCGCAGGGCTTGCGGCGGATGAATTGCGTAGCAATTGTCGTCTGGCAAGCGAAGCGCGGCAGCTGTAGGAAACTCGGTGGGAGCGTCAAGGTGATCATTGGGGTTTCTTGCATTTGCGGAGAGATTCGCCATCAAGATCCAGGGTATGGGCTTGATGCACCAGTCGGTCGAGAATGGCGTCCGCCAGCGTTGGGTCGCCGATCGAGGCATGCCAATGCTTGACCTGTAGCTGACTGGTAATGATGGTTGATCGAGTCCCATGGCGGTCATCGAAGATTTCCAGCAAGTCCCGGCGGCTCTCGTCGGTGAGCGGCGCCAGTGCCCAGTCGTCGATCACAAGGACATCAGTCCGCGCGATTTGCGTCAAGGTTTTTACGTAACTGCCATCGCCGCGGCCGATCGCCAGGGCCGGCAAGAATCTGGGCAACCGCACATAGAGCACCGACGCCCCCTGGCGACACGCCTGATTGGCCAGCGCACAGGCAAGGAATGTTTTACCGACACCGGTCGGGCCACAGATCAGAATGTTCTGATGCTCTTTCACCCATGACCCCGAGATCAAGCGTGCAAATAGTGCCCGGTCGAGACCGCGTGGATGCCGGTAGTCCACATCCTCGGGTGTCGCCGCGTGCTTGAGCTTGGCACGTTTCAGGCGCGAGGCATTTTGCCGCGACTCACGTTCGGCGACCTCGCTATCGACGATCAGGCCGAAACGTTCATCGAACGTCAGTTGGCCGCTCTCGGAGGATTGGGCCTGACTGGCCAAGGCACGGGCCATGCCGGTGAGGCGTAGCTGGTGAAGTTTATCGACGGTCGGATGGTTCAGCATGGGCGAGGGTCCTTGAGTGATACATCAGTGGTAGTAATCCGGACCACGCA
>CAMDMZ010000017.1 GCA_945902805.1 Propionivibrio dicarboxylicus | reverse complement strand
CGAAGTCACCCAGCAGAACGCCGCCTTGGTGGAAGAAGCCGCCGCCGCCGCCGAGAGCCTGGAAGAACAAGCACGCGGTCTGGTGCAGGCGGTCGGCATGTTCAAGCTCGCCGACGGCGGACAGAGAAGCGCCGGCACCAGCCTTGCTCCGGCTCTGCGCGATGCGACGCCGAAAGCCTTGCCCAGGCAAAAAGTCGGTTCTGGCGCGACGGCGGGTAGCAAGCCCGCCAAGCTGCCTCCGGCCGCCTTTGGCAACGACGACGAAGCGTGGGAGGAATTTTGAACACTGTGTATTGGAAGGCGGGACAGTATTGCCGGCCGCTTGAACAGACGAATTACTGATTTACTCATAGGCAACAAAACTCATCATGCGTACCAACCTGCCCGTCACCTCAAACGAAATCGAGCTCAAAGACACCTCTCTGATCGTGTCGAAGACTGATCTGAAGGGGTGCATCACCTACGTCAACAAGGACTTCCTCGACATATCAGGTTTCACCATGGCCGAATTGATCGGTGAGCCACATAATCTGGTGCGGCATCCCGACATGCCGGCCGAGGCGTTCGCCGATCTGTGGGAAACGCTCAAGGCGGGTCGTCCTTGGACCGGCTACGTCAAGAATCGCTGTAAGAACGGGGATTTCTACTGGGTGCTGGCCAATGCCGCCCCGATTGTCGAGGGTGGTCAGGTCGTCGGCTATATCTCCGTCAGACGCAAGGCATCGTCGGATGCTATTGCGGCTCATGAAGCTGCTTATCGGCTGTTTCGGGAGAAGCGCCAGGGAAATCTGGTCATCCGTTTTGGAAAGGCGATTAAAGGTGGTCGCCCGAGTATGAACAACGTTGGAGTCGGAGCCAAACTGTGGGGCGGAATTGCCGCAATCGTTGCCGTCGCGGCGATTTCCACGGGCAGTTCCTGGTTCGGCATGCAGGAGGCCCAGCGCAGGTTTAGCGGTTTTGTTGCGCATGAACAGAAACTGCTGGACAGCTATTCGGAAATGTATGCGCAGGGACTACAGGCGGGACAGGCATTGCGCAACATCGTGCTCGATCCAGCCAACCGCAAGGCCTACGAGAACGTCGAGCAGGCCAAGCGCGATTTTCAGGAGCACCTTGGTGAAGCGCGTGCCGTACCCAATCTCGATGACGGCGTTCTACGCTCGTTGGAGCAGATTGGTACGCTGAGCACCAAACATTTTGCAGTGCAGGAGCGAATCGTCGTTGCTGTCAAGGCCGGTGATATGGCCGCAGCGAACAAGATGCTCAACGACGAGGACACTCCTCTTTGGCGTGAGTACAAGAAGCATCTTCTCGATGGGCGCAAGAGCCTTGACGACAAGGTCACCGCCGGACGCACCGACGTTCAGAGTATGGTGGCATCGGCTGGGCGGATTTCCTTGTCGGCCGGTCTGATCGCCATGGTTATTGCAGCTTTCACGGCGTGGCTCCTTACCCGGGCCATTCGCCGGCCCATGCAGGAAATGGATGAGACTTTGTCCAATGTCCTTCAGGGCAACTACTCCAACCTTATCGATATTGCCCCTAACGACGAGATAGGCAAGGCGATGCAGGGCCTTCAAATTTTGCAGACGCGGATGGGTTTCGATGTGGCCGAGACCAAACGCCAGAACGACGAGATGACGCGCATCAAGATCGCGCTGGATAACGTCTCGACCGGGGTCATGATCGCCAACAGCGAGCGTGCCATCATCTATACGAACCGCTCGGTGGTCAAACTGCTGAAGAATGCCGAATCGGCGATCCGCACCCAGTTGCCAAACTTCGGTGCCGACAATCTGATCGGACAGAGCATCGACCAGTTCCACAAGAATCCGAAGCATCAGGCCGACTTGTTGGGCGGATTGACCAGCACCTATAGTGCCAAAGTCGAAATTGGTGGCCGTCACATGGTGGTTTCGGCCAATCCGGTGGTCAATGAAAAGGGCGAGCGGCTGGGTGCGGTTGCCGAATGGCAGGATCGCACGGCCGAGGTGAATACCGAACAGGAGGTGGCCGCCCTGGTCGCTGCAGCCGCCAATGGCGACCTGAGCCAGCGCATCGACCTCAACGGCAAGGATGGATTCTTCGCCAGCTTGGGCGGAGGACTAAACCAGTTGCTCGGTGTGACCCAGCAGGCGCTGGAAACTACCTCCGAAGCGCTTGGCCGGGTGGCGCGTGGCGACTTGACGCGCACGATTGACGAAAACTTCACCGGTATCTTTGGCCAGCTCAAGGATGACACCAACACCACGGTCGAGCGGCTGCGCGAAGTGGTTGGCCGCATCAAGGAGGCGACCGAGGCGATCAATACCGCGTCGCAGGAAATTGCCGCCGGCAATACCGATCTCTCCAGCCGCACCGAAGAGCAGGCTTCATCGCTCGAAGAAACGGCCAGTTCGATGGAAGAGCTGAACGCGACCGTCAAGGCCAATGCCGAGAATGCGCGCCAGGGCAAGGAGCTGAGCCAGAAGTCGAATGAAGCCGTGGTCCGTGGTGGCCAGATGGTGAAACAGGTCGTAACGACCATGAGCGGCATCCAGGAAAGCTCGAAGAAGATCGCCGACATCATTGGTGTGATCGACAGCATCGCCTTCCAGACCAATATCCTGGCTTTGAACGCGGCCGTCGAAGCGGCGCGTGCCGGCGAGCAGGGCCGCGGTTTTGCGGTGGTGGCGACCGAAGTGCGCAACCTGGCCCAGCGCAGTGCGACGGCGGCCAAGGAGATCAAGATGCTGATCGCCGAAAGCGTGGATCAGGTCGAGAGCGGCGCCAAGCTGGTGCATCAGGCCGGCGATACGATGGATGAAGTGGTGATCAGCTTCCAGCAGGTGGCGAGCCTGGTCACCGAGATCGCCAATGCCAGTCGCGAGCAGTCTTCCGGCATCGAGCAAGTGACGCAAGCGGTTGGCCAGATGGACGAAGTGACACAGCAAAATGCGGCGCTGGTCGAAGAGGCTGCGGCCGCCGCCGAGAGTCTGGAAGAGCAGGCGCGCGGACTTATGCAGTCGGTCGGCATGTTTACGTTGGTCGAAAACCAGCGCGGCAACAGCAATATGCCCGGCCCGGCACTGCGCGATGCCACGCCACGGCGACTTGGCGGAGGCATCGGAAAAGTCGGTGCTGGCGGGACGGCGCCACGGCCGGGCAATGTGGCCGGTACTACGGCAGCCAACGCCAACAAGAGTGCTGGCAAAGCGGCGCCGGCGCATCTGGCGAGCGAAGATGAGGAATGGGAAGAATTTTAAGCATGACCACACCCGGCAAGCCGACAGCCGCGGCATTGACAAGCAGTACCACCGGTCGGGAGCGTGAGTTTCATTTCACGTCCACCGACTTCGATCAGGTGCGCAAGCTGATTTACGATCATGCCGGCATTTCGCTCGCACCGATCAAGCAGGACATGGTTTACAGCCGACTCGCGCGCCGCCTGCGAGCGCTGGATTTGGACAGTTTCCAGAATTACCTGAGCTATTTGCAGAGCGGTGACAACGAGCAGGAATGGGAAACCTTCGTCAATTCCTTGACCACCAATCTCACCTCGTTCTTCCGCGAAGCGCATCACTTCGATATTCTGCTCAAGCACTTGCAGGGTATCAAACACCGGCCGATCCGGATCTGGTGCTCAGCCGCCTCGACCGGCGAGGAACCCTATTCGCTGGCCATGACCGCCTGCGAGGCGTTCAATACACTGAACCCGCCGGTCGAGATTGTCGCCAGCGACATCGATACCAGCGTCCTCGCCACGGCGCAAAAGGGCGTGTACCCGATGGAGCGCGTGAGCAAGCTCGACACCAATCGTCTGCGCAGCTTTTTCCTCAAGGGCTCGGGTGCGCAAGCCGGCTATGCACGGATCAGACCGGAGCTGCAGAAGATGCTGAGCTTCACCCGCATCAACCTGCTCGATGCGCGCCTCGGCGTGCAGGGGCCGTTTGACGCCCTGTTCTGCCGTAATGTGATGATCTATTTTGACAAGCCAACGCAATACGCGATCCTGAAAAAGTTCGTTCCCCTGCTGCGCGACGATGGCTTACTTTTCGCCGGCCATTCCGAGAGTTTCCTGCATGCCGCCGACTTGTTCCATGGCCTCGGTCGAACCGTGTACGAACGCGCCGATCGCAAAGAACGCTCGCAACCGATGTATCACCGTTAATCATCATGGATGCCGGATTTGTAGAACATCTCGCCAGCAACCGCTACTTCGATCGCACGTTTAGCTCGGAAGCGGTGAAGGTTTTGCCGGGCGAATATTTCGTCACCACCACCGAGATGGTGCTGGTCACGGTACTCGGCTCGTGTGTCTCGGCCTGCATTCGCGACCGCGAAAAGGGTATCGGTGGCATGAATCATTTCATGTTGGCCGAATCGACCGAAGACAGCGCGGTGTCGGCCTCGGCGCGTTATGGCACCTACGCCATGGAAATCCTGGTGAACCATTTGCTCAAACTGGGCGCACGGCGCAATCAGCTCGAAGCCAAGGTATTTGGCGGCGGCCGCGTGATGGCTAGTTTGTCCGGCTCGAAGGTGGGGGACCGCAACGCCAAGTTCGTGCTCGAATATCTGGCCACGGAAGGCATTGCGCTGGCCGCCAAGGATCTGCTCGACGTGCATCCGCGCAAAGTCTACTTTTTCCCCAATAGCGGACGGGTGTTGGTGAAAAAGCTGGTGCGCATGCACAACGACACCCTGGTGCGGCGCGAGAAAGAATATGCGGCCCGCCTCACCGAAGCGCCAGTGGCCGGCGATGTCGAATTGTTTTAAGAATTTGTTCTAAGAATTTGCAGAGGAATTAACTTGACCATCAAAGTTCTGGTTGTCGATGATTCAGCGTTGATGCGCGCGCTGCTCACCGAAATTATCAACGGTGCGCCCGACCTCAAAGTGGTCGGCAGCGCCCCCGATCCGATTGCCGCGCGCGAAATGATCAAGGCGCTGAATCCGGATGTGCTGACGCTGGATGTCGAAATGCCGAAAATGGACGGCCTGGAGTTTCTCGACCGTCTGATGCGCTTGCGGCCGATGCCGGTGATCATGATCTCGGCGATGACCGAGCGCGGGTCTGAAGTTACGCTCAAGGCACTTGAACTCGGCGCGGTGGATTTCGTCGCCAAGCCGCGCGCTGAAAACATTACCTTGCTGCAAAACTACGCCGAGGAGATTCGCGACAAGATCCGTGCCGCGAAGGGCGCCCGGCTCAAGTCGCCAATCTTGCGCTCGGCGGCGGGGAGCGTCGCGACCCCTGTCGCGGCAACGGTGGCACCGGCCGCCAGCAGTTTCTCATCGCGCTTACTGAACGAGAAAGTCATCGCAATCGGCGCGTCGACCGGTGGCACGGAAGCGATCAAGGATGTTCTCACGGCCTTACCGGCCGGCATGCCGCCGATTGTCATGGTGCAGCACATGCCCGAGACGTTTACGCCGTCTTTCGCCCGGCGACTCGATACGCTGAGTCAATTGACGGTGATCGAAGCTCAGGGTGGCGAGCGTCTGCAGCCGGGCACGGCGTATCTGGCACCGGGTCATTCGCACATGACGATTCGCAAGAGCGGTACCGGTTACGTCACCGAGTTGAATCAGGGCGAGCCGGTCAATCGCCATCGTCCAGCGGTCGATGTGTTGTTCGACTCGGTCGCCGAGCAAGTTCGCGGCAACGCCCTGGGATTGATCCTCACCGGCATGGGCAAGGATGGCGCCCAGGGCCTACTGCGCATGCGTCAGGCGGGTGCATACACCATCGGACAGGACCAGGCGTCGTGCGTGGTCTATGGCATGCCGCGCGAAGCGGCGCTGGTGGGGGCTGTTGAGGACGTGGTGAGTCTCGATGCGGTTGCCAATCGATTGCAGGCGAAATTGCGTCAACTCGATCGTTAAGACAAACCACGTTCAGGCTATACTTGTTCCATACTAATGAGCGATTCAATCATCGACGAGGCACGAAATGCAGGCAAAACTTATTAATTCGGATGGCCGCGCCGTTATCCAGCTCCAAGGGCGCTTTGATTTCAACGCGCATCGTGAATTTCGCGACGCGGTAGATAGTGCGATGGCGGGTACCGAGCGTGAATTGCATGTCGATCTGGGTGGTGTCGATTACCTCGATAGCTCGGCGCTGGGCATGCTGCTGATGTTGCGTGACAAAGCCAAGAGCAATAATCGCGAAGTGGCCTTGACTCACTGCACTGGCGCTGTCAAGCAAGTGCTTGATATCGCCAATTTCCCGAAACTGTTCCGCATCATCTGATTTTTCCCCAGTCTCGTATCTTTCTTGTTGGGCGCGCTACCCAATGAAAGTCCTGCTCGTTGATGACAATGTGCAGGATTTGCAGTACGAGATGGATGAGTTGGTCGAGCGTGGGCACGAAATTATTGCCGCCGCCAACGGTGGTGATGCGCTAGTCCTCTTCGAGCACCATCGTCCGGATGTCGTTCTAACCGACATCTTTCTTCCCGGTCTGGACGGATTTGCCCTGGTGTCGGCCATTCGGGAGCGCATGGGCGCGCAGTGGGAGCCCGTGATATTCCTGAGCGGACATCATGATGACGCGTTGCAGGTGCGCGCACTGGAAGTCGGGGCGGACGCCTATTTCATCAAACCGGTTTCAGCCGCTGTACTGGATGCCAAATTGCGTTCCCTCGGGCGGCTGATTGCGATTCAACATCAGGCCGAGGAGCGCGCCCAAGCGTTGGAACGTTATCGCGCGATTGAGGAAGAGGAACGCCGTATCGCGCGCCACCTGATCGACCGCTTGGTGAACACCAGCAAGCTTAATGATCCTGCCTTGCATTATTGGCTATTGTCGGCCAACGATTTTTCGGGCGACATCATTGCGGCGGCGCGAACCCCAGCCAATGTCTTGCATGTCTTGCTGGCGGATGGCACGGGCCACGGGCTCGCTGCGTCGATCAACGTTTTGCCAATTGCACCACCGTTTTACAGCATGACGGAAAAGGGCTTCGCCATTGATACGATAGCCCGCGAACTGAATGCCAAGGTCCGTCAATTCCTGCCCAGAGAGCGCTTCGTCGCCGCAACGCTGGCCTCGATCGATTTTCGCGAGGGAATCATCAAGCTCTGGAATGGCGGTAATCCCGAGGCGGTGTTGATCGACGCAGCAGGGCATCCGGCCCATGTGTTCAGTGAATCTGAAGTCCCCTTGGGGGTGATGGATGACGATGAATTCAATCCGGTGCTGGAATCCGTCAAGTTCAGCGAAGGTGCCCAATTGGTTGCATTTTCGGACGGACTCCTGGAGGCCGCCGGGCCAAGTGGCGTCGCCTTCGGGCACGAAAATATCGCTGCGGCACTGCTGGCCGCAACCGCACCGACGCGACTGGTCGAACTACAGAGCCGTGTCGAGGCGCACTTGAATGGTGCCGCTGCCCACGACGATATTTCGCTCTTGTTAGTGGATTGTCAGCATACGGAACTTCTCGCCCTCGGTCCAGTCACCGGACTCCCCGCGTCCGGTTCCACATTGCCATCGTCGCCATCACAACCCGTCCGGGTTGGCGACTGGGCGTTTGCCCTACGTTTGGGGATGGCTGATTTGCGCCGCCTGGACGTGGTGCCGGTATTGCTCAATCTCGCCAATCAGTTCGAAGATGCGCGTCAGATCGGCGGCGAACTTTTCGTCATTCTTTCCGAGTTTTTCAATAACGCGCTTGATCATGGATTGTTGCGCCTTGATTCACGCCTCAAATTGGCACCCGATGGTATGGGGGTCTATCTGGACCAGCGCGCGGAGCGATTGCTTGGTCTGGTTCAAGGCGAAGTGGAGATCAGCGTCGGGCATGTGCATGCAACGCGGGGGCCGGCATTGAGTATCCGCTGTCGTGATAGCGGTCCCGGTTTTGATCATGTGGGCCGCTTCGCGGCATTGCGCACCCTAGATAGCGAAGCGGCACCCAGTGAATTGCCCTTTGGACGAGGTTTGTCGCTGGCCCTGAGCCTATGTGATGAATTAAGATTCAATGAGTCCGGTAACGAGGTGGTTGCGGTATTGTCCCTGACACCGCGCAACACTGGATCTCATTGATAAATGGCTAGACCGAATACCCCAGTGAGTTTCGTCGATCGATTGACTGTCCCCGTTTAGCCGACGGGAGGAGGAGGCAGAATCATATGAGTGTATTTACACTGGATCGCGTGGTCCTATGGGTTTCTGGTGCGGCGGTTGCCGGTGCCGGAATGGTCGTGGTTGATTTTTCTGGTGGCAGCTTAACTACTGGAATTATTGCTGCCTTCGTTCTTCTGGGGCTTGCTGTGGCCGTGCTACCTGGACTGATACTCGGGCGAACCACAGGCGGGCCGGTCACACAGTTGCGCGAAGTTATCCAGGCCACCCGTGATGATGGCAATCTTGCCCGCCGCGCCGATGTTATTGGTAGCCATTCGATGGTTCCGGTAGCGCATGCTTACAACGCGTTGATCGCCAGTTTGCAGGGCATCTTTTCCCGAATCCTATTCAACGCGCACCAGGTGGCCAACGCTTCGGAAAAGCTGATCGAAGAGGCCCGCCAGACCACCGCAAGTTCGGAACAGCAGAATGTTGCCGCTGAAAATGCGGCCGAGGCGGTTGCCGAAATGGCCGGCGGCGTGCGCAATGCGGCAGAAATGGCAGAGGAAACGGCGCGCATTGCTAAGGCTGCACGCGAGCATTCGACGCTGGGGCAGACCATCGTTCATCAGGCATCCTCGGAAATCGAACGGATTGCGCGCTCGGTTGAGGAGTCGGCGCAAGTCGTGGCGGCCTTGGGCGAACGTTCGGAGCAGATTTCAGGCATCGTCAAGGTCATTCATGACATTGCCGATCAAACCAACCTGTTAGCGTTGAATGCGGCTATCGAAGCGGCTCGGGCGGGTGAACAGGGGCGTGGGTTTGCCGTCGTGGCGGACGAGGTTCGCAAGTTGGCCGAGCGAACCACGGCAGCGACGGGCGAGATCAGTAGCGTCATCAATGCCATTCAAGCCGAAACTCAAAGCGCAATTGCGACCATTCGCGCCGGCTCGGACCAGGCCCGCAATGGCGCAAGCCTCGCGCGCCAAGCGGCCGAGGCCTTGCAACTTATCAATGAGGGTGCCCAGCAGACGCTGGAAATGGCGACCAATATTGCACGCACGATGTCGGAGCAAAGCGCCAAGAGTGGCGTGATTGCCGAAATGGTGACCGACATCATCGGCCTTGCTGATCGTAACGCCTCGTGCTCTCACAACACCCTGGCGGAGGCCAATCAACTTGCCTACCTGGCGACCAACCTTGAGGAGATTGGCACCGTATTCAAGCTCGGTCAGGCCGGTGACGATGCGCGGCGTATTCATGAGCGTTTGCCACTGGTGGTTCAGGATGCTGCCCGCAAGGTCGGTCAAGTTCTGGAAGAGGCGGTGGATCGCAAGCAGATAAACATTGACGATTTGTTCGATCAGAACTACGTGCCTCTTGCGGCTACTCGACCACAGAAGTTCCGGACCAAATTTGATGAACTCTGCGATCGAATTCTGCCGCCAGTCCAGGAACCCGTCTTGACCGCGAACGCCGAGATCGCGTATGCCATCGCATGCGACCAACGCGGATATGTGCCCACCCACAATAATCGTTTCTGCCAGGCATTGACCGGTGATGAAGCTAAAGATACGCTGGGCAACAGGACCAAGCGTATCTTTGGCGACCCGGTCGGCAAGCGCTGCGGCGACCACGAACTCCCGTTTTTGTTACAAACTTACCGGCGTGATACGGGCGAGATCATGCATGACATTTCGGCGCCGGTGTATGTCAAGGGGCGGCATTGGGGAGGCGTTCGAATTGGCTACAGAACAGAATAGATTGTGCCGTTAATATGCCTTGCTCGACTGGCTGCAATCAGGGCCGGTTGCTGGACGCAGCGGGTGTCGAATTTGGCGTAAGATTCACCCGAAAGTAGTTGATAAGGTATGAGTAGTTGCTCTATTTTGGGGCCACTAAAGGACAGAAAGGTTTTGGGATGTCCGAACTTCTAAAGAATATCGATGCAAGAACGCGCCTCGCCGGCACCAACAAGCTGGAGATCCTGCTGTTCTCGCTGGGCACGGATGGTCGTACCGGACGGCGTGAGACCTTCGGGATCAACGTCTTCAAGGTACGCGAAGTGATGCGTACGCCAGCCATTACCGCAGCACCCGACATGCCGTCGGGCGTCAAGGGCATGGTCAGTCTCCGTGGCGCGCTTGTGCCTGTGGTTGATTTGGCCGATTACATCGGGATCGGCGCCGAGAGCCCGCGCGATATCATGATCGTCACCGAGTATAACGGCCACACGCAAGGATTCCTGGTCGAGGCGGTGGATACGATCTTGCGCCTGGATTGGGCGCAGATGCGCGTGCCGCCGCAAATGTTGACCGCCAACATGGGCGGCTTGGTGACTGCGGTAACTGAGCTGGATGGCAACAAGCTAGTGATGATGCTGGACGTCGAACGCGTCCTGGCAGAAACCTCCAAGTACGATGATGGCATGGTGTTCTCGGCCATAGCGCCGGTCAATCGCGACGATTTGACGGTGCTGTTTGCCGATGACTCATCGGTTGCCCGCGGCCAGATTGAACGCACTTTGCAGGCCATGAATGTCAAGTACATCGGGACCGTGAATGGCCGTGCCGCCTGGGATGAATTGCAGAAGATTGCTGGCTATGCGGCGTCCAGCGGGCGTCAGGTCAAGGATATTATTCAATTGATACTGACTGACGTCGAGATGCCGGAGATGGATGGTTACATCCTGACCAAGACGATCAAGTCGGATGCGCGCTTTGCCGGTGTACCGATACTGATGCACTCTTCGCTGTCGTCGATGTCGAACATGCAGTTGGGTAAAGCCGTTGGCGTCGACGAGTACGTTCCGAAATTTGAACCGCAACGGCTGGCCGAGACATTGACCCGCCTTCTGCTAAAGCAACCGTCCGGTGATCACGCCGGGGCGGCACACTGATCGGGAGAGTTGGCGATGTCCTCCATTCAATTACCGGCTCGCAATGAGCACAAGGCGAGCCATTCGCTGCTTGAGAACGTCGATGCGCGAACCAAGCTGGCGGGCTCCAATCGCATGGAGATCCTGCTGTTTTCTCTGGGAACGCATGAGCTTTTTGGCATCAACGTTTTCAAAGTGCGAGAAGTAAGCAAGACCCCGATCATCACCAAGGCGCCCAACATGCCGGCGGGCGTCGAGGGCTTGATCAGTTTGCGCGGCAATGTGATTCCGGTGTTGCAGCTTTCCCGCGTTATGGATCTTGCGGATGCGCCGACCGAGCGTGGTGGTTCGATGATGGTCACCGAATACAGCAAACGCACTCTAGGCTTTCTGGTGCATGGTGTCGATCGCATCATTCGCGTCGAATGGGACAAAGTACGGGCGCCGGATCAGGTAACCAGTGGCTCACATGCCTACATTACCGCCATCACCGAACTGCCGGATGGCAAGCTGGTGTCGATTGTTGATGTGGAGCAGATTCTCGCCAATACATTTGGTGAAGGCATCATTGGTCAGATCGACAAGATGCACGATGTTGATGATCTCAGTGTGTTTTTTGTCGATGACTCGGGCGTCGCGCGCAAGAAGATTGCAGAAGTGTTGGACAAATTGGGTGTCAAGCACAAGCACGCGCAAAACGGTCTGGAAGCCTGGACCCGATTATCCGGTATGGCTTCTCACAATCAGCAGATTGGTCGCCACGTGCGCGATGAGGTGAGCCTGATCTTGGTTGATGCCGAGATGCCGGAAATGGATGGCTATGTGCTGACCAAGAACATCAAGTCCGATCCGCGGTTCGAGGGGATTCCCGTTGTGATGCACTCGTCGCTGTCTTCAGAGGCGAACCGGGCGATGGGTAAGAGCGTAGGTGTAGACGCCTACGTGGCAAAATTTGATGCCGAAATGTTGGCCGAGACGCTGCGGCCTTTGTTGCTGAAGGCATTACGCGATTAGATGAGGGCACGACATGGCAATTGATCCAACCAAACTGAAATATCTCGTCGTCGATGACTTTTCGACGATGCGGCGAATTGTCCGTAACCTGATGAAAGAGCTCGGTTATACCAATGTCGAGGAAGCCGAAGACGGCGCCGTGGCTTTGCAAAAGCTCAAGGCCAGTGCTTTCGATTTTGTGGTGACCGACTGGAATATGCCGAACATGGATGGCTTGACCCTGTTGCAGTCGGTGCGTGCCGATCCCGCCCTGAGGCACATTCCGGTATTGATGATCACCGCCGAAGCAAAGAAAGAGAACATTATCGCGGCAGCTCAAGCGGGCGCTTCCGGCTATATCGTCAAGCCATTCACTGCGGGTACGCTAGGCGAGAAGATGGTGAAAATTTTCGAGAAGATGGGTTAAGGCGACCCCGATACGGACTCCTGAACACATCTTCCAGGGCAGGAAAACAAATGACTTTGATGAAACCAGACGACGCAGGCGATTCCGAGGACCTGCAGGCATTGTTTGACAGTATTGCGGTCGGCGCCAATAAACCCGCCCCGCCGCCACCGCCCGAACCTGATCCGTCAGGCGACAATGATGATTTGCAGGCCTTGTTCGATAGCGTCGCAGCACAAACCCCGACTGCCAAGGCGCCTGCAGTTGAGGCTCCCGCTGCCGCCGGTGACGACGTCGCGTTCAACCGCCTGGGCCATCTGGCGCGTCAATTGCACGATAGCCTGCGTGAGTTGGGCTACGACCGCATGCTGGTGGATGCCGCCGAAGCTCTGCCGGATACCCGGCAACGCCTGGCCTACATCGCACAAATGACCGAGCAGGCGGCTTCACGTGTACTCAATGCCGTCGATATTGCACAACCCATTCAGGATGGCCTAGCGACGCGTTCGACCGAGTTATCCGGTCGTTGGGACAAAATGTTCGCCAACCAGTTGTCGGTGGATGAATTCAAGCAGTTGGCCGCCGATACGCGCGGTTTCTTCAATGAGACGCCGGGCAAGGTGCAAGCGACGACCGCGCAACTGACCGAAATTATGATGGCCCAGGATTTCCAGGATCTCACCGGCCAGGTAATCAAAAAGGTCGTTGAACTGGCGAATAACCTCGAGCAGCAGATGCTGGGAATTTTGATCGAGGTTATGCCCGAGGGCAAAAAAGCCGCGAACGAAGGCCTGATGAACGGCCCGGTAATCAATGCCGCAGGTCGCAGCGATGTAGTCAATGATCAATCCCAGGTCGACGATTTGCTCGAGAGCCTGGGCTTCTGAGCCGCCAATGATTGACGGCAGGCTCAAGGTGGGAACAAGGAGAAAGCGATGAGCGATTTTCAAGGTATGGAAGACCTGCTGCAGGACTTTCTGGTCGAAGCCACCGACATGTTGTCGGGCGTCGATAACAAATTGGTCGAACTGGAAAAGTCGCCGGATGATCATGGTCTGCTAAACGATATTTTTCGTGGCTTCCACACTATCAAAGGCGGCGCGGGTTTTCTTAACGCAACCGAACTGGTAACGCTGTGTCATCTGACCGAAAATTTGTTCGACAAGTTGCGCAATGGGCAACTGAAGGTGACCAAGGAATCAATGGATGTGGTTCTTGGAGCAACTGGCGCAGTTCGTGACATGTTTGGTGCGCTGGAACGCGGGGTACAGCCCCACCCCGCTGATCCCGCTTTGCTGGTTGGTTTGAAGGCCGCGATTGCTGGACAACCGGTCGCAGCAGTTGCTTCTGTTGCTGCTCCCGTGGCGGCCGTTTCCAATGTGGCCAATGTGGCCAGTGTGGTGGTGACCGCTCCGGCTGCTGCAGCAGCTGCCGGTCCTGACTGGAATGCTTTGCATGATGCAGTTGTCGGTGTCGCCTCGCCGGCAGCGGCGATTGAAGCAACGGGCATCGCCGTCCCGCCAGCACCGACTTTTTCCGATCCGTCGATGCATACGGCAGTGGATGGCAAGGCGCCGGAAGAGATCATTCAACAGGCTGTTGGCCGGCGTACCACCGACCGCCCCAGCGGGGCCGGACCTATTGGCCGCCGCGAAACAGAAAAGGTGCGTGACAACTCGATCCGTGTCGACACTTCACGACTTGATCAGGTATTGAATCTGTCCGGTGAAATCGGCCTGACCAAGAATCGGCTAAACGCCTTGCGTTCGGATATTCTCAACGGACGTTCCGATACCGATACCTTGCACGCTCTCGATCAGGCGGTAAGTCAGTTGGATCTGCTGGTCTCGGATTTGCAAAACGCGGTGATGAAAACCCGCATGCAGCCGATCGGACGCCTGTTCCAGAAGTATCCGCGTATCGCCCGAGATCTGGCTCGCAGCCTGGGTAAGGATGTTGAGTTGGTTCTGATTGGGGAAGATACCGAGATCGACAAGACGATGATCGAGGATCTCTCCGATCCGCTTATCCACCTTATCCGCAACGCTGTCGACCACGGCGTTGAGCCGACGGCTGATCGTTTGGCAATGGGCAAATCGGAAAAATCCGAGGTGCGCCTTGAGGCACGCCAGGAAGGTGACCACATCGTTCTGGTGGTGGCCGACGATGGTCGCGGCATGAATGCCGAGCGTCTGCGTGCCAAAGCTCTCGAAAAAGGCATCATCACCGACGAAGAAGCCAACACCATGGATGAGCGCCAGAGTCTCAATCTGGTGTTTCTGCCGGGCTTCTCGACCAAGGATGTGGCTTCGGATGTGTCTGGTCGTGGCGTCGGCATGGACGTGGTCAAGACCAATATCCAGAAGCTCAATGGATCGATCGAGATCAAGTCGATTCTGGGCAAGGGGTCCAGTTTCGTCATTTCCCTGCCGCTGACACTGGCGATTCTTCCGGTGTTGCTGGTGCAATTGGGCGACCAACCGTTTGCAGTGCCGCTGTCGATGGTGCGCGAGATCCTTCCGATCCAGATCGACGCGGTACAAGAAGTGGGCGGCCGCGCCACCATGGTCGTGCGTGGCGAAGTGATGCCGATCTACCCCTTATGTCACATGCTGGGCTGGGCACCGGAGCGCGTACCGGAGTACGGCGTGCTGATGCAAACGGCAGAACACACGTTCATTCTGGCGATTGATGGCTTCATGGGCCGCGAGGATGCGGTGATCAAGTCACTGGAAGATTTTCGTCCCAAAGGCGTCGCCGGCGTCACAACGCTTTCCAATGGACAGATCGTGTTGATCCTTGATATGAAGGAAATTCTCGGCTCACTCGGCGATAGTCGCGGCACGCCGCGCTCCGCTTTTATTCCAAAACAGAATCTCGCCGCCTGATCCTGCGCTTTTCCGATAAACCGTAGCCAAGCAAAGCACACTTCGGCTGCGGTTTTTCTTATAAATAACGGGGCATTAGCACCCTGTTCTCAAGTTCTTTCTCCGTGCTGCCGGCAATAATTGCCGGCATGAGAGAAAGACTCCGTGGCTGAAGAAAGCGATCTCGAACGTACCGAACCGGCATCCTCGCGACGCCTGGAGCAGGCGCGCGAAGAAGGTCAGGTTCCGCAATCCCGTGAGTTGGTCGCTTTTGCCGTATTGGCAGCCGGTGCGGGATCTTTGTGGGTGCTTGGCGGCTGGTTTTCGCAGCGCAGCACCGCCCTCTTGCGCGAAGGCTTGAGCTTCGAACGGGCGGACGCCTTCGATACGCACCGCATGATCACTACTTCGGCTGATCTGGCTGTTGAGGCGCTGGTGACCGTTTCCCCTTTGTTTCTGCTGACCATGGCGGCCGCGATTCTGGCGCCTTTTACCATCGGCGGTTTGGTATTCAGTTCGAAGGCACTGCAGTTTGATCTGACCCGCATCGACCCCATGAAGGGGCTGGGGCGGATGTTTTCCTGGCAGAGTGTCGCGGAACTGATCAAAGCACTGCTCAAGTCCATCTTGATCGGCGGAATCATCTACTGGGTGGTTCGTAACGAGCAAGACAAGCTGTTTGGCTTGATCATGCAACCGATCGAAACGGGGGTCATTTCCTTTGTCCATATCCTGCTGTACAGCTTGATGGCGGTGGTGGCCGGGGTGGCTTTGATCGCCATGCTGGATGTGCCTTTTCAACTTTGGCAATACTACGACCGGCTAAAGATGACGCGTGAAGAGCTGCGTCAGGAACACAAGGAAATGGAAGGCGATCCGCAGTTGAAGGCGCGCATTCGTAGCCAGCAACGAGAAATCGCGCGGCGACGGATGATGTCCGAAGTGCCGAAGGCCGACGTCGTGGTGACTAACCCAACTCACTTCGCGGTCGCCCTCAAGTACGATTCAGCGACCATGGCGGCGCCAAAAATTGTCGCCAAAGGGATGAATCTGGTTGCATTGCGGATTCGCGAACTAGCCGCCGAAAACAAGGTGCCGGTGTTGGAAGCTCCGCCCTTGGCGCGCGCCCTGCATCGTCATGCAGAAATTGGCGATCAGGTTCCCGCCGGGCTGTATACCGCCGTTGCTGAAGTGATGGCCTATGTGTATCAGCTCAACCAGTTCATGGCATCGGGGGGCGCTTTGCTGCCGCCCGAGCTGCCCGGTGCGATTGCGGTGCCCACCGATCTTGATCCGGGTGCCCCCGATGAACTCGTACCGGAGGCGCTCGCCGCATGAACGCCACTCTGATGTTGCAGGACTTCTTCGCCAAGATCAATGTGCGTCAGTTGATGGCACCGGCGCTCGTCATCCTGATCTTGTCGATGATGGTGCTGCCGCTGCCACCTTTCGCACTCGATGTGTTCTTCACCTTCAATATTGCGATTTCCATCATGGTGTTGATGGTGGCGATGTATGTGATGAAGCCGCTCGACTTCTCGGTATTTCCGACTGTGCTGCTGGTCACCACCTTGCTGCGTCTTTCGCTCAACGTCGCTTCGACCCGCGTGGTCTTGCTCGAAGGTCACAACGGCCCGGATGCAGCAGGTAAGGTCATTGAGGCCTTCGGTCACTTTTTGGTCGGCGGCAACTACGCGGTCGGCATCGTCGTGTTCATCATCCTGACCTTGATCAACTTTGTCGTGATCACCAAGGGCGCCGGACGTATCGCCGAGGTTTCGGCACGATTCACCCTCGATGCCATGCCCGGCAAGCAGATGGCGATCGATGCTGATCTGAATGCGGGCTTGATCGGTGAGGACGAGGCGCGTCGTCGCCGTGCCGAGATTGCTCAGGAAGCCGATTTCTACGGCTCGATGGATGGTGCTTCAAAGTTTGTTCGTGGCGATGCCATTGCCGGCATCCTGATTCTGCTGATCAACATCATCGGTGGCCTGATAGTCGGCATGGTGCAGCATGATCTCGCCGCTGGCGATGCCGCCAAGACCTATACCCTGCTCACTATCGGTGATGGCTTGGTGGCGCAGATTCCCGCCTTGATCATCTCAACTGCGGCCGGTTTGGTGGTGACGCGAGTTGGTGGCGATGATCGTGACATTGGTACTCAAGTGGGTCAGCAGGTATTCGGGAATCCAGTGGTGTTAATGCTGACGGCCGCCATCCTGGCCGTGCTGGGCCTGATTCCCGGTATGCCGAATGTGGTTTTTCTGCTGTTGGCCGCCGCCCTCGGTGGCTTGGCTTGGTGGAAAATCAAGGCCGCCCATCAGGCCGCCGTGGCGCCAGCACAGAAAGCCGCCGCAGAAGCAGAAGCGGCCGCTGCTGCCGCCACTCCCCACGAAAGCGTTGATGCCAGCTGGGCCGACGTGGCGCCGGTCGACGTATTGGGGTTGGAGGTGGGCTATCGGCTGATTCCCTTGGTGGATAAGGGTCAGGATGGAGAACTCCTCAAGCGCATTCGCGGTCTGCGCAAGAAGTTCGCGCAGGAGGTGGGCTTTCTGGCCGCTCCGGTGCATATCCGCGACAATCTCGAACTGCGCCCGAATGCGTATCGGCTGACTCTGAAGGGCGTTGAGATCGGTGCTGGTGAGGCATTCCCTGGCATGCATCTGGCGATCAATCCGGGCCGGGTTGCCGGTACTTTGCCCGGAACGCCGACGCAGGATCCCGCATTCGGTTTGCCTGCGATCTGGATCGAGCCCTCATTACGTGAGCAGGCCCATGTGCTTGGCTATACGGTGGTTGACGCCAGTACGGTCGTAGCTACCCATTTGAATCACGTGATTCTTTCGCACGCCGCCGAGTTGCTGGGGCGGCAGGAAACCCAATCGCTGCTCGACCATATTGCCAAGGAGTCGCCGAAGCTGATTGAGGATCTAGTGCCCAAGCAACTCGCGCTATCGACGGTGCAACGAGTGCTGCAGAATCTTCTCGAAGAAGGCGTCAATATTCGCGACATGCGCACCGTGATCGAAATATTGGCTGAATATTCCGTGCGTACCCAGGATCCTCTCGAACTCACCGCCCAAGTGCGGATTGCCTTGGGGCGGGCCATTGTCCAGCATCTGTTCCCCGGTAATACCGAGTTGCAAGTGATGGCGCTCGATCCTGGATTGGAGCGCATTCTGGGACAGGTCTTGCAGGGCGGTGGTGGCGATGCATCCGGGATGGAGCCAGGACTCGCCGACACCTTGCTGCGGGAAACCGCCGCCGCCGCGCAGCGGCAGGAAGATCTGGGGCAACCGGCTGTTCTGCTGGTTCCTGGCGGTCTACGCTGGTTGCTCTCGCGCTTCCTGCGGCGTGCTGTTCCGGCCCTGAAAGTTATTGCCAACACCGAAGTGCCGGATACCCGGACGATCAAAGTAACAAGCCTGATTGGAGCAACTAAATGACAGTCAAACGCTTTGTCGGAGCGACAGCGCGTGAATGCCTGCGCAAGGTCAAGGAGGACTTGGGTCCCGATGCCATCGTCGTCTCGAACAAGACGGTGGCGAATGGGGTGGAGATCGTTGCCATGTCGGCAGACAGCCTCGAAGCGCTGTCGACCGGCGCGGGCTTTCCGATGGGGGATGCGCCAAAGCAAGCGCAAGCGCGGGTATCTCGCCCGGTAGCGCCACCAAGTCCGGTGAGTGCGCCAGCTCCAGAGCCGGATGAAGACTATCGCGTGATTCTCAGTGGTGGCAAGCAAAAAGCGCAAAGTGTTCGACCATGGATTCCGACGGCGGTTGAGATGCCGATGACAGAACCTCAAACATCCGCACCTGCGGTTGCCGAAAAGCCGCGCTTGCGCCCGCTGCCACCGCGTGCTGACACTCCGTTCGGCGTGCCATCGGCACCTCAGGTGGCGGCGACGTTGCGCGCCACGGCTGCCGATACGGCTCCGGCGTCCGTCGCGCCTTCAATCCAGGTGACGCAGTTGATGGATGAAATGAAGGTCATCAAGGGCTTGTTGGAGCGTCAATTGGCCGGTTTCGCCTGGGGCGAAATGGCGAAGGAATCGCCGGTGAAAGTCCAGCTCATCAGCGAGTTGTTGGATGCAGGTTTTGCCGGCCAGTCGTCGCGGCGGATGGTGCAGGAAATGCCCGGCGACATTGGCCTCGACGAGGGGCGAAAATGGTTGCGTGCG
Source organism: Propionivibrio dicarboxylicus (assembly GCA_945902805.1). Lineage (GTDB taxonomy): Bacteria > Pseudomonadota > Gammaproteobacteria > Burkholderiales > Rhodocyclaceae > CAMDMZ01. The sequence continues at coordinate 77,798 of CAMDMZ010000017.1, read as the reverse complement.
GCAGTCAATCGGCGCTTGCGCACCTTACCGGCGGAAGCCGATTTTGTCGATCAAGGTGGTATCTATGCGCTGGTTGGTCCCACCGGCGTCGGCAAGACCACGACGACCGCCAAACTGGCTGCGCGTTGCGTGGTGCGCTATGGCGCTGAACGCCTGGCACTGCTGACGACGGATGGCTACCGGATTGGTGCTCATGAGCAGTTGCGGATTTATGGCCGAATCCTGGGTGTCCCGGTGTTTGTCGTTCGCGATGGCGAGGATTTGCGCCGTACCCTGGCCGATTTGCGTGACAAGCATATGGTGTTAATCGACACGGTCGGCATGAGTCAGCGCGACCGCATGGTCGCGGAACAGGCGGCGATGCTGACGCGATCAGGTCGGGTCAATCGCTTATTGCTGCTGAATGCGGGTAGTCGTGGCGATACGCTCGACGACGTGGTGCGCGCTTATGCCGGGGAAGATCTGGCGGGCTGCATCCTGACCAAGGTGGACGAAGCCGCCTCCTTGGCACCGGCGCTCGATTGCGTCGTTCGCCATGGTCTGACATTGGCGTATGTCGCCAATGGTCAGCGGGTGCCGGAAGACCTGCACCTACCGAACCGCAATTACCTGATGCATCGGGCGTTCAAGGTATCGACCGGTGCTACCGCACATCGTTTGAGCAAGGAAGAAGTGCCACTCTCCATACCGCTTGGCACAGCGCAATATCAAGATTCGATGCTGGGGTGATGGTTAAAGACAGACCCCAAACTGTCGAGGATCAGGCTGCCGGTTTGCGCCGCCTGTTTACGCGTCGGCCCAATCAGGTTATCGCCTTTGCCTCTGGACGTTCCTGCAGTGGCCTGACCTCGCTGCTGGTGCAGACGGCTGTTGCCTTGGCCGAGGGCGGGCAACGTGTTTTGCTGATCGATGAAAATTCTGGAGCTGGTTCCGCGATGGCCACACTCGGCATCCAGCCCCCCGGCGATCTCTGGGATTCACTGATTGGCCGCGTTGCCCTTGAACGATCGATCGTTTCTGTGAGTCAGAATTTGTGGGCGGTGTCTGCGGTCGGGACAGCCGAACGTTTGTATCAGGATTCGCCGGTGGTGCGCGAAAAGTTGAACATGTTGATGACGCCGATGCGCGGTGGTTCTGACTTCATCCTGATCGACAGCCATCTATCGCACCTGGGTCACTTGTCGATCCTATCGTCAACCGCCCGTCACATGGTGGTGATCGTTAGCGCCGAGACGACCTCGATTACCGATTCCTACGGATTGATCAAGCGTCTGGTCAAGGAACGTGGGCGAGAAGGCTTTCAGGTCGTGATTACCCGGCCCAAGTCAGAAGAAGACGCACGCATGGTGTTTGATAATCTGAAGCGGACAGCGGGGCAGCATTTGGGCGTGAGTTTGCACTTGCTGGCCATCGTGCGAATTCCGACCGCCGAAAACATTGCAGAAGCAATTTACGCCAAGCTTCCCTTTGCCACGGAACAGTCCGCGGCTTGAGTGGTCCATACATGCTTCGGCACGGGGTGTTCAAACGGGAGCCAGAGATTTCAGTGGTATAGTCAAGTGGTCGCCGACGCCTAGAACGACACAAATCGATGTACACCGCTCAGGGGGTGCTCGCCAAAGAGCAACTCGTTACCCAATACGCACCGCTGGTGAAGCGTATCGCCTATCACTTGATGGCGAAGCTGCCGGCCAGCGTTGACGTTGACGACCTCATCCAGAACGGAATGATTGGTCTCCTGGATGCCTTGGGGCGCTTCGAAGAGGGACTCGGTGCCCAGTTCGAAACCTACGCGGTACAGCGTGTTCGTGGCGCGATGCTCGATGGTCTGCGTGAGAACGATTGGTTGCCGCGCGGGGTGCGCCGGGAAATGCGACGCGTGGAGGCGGCAATTCACATCCTCGAACACCAAAATGGACGCGCGCCAACGGAAAACGAACTGGCCGCATCGTTGGGTATGGCCTTGGGGGAGTACCAAAAACTGTTGTTGGAGGCTCGCGGCCACCAATTGGTTTATCTCGAGGATCTCACGGATGGCAGCGGCGACGACTATCTTGAACGGCACGCTTCCGGTGTCGCGGTTCCTGATCCGCTCGATGCACTGGAAGAAGCCAGCGTCAGAGCCGAACTCGTGCGTGCGATCGATGCCTTGCCTGAACGCGAAAAGATGATGATGGCGCTTTACTATGAGCAGGATCTCAACCTGAGGGAAATTGGTGAAGTGTTGGGCGTTACCGAATCCCGAGTCTGTCAGTTGCATACTCAGGCCGTGGCCCGATTGCGTGCCGCCGTGGTGGGCGAAAACAAGGTCGTGACTCAGGTGGTCAAGGCCAAGCGTGGGCGCAAGCCCGTTAAGCGTGAGGCTTGAGGCGACGAATGGATAAAACCAGCGTCATCGGCTTGCTGTTGGGTTTGACAGCCATCGTCGGCGGTCAGGTGCTGGAAGGTGGCCATCTTGGTTCACTGGTGCAGCCGACAGCGTTTCTTATCGTGCTCGGCGGTACCCTGGGTGCGGTGATGCTGCAAAGCCCGATGAACGTGTTCGTTTCCGGAATGAAGATGTTCAAGTGGATATTTTTCCCACCGGTGATTGCACCCAAAAGGATCATCAGTCAGATCGCCCAATGGAGTCACATTGCCCGCAAAGAGGGACTGCTGGCGCTTGAAGGGCAAACAGCCAGCATCAAGGATCCGTTTATCCGCAAAGGCTTGCAGTTGCTCGTGGATGGCGCCGAGCCGGAACGCTTGCGCGAAGTGATGGAGGTTGAGATCAACGCCTACGAAGCAGGCTTGAAGCTTGCCGCCAAAGTCTGGGAGTCTGCGGGTGGCTATTCGCCAACGATAGGCATCATCGGTGCAGTGATGGGACTGATCCATGTCATGGAGAATCTCTCGGACCCCTCCAAACTCGGTAGCGGCATTGCCGTGGCGTTCGTAGCGACGATTTATGGCGTTGCCGCAGCCAACCTTATTTTTCTGCCCGTTGCCAAGAAACTGCTCGCCAATATCGCCTTGTTGGTCACTGCCCGTGAAATGCTGGTCGACGGCTTGGTCGGGATCGCCAATGGCGACAATCCGCGGATTATTGAAAGCCGCTTACAGGGCTATATGCCGTGATTACCGGTCATCACGCGTAGGGTTTGACCGATGGCCCGCCGTAAACGCGAAGAAGAGCACGAAAACCACGAACGCTGGCTGGTTTCCTATGCCGACTTCATCACCTTGTTGTTTGCCTTTTTTGTCGTCATGTACGCCATCTCGTCGATCAACGAAGGGAAGTATCGCGTGATGTCGGATTCCATCTCATCCGCGTTCCGTGCCGTGCCAGGAAATACCTCAGGGGCGATGGTAGCAGTCAATTCAAATGTGGCTAGCCCCACCACCATCCCCATTCGACGCAATGTGCCCAACGTCAAGACCGACCCGCAGCAGACCGTGAAGAAGGAAAAGCTGCGCAACATGGCCAAGGAGCTCAATCAGGCGCTGGCACCATTGGTCGCCGAAGGCAAGGTCAAAGTCACCGAAGGAGCGCTCGGCATCACCGTCGATATCAATGCCAGCGTGTTGTTTGCGCCGGGTGATGCGCGCCTCGATATCATCGCCCAGCGGGCACTGATTACGGTGGCGGAGATACTGGCGCCGACCGATTTCCCGGTATTGGTGGAAGGACACACGGACAATACGCCGATCAATACCGCGCTGTTTCCGTCGAATTGGGAGTTGTCGACGGTACGTGCCGCCAGTGTAGTGCGCCTGTTTGTCGATTCCGGTATGGACCCACGCCGGCTTTCCGCCGCCGGCTATGCCGATCAGCGTCCGGTGGCGGACAATGCCAGTCCCGATGGGCGGCAGCAGAATCGTCGGGTGGCGATTACGATCGAATCGCGAACGCCCGACAACGCGGTGGAAGTGAATCTGGAGTAGTCGGCAATAGTAGTCGGTGAGACTATGCGCTGCCTAGCGTGCGGCCACCGCCACCCATGCGCTGATGTCCGTCCGGCCCATAGGTCAAGGGTCGTCCGCTGGCTGACATCAATGCGGCGATTGCCTGTTGGTTGTGCAACAACTGCATCGCGATGAGTTTGCCGTTGAGTTCCTGTTGGCTACGCGCGGTCACCGCCAGATCCAGCAATCGGTGCCATGTCTTGCCAATTTCCGTCTGGCGCGGGTGTTTGACCAGCCACGATTCCATGCCTTCACGGCCTGCGGACTGCCCGGCATTGGTCAGGGCATGCTCGCGTTGCGCCAGCAGTTCGCCGAGCCGTCCCGCCAGCACCGACTTTTTCTCTACGATAGGGGGAAGTTTGTCTGCTTCGCCGCGTTTAAGAACTTCCTGTTCTTCGGCAAGCAGGGTACAAAAATGCTGAAGCGCGCCCAACTCATCGGCGAGCGTTTGTTCAATCAGGAGATCTGCGGAGGATGGGCCTGGTGGGGTGAGCAAGGCGCGTGTTAAAAATACTAAACCGAACGACGCTGCGCAAGCATCTCGCGGACGCTATCCATCAAACCATCGGCAATACGTTCAGGATTGACCTGGAAACGGCCCTCAGAAATGGCTTGCCGGATTTCTGCAACGCGTTTTGCATCAAAGGCGCCGCCAGCGGCAGTGGATGCACCGCTTTGTTGCAATTTTGCCGCTGACGACAATTCAACCTGTAAACCGACGGGATCGGGCACCTTGCTGGCGACGTCTGCTGGACGACTTGGGCTGCTGGAGCCGAGGCGTTGTCCTAATCCTTTGATTGAGCTGTCTATTTTCATGATCTTTCCTTGTTTCTGGACGGAAGGTGTCCTAATTGGGCGTTTCTGTCCAGCTTCTCTGTGTGCCTTAACGGCTCTAGCCCGCCGAACTTTAACGTATTTTCGGTCCAGTACCCGCCTTCAGCTTGCCTTCAATTATTGATTTCAACACTGCCGCCGGGCTCGGCGACCCCGCTCACCACCTGGCCGTTCCCGAGTCGAATCTGCACCACTTGACCGACAGCCGCATTATTCAACGCGCGTCCTTCATTAGCCACTTCGAAGCCGCGGCCGCGGGCGACGACTTTCACGCTTTGGCCTTGCTGAATGACGGTTTGGGCCTTGAGCATGTCACCACGTAGTGGGCGACCAGCAGGCAAGGCCGACCGTGCAACCTGGCCGATAGCCTGGGCGGGGTCGCTCAGGATGCCACTGGGCAATTCACTCAAATCCCCTGACTGCGTGGTGAGATCGCTGGCCACGAGGGTTTGGCCTGGGCTGATCGACCGGGCGCTGATCAGATACGAGCCGACGACGTGAATTCTGACGGGAACCAACAGGCTCCAACTGGCTCCGCTTACGCACCGCACCGAGACTGAACTGCGACCCCAGGGACGGGCGCCGGGCGCAGTGGCTACGTCAACTTGCTGGCAAACGGGTAGGTTGCCAGTCTGGATGGTGTCGATGGAAAAACTCGCTTTGCCGGGCAGACCCTTGATCTGAATCTGGAGATAGTCTTCCACCGCTTTACGCACGACCAGGTCGCTATTTTGCGCATGAGCGGCACTAATCACAACCGAGCACAGGACGACGGCAAAAGAAATTGACAAACGAAGCATGGTGCACGGATTGAAACACATCCGTCTTGAAAGGGAAGCGCGAATAGGTCGAAGAAACGTCGCCAATGTCGCTATCGCGCCAGTTCCAAGTCCCCATCGTCGCCGGCAAGTTTTGCCGAATCCTTGAGCGGCAGCACTTATCACCGTCTGAAACCACCCCAAAGAAGGCGATTCTTGCGTCGCTTCAGCGTGTTAACGAGAGTGGCACGGTTGCTGCATTAGACCCTGCGTAGCGTGAATTATTGACCCTTCCGGCAAACAACGACTCCACCACCATCATGTTCGATCGCCTAGAAAACGAGCTTAGTCCACAACGCGCCGCGCTGAATGTCCGCGCCTACCGGCAGGAACTGCTCGCCTCGAACATCGCCAACGCCGATACGCCGAACTACAAGGCACGCGATATCGACTTCAAGACGGCCTACAACAGCGCCTTGAGTGGTCGTAGCGAAGGTGGGCTGAGCATGAATCGGACGGCGGCAATGCATTTGCCTGGCACGGACTCCAGCCCGCTGGCGGGTGCGCTGCGTTATCGCACCGAGTATCAGTCCGCGGCCGACGGCAACACGGTCAACATGGACATCGAGCGCGCGGCCTTTGCCGAAAACGCGATCCAGATGGAAGCGATGATGACTTTCATGACGAGTCGCTTCCGCAATATGCAGTCGGCCATTCAGGGTCAGTGAGGTTTAAGCCATGAGCCTGCTTAATGTTTTCTCGATTGCGGGATCGGCCTTGACGGCCCAGTCAGCACGCTTGAACACAACGGCCAGCAATCTGGCCAACGCTGACAGCGTCGCCGGCGCTGACGGTCAGCCTTACCGCGCTAAGCAGGTGGTATTCAAGGCGCAGGCGGTTGAAGGCGGTGGCTTGGGTGTGCGGGTTACGCAAGTTGTCGATAGTGCAGCGCCGCTGCGCATGACCTACGACCCGGCCAATCCGGCAGCCAACGAGCAGGGTTACGTGTCGATGCCGAACGTCAATGTGGTGGAAGAAATGGTGAACATGATTTCGGCTTCAAGGTCGTATCAGAACAATGCAGAAGTGATGAATACCGCGAAGAGTCTGTTGATGAAGACTCTGAGCATCGGACAGTAATTCCTAAAAGGAGCATGACTCATGGCCATTGCCGCCACCTCATCCAGTAGCTCTGTCAGCGCCGCTGCTACCCAGGCGTTGCTTGATGCCGCCAACGGCACGAAGACGACGAGCAAGACCAAGATGGCGGATCAGCAAGACCGCTTTCTCAAGTTGCTAACGACTCAGCTGAAAAATCAGGATCCGTTGAATCCGATGGATAACGCGCAGATGACTTCGCAGCTCGCGCAGATCAGCACGGTAGACGGTATCGAACGCCTGAATGCGACCTTGCAGAAAATGATGTCGAGTTCGGCCGATGGCGATGCCATGCAAGCTGTGGCGATGGTCGGGCATAACGTCATGGTCAACGGCAACAATATGCAGCTAACCGACGCGGGCGCTGTTTCCGGTGTTGAACTGGATGACTATGCTGACACCGTTACCGTTCGGGTCATCGATTCCAGTGGCCTGCCGATTCGCACCCTGCAGCTAGGCGATCTCGATAGCGGCCTGCACAACTTTACCTGGGACGGAAAGACCGATAACGGTGCCAAGGCAGCTAACGGCCAATATCGGATTTCTGTCGAGGCAACACGTGCTGGTGAAAAAGTGACGGCACGCGGTCTGGAACTGGGAAGCGTTGTTGGCGTTACCCGTAGCTCAACAGGAACTTCGGTCGACCTTGGCAACCTCGGTCAGTTCGCCGTCGCCGACATCAAGCAAATCTTCTAAGCGGAGCACACCATGGGTTTTCAACAAGGTTTGAGCGGTCTGAATGCATCGTCCCGGGCACTGGATGTGGTCGGCAACAACATCGCCAACTCGGGTACGGTGGGTTTCAAGACCGGTTCAGCACAGTTTGCCGACGTGTTCGCCGCGTCATTGAATGGCGCCGGATCGACGCCGGTAGGGATTGGCACCAAGGTAGCGGCGGTCGTCCAGCAATTCACACAGGGCAATATTTCGGTCACCAACAATCCACTGGACTTGGCGATCAACGGTGGCGGATTCTTCATTGTGGATGACGGCTCCGGCGGCAATCTCTATTCGCGCAACGGCCAGTTTCAGCTCAATAAGGACGGGTACATCGTCAATGCCCAAGGACAGGAGCTCAAAGGACGTTTGGCGGTGGATGGAATTGTTCCGAGCGGCGCGGAAATCGCGCCTCTGCGCTTGTTCGATCCCACCGCTAGTTTGACCGGGCCACCGCAGGCGACGGGTGCGAGTACCGGTGGCACAGGTATTCAGGCGAACGTGAATCTTGACTCGCGAGAGGGTGCGCCCACGACCGCAACGTTTAACCATTCTGATCCGACCTCGTACAACACGTCGACAGCAACAACCATCTACGATAGTCTGGGTAACCCGCATACGTATTCGATGTATTTCGTCAAGACGTCGCAGGCGACCGGGATGATTGCCGCTGATCCCACTGGGGCAGCAGCCCAAGCGGCCGTGACAGCTGCCATGGCCCAGTACGCAGCAGATCCCGATCCGATTGTCGTTGCGGGTGCAGCCGCAGCCGAGGCGAGCGTTAATACCAAGATTTCAGACTTGGTGACTGCTCTGGCCGCTGCAGCAACTCCGGCGGACCAGGCCGCTCTGCTTAGTGCTTTTGAGGCCGACGCCACGACACAGGCGACTGCTGATGCTCTCGCCGCTGATCCGGGCATGACGGCGCCACAGGCCGCTGCATACGCTGCGGCTGCCGTTTCAGCGGCATTGGGAACCAGCGCCTCCAACCAGTGGACGGTCTATTCAACGGTCACCAATCCCTCCGGGGCGAGCCCGACGTTCACTGACCTTTCGGCCGGAGGCACAACGCCTCTCGGTAACTTGACATTCGACACATCAGGAAAACTGACCTCGACACCAATGAGTGTTACGTTGACGGATGCTCAGCTTGGGTATGCAGGATCTGTCACTGCGACGACGACGTTTCCGGTTAACTTTTCTGGCTCAACCCAATACGGCTCATCCTTTACCGTGAATACGATGCTTCAGGATGGATTCGCTTCCGGCACACTTTCAGGCTTTAACGTCGGCAAGGACGGCATTGTTCTCGGTCGCTTCACCAACGGACAGAACACCAATATTGGTCAAGTCGTGCTGGCTTCCTTCCGCAATCCAAATGGCTTGCAGCCCCTCGGGGATAACACATGGGCGCGGACACCGGACAGCGGTGAGCAGATTCTCGGTTCGCCCGCCTCATCCGGGCAGTTCGGTCCACTGCAGTCCGCCTCATTGGAAGATGCGAACGTCGATCTGACGCAGGAACTGGTCTATATGATCACTTTGCAGCGTGCCTATCAGGCCAATGCCCAGACCATCAAGACGCAGGACCAGGTGTTGCAGACGCTGGTGAATTTGCGTTAATGCTTGCGATCATGAAAAAGTCGGCGCTGGCGGGACGGCGATAAGTCATGGATCGGCTGATCTACACAGCGATGACCGGTGCCAGCCAGACGCTATCGCGTCAGGCCGCCGTCACCAACAATCTCGCCAACGTCAGTACCGACGGCTATCGCGCTGCCGAGCATCGTTTGCGCGCGGTGCAGGTGCAGGCGCAGGGTTTCGCCAAACAGACGGCACTGCCGACACGCGCTTTCGCTGTCGACGCGACCACGCATACCGACTTCAGCCAGGGGCCGATGATTTCGACGGCGCGCACCCTGGATATGGCGGTCAAGGGTCCGGGCTGGATTGCGCTGGCCATGCCGGATGGTACGGAAGCCTATACGCGCGCCGGGAGTATGCAGCTCAGCGTGAACGGCATCCTGCAAAACGCCGCCGGAATTCCCGTACAGGGCGATGGTGGCACGATCACCATTCCACCCGAGAACAAGATCACGATCGGCGAAGACGGCACTATTTCCGTGGTGCCCGAGAGCGGTTCACAGGCCATCGTCAATGCCGTCGGGCGGGTCAAGCTGGTCAATCCGCCGCTTGCGGATCTGAAACGTGGTGATGACGGTTATTTCCGTCTAGCGGATGGCGCTGCGGCGCCGGTCAGTGAAAACACGCGGATCGCCACCGGATTCATCGAAGGCAGCAACGTTAATCCTGCCGAGCAGATGGTAAGCATGATTTCGCTAGCTCGCCAATTCGAGATGCAGATCAAGATGCTACAAACCGCCGACGCAAATGATCGCGCCGGCACCCAGATTTTGTCGCCGCGCTGATAGCCGCGCTTGGAGAACTGAATGATTCGTTCCTTGTGGATAGCCAAGACCGGCCTGGATACTCAGCAGACCAACCTTGACGTCATCTCAAACAATCTGGCCAACGTGTCGACCAACGGCTACAAGCGTCAGCGCGCGGTGTTCGAGGATCTGCTCTACCAGACCATGCGCCAACCCGGTGCGCAGTCGTCGCAGCAGACGCAGATTCCGTCGGGCCTGCAACTCGGCACTGGCGCTCGCACTGTGGCCACGGAGCGAATTTTTACCCAGGGCAGCCTGCAGCGGACTGACAACGCACTCGACATCGCCATCAACGGCGGTGGATTTTTCCAGATTCAGATGCCGGATGGCTCGTTGGCCTATTCCCGCGATGGTTCGTTTCAGAAAGACAGTACCGGGCAGATCGTCACCGCGAGCGGCTATCCTTTGTCGCCACCGATCACGATTCCGGCGGATTCCATTTCGGTCACGATCAGTCGCGATGGCATTGTGTCGGTGTTGCAGCAGGGGCAGACAGCGGTGACGCAAGTAGGGAATATTCAGCTGGCCAATTTCGTCAATGTCGGTGGCTTGCAGAGCATGGGCGAAAACCTGTTTGTCGAAACGGCGTCGTCGGGCGCACCAACGCCGAATACCCCGGGCAGCAATGGCACGGGCTTGCTCAACCAGGGATTGGTCGAGACCTCCAATGTGAACGTGGCTGAGGAACTGGTCAGCATGATTCAGGCCCAGCGCGCATTCGAGCTGAATTCCAAGGCGGTCACGACGTCCGACGCGATGCTCGGTCGTCTGACGCAGTTGTAAGTTGAGTGGTAAGGAGTGATGTTATGAAACGAGCTCTCTCTCTTTTGGCGCTGCCACTGCTGCTTGGCGCCTGTGTCAGTACCACGCCGGCGACGGCGGTACATCAGCCGATGAGTATTCGCCCGGAACCGCGTGTGGCAGTCGTGCCCACCAAAGGTTCCATCTACAACGTCGCCTCGGCGCGGCCCTTGTTTGAAGATCGGCGTGCGCGTTTTATCGGTGACGTGCTGACCATCAATATTGCGGAAACCGTTCAGGCCTCGAAGAAGGGGAATACCACGGCGGAGCGCTCGCAGTCAGTCACTGCTGGCATCCCGACTGTGGTTGGTTTGCCGTTCAAAGGCTTGCAGGGCACCGCACTGGATGCATCGAGCGGCAACAAGTTCTCGGGTAAGGGCGAAAACAGTTCGTCAAATGCATTTACTGGAACGATTACGGTGACGGTGATCGAGGTTTATCCGAATGGCAACTTGCTGGTGTCAGGCGAAAAGCAGATCGGATTGAAGGAAGGCGAGGAGTTTGTGCGCTTCTCGGGTGTCGTCAATCCGAACAGCATCACCGCGTCAAATACCGTGACCTCGAGTCAGGTGGCCGATGCGCGCATCGAGTACAAGGCCAACGGCTTCATCGACTCGGCCCAGGTGATGGGCTGGCTTGGCAAGTTCTTCCTTTCTTTCATGCCCTTCTAACGCTCATGGCTCCGATGGACCATTCCACATCATGAAGCGCGCCTCCCTCGCAAAGCCGCAAGCTGGCAAATGGGCTCGCCCCCTCCCATCCTCTCCCTCGCGGGGGAGGCTTCTAATCGGCTCGCTGCGCTCGATATTGCAAAGCGCCGAACCGGTTGTTTCACGTTAAGGACGCCATCATGGGCCGTATCGAAAAAAGTTTCCTGATCATCATCTGGCTCCTGGCGGGCTTGATGATCGCCGACGCTGCGCGTGCCGAACGGATCAAGGACATTGCTTCGATTGCCGGGGTGCGTAGCAACCAACTCGTTGGCTATGGCATCGTGGTCGGACTCGATGGTACGGGTGACCAGACCACGCAGACGCCGTTTACGGTGCAAAGCATGATCAGCATGCTGTCGTCGATGGGCGTCAACTTGCCGCCCGGACAAAGTCTGCAGTTGAAGAACGTGGCGGCGGTGATGGTGACGGCCAATCTCCCGCCGTTTGCCCGCGCCGGACAAACAATTGATATTACCGCGTCGTCAATTGGCAATGCCAAGAGTCTCAAGGGTGGAACGCTGATCATGACGCCGCTCAAGGGTGCCGACGGCCAAGTCTATGCGATGGCCCAGGGCAATCTGGCGGTCGGTGGCGCCGGCGGAAAGGGTGGCGGTGCTTCTGTTACCGTGAATCATCTCTCCGTTGGGCGCATCAGCAATGGCGCAACGGTCGAACGCGAAGTGCCGATGACGGTAGCGCAGGGCGATACCGCGTTGTTTGAGCTGCATACCGGTGACTTTTCGACCGCACAACGCGTCGTCGATGCCATCAATCGGGTGGCGCCCGGAGCGGCCGCTGCCGTCGATGGACGCCAGATTCAGGTACAAATGCCGGCCGCCGCCGGGCGCGTGGCCTTTTTGGGCCGGATTGAGAACCTGGAAGTGACGCCTGAAATCGCTTCGGCCAAGGTGATCATCAACAGCCGTACCGGTTCCGTGGTGATGAATCGTGCCGTGGCACTGGATAACTTTGCGGTGGCACACGGTAACTTGTCGGTGGCGGTGAGTGGCGAGGGCGGTGGCGCCGTCGATATCAAGCAGGAAGGTGGTGGTCTGCTTGAGGTGAAAGCCAGTCCCAAACTGGCCGACGTAGTCAAGGCACTGAATGCGATCGGTGCGACACCGCTGGATCTGATCACCATCCTGCAGGCGATGAAAGCGGCCGGCTCCTTGCGCGCTGAGTTGGAAATCATCTGAAGCGAAACCGGGGCGGCAATGAATTCGGCAGGAATTGCCGCGCTGCTCGCGTGATCGGGCGTCGCCATCGAATGAGAAGCTTGCCTGATCATGAATAGCTCTGCCTCCACTTCCGCGTCCGCCCTTAGCGGGGCGCCCATCAATGCCCTCGATTTTCGTGGCCTCGCGGATATCCAGCGTCAGGCCAAGACCAATGATCCACAGGCGCTGAAGGCTGCCGCCCAGCAGTTCGAGGCGCTATTCATGCAGATGGTGCTGAAGTCGATGCGCGACGCGACGCCGAAGGAAGGCATGTTCGATAGCGAGCAGTCACGGATGTATGAATCCCTGCTCGATCAACAGTTTGCCCAGGTCATGTCGAGCAAGAAAGGCATCGGGCTGGCCGAGATGCTGGAGCGTCATATGACGCGGCAAAGCGCCGATCCGGCGGCCAGTGACGAGCAGATGTTGCTCAATCCGATGCAGCGTTCGTTTGATCTGCTGCGTTTCCGGTCGTTGATCCAGCCGCAGACGGCGCCCGCAGCGACAAGCGCCGTCCCGCCAGCACCGACTTTTGATGCCATCGAGTCGGTTCTGGTAACGCCGTCGGCCAATGCGCGGGATTTCGTCGCCCGTGTCATGCCGGATGCCACGCTGGCCGCGCAGCAGACCGGAATTCCGGCCGGCTTCATGATCGCCCATGCGGCTCTGGAAACCGGCTGGGGGCGCAGCGAGCCGATGCGAGCCGACGGGCGCCCCAGCTATAACCTGTTTGGGATCAAAGCCGGCAAGAGCTGGACCGGGGACACGGTCGAGGCCACCACCACGGAGTTTGTTCAGGGCGTGGCGCAGCGCCGTGTCGAATCCTTCCGCGCCTATTCCTCGTATGCCGAATCCTTCCGCGACTACGCCAACCTGTTGAGCAACAATCCGCGCTACGCCGGCGTGTTGGGCACGCAGGACGCCGGTCAGTTTGCCCGTGGCTTGCAAACCGCCGGCTACGCTACCGATCCCGCCTACGCCACGAAGCTAGAGCGAGTGATCGGTTCGCTGGCGCTTTCGACTACGGTCACCAGCTAGCGTTTCAACGCATTCGGGCCTCGCCGCCAGCGTGGTGGCATGGGCTTTGCGTTACTCCAGTCAAGACCTCAAACCACGGCAAGTTTTGCCGTTAAAGAGGTGACTTGATGGAGTCATCATGAGCATTTTCAGTGTCGGTACCGGTGCCCTTAACGCCGCGCAAGTCGGGATTCTGACCGCCAGCCACAATATTTCCAACGCATCGACCCCTGGCTATAACCGGCAGGAGATCGTGCAGGGGACCAATTTCGCCAATCTGACCGGTTCCGGTTACATCGGTGCGGGTACCAACGTCCAGACCGTCAAGCGTATCTACGATCAGTTTCTCAGCCGGCAGATCCTCAGTGCCGAAGCGGGTTCGTCGGAGATGGATGCCTACCTGTCACAAGTGAGCCAGATCGACAACCTATTTGCCGATCCTGCGGCCGGCTTGTCGCCGGCGATGGTGGATTTTTTCAAGGGCGTGCAGGAAGTGGCGGCCAATCCGGCCTCGATTCCAGGGCGGCAGTCCATGCTGTCAGCCGCGCAATCCCTGGTTGCTCGTTTCGAGGGCTTGGATCAGCGCATGAGCGAAATGCGCGATGGTATCAATTCGCAGGTTCGTGGACAGGTGGAGTCGATCAATACGTTCGCCTCTCAAATCGCGGAGATGAATCAGCGCATCATCCTCGCCGAAGCCGGCAGCCGGACCCAGGTGCCGAACGATCTTTACGATCAACGCGACCAGATGGTGCGCGAGTTGAACAAGTTCGTTCGCGTGACGACCGTGACGCAGAGCGACGGAGCGTTCAATGTGTTCATTGGCAAAGGTCAGCCGCTGGTGATTGGCTCCCAAGCTTACAGCCTGGCAGCGGTGGCTGATCCTGCCGACCCTGAGAAATTCATCATTGCCATGAACGGTGTCGGCGGCAATCTTCTGACTCTGCCCGAATCCCAGATCACTGGCGGCACCTTGGGCGGCTTGCTTGCCTTTCGCCGCGATTCGCTGGATGGTGCGCAGAATTCACTGGGACGGATCGCGATCACTTTGGCGCAGAATTTCAATGATCAGCACAATCTGGGCATGGATCTGACCGGAAGCCTCGGGACAGATTTTTTTAGTTTGCCGGACCCGGTGGTTCGGAAAAGCAGTGCGAACAGTGCGCTGAGTGCTGGTGCGCCAACCGCGACGATTGATACGGCAACCCTGTCGCAATTGAGCAATAGTGACTATCGCTTGAGCACCACGGATGGCACGAGCTATCAACTGACGCGTTTATCCGACAATGTGAATGTGATTCCAGCGGGAACAACGCCGATACCTGCGACGGTGACCATCGACGGGATCACGATCGATTTCGCCGCATGGACGAGTCGCCAGCCCAACGATAGTTTCCTGATTCAGCCAACCCGTGCCGGCGCGAAAAACATCGCCGTGGCGGTCACCGATCCGCGTGCCATTGCCGCCGCAGCGCCGATACGAAGTGCGGGGCAGCTCACGAACACCGGTACGGCATCGATTAGTGCCGGGGTGGTGAATGCGCCACCGCCAACCGACGCCAACCTTACGCAGCCAGTCACCATTACATTCGATACGCCGCTCACCGATCCGGCGACGTTTAGTGTCGTGGGTACGGGCACTGGAGATCCGGTGAATTTACCCTACGTTGCTGGAGCGGATATCACCTATAACGGTTGGACCGTTCAGATCAAGGGTAGCCCGGCTGCCGGCGATGTATTCACGATCGGTCCTAATTTGAACGGCGTCGCCGACAACCGGAACGCCCAGCTTCTTGGCGCCTTACAAACAAAATCGACCATGCTTGAAGCCGCTGGCCGAGCGACAGCCTCATATCAATCCGCCTATTCGCAGATCGTCAGCGAAGTGGGCAGCAAGACGCGTGAAGTCAAGACCATTGGCGCCGCGCAGCAGGGACTGGCTGAGCACGCAATCACGTCGATGCAGCAGATCTCGGGCGTCAATCTCGATGAAGAGGCTGCCAACCTGCTGCGTTACCAGCAGGCGTATCAGGCGTCGGCCAAGATTCTGGAAATCGCGACGAGGGTATTCGACGAAGTACTGGCGTTGGGACGCTAATTCATAGTGTCCGCCCGTAGAGAACTAAAACCGTGAGGTGGCATCATGAGAATTAGTACCAGCATGATCTTTGACGCAGGTGTTCGCAGCATGAATACCCAAACGGCCTCGCTGCTACAGCTACAGCAGCAGGTTGCGAGCGGACGTCGCATCCTGAATCCGAGCGATGATCCGGTGAATGCGGCACGGGCGCTGGAGGTAACGCAGTCGCAAAGCGTGATCGCCCAGTTTTCGGTGAACCACAACAATGCCACGTCATCCCTGGGCCTTGAAGAAGCGCAACTCACCAGCGTGACCGATGTACTCGCGCGGGTCCGCGAACTGACCGTGCAAGCCGGTAATACCACGCTGGCAGCGAGCGATCGAAAGGCGATCGCGTTTGAGCTTCGCGCACGTTTTGATGAGTTGGTGGGGCTGGCCAATGCTACCGACGGGGGTGGTCAGTACATCTTTTCCGGCTTCATGGGGGCGACGAAGCCCTTTGGTGGCTCGGTAGATGGCATCGTCAGTGGCACTGATCCGATGCAGTATTTTGGTGATGAGGGGCAACGCAGCCTGCAGATTTCGCCGTCGCGCTTCATTGAGGTCAGCGATTCTGGCAACGATGTGTTTATGCGCGTCAGAAATGGCAACAACTCGTTCAAGACGGGTTATACATCGACGGCCGGCAAGATCGATAACCAGGGGATCGCCATGATCGATGGTGGCACGGTGACCGATCCGTCGAAATGGAATGCCGCAGCCAGCAAGAATTACGAGATTGTGTTCAGCAAGGACAACAGCGTTGTTCCACCGAAAACCTACTATGACATTGTTGATACCGATAGCACACTTTCGATCCTGACCGACGCGCCACCGGATCCGCTCGATTTTTCGAACCAGCGCGAATACATTAGTGGCCAGCCGATTCTGCTCAAGGGCTTGTCGATTGACCTCGGCAGCAGTGTCACGGTGCAAAACGCCCCGGCTGAAGGGGATAGCTTCACAATCTCGCCAAGTTCGTCGCAGAGCATGTTTGAGACTGTCGCCAATTTGATTGGCGCGCTTGAAAAGACGGTTGAAGTGGCGACGGATGGTACTTCGAGCGGTATCGCACGGCTGTCCATGGACGTCGGATTTGCCCTCAATAATCTGGATCAGTCCACCGAAAACGTTCTGCGTGTGCGCGCCGCCATTGGCTCGCGGATGGGGGAAATTGATTCCACATCCGGCGTGAATGAAGATCTCGATTTGCAGTACCAGCAAACGCTTTCGCAATTGCAGGATCTGGACTATGCGAAGACCATCAGCGATCTAACTCGCAAGCAAACCGACCTTCAGGCGGCGCAGCAGGCCTTTGTGCGCGTCAGCCAGCTTTCGTTGTTCAATTATCTATGATGGCGCCGTATCGCCAGAACCGACTTTTTGTCCTGATCGCCATCGTGTTGGCGATCGCCAATGGCTGCTCCAGTGGTCCACCAGTGGCGGGTACGGCGGCCACCTCAACGCTGATCCCCGACAAGTCGGTCAATTTATCGTCGAGTAGCTCCATCGCCCTTGATAAGTTGATTTACTGGGGCGGTTTTGCGGCCGCAGCCTACATGATTCTTGATCCGTTGGCGCCAAACTGGGACATCGAGGAAGCCGCGTTTCCAGATAACAAGTACTACATGACACTCAAGATGAAACGCTACTACAACGGAGGGGCCGGCGAAGCGCGGATGGTATTTCAGCAGCGAGCGAAGTCCTTGATGTTGCGCGCGGGGTTCGATGCTTACGAGATACTTGAGTACAACGAATCGCTTGACTCGTCGCTTCTGGGTTCGCAACGCGTCGCGCAAGGGGTGATTGCGATGGCGCGGAAGCACAAATAATCTCTGCCAACATTTGCTGGAAATTATTGAGACTACAGTTGCGTAGCCTTATGCCGATAACAACTGACGAAATTCTAATTTTTGGAGGTAATCGTGAATAGTCGTTTTCCCAGTCTTCTACAGTATGCAATTATCGGAGCCACCGCACTTGGCCTTGGTGGATGTTCGACTTGCTGTACAAACATTCCCCCATCACCGCTAGTGGCCACACCGAACAAAATCCAGGCGACTGGATATGGGAGTCAAGGTGGCTATACGCAATATACGTCTGGTCAGCAGAAGCTGATGGCTATGCGTGCGGCGGAAGTTGATGCGTATCGCAAACTGGCCGAGCGCGTCCATGGATTCCGCATCACTGGAAATACAGCAGTGTCAGCCTTTGCTACGCAAAGCGATTCGGTCCGCACTTACGTTGATTCGTTCATCCGCGGCGCTCGTGTCGTAGGGGTGATCGCCATTGCTGATGGAAACTATGAAGCAACTGTTGAGTTGGATATCACTCCCCAGTTTATTTCATGTGTTCAATATAACAATTGTGGCTATTATTACAATGGGTACCCAGGCTACAGCTATTCCAATAACTGCTACGCCGGCGGATGCGGGACGAACAGCATGATGTACGTTGGTGGCGGTGGCGACTAATTCGGGGACTTTGTTGTATCGAATCGGTGCAGGCATCGCAGCCTTCTTAGGCGTTCTGGTAGCGGCTAGTGCGGCCGAACTGACAGTGGAAGGTAGCGCCCCGATACGCAATGGCGATGTCGGGCAGGCGCGCGAGTTGGCGACGCGGCGCGCCTTGGCGAGTGCGGCCGCAATGGGGTCCGCCACGATCAGTGCGCAAACCCTGGTGCGCGATGGTGTGGTGGTCAACGACACCGCTCAGTTGCGCTCGTCGGCATGTACCGAGAATTCGCAGGTGCTGGGCGAAATCATTGGCAAGGATGAATTGACCCAGCGTTTGAAAGTCACCGTGAGCGAGTCTGGTGCGTGCCGGCAATCCTGTCAGCAAACAACGGTTAATCGTTTGATCGTTGCCGGCTTTTCGGTGGAACATCCGGAGCAGATTTTGCCGGTGGAGAAATCGTGGTTGACCAATTTGACACCGGTCGAAATCGCCCGATGGATCGACAAGCGACGGCAGGTGCTGGTGGTGCACGATGCGACCGTGTTTCCGCATCTCACGCCCGATAGGGCACCGAAGCCATTTTTGACAGTTGCCGACCGGGAGACGCCGTTTTCGGTATTGGCTAGGCATCACCGGGGGCAATATGTTTTGGCCGGGGTGTACCGGGATATCGGTGTGGTCGACAAGGGACTATTCGGCAAGCTGCGGCAGATCGAGATCGATGCCTTCATTCATGACGGCGTGAACGGTGCGGTGCTCGACCGCAAGATCTTTAACGCTGTTGCCAGAGGCGAAGTGCTGATGACGCCACGCCCGGCGGTGGGTACCGCCGAGTTTTATGCGTCTGATCTGGGGCGAGTTTGGGGACGCCTGGTAAGCGACATCGCCGACTGGGCGACCGACAAAATTTCGTGCATGCCGTTTGTCGCCAGGGTGTTGAAGATCGAGGGCCAGAAAATCTATCTCGACGCTGGCGCGGATTCCGGATTGTCGGTCGGAGATACCCTCGTCCTGCACACCTGGCGCCGGCCTCCGGCGCCAGTCAGAGGGGAAGACAAGTTGGTGCTCGGCGAAGAAAAATCGAGTCGAACGACCGTCAGCATCAAGTACCGCTATCCGGAGTTTTCGGTCGCGGAAATGGTCGACGCCGGAGGCAAGATCGACATCGCTCCGGGCGATTTGCTGTACGCCAAATAGGCTACGGTACGCCGCTGGTTTTCAACACCTGATGCATGGCATCGAATCCATGGTGAAACAACTGATCCATGGCGGCGCCAAAGTAAGGCATTGAAAACATAAGCACCAAAAAGCCGACGGCCATCGTTACCGGGAAGCCGACGGCGAACAAGTTGAGCTGCGGCGCGATGCGGGACAGAACGCCGAGCGCGATATTCGTGATCAGCAGCGCGGCAATCAACGGTAAGGACAGCAATAATCCCGAGGCAAAAATCACGCTGGACCAGCGCAGCAGGGTGATGAAACCGCCAGACTGTGGCATTTGAATCGCCACCGGCAGCAGGAAAAAGCTTTCGGCCAGGACCGCGAGGATCATCAGGTGGCCGTTCATGGCGAGGAAGATCAGGCTGGCGATGAGACCGATGTATTCGCTCAGCACGGGAGTTTGTCCCGCATTTTGTGGGTCATAGGAAACAGCAAAGCCCAGGCCCATTTGCAGCCCGATAATTTCACCGGCGACATCGACCGTGACGAAAGCCAAGCGCAGCGCAAAGCCCATCAAGATACCGATCAGGCTTTGGCTGGCGATCACGATAAACCCGAGCCATGATCCGGCTGGAACGACGGGCATCGGCGGCAATATGGGCGCCAGGGCGATGCCAATCGCCAGCCCGGCCATCAGGCGAACGCGCATGGGTGTGCCGATGTTGTTGAAGATTGGCGCCGTGGCAATCAGGCCCAGAATCCGCGCCAGAGGGAAGACAAACAGGGCCAGCCAGGCGTCGAGTTGTGCGGAGGAAATAGAAAGCATGTGGGGCTTGCCAGACTTTCGAGGACAGCCGTTTCGCTATCCAATCAGACTGGGAATCGCCTCGTAGAGCCGTCGGATATAGTCCGTCAGCATTGTCAGCATCCACGGCCCGGCCAGTATCAGGGTGACAAAGATGGCGACCAACTTGGGCACGAAGGAGAGCGTCGATTCGTTGATCTGCGTCGCGGCCTGGAACACACTGATGAGCAGGCCGGTGGCGAGCGCGGCAATGAACAACGGCGCCGAAATCAGCAAGGTAAGTTCGAGCGCGTGGCGACCAATATCGATGACTGTGGCGGGCGTCATGGCGTGTTCTTCACAAGCTTAGCCAAAGCTCAGCACCAGCGAGCCGATCAGCAGGTTCCAGCCGTCCACCAACACAAACAGCATGATTTTGAACGGCAGCGCGACAATTACGGGCGACATCATCATCATACCCATCGACATCAGCACCGAGGCGACCACCATGTCGATGATCAGGAAGGGGATAAACACGATGAAACCGATCTGGAAGGCCGTTTTCAGTTCCGAGGTGACAAAGGCGGGGATCAGGACGCGCATCGGAATGTCGTCGATTTTCTCCGGTGCCGGTTGTTTGGCGATGCGTGAGAAGGTGGCCAGGTCGGCTTCTCGCACCTGTTTGAGCATGAACGCGCGCAGCGGAACCGCGCCTTTCTCCAAAGCGTCGGGGAAGTTCAGCTTGTTTTCAGAAAGCGGAATGTAGGCCTCGTTGTAAATGCGCTCGCCCACCGGGGCCATGATGAAAAAGGTGAGGAACAGCGCCAGCCCGACCAGCACTTGATTCGGTGGCGAGGTTTGCGTACCCATGGCGTGGCGCAGCAGCGTAAAGACTATGATGATGCGCGTGAAACTGGTCATCATCAGGACCAGGGCGGGGATGAAGCTGAGGCCGGTAAGTAGCAGCAGTGTTTGGATAGAGAGCGACCACTGCGTCGCACCTCCCGTTACTGGCGTACTGGTGATGGCGGGCAAGGCTTGCGCAATGGCCGAGCCGGGCAGGGTGGCTACCACCACCAATGGCGCTAGCCACCACAGGTGATTGCGCGGCGATCGGATGCTAGCGTCGCCCGGCATTCGAATTTCCCGTGATATTCCGTAACCAGGCCGGAAAGTCGGTGCTGGCGGGACGGCGCTCGGCGCCAGGCGGAGTGGCTTGGCGCGGAATTTCAGCTAGCGGAGACACGCGGCCGGGGGCGACGCCCAGCACCAACCAGGTGCTGCCGACCTCGACAATGACGACTTGCTCGCGCGGACCCACCGCCGTGCCGGCGACGACACGCAGCAGGTTGCTGCCTTCGCCACGACGCTGGGTGAGTTGCTTGAGCAGCCAGAGACCACCCACTAGCAAAGCCAGCACGACACTCAAACCGAGGAACATTTGAATCACGCTGCCGCCGAAATCGGGGGCTGGCACGACCGGTGCGGGTGCGGTGACCGGCGGGACCGTGGGCGTAACTGCGGGCGCAGCGACTTGCGCCAAAGCCACAGCGGGAAAGTAAAGCAGATTGATCAGGAAAACGAATCGTGTCGACACGCACATAGCCCCATGCCACTACCCATCCGGGCAATGGCGACAGGGTAAGGCGTGCGTTGCGGCTGAATCGGCGGAAGAGTGTCCCTTAGTGCTGACTGATCAGCGGTTCAGCTTGCGGATGCGTTCTTGTGGAGTGACGATGTCCGTCAGGCGAATACCGAATTTTTCATTGACGACGACGACTTCGCCTTGTGCAATCAGGGTGCCATTGACCAGCACATCCATCGGCTCGCCAGCCAGGCCGTCGAGTTCGACGACCGAGCCGTGTGCCAGTTGCAGCAGGTTGCGAATCGATATCTTGGTGCGACCGAGTTCAACCGAAAGCCCCACCGGAATATCTAGGATCATGTCGAAGCCTTGCGGCGTGGCAGGTTCGGCCCCGGCACCGGAGAACTGCTCGAACACGGCGGCGCTGGCGGCCGGGGCCGCCTCTACCGCCGCCTGTTCGCCCATGGCAGCGGCCCAGTCGTCTTCCGAGACCTGGTTTTCTTCGTCTTCGATTTGATCAGTTTCACTCATTGCATGCTCCCGGCCATAGCGACGGCCTTCAACTTTCCTCTTCGGCGAAGAATTTTTCGATCTTCAGGGCATATTGCCCGTTCTGGATGCCGTAGCGACAGGCTAACACTGGGACGCCATCGACGGCAGCATTGACAAAATCCGCCACGCTGAGCGGAATGACGTCGCCAACCTTCATATTGATGATTTCGCCAAAAGTTGTCTTGGCACTGCCCAGGGTGACCACCAGCTCGACTTCGGCGGTTTGCAATTGACGCGTCAGCGTGCCCGTCCAGCGTTTGTCGGCGGATGCCTGTTCGCTGTGCATCGTGCTGTAAAGCACATCGCGTATTGGCTCCACCATCGAGTAGGGCAGGCAGATGTGCATTTCCGCCGTATTTCCTGACAGTTCAACGGTGAAGGTCACTGCGACAACGACTTCAGAGGGCGTGGCGATATTGGCAAACTGCGTGTTCATCTCCGAGCGCATGTATTCGAAGCTGATCGGGTAGACCGGCTTCCATGCCTTTTCGTACTCGGCAAAGATCACGCCGAGCAGACCCTGGATGATGCGCTGCTCGGTGGCCGTGAAATCGCGTCCTTCGACCCGGGTATGAAAACGCCCGTCGCCGCCAAACATGTTGTCGACAATCAGGAACACCAGATTCGGATCAAGCACCACCAGGCCGGTACCGCGCAAAGGCTTGACCTGAATCAGGTTGAGATTGGTCGGCACCACCAGGTTACGGATGAACTCACTGTATTTCTGGACCCGGATCGGCCCCACCGAAATCTCGGTGCTGCGGTGCATGTAGTTGAACAGGCCGATGCGCAGATAGCGGGCGAAGCGTTCATTGATGAGCTCCATCGTCGGCATACGGCCGCGGACGATGCGTTCCTGGCGACCCAGGTCATAGGCCTTGACCCCGCCGGTATCCTCTTCGGCCGGGGCGGCATCCTCCTCACCGGTAACGCCCTTGAGCAGGGCGTCAACTTCTTCCTGGGAGAGAAAATCCTGGCTCATGAAGGAATGGGATTGGGTTTAAGAAGTGGTGACCGGCTATTACTGGACGATGAAGGTCGTGAACAGAACCATCTGGATCGGTGCTTCAGAATCTGCTTCATCGGCCGGAGCAGTGCCAGCCGCCTTCTTCTTCTTCGGATCCGGTGGCTCGATGATGTTGTTGATCGTGTCACGGATTTCGTTCGAAAGCATCTGCACGCCCTGCGGATTGTTCAGGTCGGTCGATTTCTTGCCCAGCAGAAGCAGGGTGACTTTGTGTTTGATTTCCGGGTCATAAACCTTGAGCTCATCGATCAAGGCCGCATCGAGCAATTTCAGCTGCACCTCGGCTTGCAAGTAGGCTTCGCCTCCCTCGGCTTGTAGCTTGACGGTGAAGGGCTTGTCGAATTTGTAGAAAGGAGGCGGCGCGTGCGCATCCTTCTTCTTGTCTTTCTTCTTGACCTTCTCGACCTTGGCGTGTCCGCCATCTTCTTCTTCGCCATCCACCGGCGGTTTCGGTTTGAGCATAAAAAATGCGCCAACGCCAACCAGGGCGAGCACAACCACCCCGATGATGATGAACAGCATCATCTTGCCCTTTTTCTTGGGCGCATCGCCTCCCTCGGCGGCAGGTTCAGGTTTCTTTTCAGCCATAAGTATTCTCCGACAAAGCGGGGGATCACCCAGTAGTGGATGGATATCAAACCGAGTGCCCGCAACGAGCACCTTGCTCCCTCAACGCATGCTAACGGTGATTTTCCTCCATTCCTTGAGCGCTGCCGAGAATTCGCGTGTGGATGATCTGGGTTGGATTGTTTGTTAGGCGAAAATATCGACCATGCCACGTCCCGTCAGCGTGCCACGCTGCGTCGCTAACAGGATCGAGTCAGCCCCAATTTCCGCTGGCAATGGCACGCCGCGAGCGGCCGTGTTATTACCCTTTTGGTCTTGCGTGCCAAATTGGCTGGCAGATTCCGAGCCGACCTGTGCCTCGCCGAGATTGATGCCGGCGCCTGACATGATTTCGCGCAAGCGCGGCAAAGATCCCTCCAGCAGTTCCCGTACTTCGGCGTTTGATGAGGCAAACACCACGCTGGCCTGATCGCCATTCACCGTCAGCGAGATCTCGACGCG
The DNA here is from genome assembly GCA_945902805.1 of Propionivibrio dicarboxylicus. Classification (GTDB taxonomy): domain Bacteria; phylum Pseudomonadota; class Gammaproteobacteria; order Burkholderiales; family Rhodocyclaceae; genus CAMDMZ01. The sequence continues at coordinate 53,435 of CAMDMZ010000017.1, read as the reverse complement.
CCCGAGTTGCGGTGGGTTGAGCACCAGATCGGCCTGTTGCCGTTGCGAACTGGCCATCCAGGTGAGTTTGTTACCTAATTCGTTGCTCCAGTTGGCGTTCCCAACCGCGCTTTCCATGCGCAGCGGAGCATCGCTCACCGCAGCGGCACGGGCATTGGTGTGTTGCCCGGCATGGTTGATCGAACTGTTGCCGCTGAGTTGTTCCGTGGCGCTCGAAATCAGGGCAGTAAAGTCACTGGCACCCTTGGTACCGTTGGTGCCATTCGTGCCGCTGGCGAGACCCTGCTCAGTGAGTGTTTCATCGGCAGAAATTGCCGCTTGTGCTTGCACGCCAATGGCCGAGGTTTGCCGGCGATCCAGCAGATTCAGGGCGGGTGCCGTATCACTGCCCTGGCCGGTCTGATCTTGGGTGAATGAGTCAGCGTTCGACGCAAGCTGACCACTGATTGGCAGTGGCGCCGCGCTGACGGTGAGGACCAGATTGTTCGTCGTGCCGGCATTGGTGGGATCGGCGATGATTTTCTCGTCAATCTTGTCGGCTTTCCTGGCCAATTGCGGGATCAGTTGTTCGATAAAGGGAATCAGTGTGCTGGTGTCAATTCCCTGCGGTAGCAGGGCATTGTCCTGACTGATGGCCGTGTCGTCGGCCGCCGTAACCAGCGGGGTAATGGCCGGATCCGGAGGGGCGATCATCTGCTTTTTGAGCACGGCGGCAAAGGTGGCTTGAGCCTGACTTTGCCCCTGCGCCTGCTCTGGGGCAGGCGCCATCGGGTGGGTGGTGGGGGCCTCGATACGCTTTTGGGCACTGCCAGCATTTTGCACTTTGGGTGCTGGTACTGCCGGTATGCTCGGTGGCTTGGCGACGTTCGAATCCGCCGTGGCGTTCGCGCCAGCACCGGATGCAGGCCGAAAAGGCAGATTGGGTGCGACAGAAGGGGCGATCAGCAGTGAGGACATGGCGGCAAGCGGATCTCGATAGAAGACGTTGCCGCGATTGATGCAAGTGGCGTGCCAATAGCCACTAAAGGTCTTCGAATAACGCGCAGTAGTTGCTGGCGCAGTTCTTAATGCTCGCTGTCGTCGAGATAAAAACGACGTGCCGAGTGCTCGTCGGTGATCTTCTGTTCTTCCCGGTTCTCGGCGTAGTCGAGGCGCGATTGATGGCGCTGCGACAGGGTGTCGAAGGCTTTGACTTTGCCGCGTTTGGTCAACCATTCTTGCTGGCCCGCCACCGTGCGCTGTTTGCTCTGCGAGGCCATTGCGCCGGCCTGATTGACGGCATCGTCGAGCTTTTGCAGAAAGTTGCGGAAATTCTGCCATTCCTTCGGGCTGAGTCCGTTTTTTGCGGCTGTGACGAAGCGCTCCTGATACTCGGCACGATATTGCGTCAGCAGCTCAAACCGCTGAGTGGCCTCCTGTTCGCCCGAAATCAACTCACCAAGACGACGTGCTGCCTCATCCAGTCGCAGTTGCGAAAGATCGAGCAGCGATTGCAGAGGAAACTGGCGGGTCATTTAGCAGGAGTTAACAGCGTGCGGCGAGAGCGGCGCTGTAAATTCTACGCGCCAACAAACAGCATGCTGAGTTGATTTAGGGACGTCCGGCTGGTGGCGCGTTCACCGATTTCCTGTTGCAGGAAGGATTCCAGTTTGGGGTACAGGGCAATTGCGCGGTCGAGCAGCCCGTCTGAGCCCGGCACGTAAGCACCCACCGCCAACAAGTCGCGCGCCCGTTGGTAGCGCGAGTAAAGCTGCTTGAAGTGGCGCACTTGTTCCATGTGCGCAGGTTCGATCAAGTTCGGCATGACGCGTGAAATCGACTGCTCGATATCGATCGCCGGATAGTGGCCGGCGTCGGCCAGTTGCCGGCTGAGCACAATGTGGCCGTCGAGAATCGCGCGGGCTGCATCGGCAATGGGATCATTCTGGTCGTCGCCCTCGGCCAGCACGGTGTAGAACGCGGTGATCGAGCCGCCGCCAACCTCGCCATTGCCGGCGCGTTCAACCAGTTGCGGCAGGCGCGCGAATACCGACGGCGGGTAACCGCGCGTGACGGGCGGCTCCCCGATCGCCAGCGCGACTTCGCGTTGCGCCATGGCAAAGCGGGTGAGGGAGTCCATGATCAGCAGCACGTGCTTGCCTTGATCGCGGAAGTGTTCGGCGATCGCCGTGGCGTAGGAGGCGCCTTGCAGCCGCATCAAGGGGCTGACATCGGCCGGCGCGGCGACCACAACTGAGCGACGCAAGCCTTCCTCGCCGAGGTTCTGTTCGATGAATTCCTGAACTTCGCGACCGCGTTCGCCTATCAGTCCAACGACGATCACTTCGGCTTCCGTATAGCGCGCCATCATTCCGAGCAGCACGCTCTTGCCGACCCCTGAACCGGCAAATAGGCCCAGACGCTGACCGCGGCCAACGGTCATCAGGGCATTGATGGCACGGATGCCGACATCCATGCTGTGGCGGATCGGTTCGCGCCGCAGGGGGTTGAGTGGCCGACTGGCAAGGGACCGTGTCTGCTGTGCATCGATCGGGCCGAGGCTGTCGAGCGGGCGGCCATTGCCGTCCATGACGCGTCCCAGCAGGGCGTCACCCACCGGAAGATGCTTGGCCCGATCCGTGGCACGGCGCACGGTGGGCACCGAGGCCTCGCGCAGCGATGGGGCTTGGCCCGCGACTTCCAGCGGCAGTACCAGGGCGCCCGGCGCGAGTCCATAGACATCTTCAGCCGGCATCATGAACAGGCGTTCGCCGGAAAAGCCGACGACTTCGGCCTCGACCATTTCGCCGCGCGACACCTGGATTAGTGCACCCGATCCGAGTGGTAGTTTGAGGCCAGATGCTTCCATCACCAGGCCGTTGATGCGGGTCAGGCGCCCGGCGGCGACGAAGGGTTCGCTATGTGCGACTTGCTCGCGACAGGCCGCGAGATGACGGCCAAGGCAGGTGGGATTCACGCGGGTTCTTTGTCTTTGGAGTCGGCCAGCCAGGGTGTGTCCTGGCCGATGGTCGTCAGCACCCGACGCCAGCGGGTCGCCAGTGACGCATCGATTTGGCTACCGCCGGCCTCGATCATCACATCACCGCGCGCCAGCTTGGCATTCTCGTGGATGCGATGCCCCGCATGACTAAGTTGTTCGCCCGCGTAAGAGCGGGTCAAGGAGGCATCGTCGGGGTGCAGGTAGATGGCGGCATGCTGCAGTGGCAGATGAGTCAGGGCTTCGCGGACGACATTGATAATGGTTTCTGGCTTCAGCGCGACGGCTTGCGACACCACTTGACGGGCGATTTCCGCCGCCAGAGCAACAATTTCCTCGGCCACAGTTTGATCGAGTTCGGCCAGTTGCTGGTCCAGTTTGGCGGCGACGGCGAGCAGCGCTTCAGCCGCATCATTTCCCAGTTTAAGTGCCTCCGCTTCGCCTTTGGCACGGCCTTCAGCCAGACCTTCTTCGAGGCCGGTCTGGTGCCCGCTCTCGTAGCCCTCGCGCTTGGCATCCTCGCGCAGCTGCGCAATCTCGGCGGCCGAAAAAGTCGGTGCTGGCGGGACGGCATCTGGTTTGCTGCTGACGCCGCCTGTCGTGCTGGCAGCCTCGTCAAAGCTGGCCAGTTCCCAACGTTCCCACGCCGTCATCGAGGACACGGGTTTCGGTGCGGTCGTCATCAGATCATGGCGTCGCCATCACCGCCGCCGCCGAGCTGAATCTGCCCTTCGTCGGCCAGGCGACGCGCAATCTTGAGGATTTCCTTCTGTTCGCCTTCCACTTCGGAGAGTCGTACTGGACCTTTCGATTCGAGATCTTCCTTGAGCATTTCGGCGGCACGCTGCGACATGTTCTTGAACACTTTGTCGCGCAGTTCCTGCGATGCGCCTTTGAGGGCAAGGATCAGTGAATCAGACTGTACTTCGCGCAACAGCAACTGGATACCGCGATCGTCGACATCCATCAGGTTTTCGAAGACGAACATTTCGTCGAGGATCTTCTGGGCGAGTTCGGGATCGTATTCGCGCACATTGTCCATCATGGTGGTTTCGGCGGCCTGGCCGACGAAATTGAGGATTTCCGCCGCATGACGAATGCCACCCATCGCCGCCTTTTTGACGTTGGCCGAAGCACCGGAAAGGATGCGTGCCATGGCTTCATTGAGCTCGCGCAAGGCAATCGGTTGCACGCCATCAAGCGTGGCGATACGCAGCAGCACATCGTTGCGCAGGCGGTCGGTAAAGCTCTTCAGGATTTCGCCGGCGTGATCGAATTCCAGATGCACCAGAATCGTGGCGATGATCTGCGGGTGTTCGTTGCGGATGAGGTCGGCGACGGTGGGCGCGTCCATCCACTTCAGACCTTCGATGCCAGCGGTGTCGCCGCCTTGCAGGATGCGACCGATCAGGCTGGCAGCACGGTCGTCGCCCAATGCCTTGGTCAGCATGGCCTTGATGGCCTCTTCGTCGACCGAGACCGGAGCACCCTTGGCGGCATGCTCCTTGAATTCGTCGATGACTTCCTCGATGCGTTCGCGCGGCACCTGTTTCAGCGCCGCCATGGCATGGCCGAGCTTCTGTACTTCCTTCGGCCCGAGATTCTTCAGAATCTCGGCAGCTTCGTCCGGGCCGAGTGAGAGCAGCAGAATCGCGCCCTTCTCGATCGGATCATTTTCCTTCGCCGCCATCCATCCATTCCTTCAGCATGTTGGCGACGGCCTTCGGGTCTTTGCGCGCTAGTTCGCGGGCTTCGGCGAGCTTGTCCTCATAGGCCTGGTGCGGATTGTGATGCACCAGATGTGGCAGGCCATCGGCGCCGATCTCGATCGAATCGTTGGCGTCCTCTTCCTTTTCCGGCGTCGGTGGCGGTGGTTCAAGCAGTTTGTCGACCACCGGTTTAAGCAGCTTGGACCAGAGGTAGAAGGCGATGCCACCGATGACCAGGTAGCGTGCCAGTTCCTTGAGCAAGGCGATCAATTCGGCGTCCTTCCAAATCGGCGAGTCTGGGATGACTTCCTTTTCCGGAATGGTGAAGGGGGCATTGGCGACGTTCAGCGTATCACCGCGATCCTTGTTGAAGCCCATGGCTTCGCGGGCGAGATCGGTGACTTGCTTGATCTCGATTTCGCTAAGTGGAATCGGTTTCGGCTTGGTCGGGTCGGTACGATGATTGACGACGACAGCGACGGAAAGCCGGCGCACGACGCCCGGCATGCCTTTGGTGTGCCTGATCGTTTTGTCCACTTCGTAATTGACCGTGGCGTTGCGAGAATAGTTGATTCCTGCAGCGGAGGTCGGTGACGGTGGTGTACCGCCCGGTGTACCCGGAGCGGGTGGTGTGGTGATCGGCGCGGTCGCCGGGGCGGGAGCCTGATTGGTGAGTGCCCCGGGAACGCCGACGGCGCCGGGAGTGCCGGTGCCGGCCTCGGTGGTTTGCTGGCTGCGCACCGCCGTATCAGGGGTCGGATTCGGTTTGTAGTTCTCAGCGACTTGATCGGTCTGCGAGAAGTCGATATCGGCAGTGACCTGGGCCTTGACGTTAGTGCTGCCGACGATGGGGGCGAGAATGGCCTCGATGCGTTTGGTGTAGATCGATTCCAGTTCGCGCACGTACTTCAATTGCGACGGGTCGAGCCCTGCATCCTGGAGTTTGTCTCGCTGTTGCGAGATCAGATTGCCGTTCTGGTCGATCACGCTGACATTGAGCGGGTTGAGTTGGGGCACGCTCGACGACACCAGATGGACGATGCCGGCCACCTGCGATGATTCGAGCGTGCGCCCGGCGGCGAGGTTGACCACGATCGAGGCGGAGGTCTTGGTGTCGTCGCGCAGGAAGCCGGTTTGTTTCGGGATAGCCAGATGCACGCGAGCGCCACTGACGGCGGCGAGCGATCCGATCGAGCGCGCCAGCTCGCCTTCCAGTGCGCGTTGATAGTTGATCTGCTCGGCAAACTGGCTGATGCCGAGCTTCTGTGATTCCATGATCTCGAACCCCACAAGGCCACCTTTCGGCAGGCCTTGTGAGGCCAGTTTCAAACGGACGTCATGGACCTTGGCCTGCGGGACGAGAATCGCTCGGCCACCTTCGGCATAGTGATACGGGATGTTTTGTTGCTGCAGTGCGGCGACAATCGCGCCGCCATCCTTTTCATCGAAATTGGCAAACAGAATGGCGTAGGGCGGCTCTTTGGTCCATAGCAAGCCCCCGACCAGGACCGCTATCAATAGCGCAACGCCCACCATCCCCGCCAGCTTTTGCCGTGCGGAAAGTCGGTTGAATGCCTCCATCGATAGTGGAAACGGGGCCGGACGGGCGACCGCTGCCGCTGCATTTTCTGCCATGTTCTCTTTCTGGCGGCACCAAGTTGAACCGCTGCCGGATTGTGGACTGCGTTAGCAAGAGCGGTTCCCGTAAGTAGCGGCAATTTTTGCCGGCAAATCGGAGCCCTGTTCGAGCCCGATCTGCCTTGGCTTTGGGTAGGGATTCTGCCATCATCACCCGTCATGGAAATCCTTGCGGCTTCAGCATCCTCTGCATCTCCCGTGCCACCCGTTGGTGGCACCAATGGTACGACTGGCGCCGGCGAAGTTTCCCCTGGCGAGGCGCAGCGCCTGGCAGAAGCGTTCCGTATTTTTAGTCAGGCCTCAGAAGAGTTAAGCAGCGCGTATGCTGAACTGCAAGGTCAGGTGTCACGTCTGACACAGGAACTGGCCGTCGCGAACGGTAAGCTGCGTCAGCAATATCAAGAGAAGGCGGCGCTGACCGAGCGCCTGAGCTTGTTACTGGCGGCTTTGCCAGCAGGCGTGGTGGTGCTCGGTGCGGACGGTCGAGTGCTGACCAGCAATCCGGCGGCGGATGAACTACTTGGCGCTACCCTGGATCGGTCGTGGTCTGAGGTTGAAGTCGAGTCGTTGCAGGCGACCGATACCCCGGGCGAGCATTTGTGCGGCGAGCGTCGATTGGCAATTGCGGTGACGCCCCTCGACTCGGCCGGTGGCCGCATTGTGTTGGTGCACGACATTACCGAAGCCCAGCAACTCAAAACCCAGGCCGCGCGAAATCATCGTCTCGCCGCGATGGGCGAGATGGCGGCGCAGTTGGCGCATCAGTTGCGTACTCCGCTGGCGGCGGCCTTGCTCTACGCCGGCAATCTGGAAAATCCCGATCTGCCGGCGGCGACTCGCGTTTCTATCGCCGAGAAAACTGTCGCCCGCCTCAAACACCTTGAACGCCTGATTCAGGATATGTTGCTCTTCGCTCGCGGCGAAGTCCTTGGGCGCGAAAGCTTTGCGGTGTCCGATCTGCTCGGCGAACTGGCCCAGACCTTTGAGCCGTTGGCGCAAAACTGCGGCATCCACTTTGTGGTGGCCGATGCATCGGACGGCACTGTGGTGATCGGCAATCGCAAAGCACTTACCGGCGCGCTGACCAACCTGCTCGAGAATGCGCTGCAAGCGGTGGATGTCGATGGCGCTGCGCGCATTACGCTGGCGGCCGATCCTAGTGCGGAAGCGGTGACAATCCGGGTCATCGATAATGGTCGCGGTATGGATGCGATCACGGCGGCACGTCTTTTCGAGCCGTTTTTTACCACTCGTCCCGAAGGTACCGGACTCGGTCTTGCTATTGCCCGTGGCGTTGCGCGCGCGCATGGCGGTAGTATCGAGGTCCATTCGCAACCCGGTGCCGGCGCCGAATTTCTCCTTACCTTGCCATGTCAGACTCACTAAGTATCCTGGTCGTCGAAGACGACGAATCCTTGCGCGATGCGCTGCTGATTACACTGGAAGCCGCCGGACATCGTCCGTTTGGCGCCGATGGCGGCCCAGCAGCCCTTGAGGCACTGGCGCGCAAGACCTTCAATATGGTGGTTTCCGATCTGCGCATGTCGCCGATGGATGGCCTGAGATTGCTCGGCGAGATCCGCAGCCGCTACCCCGGACTGCCCGTCTTGCTCATGACCGCGTTTGGCGACGTGGACAAGGCGGTCGCCGCGATGCGTGGTGGGGCGTGCGATTTCATGCTTAAGCCGTTCGAGCCGAAGACATTGATCGAACAAATCGCCCGCTACGCTACGCCGCCCGCGCCTGCCGACGGCGTGATCGCGATTGATCCGCGAACTCGCGAAACCCTGCTGCTTGCGGCGCGTGTGGCCAAGACCGATGCCACTGTTTTGCTAACCGGTGAATCGGGTGTCGGCAAGGAAGTGTTTGCCCGCTATATTCATGATCAATCGCCGCGCGGCGGTACTCGGAAAGGCCCGTTTGTCGCCATCAACTGTGCCGCGATCCCCGATAACCTGCTTGAGGCAACCTTGTTTGGTCATGAAAAGGGCGCGTTCACCGGGGCGCAAACGGCGCAGCCGGGCAAGTTTGAGCAGGCGGATGGCGGCACGCTGCTGCTCGACGAAATCTCCGAAATGCCTCTGGCGCTGCAAGCCAAACTGCTGCGTGTGCTGCAGGAGCGCGAAGTCGAGCGTGTCGGTGGCAAGAAGCCGGTGGCTATTGATATCCGCGTTCTGGCGACCTCCAACCGGGACATGTTGAGTGAGGTACGTGCTGGTCGCTTTCGTGAGGATTTGTATTACCGGCTGAATGTCTTCCCGATCGAGATCCCGCCCTTGCGGGCACGACCCGGCGATATCGTGCCCCTGGCGCGTCATTGTCTGGTGCGCCAGGCAGCGGCACAGAAGCGCGCGGCAAGATTTGCCGCATCCGCCGAGGCCAAGCTCGCCGCTTATCCATGGCCGGGCAATGTACGCGAACTCGAAAACGTGGTGCAGCGCGCCCTGATTCTCGCTACTGGTGAGGTTATCGAGGCGGACGTACTGCTGCTCAGTGGTGGAGCGGCGCCGTCGTATGCGCAACCGTCCGTACCGGTCGCACCGCAGCCAAGCGCCGTCCCGCCAGCACCGACTTTTTCAGAAAGTCCAGTTAATCAAGAGCTTGTGGTGCCGGTAGGGGCCCCAGCAAACATGAAGGATCTGGAGCGTCAGCACATTCTCGATACCCTGGCTAACGTTGGCGGCTCGCGTAAGAAGGCCGTTTCCATCTTGGGTATCTCCGAACGCACGCTGCGCTACAAGTTGGCGCAATACCGCGATGAAGGGTTCTACAAGGACATGGACGACGAATGAGTCGGACAAACGCTCCGGGCACGCCACTTGCTATTTCATTCCTGAGAAAAATCCATTAAGCTTGACCCCATGGCCATCGATACCCAAAAACTTGACCAAATGCTGTCCGAACTGCGCAATAGTTCTGCGCTGACCGGAAGCAAACCTGCCGGCAATGTCGCGCCGACAGACGGGCCGGGTTTTGCGGAGGTCTTGAAGACCACCATTGATCAGGTCAATGCCGCCCAGAAGGACGCCCACAAGATGGCTGAGGAGTTCTCGACCGGCCAGAGCAATGTCAATTTGCAGGACGTCATGGTCAATCTTCAGAAGGCAAATATTTCCTTCCAGCAGATGGTGCAGGTACGCAATAAGCTGGTGACGGCGTATCATGACATCATGAATATGCAGGTTTAACGCCCAACGAAACAGTTGGTGGCTTCATACGAGGCCAGCAATAAGAAACGCGGCTCGTCGGCCGCGTTTTTTGTTGCTCGGCATGTAGCTTCTACTGTTCCTTCAGGGCGTAGAACAATTGCTTCATGATTGGGCGTAGCAAGTAGTTCAGCAAGCTCCGCTCGCCGGTCTTGATGATCACATCCACAGACATACCTGGACGCAGCTGGCGCCCGGCAAGTTGCGCCATGCCTTCCGGAGTGATGGCGACGCGGCCAAGATAGTAGGGTGGATTAGGTGCTGTAGATTCATGCACATCAGATGAGACGGACTGCAAGACGCCTTCGATGACCAATTGCGGATCTTTGATAAACGCCGAGATGCGCACATCGGTTTTGAGCCCAACCTCCACACTATTGATAGTCTGCAGCGGGAGCTGAACATCAATCAGCAAGGTTTCATTTTCCGGCACTATTTCAAGAATCTTGGCCCCCGGCGTAATGGCGGCACCTACCGTGTGCATTTGCAGGGCAAGTACCTGCCCATTAACGGGGGCGCGGATCTTCTTCATGTCCAGATCCACGCGGGCATCGTTCAGTCGTTCCTGCAGCATCAGAACTTCCCGTCGCGTTTCCGTAATTTGTTGATCGACATCGCGAAGGAACTCTTGTTGGCGTTGCAGCTGACGCAACTTGAGTTCGGCGCTTGTGCTGGACTCTTTGGCGGCACGCGTTTGAAGCTCGGTCATGGCACTCGATAGCTCTGCAGTTCGCCGTTCAAGGTCCAGGAGGCTGTTGCGTGATGCGTAACCAGATTCGACCAGTGGCCGAGTTGATGCAGCCTCCTGTTTCAAAAGCGCTAGTTGTTCCGCCTTGGCGGCGTACTGCTGGCGTAAGCCATGGGCTTGCCCACCTGATGCGCTAATATTTTCTCGCAAGATGGCTTGTTCGCTGGCCAATGTCTTTTTTCGCATATGAAAAAGGTCCAGCTGCGCCTTCAATGTATCCATGCGGCCAATTTCCTCGGCGAAGCTGACGAGCTCTTCCGGGAACTCGATTTCGTTTAGGAGCGTCTGCTCCGCCGTTAGTCGAGCCAGCTTTGACGAGGCACCGACAAATTCTTGAGCAAGCGAATCAAACGCCGATTGCGCCTTGTTGCTCTCTAGTGAAATCAGCAGGTCGCCTTCTTTGATCGACTGGTTCTCCTTGACGTGGATTGCGGCAATACTTCCGCCCGTGGTGTGCGTTACCACCTTTCGCATCGACTCAACCACCACCACGCCGCGCGCCGGAACACCCTCGTCGAGCGGCGCAAACATTGCCCAGGCAAAGAAAAGTCCGAGGCCGATGAAGATGATCAGATTGCCGAATATGATCGCCTTCCGCGCATCATCATGCGCAATCGTCCGCATTGTCATCGCATCGGAGCCGCCCCCGCCCCCGCCCCCAATGCGCTTTGCGATCGCTAGGAACTCCTGTTGGGTCAAGGCGTGGCTTCCTTCTGCGGTTCGGCGGTGGGTGGCTTCTGTTGAGGGGCAGCGGGCGGGTTGGGTGGTGAGGCTGCCTGAGTGGTGGCCGCCTTAGCCAAGGTCGTTAGCACCTGATCGCGCGGACCATACAAGGTCACTTCGCCGGTTTGCATTACCAGAACCAAATCGCAATTCCTTATCGCGGCAGGACGATGGCTGGCGATCAGGATGGTCTGGCCACGCTTCTTCGCGGTTCGCAACGCCGCGTCGAGTGCGTTTTCACCGGCCTCGTCGAGGTTGGCATTGGGTTCATCCAGGATCAGCAAAGGTGGGTCACCATACAGTGCTCGGGCAAGGCCCACACGCTGTCGCTGGCCCCCGGAAAGAAAGGAGCCATTTACCCCGACCGGAGTACTGTAGCCGTTGGGCATGTGGAGGATCATGTCATGGACCCCTCCAGCCTTCGACGCGGCAATTACCTTTTCGCTGTCAATCTCCCCATGCCGGGCGATGTTTTCTGCGATCGTACCCTCGATCAGGCTTACATCTTGGGGCAGATAGCCGATATATGGCCCGAGTTCATCCCGCGGCCAGGTGCGAATATCGGCGCCATCGATTCGAATCGTCCCACTCTTGGGGAGCCAGATTCCTGTGATCAGTTTGAGGAGCGTCGATTTTCCTGCCGCGCTTGATCCAATAATGGCAACGCTGGCACCGGCAGGAATTTTCAGAGCTGGAATCACGACATAGGGATTGGGGATATTTGGCGCTCCGCCCTTAATAGCTTCAAGAGTGATCTCCCCTTTCGGAGGGGGGAGCGATACACCGGAATAAATCCGCTCTGGGCTTTTTACGGCCTCGTCGAGGCGGCGCCATGCTTCGATCGCATTCCCCCATTGCGACCACGAGCCGATCAACATTTCGATCGGCATCATTACGCGGCCTGACAACATTCCTGCTGCCATAAGCGCACCGCCGGAAATTTCTCCCTGCGTGGCAAGATAGGCACCGGCTCCCATTGTTGATGTTTGGGCAATCGTTTTTACAAACTTGGAAATGGCGAGCAACAATCCTGCGCGGTCGCTGGCCGACGCTTGCGCATCAATGTGCTCGTTTTGAAACACTTTCCAGCGTGCCGACATTGTTTTCAGCATGCCCATCGCCTCGATCACGTCCGCGTTGCGCATGTTCAGCGCGGCAAATCGTGCGGCTTCCCCTCCCTTTTCAAGGGCTTTGGCCAATGGCGCCTTGGTCATCGTCTCGGTGACGTAGGTGATGGAGAACAAAATTACTGCACTGATGGCCGATACAATGGCCAAATTCGGGTGCAGTGCAAATAGCATCAGAAAGAAGACCGGAATCCACGGTATGTCGAGTACGGGAAAGATTGCTTGGCCCGTTAGGAAGGCGCGGAGAGTTGTCAAATCACCCAGGAGCCCACGCCCACTGCCACTGCTTTGCTCGATATGCAGTTGGTGAGAAAGTTCAAGTAACCGAACTCCCAGTGCATGGTCCACCCGTACGCCGACACGTATCAATATCTGGGTACGTGCCCACTCCACTGCGGCCATCACGGCCAAGAAGGCGACCGCAATAATGCTGATCATGCCTAACGTAACCAAGTTGCGACTGGTCATGACCCGATCAAACAAGTTCATGCTGTAGATCGGCTGGGTCAACATCAGAATATTGATCACCAGGCTAAAAATCACCACGCTGATCCAGGCGGAGCGCATTTCGAGCATGATCCCGGCCAGGGCATTACTGCCAGAGGGCTTGGCGTTGGATGCCTGGCGAGATTGAGACACGGACGACATCCTGCAATGCTAGTCGAACGGCGATAACTCTCTGGCCGTCGTAATAGGGGATAAATTCCCGTTGTTCATCGGGTTCTGAAATATGACTTGTCCCTTAGTCTGCTGCTCGAATGAAGCCAAGAATTCCATTTGAGGACGCGGGGCGTGGCAACTAAGCAAAAAAAGCAGCAGCCCAAACCGAGCAATAGCGAAATTGCCAAGCTGTTCGCAACGGCGCTCGGACATCATCAGTCCGGCCGTCTTGCTGAGGCGAATGTGATTTATCAACGGATTCTGTTGGCTGATCCCAAGCACTCCGACAGCCTGCACCTTTCCGGCATGGTGGCCTATGCAGCAGGTGATCTTCCTAAAGCACTTGAGTTGATCGGCGCCGCTGTCAAGCTTCAACCACGGGCGGACATCTACCTTGGCAATTACGGTAACGTGTTGCGTGCCAGCGGTCGGCTGGACGAGGCTATCGCTGTCTATCAAAAGGCCATTGCCTCGAATCCGAAGAACCCGACACCGTTCAGTAATCTCGGAAATGCCTACTCTGATCTGGGTCGGCTCAATGAGGCAATCGAGCAATACCAGAAAGCACTTGTGCTAAAGCCGGATTTCTATGAAACCCTGTTCAATCTGGCATTGACCCTGCGGTCAGTCTGTCGGTTTGACGAGGCAATTGCGTGTTTGCGCAAGGCGACGACGCTGTATCCGCAACTTGCCGAAGCTCACTACACGCTAGGGCAAACTCTACTTTTGCATGGCGATCTCGCTGATGGCTGGAAGGAATATGACTGGCGCTGGAAGCTCGATGAATATAAGTGGCTCAAGGATATTCACGGCGAGTTCGTTCAACCGCGCTGGGAAGGTGAGTCCCTGGTGGGCAGAACCCTCCTCGTCTACGCCGAGCAGGGCATGGGCGATGCGTTGCAGTTTTGTCGCTATCTGCCCAAGGTTGTGGCGCAGGGAGCGCAAGTCATATTTGCCGTGCATCCAAGGTTGATGCGCGTTATTGGTCCGATGGCCGGGGTGCGCTTGGTTCCGCTGGATGGCGTACCTTTGCCCAACTTCGATTTTCATAGTCCGCTGTTAAGTCTGCCGCGTGTGATGGGGACATTGAGGGTTGAAGATATTCCTGGCGACACCCCGTATCTCAAGGCCGAACTCGAGCGGGTGACCCGGTGGCGCGAAAAGCTGGCCCCCATTCCTGGTTTCAGGATAGGCATTGCGTGGCAGGGAAATCCGAATGCCAAGATCGACAAGGGGCGTTCGCCACCGCTGGCCGCATTTGCGTCGTTGGCCGCCATTCCAGGGGTGACACTGGTCTCTCTGCAGCAGCGTGATGGTCTCAATCAACTGGATCATCTGCCGCCAAGTGTCAAGGTGGTGACTCTTGGTGGTGGCATCGATGATGACGGTGCCTTTGTGGATACGGCTGCGATTATGGAGAACCTCGATCTTCTGATCGTTTCCGACTCTGCCATCGCCCATCTGGCCGGAGCGTTGCGCAGGCCGACCTGGATTCCCTTGAAGCAGGTACCCGATTGGCGCTTCCTGCTTGACCGTCACGACACCCCTTGGTATCCCGAAATGAAGCTCTTCCGTCAAATGCGGGACGGCGACTGGGAAGGTGTATTCCAGCGTATGGCCGAGATATTGAGGAAGCATTCAGGTATGACCACCGAAATTGGCGTCGTCCCGCCAGCGCCGAGTTTGGTGTCTCCTGTCCAAGCGCAGACGGATTCAATCTCCGCTAGGCAAACGCTACCGAAGGGCGTCATCAAGCCGGGCCAAGAATTGGGCCAGTTTGTTACTGGAGTCATTTCGTGTTCTGACCAAGGCACATTTGCAACCGATCTCGAAGATCAGGTTGTTGGCCGAGCGTTGCGCGAGAACGGCAGCTATGGACTTGTTGAGATTGAGCTGGCGTCGCGATTGTTAAGCAAAGACGATACCGCATTAGTCGTTGGGGCGCATGTTGGTGCGGTAGTGATTGGACTGGCCAGAAAGTGTGCTCATGTCACCACCTTTGAAGCGAATCCAAATACGTTTCGCTTGCTAGCTTGCAATCTCATCCTGAATGATGTTCTCAATGTTAAGGCGCACAATCTGGCGGCCAGCAACAAGTCCGAGCGTTTGCGATTTGTTCTGAGTCGGCACAACTCGGGAGGAAGCAAGCGGTTTCCAGTTCATGCCGATCCGATGTATTTCTATGATCAGCCACAGATTGTTGAAGTGGACGCCGTCGCCATAGATGAATTCCTGCCTGCAAGCGAATTTTCCTTGGTGTTTATGGATATCGAGGGATCCGAGTATTTCGCCTTGCAGGGCCTGCGCCGAATTCTGGGTCGTACGAAGGCGCTATTCGTTGAGTTCATTCCGCACCATTTGCGCAACGTGGCGGCTATTACACCCGAGCAATTCGCTGAATTGCTTACTCCATATTTCGACGTCCTGTTCATTCCTGATCTGAAGGCTTTTGTGGAAAGAGAGAATTTTTCCGCCATGCTGCGACGGATGTACGACATCAACATGGCCCAGGAGCAGATTGTCTTTCTGAAACGAGAGTACTTGGGAAGTTACACAAAGACGTCTTCTGACTCGGTGTAACCATGCAACTCTGGTCTGCATCCTCTCCTAAGGCATTAACGGTCAACCAGCAAGTGCTTGATGGTGTGATTGCGGTCGAACGTTGCCTAAGCAGATACCTGGCGGAGTTGGTAAACGTTGATTCCCGATTTGCGACATACGCCTTTCTAACGGGATTTGGGAGAAAGAATGAGCTATCCAAGTAATTCATCGAGTTCTGTCATTGGCGAATCGGCAAGCGCCGTCGCGCCAGCGCCGACTTCTTCGGTGGGCAGTCTTCCGTTCGTACCGCAATCCTGGGGCGAGATTATCGACAAGATCACCATTCTCGAAATCAAGTCGGAAAAGTTGGCTGATCCAGTAAAGCTCCGTAATGTGCATCGCGAACTCGCTGAACTGACTTCTGTGCGCGAGGCGCATTTTCCCGGACATCAAGGACTATCTGACCTTGCCGACAAGCTGAAGAAGGTAAACGAGTCGCTGTGGTGGATCGAAGATGACATCCGAGATTGCGAAAGAGCAAAGGACTTCGGGCCGAGGTTCATTGAACTCGCCCGCGCGGTGTATGTGACGAACGATCTGCGTGGCAACGTCAAGCGCGAGATCAACGATTTGCTCGGGTCAGCCTTGGTGGAGGAGAAGTCATATGCTGCATACACCGACGATCAGGCGGCGGCATCCGCAGCATTGTTGGGTGCAGTGAAGTCCGGCAAGGCGCCAAGCCAACCATGAGTATCAACATCCAGCATGTGCTGAGTTCGTTTCAGGGCGGCTTGGGACTAAATCTACGCATTCTTCGCGAGATATATGGGGTTCGCTTTATTGAACTAAACCCACGCGCCGATGCTCTGCTTGCCTGCAACGGCCCCGATGGCAAAACGCCGGCCCCTTTGCGCCTCAATTGCGACAACGCTATTACTCCCTACACTTTGCTATCTGGTAGTTGGCAACCCGAGGAATTTGCTTTTGTGCAGCGTGTCACGGCGAACCTATCAGCCTTTACGTTGATCGATGTCGGTGCAAATGTGGGACTCTTCTCACGCCAGTGTCTTGGACGGTTGAGCAATTGCAGACACGTATTTGCCTATGAGCCCGATGCTAAGAATTTTTCCCTACTTGAATTCAACCTGAATCCTTTTGCCCACGTGGAATGCTATCCAGTGGCGCTCTCAGATACGACTGGTGAGGCGACCTACTTCCTGGATCCCGACAACTCCGGAAATTACTCGCTGAATCCGGCAGCGATGCCGGAGCAGCATGGCACCGGAACTCTCCGCTGTGTGGACGTTAAACAAGAGGTGGGCCGTTGGATCTCAGTCGTACAACCAGTGTTTTACAAGTCAGATACTCAAGGTTTTGATGAGGTAATCGCTACACAAATTCCAGAGTCATTTTGGAAGAATGTCTGCGGAGGCATTTTTGAAGTGTGGCAAATTAGAAAACCAGAATTTTCATTGGATGGTTTTCGCGCGATCCTCGATCAGTTTCCCAACAAGTGTTTCTTGACGGCTCCGAGTACTCTGCTTTCAACGCAACAGATACTGGAGTTCATGGTGGCGGGTAAGGGGGAGTCTGGAGATCTTGGCTTTTGGCAGTAAATGGGTTCAGTTGCAACTTGGTAGTCTTTGTCAAGAGGCGAACAAAATTCGCTTCAACAGTAAATCCCCTACGTATGTTCTTCAGGCTGATCTATCGATTCTTGCGGTTACCAAGTAGAGGACATGCAGATGCTTAATGCCTTTGGCCCTATCTTTGGCTACCTTGGCTATCAGGTTCACGCGCGAAACTTTTTCCGTGCATTGGATCGTGTCGAGCCAGTTTGTTTGACTTCGACCAACTTGAATGCCTCAAACTTTCCCGTAGACGGCGCTTTGGCACAGATGTTGGGGCGTGGCTCACAAATTGACTTGTCGCAGCCGGGGGTGTGCATCGACTACGCTAACAACTTTCACCGTTTCCATAGTGCTTACCGTATCGGTTATACCGTCTTCGAGTACACCCGCTTAGCGGCGGATTGGGTGAATGGTCTCGCCCAGGTCGATGAAGTATGGACGACTTCGGCGTGGGGCAAGTCGGTGATCGCGGAGCATGGCTTGACCCACAAGCGTATCGAGGTGGTGCCCGAGGGCTTTGATCCGAAGGTGTTTCATGTCGGTCTGCGAGGCCAGCGCAAGGATCATGGCAAGACTTTTCGCTTTCTCACGGTTGGCAAATGGGAAGTACGCAAGGGTCAGATCGAGCTGCTACGGGCTTATGCGCAGGCGTTTCGCGGGGTGAAGGATGTCGAACTCGTCCTGATGTGCGACAACCCATTCGTTCCCGGATTTTCGGTCCAGTCCCAAATCGAAGAACTCGGTCTCGGCAAGACGGCGCCGATCAAGGTGATGAAGCCCCTGGCGACCGACGTTGATATGGCCGCCACCTATGCCGCCGCTGATTGTTTTGTGCTTCCCACTCGGGCTGAGGGCTGGGGCTTGCCGATCATGGAGGCGATGGCCTGCGGTACACCGGTCATTACCACGCGCTACAGCGCGATGACGGAGTATGCCAATGATGCCAATGCCTATTTGCTGAATGTCGAACGCATGGTGCCGGTGTATGACCCGCTGTTCTTCCCTCAATCGGGTGCAGCAGGCGAATGGGCTCAGATCAGTGTGGACGAACTCGCGGCGCGCATGCGTCAGGTTTACGAGCAGCGTGACGAAGCGGCGGCCTTGGGGCTATCAGCCGCGCAAGATATGGCAGAGCACTGGACTTGGGAGCATGCTGCAAAAAAAGCCTTCGCGCTGATCGCGCGTGCCCGCAAGCCTGTCGCAGCATTTGTGCCGCCTGCCCCGTTGGATGCGGCCGGAGCTGTGCGTGGTGGTGACCGCTCTCCCGCTGTGCTGGCCGCACTGGCGCTGGTGGATCTGATCGCGATCACCGAGAAGATGAGTTCTTCGGGTGACCAAGCGGGCACGATTGCGCTTTACCGAGACTGGATTACGCATTCGGGTTCCCCGTATGCGTTTGTTGCGCGCTTCAATCTGGGCCGAATGGCCAATGATTCTGGTGACCCGGTCGCGGCGGAGAAACTCTACAGGGAGGCTTTGGCGCAAAGGCCGAATTTTGCACAAGCATCTTTGAATCTCGGTTCGGTGCTTGAGCGCCAGGGGCGCAATGATGAAGCAATCGACTGTTGGAAGCAGGCACTGGGCTTTATTGATGCCGAAAGTTCTTCGGACCCCAACCTGAAAAAGCACGCTTTGAACAATCTGGGGCGTCTTATGGAGCAATTGCATCGCTATCCTGAGTCCGAAGCGATGCTAATGAAAAGTCTCGTCGTTGATCCAGCGCAAAACGAAGTTATTCACCACTACGTCCACCTGCGTCAGAAGCAATGTGAATGGCCAGTGTATTCACCACTGCCGGATGTGAGCGTAGAAAAAATGGTCGAAGCGACCTCTGCGCTTGCCATGCTTTCTGCCGTTAACGATCCCGGTTTGCAACTGGTAACAGCGCAGCGTTTTGTGCGCGAAAAGGTGCCGATGACCCTGCCGCCGATGGCTCCGAGCGAAGGCTATCGGCACGATAGGCTAAGGATTGGGTACCTGTCATCAAACCTGAATCTGCACGCAGTGACGATCCTTACCGCAGAGGTATATGAACTGCACAACCGTAACCAGGTAGAGGTTTACGCTTTCTGCTGGAGTCCTGAGGATGGGACGCCGATGCGTCAGCGAATTCGAACCGCCATGGATCATTTGATCCGCATTGATCAGATGAGCGACGAGCAAGCGGCACGTGCTATTCGTGGCGCCGAGATCGACATTCTGGTTGACTTGCAAGGCCTCACCTCCGGCTGCAGGGCGACAATTCTGGCGCACAAGCCAGCACCAGTCGCGGTTTCATGGCTCGGCTTCCCCGGGACCTCGGGCTTGCCCGGAGTTGATTATATTATTGCTGACGAATACCTTATCCCTGCCGAACTGGCTAAGTTCTACAGCGAAACGCCGCTGTATCTACCGAATTGCTTCCAGTCCAACGACCGTCAGCGTATCGCAGGACCATTGCCGCAGCGAGCCACGTATCAACTGCCCAAAGATGCATTCGTCTATTGTGCCTTCAACCACAACCATAAGTTTTCCCCAGAGACGTTCTCCACGTGGATGCGGATATTGCATCGAGTACCGGACAGTGTATTGTGGCTGTTGGCCGACAACGATGCGGCACGAGCTAACCTAATTCGGTACGCGGCAGAGCAGGGCGTCGATCCGGCGCGATTGGTTTTTGCATCGCGCGTACATCCGGCAGAGTATCTGGCGCGCTTCCAACTTGCAGACTTGTTCCTTGATACCTTTCCGTTCAATGGCGGTACCACGGCAAGCGACGCAATTTGGATGGGACTGCCTTTGCTTACACGCTCTGGGCTGACGTTTGCCTCGCGCATGGCGGGCAGTCTGCTAAGAGCCATTGGTCTGCCAGAGTTGATTACTACTACCTATGAAGACTATGAGTCATTGGCGGTAGCACTTGCAGTGGATCGGCGGCGTTTGCAGAATTTTCGTGAAGAGTTGGCGGTCAATCGCTCCACCCATCCTTTGTTTGATACCCCACGCTTTGTAAAGGGGTTTGAGGAAGCGTTAATGCGAATTGCCGTGCGGCCGGTGTAGTAAGTCGGTGCTGGTGGGACGGCGCTATTTTGGATTCACTCGGTATGTAGGGTGATCGTCGCATTGTTCGAGGTAATCCAACGGCTGGACTATTCCAAAATGAGCCTGGGCTCATTGCCGCTTTTGCAAATTCACATTTCAAGGATAGGTCGTCCGTGAACCAAGTCACCGAAAACAATTATCAACCGGTCCGTACTCAAGGACGAAAACGAATCTTGGTGACCGGAGGGGCAGGATTTCTAGGTTCCCACTTATGTGATCGCCTACTTAAGGATGGGCATGAGGTTATATGTGCCGACAACTACTTCACGGGTTCGAAGCGAAATATCGAGCATTTGATCGGCTTGCCGCGGTTCGAATTATTGCGGCATGACATCACTTTCCCTCTCTATGTCGAGGTTGATGAAATCTACAACCTTGCTTGCCCGGCGTCCCCGATCCATTATCAGCATGACCCAGTTCAGACCACAAAGACCAGTGTGCATGGTGCGATCAACATGTTGGGGCTGGCCAAGCGTGTTCGTGCAAAGATTCTGCAGGCGTCTACCAGTGAGGTCTATGGCGATCCGTCAATGCATCCGCAACAGGAATTCTACTGGGGTAATGTCAATCCAATTGGAATCCGTTCGTGCTATGACGAAGGAAAGCGTTGCGCCGAAACCTTGTTTTTCGATTACTACCGCCAGCACAATCTTCAGATCAAGGTGATCCGGATCTTCAACACCTATGGTCCGCGCATGCATCCCAATGATGGGCGGGTGGTCTCAAATTTCATCGTTCAGGCGCTCAGGGATGAATCGATCACGATCTACGGTGACGGATCGCAGACGCGATCATTCTGTTATGTGAGCGACCTGATTGAGGGCATGGTGCGCATGATGGCGAGCCCCGAGGAGTGCGTTGGGCCGGTTAACATGGGCAATCCGGCTGAGATCACCATCGCCGAACTGGCGCGCGAGATCGTCGAACTGACTGGCTCACGCTCGAAGATCGTGTTCAAACCGCTGCCGAAAGACGACCCGACACGACGCTGCCCGGACATTTCGCTGGCCAAGCAATGGTTGGACTGGGAGCCGCGCCGACCACGGCGCGACGGGCTGGTGGACACTATCGACTATTTCCGCCAGCAGCTGGCGGTCGGCTGAGTCAAGGAGAGCGACATGGAGAATACCGAAACCGCCGCGGGGAACGGCGGCGCCGGCTCGCGTTACGAGGTGCTCAAGTCCTTGACGCTGGCCTCCGGTCTGTTTGACTTGCGCCGGGATGCCGACGGGCGCTTGTACATCTATCGCAAGGGCGTGCGCGGTGGGATTCCCAACAAGGTGCCGCAGTACACCTTTTTACATGCCAACGGGGTTTCCGAAATTCGGCCAATCGACGTCGAAACGGGCGAGCGGATCATAGGACGGCTGGCGGCCGGTGAGCATTTCTCGTCGGCCTTTCTATTTTCCGAAAACAGTGACGAGGTATCGGCAGAGTTTATCGCGGCGCTGCAAAAGAAGAACCGCATGGAGGAGTTATTTACCTCAACCGGTGCCAAGTTCTGGAAGCACCGCGAGGCGCTGGAAAACTATCGTGCCGGCAATGGGCGTACGGTGATCAGCACCCACATCTCACCCGAAGGCCGCTGCAACTTGGCCTGCCCGTAT
The DNA here is from genome assembly GCA_945902805.1 of Propionivibrio dicarboxylicus. Lineage (GTDB taxonomy): Bacteria > Pseudomonadota > Gammaproteobacteria > Burkholderiales > Rhodocyclaceae > CAMDMZ01. The sequence continues at coordinate 31,787 of CAMDMZ010000017.1, read as the reverse complement.
TGCTCTGTCACCTATCGCCAGAACAAGAACCGCCTGTCGCTGGAAACCATCCAGGATTACGTCGAAAAGCTGCTGAGTCGCGGCCTGCGCGCGGTGATCCTGACCGGCGGCGGCGAGCCCACGTTGTATCCGCAGATCAATGAATTGCTGGAGTATCTGTTCAGCCGTGGCCTGAACGTGGCGATGATCACCAACGGCACCAATTTCCACAAGGTGGATTGGAAGCTGATCGAGCGCCTGACCTGGACACGCATCTCGGTGAATGTCTTCGACGGCTGGGAAACCCGCATCCGTCTGCCCCAGCCGCTGCCGGAAAACGTGACGCTGGGCATGTCCTTTATCTATACGCCGCAGCACGAGGCGAATGCCGTCGATCTGCCGGCGGTGCTGACCAAGGTCAAAGGGCTGGCCGACAACCTGAACGCGCGCTACATCCGCCTGCTGCCGAATTGCCTGCTGGATCAGAAGAGCCTGCTGCGCGAGCATCTGGCCTTGTCCAAGATCATCGAGCAACTCGACGACAAGCGTTTCTTCCATCAAGGCAAGATTCACGAGCCGCCGCAGGCCAAGGTCTGCCACCAGTCGTATTTCCGCCCATATTTGAGTGAGGAGCCGTTTCCCGGCACGGATATTCCGGGCACCGTGTTCCCCTGCGATTCCATCGTGCTCAACCAGGATCTGGAGCATTTCAACGAGGAGTTTGCGTTGTGCCCGCCCGGCGACATTCTGGGCTACATGGACCGCAAGATCGCGGCGCGGTTTGATCCGGGCACCAATTGCACCGGCTGCGTGTTTACCTCCACCGTGAACATGCTGGAGCGCTATGTCGCCACGGGTGAAGACCGGTTTGCGGATTTCGAACACAAGGACATCGATCATGTCGACTTTGTATGAAAAACGCGTCTCGCACGACTATTACGATGAGGACTATTTCGAAACGGGGACGATGAGCGGCCGCAGCTGCTATTCGTATTACCGTTGGATGCCCGAGGTCACGCTCCGCATGGCCATGGCGATGATCGAGTACGCGGGGATCGACCGCAGCCAGAAGGTGCTGGATTTCGGTTGCGCCAAGGGTTTCGTGGTGCGCGCCATGCGCACGCTGTTCCGCGATACCCACGGCTGCGATGCCTCGGCTTACGCCGTGCGGCGTTGCGACCCCGAGGTTGATCGCTACGTCAAGCTGGCGACCGAGACCGAGCCGATTCCCTTCGATACCGAATTCGACATCTGCATGTCGAAAGACGTGTTCGAGCACATCGCCTATGCCGACCTGCCCAAGATTCTGTCCGCGATTGCCGCCAAGAGCCGGCGCCTGCTGACCATTGTGCCGCTGGGCGACGGTCAGCGTTACCTGATCGATGCCTATGAAGACGATCAGTCGCACATCATTCGCGAGGGTGTCGATTGGTGGCTGGAGTCGCTGAAGACGGCCGGATTCCGCAACGTCAAGTGGGATTACCACGTGATGGGTATCAAGGATTCCTGGCATCGCATCAACCCGCAGGGCAATCTGGTGGTGTTGTCGGAACGCTGATCTCCTGGAGCTTGCGATGCCGGATTTCGATTTCGTCTATATCAACCTCGACTCGGCGACGGGGCGTCGTCAGGCGCTGGAACGCAGTTTTGCCGAGGCCGGTTTCTCGCCGCGCTGGAAATTTACGCGTTTGTCGGCCGTCGATATCCATTCGCCGCTGGTGAAAGACAAGCCGGGTGCGCAAAGCGGCCCCTACAAAGGCAACTACTTCAGCCACCTCAGTTGTGTCGGGCACTACATTGACAGCCCGAACCATCTCTACGTGTCGGAAGACGATCAGTTATTCTGCAACAAGACCGGTCCCCTGGCCGAAGCCGTGATCGATGCGTTGCCCGAAGACGGCTGGGATGTGGTGTTTCCCGAGCTGACCTTGTTGAGCGCGGCACACTACCCGCTGTTCTACAAAATGGCGACGGCAGTCGCTGCTCAAGGTCAGGTGCGGCTGCTTGATCTGGCGCCGTTTCCGTTTCCCTACGTCGGTTCCAGCGCCTATATCGTCAATGCGCGCTCCAAGCGCCGGTTCTTCCAGGCGCTGGCGCCCACCGAGCGCATGGATCATCCCTACGATATTTGTCTGCGGGCCTCGATTCTGAGCGGCGCACTGCGCGGCTACCTGTGTTTCCCCTTCCTGACCAGTCCATCCGAATACGCGCATGAGTCGCAGGCACCGTATGGCCATGCCGACCGTGCCGATGTCAGCCTGGATGAAAAGCGTATCTGGCAGTACCAACTCGACATGCTGTGGCTGTTCAAGCGTTTCGTTTGGGTTGGTGCCACGGACGAGAACGTGGCGGCGGCGTTCAGGAACTTTCATGGACTGATGTCGATGTCCGAACGCGACCAGCGTTTCATCGAACTGTTCGGCCAGATGTTCTCGTTGCAGCGAAACATCGATTACAACGACCACCAGATGCTGACGTTTCATACCGTCGGTGCGCGCTATTGAGATGGGTATGAACGACCGGGAGCATGCCGATGGACAATGATCTGCAGGACAAATTCGCCGCCGCGCTGGCCGATTTCAATCGCGGTCGTTTCGATCTGGCGCTGGCGACCAGTCGCCAACTGCTGGCCGTGCAGGCCGACTACGTTCCGGCTCTGCTGGTCGCTGGCTTGGCGGCACGCTACACCGGGGACTTGGCGTCTGCGCTGGCGTATTTGGAATCCGCCGCTGGGCGTGGCAACGATTTCCAGATCTGGTCGGCCTGGGGTTCGACGCTGAAGGCGGCGGGGCAGGTCGAGCGGTCGAAAATCGTACTGCAGGCGGCGTATCGGACGCAGGGGCTGGTCATCGACCGGCTGGAGATGGATGTTGCCTACGCCTGCAACCTGCATTGCCGGGGGTGTTCGCATTATTCGAACTATGCGCTCAAGGGGCATGTGAGCTACGAAGAAGGGCGGCAGTGGTTGGGCGACTGGAGCCGGCGTGTGGTGCCGCAGACTTTTCGCATGCTCGGTGGCGAGCCGACCCTGAATCCGCGCTTGATCGAGTTTCTGCATTTTGCCCGTGAGGTGTGGCCATTGAGCCGGTTGGAACTGGTTTCCAACGGCTTCTTCATGGATCGTCATCCGGGCATTTATGAGGCCCTGGCGGCGACGCGCACGCATTTGTACATCACGCTGCATTCGGCCGAAGCGGACTATTTGGACAAGGTGAAGCCGGAGCGGATTCGCGAGGCCAGTGCCACCCATGGCTTTGGCTTGTCCATCGACAACGGCGAGCCGGAGGACAGCTTTCATGCGCTGTATCGTGGCGAGGCTGAGACGATGCGGCCATTCGCCGACGGCAATCCGTTGCAAAGTTGGCGTATCTGCGGCGAAAAGCTGTGTCCCACGCTGCATCAGGGGCGGTTGTGGAAATGTCCGCCGATTGCCTTTCTCGGCCTGGTCAGCGATAAGTTCGGTCTGGCGGCGAATCCAGAGTGGCAGCCGTATTTGCAGCACCAGGGCCTGGGGCTCGAGGCATCGGACGAGGACATCCTTGCCTATGTATCGCAGCCGGGGGCGATTTGCGGCATGTGTCCGAGCAAGACGGTGAGGGCGATCGATGCGGCCGCGATGTGAGTGCAGTTGGCGGCGCCAAGGGGCGACGCGGGGAGATAGCAGATGAATCCGGATTTCACGCGGGCGCTGGCGGCGTCGGGTGAGTTGGCGGCGAGCCCGCTGGTGGTGATGGATGTTGGCGCACTGGGAGGCTTCAATCCGCGCTGGGAACACTTTGGTGTCCACATGCGCGCCATCGGTTTCGAACCGCAGGGGCAGCAGGTTGTCGGCGAGCGGCAATCGGTCTATCCCTTTGCCATCGGCCGGCAGCGTGGCATGGGGCAAATTCATATCGCGCGCAGCCCGTTTCTGTCGTCGTTTCTGCCGGTGGCGCAGTCGTGGCGCGACCGCAGTTGCGTGTTTCACGGCAATGCCGAGGTGGTGCGCGTCGAGGAGATTCCGCTGATCGATATCGACTCGTTCTGCGACGAGTTCGCGATTGATCGCGTCGATTTTCTCAAGATCGACACCGAGGGTACCGAACTCGATGTACTCGAAGGCGCGGCGCGCACGTTGGATCGTTCGGTGTTGGGAATCGAGATCGAGGTGTTTTTCCACGAGACGCATCCGGGGCGGGCCGTATTTGCCGAGATCGACGCGTGGATGCGCGGCAAGGGTTTTACCTTGTTTGATTTGACGCCCTGGCGGTTTTGCAAGACCGCGCTACCGAATCTGGATGAAACGCGCCACGGCAAGAGCGTGCATGGACAGGTGGTGGGTGGCGATGCGCTGTATCTGCGCGATCCGATTGCCGGCCAGGGCATCGGCGCCGGTTTGACGCCGGCGGCCTTGGCCAAGCTGGTCGCGTTGATGGAATTGTGGGATATGCGCGACTGCGCCTTCGAGCTCTTGCAATGGGCTGGAGCGCGGGGGCAGTTGTCGCCGACGCTACTTGGCTGGGCGGATCTACTGGTGCCGCCGGTGTTGGGGCGTCGGGTCAGCAACGAGGTGTATCAGCAACTGGCCAAGGTGTTTGGCTGAAGCGTACGGAGCGGGGAGACTGGATATGAACGAGCAGCGCGAAACGGGTATTGCCGAACTGTTCGCCAAGGCAACGCAGGGCAGTCTGCCTTTCGAGGCGATGACACATGTGCTGGAAGCATTGGTCGGAGCCGGGAATCTGCCGGTCGGCCATCATTTTTATCAGACGTGGGCGAGCAATCTGCGCGGGCGCATAAAGGTCGCCAAGGATGCGTATGCGCGGGCGCAGCCGCTATGGCAGAAGTTGCACGCCCAATACCCTGAAATCGATCCGCTGCCGCAGCCGGTCGATTGGCTGCGCTTTAATCTGAATGGCCGCACCATCGACTATCGCGACATCGACGATCCGTATTTCATGGAGATCATCGACCGCGTGCATAAGCACACCATCACCATGCTGGAAGGGGTGGAACCGCCGTGGGAGATGTACAAGGCCATCGAATACGTCGTGCGCCACAAGATTCCCGGCGATCTGGTCGAGTGCGGCGTGTGGAACGGCGGCTCGGTATTGCTGATGGCACTGGCCTTGATGCATTTTGGTGATACCTCGCGCAAGATTTATCTCTACGACACCTTCGAGGGCATGCCGCAGCCGGAGGATGTCGACCGCAACTGGGACGGCGTACCGGCCTTGCCGACCTGGGAGGAGAAAAAGCGCAAGGAGCCGGATGCGCCGAACTGGGGGTTTGGCGGCACGGTGGCGATGGTGCAGGAGGTGGTGTATGCCTCCGGTTATCCCAAAGAGAATTTTGTATTCGTCAAGGGCATGGTGGAAGACACCTTGCCCGCGCACAAGCCGGAGCAGATCTCGTTGTTGCGCCTGGACACTGATTTCTATTCGTCGACCTACCACGAGCTGGTGACGCTGTATCCGGTGCTGGTGCCGGGCGGGGTGTTGATCATTGACGACTACGGATACTTTCAGGGCGCGCGTTTGGCGACAGACAAGTATCTTGAGGAAACTGCGGCGCCGTTGTTCCTTTCACGCGTGACGCAAAGCGTACGGCTGGCGATCAAGCCCGCCGGTCAACTTGGCTGAGGGCGATACGATGGATGCGATGCAACTGTTTCTAGCGGCGATCCGAAGGATAGACGATCCGGGAATGGACCTTGTCGAGCTGATCTCGCTCGCCGACCAAATAGGAGCTGCCGGCGCTGGCGAGTTCAGCTTGGTGCTTTACCGTTATTGGCTGAAGGCCAATCCGACGCATCCGCTGCGGCACATTGCTGCGTTCAACTGTGGGTCGCAACTATTGCAGGCTGGTAACACCGGTGCGGCAAAAAAATACCTTGCAGACGCACTCGCGGCGAACCCGGATTTCCATCAGGCTAGACTGAATCTTGCGTCATCATACGAGCGTGCCGGCGAGATTGAGACGGCGGTATCTGAATGGCAGCATGTTGTCGAGCGCCTCGCAACGCTAAATCAACTCAACATCTCTCTAAAGGTCCAAGCTTGCAAGAATATTGCTCGTATTCGCCGAAGCGCAGAGGTGTCGGAAATGGCTCTACGGCAAGCGATTGAGATTGATCCGACTCAGCGCGACTTGGTACAACATTGGGTGAATCGTCGTCAAGGTCGTTGCGTCTGGCCATTGCTTGAATCGGTAGCGACTCATTCGATAAGGGCGATTCTTGAGCGCATGGCACCGCTTTCCATCGCGAGTTTTGCCGATGATCCACTTCTCCATCTGGCGACTGCAAAGGCGTATACACGCCAGATGCAGGGAACCATCGGTTTGGGAATAGTCGGGGATTGGCCCAGGCCGGAGTCGCTCCGAACTGACAGGATACGCATCGCGTATTTGTCGTCAGATTTTTGCCATCATGCGGTTGGCTATCTGATGTCCGATGTATTCGAAAATCATGATCGCAGCCGATTTGAAATCAGTGTATTCAATATTGGTGAACGCAATAACGATGCGATTCAGCAACGAATCATAAGTCAGGTCGATCATTGGATTGATATCCGGACTGTCCCTGATAAGCGTGCCGCAACAATGATTGTCGAAAAGGGCATTGACATCCTGATTGACATGAACGGCCATACGAACTACCAGCGTACCGGTTTGCTGGCTATGAAACCGGCACCGATTATTGCAAACTGGCTGGGCTATCCAGGCACAATGGGGTCGGATTGTCACAACTACATCATCGCGGATGATTACATCATTCCGCAACAGTTCGAGCCGTATTACAGCGAAAGAGTACTGCACCTGCCGTGCTATCAGCCAAATGGGAAGTTGTACTCGGTGCCAGTGCTTTCAGCGTCCCGCACTGACCTGGGATTGCCAGAGACCGGTGTGGTGTTTTGCTGCTTTAACGGCTCGGTCAAGATTACAGAGCAGATGTTTACGCGCTGGTCGGTTATTCTTTCGAGCGTGGCGGACAGTGTGCTCTGGTTACGTGGGAGCCCGGAAGACGACTTTGCAGTTCGCTTGCGTGCTGAGGCGGCGCGAAGAGGGCTTGCTCCTGAGCGTTTGGTTTTCCTTCCCTTCCGCTCCAATACGGAGTATCTCGGGTGCCATCGCTATGCGGATGTTTTCTTGGATACTTTTCCATATGGTGCGCACACGACAGCATCCGACGCTCTGCGGATGGGAGTACCGATCGTCACTCTGGCCGGCATGAGTTTTGCGTCGCGAGTTTGTGGGAGCTTGTCACGAGCTGCAGGATTGTCGGACCTGATCTGCGAATCCCCGGACGATTATGTACAAAAGGCGATTGCGCTTGGCAATAACCCGTCCTATCTCGGGGCGATCAAGCAAAAACTCGCAGCGGCTTTGCCAGGATGTGATCTATTCAATGCACCCAAATTGGTGGCCGCGCTGGAAAGTCTGTTTGATGTCATGTGGCACGACTACTCCAGTGGAACCTTGCATCGACCGAATACGAGGCATATTGATTTTGACCAGTGCATCCCACCTGACGCGATCCGCGTAAGTAGTGAATTCATGCCTCCTGCCGAGTATGAGCGTCGGCATCTACTCGGTGGCGATGGAGCGTAGTGGCAGCACTAAACACTTCGCTTTAACGCCGTCCCTTCAGCGCCGACTTTTTGCGACGAGAACCGATGCCAACTTTTCTACATGTGGGCTGTGGCCACTTTACAAAAACCAACACAACTCGGGGGTTCCGCGACGGCAATTGGAGCGAGCTTCGTTTTGACATAGACCCTACGGTTGAGCCGGATCTTCTCGGCACGATGACGGATATGTCTGCGGTTTCCGATGCGTCTGTCGATGCAATTTACTCTGCGCACAATATTGAGCACCTATATGCGCATGAGGTGCCGGTGGCGCTAGCGGAATTTCGGCGCGTGCTTCGGGATGATGGATTTGTGGTGATTGTGTGTCCCGATCTACAGTCGGTATGCGCACTGGTGGCCGAGGATCGATTGGAAGAACCCGCATACATGTCGGGTATGGGACCAATTTCACCTATTGATATTCTCTATGGTCACCGCCCCCCCATGGCGGCCGGAAATCTGTTCATGGCCCATCGCTTTGGTTTCACATTGAGAACCCTTCAGGCGGCCCTTTCATCTGCTGGATTTGCCAGTTTTGCGGGATTTCGTAATATGCCCGGATTTGAGCTTTGGGCTTTGGCCACGGTGGGTACGACAGAAGGTCCGTCTCTAGAGAAAATGGCACTGGAGCATTTTCCACTGCCATAGCATGGTAGTTCCGTCCCCAGACTGAGCATTTTGGGGAAGTCGATGAGTCCCATCTCTCCCCGTGAAGACATCGCTAAACCAATCACTAACTTGGTATTAGTTTTGCTTCAGTCTAAGTATTTTCGAATGAAGGCGGGAGAAATGTTTTCCGATACCAAACAGCTGACTTTCGGGCCGAGCAACCGGCAAGACTTGCCGCCGTTCGTTGTTTGAGTATGTGGGGTGCCCATCACCACGCTGCGGAACATTTTGTGAAGCGTTCCGTATTGATGGCGTGATCTAGGCAAAAAACGAAAGAGAAAACTAAAGTTACTTGGAAACCTGCCGTTAGAAAGTGACGAGCCGCTATAAAAGTACGCGGAGCTACTTCTGTGCTGTTTGTGAGTCTTGATTAAAGGGTAGTGGTAACTATATGATTGTTTGGAATAATATTTCGGGATTGCAACTGAGCTCGAGAGTTCCAATGTCGCTTTGTGTTCGCGAATCCGATCTTGATGGACGCTCCCTTGTTGCCGATTTTGTCGTCGAAGCGCTTTTCGTTCCGGCTACTGTGCCAAATTCCGTAATCCCCTCGGATCTGTCTGAGGGCGCTGACTTCTGAATGCGATCCATCCGAATGCGCTGAACGCGCAAGGAGCTGAAAATGAGTGTTAACGTACCTGCCCTGTCTCTCACCCAAATTGCTGCGCTTACTTCCGGCGAATTTGGACTATGGACCAGTGATGAGATTGCTGCGCTCAGCACGGCACAGGCGAGCCGACTTTCGGTCGGCGTAATCGGCGCTTTGACGACCACTCAGGTCGGCGCGTTCGAGCCGGCAGATATCGGGGCATTTACGGTCACCCAAATGGCGGTTCTCCCGCCATCGATCCTTTCTGCCATGAGCGTCGACCAGGTTCAGGCAATCAACACCTTGAGCGTTGCAGCTCTGTCCGCAGGTCAGATTCAAGCACTCAGCGCTGCGCACATCGAAGGGCTGACGACCGGCCAGATGCGTGCAATTTCCACGACTGGAATTGCCGCATTGACCACCACGCAGATTGTTGCAATTGAAGCTGCTGATATGGCGGTCTTGACGACGGCACAGATCAAGGCGATTTCGACCGATGTAATTGCCAAGCTCACCGACGAGCAAATTCAGGCAGTCACTACCGCCAACGTCGCGGTGATGACCTCGAGTCAGATCGAGACCCTAAAAGTTTCCCAGGTCCAGGCGCTAACTACGTCACAGATCAAGGCCTTGACAACGGCCAACATTGCCGCGCTGACGACGACTCAGGTGGCCGCCATAGAGTTGGAAGACGTCGCAGCCCTCGCAACATCGCAATTGGTGGCTCTTCAGACCACCGATCTGGTGGTCTTGACCACTGACCAGATTGGCGCGTTGACCACCGCGCAGATCAAGGCGCTCACAACCACAGCGATCGCTGCACTGACTACCACGCAGATCGGTGCGATTGAGGGTTCTGACTTACAGGCGTTGGGCACGAATCAGATTGCGGCGATTGAAACCACGGATGTTGTGGCGTTATCGGCAGATCAAATCATTGCGCTGACATCTCTGCAAGTTAAGAGTCTGACGACAACCCAGATCGCCGTTTTGACTACAACGCAGGTTTCTTCACTCGAAACTTCGGACATTGCTGGCCTAAGTACAGCACAGGTGCGTAACCTGGATCCCGCTGCCGTTTCGTCACTTAGCCAAGCTCAGGTAGCTGCGATTTCCACCAGCGGCATTGCGGCACTTACCACAACGCAGATTTCTGCTCTCGCGACGTCTCAAATTGAGGCTTTGACAACCGCACAGATCAAGGCATTGACAACGGCACAGATTCCGGCTCTGACCACAACCCAAGTTGCAGCAATGGAGTTGGCGGATGTTGCCGCTTTGACGACGGCACAAATCGCCAAGTTTGAAACTACTGATATTGCCGCGTTGACCACCGATCAAGTTGTCGCCTTGACTACCGGACAAATAAGTGCTTTGACTAGTGCGCAGCTTGCCGCGATGACGACTACGCAGTTTGGTGCGATGGAAACGGCAGATATCGCAAAGCTTAGTTCCGCTCAACTGCGTGCATTGGAAACAACCGATTTGTCGGTTTTAGGCTCATCACAGGTTGCTGCGATCGGTACGGCCGCCCTGGCTGGGTTGACCAGCACTCAGATGGCGACTCTTGCTACAAGCCAGATTGAGGCACTGACCACAGGACAATTCGCTGCCCTGACTGCCGCACAAATCAAGGCACTTACCACGACCCAGGTTGTAGCGATCGAGAGCAGCGATATCGCCGCGCTTACCACAGCGCAGGTTGCTGCCATCGAGACCACCGATTTTTCGGTTCTTACAACGTCACAGATTGCCGCTCTTACGGTCGCCCAGATCAAGTCACTGACCAATGCAGAGGTCGCAGCTCTGACGACAACGCAAATTGCTGCATTGGAAGTCACAGACATCGCTGCCCTGACGACGGCACAGATCACGAAAATCGAGACCACCGATGTCGCCTCATTGACGGCAACTCAGATTTCTGCTTTTTCCACCAGTCAGATCGCCGGGTTTACGACGTCACAGATCGCCAATTTGACGACTACACAAGTCGTTGCGATTGAAACCTCAGACATAGCAGCACTCTCCGCCGCCCGGATCAAGGTATTGTCGACCACCAACTTGGCTGAACTGAAGGCAACGCAGATTGCGGCAATGTCGACGGTTGGTATTGGTTCGCTGACCACCACCCAAGTCGCCGCACTGACAACAACACAGATCGCTGCGTTAGAGTCGTCCCAAATCATTGGCTTGACTGCTGCACAGATTCCAGCGTTGACGACCACCCAGATAGTGGCTATCGAAACAAAGGATGTTCGCGCGTTCTCGACGGCACAGATCGCCAAGATTGAGACGACTGATCTGGCTGCAATGACCACGACTCAGATTGGAAGCCTCACCGCCAATCAGACACAGGCCTTGACAGCCGCCCAGCATAGTGCGCTGACCACAACGCAGCTCGGGGTACTCTCCACAACAGCGATTGCGGTCCTTACCGATTCTCAGTTGCGGGCATTGACCACCACTGAAGTGGCTGTCTTGGATCCGCAGCAAATTGCCGCGTTGACTTCAGCGCAGATTGCTGGCCTAAGTACTGCAACAGTTCAGGCGCTGACGACGACACAAATTGATGCCTTGACTACGTCGCAGATGCCGGCGTTAACGACCGCACAGATTCGTGCTTTAACTACCACACAAATCGTCGCCATTGAGACTGAGGATCTGAAAGCGTTGAAGGTGGCCCAGGTTGCGGCCATCGAAACGACCGATCTCGCAGAATTGACGACCTCACAGGTGGCCGCATTCACAACGGGGCAGATCGCCGCCTTGACGACGACGCAGGTTGCTGCACTTACGACGACACAGATTGTCGCGCTGGAAACATCCGATTTTGAAAAGCTCGGTACCGCGCAAATACGAGCGATGGAGACGACTGATCTTGCCGCTCTAAGTACCACCCAGATTGGCGCACTGGTGACCGGACAGGTCGCAGCCCTGACGACTACTCAGTTTGTGGCACTCACGACCACTCAGCTGGCGGCATTCCAAACGACTGACCTTCTTGCGATTGGCTCTGTACAGATTGCGGCACTTGATACAACCGACTTGGGCGTGATGGATCTCGGCTCACTTAGCTCTTCGGCCATTGGTGGATTGACAACCACCCAGGTTGCTTCGTTATCGACGACCCAGATCGCAGATTTAAGTACCGGACAGATCGCTGCCCTGAAAACCTCACAGATTGCTGCACTGACAACCACCCAAGTGGTGGAAATCGAGACTACCGATCTGGCCAGATTTACCGCTCTGCAAATCAAGGCCTTTGAGACCACTGATCTTGCAGCGCTGACGACCACGCAGGTCAAGGCATTTCTCCCAGGTCAACTCTCTGCATTGACCACAACTCAACTCGCTGCGCTGAGCACCACGCAAGTCGCTCCGTTGGAAACCACCGATTTGGTGGGTTTGAGTTCGGCTCAGATCCAGGCGTTGGACGGAAGCCTGGCGCAATTCAGTACGACCCAGATCGCCGCCCTGACCGTAAATCAGATTGCCGGATTGACTACCACCCAGATAGCAGGGCTGACCACGACCCAGATCGCTGCAATCGAGAAGACCGATATCGCGCAACTTTCGTCGATACAGACTGCTGCTATAGAGACAACAGACTTGGTGGCGCTGACGACTACCCAACTCGCCGCGATAAGCGCCGGCGGGCTGAAGGGCTTGACCACCACGCAAATGGCTGCCTTGACCACGACCGAGATAGCAGCACTCACGACGGTACAGGTGGGTGGACTGACGACCACGCAGATTGGCGCGCTGACAACAACTCAAGTCGTTGCCATCGAAACCACAGACCTTGTTCGGCTAACAACGGCGCAGATTCGTGCCATTGAAACCACTGATATTTCTGCGCTGACCACGACCCAGATTGGCGCGTTTTCGACTGGTCAGATGGCGGGTTTATCCGCGACACAGATCCAAGTACTGACTACGACACAGGTCGCGGCCTTCGAAACAAGCGACTTGGTCGCCCTGAGTTCGGCTCAGATCGGAGCGCTTGAGACCACTGATCTTGTCGCGCTGACCACGACACAGGTTGGTGCGCTCACGACAGCTCAAGTTGCTGGTCTAACAACGACCCAAGTTGCCGCCCTGACGACAACCCAGATTGCGGTTCTTGAAACCACGGATGTGGCGCGTTTAAGCTCGGGTCAGTTGAATGCATTGGAAACTACTGATCTAGTCAAGCTCAGTACATCTCAAATTGCCGCGATTGGTTCAGGTGCCATTGCGGGAATGAATACTTCGCAGCTGCAGACACTCACTACAACCCAAATCGCTGCCTTGACAACGGCACAGACGGTCAGTCTGACGACGACGCAAATTTCTGCATTGACGACGACACAGGTTGCCGCACTTGAAACGACCGATCTCGCGAAACTGACAACGCTACAGGTGCGCGCCCTCGAGACGACTGATTTGGCTCAACTTTCGACAACTCAAGTGGGAGCGTTGGCGAATGCCCAAATCGCTGCCTTGACCACGACCCAGTTCGTCGCCCTCACTACGACGCAGTTGGCAGTGTTGTCGACGACCACGATAGGCTCGATCAGTACATCGCAAGTAGGTACGCTGGATACGACTGATCTCGCACAGATTGATGTCGGCTCGCTCAGCGCGGCGACCCTGGGAGGATTTACAACCACACAGATTGCCGCATTGACCACTACCCAGATCGCCGATTTGGGTACGGCACAGATTGGATCACTCAAGGATTCGCAGATCGCCGCACTGACCACGACTCAGGTGGTGGCGATCGAGACGACCGATCTTGCCAAGTTCTCCGCCGTCCAGATCAAGGCATTTGAGACTCCGGACGTCGCGGCACTGACGACGACTCAGATATCCGGTCTGCTCTCATCGCAACTGGGTGCGCTGACAACAACGCAGGTTGCTGCGCTCACAACAACGCAGATCGCCGAGCTCGAGACCACAGACTTGGCTGCCTTGAACGCGATTCAAATTGGGGCCTTGGGTGCTGATGTTTCAGGACTAAGTACGACCCAGGTGGCTGCGCTGACCACAGGACAGATCGCCGGCTTGACGACAACCCAGGTCGCTGCACTCACAACGACGCAAATTGCTGCAATTGAGACGACAGACGTTGCGGCGCTAAGCAGCGTACAGATTGCCGCGATCGAGACAACTGATCTTGCGATATTGTCAAGCTCACAGATTGCGTCGATAAGCACTTTGAGTCTGAAATCGCTGACGACGACGCAAATTGCTGTACTTTCGACTACGCAAGTAGCTGCTATGGCGTCCGATCAAATCGCCGCCCTATCGACAACACAGATGTCTGCACTAACGGCGGCGAATATCGTGGCTATTGAGACCACCGATCTCATCGCATTGACATCCAAGCAGATTTCGGCAATTGAAACTACTGATCTTGTCGCACTTTCGACAACGCAGATCGCCGCTTTGACGACTGCGCAAATTCCCGGCTTGACTACTACTCAGGTGGCGGCCTTTACAACAACCCAGATCGCCGTGTTGGAAACGACGGATGTCGGACGTTTAGGTGCAACCCAGGTTGGCGCACTAGAAACCACTGATTTGGTTCTCCTAAACTCGGGACAGTTCGCGGCGTTGCCTTTGGCGGGTCTCACGACCACCCAAGTCGCTGTTTTGACGACCACAGAGATTGCTGCCGTATCCACCGAACAAATTGTCGCGCTCTCCACGACCCAAGTCGCTGCGCTAACCACAACCCAAATGGTGGCACTCGAAACCACCGACTTGGCCGCGATGACAGCTGCCCAAGTGGGTGCAATCGAAACAACCGATCTGGCGGTGCTGACGACAACTCAAATTGCCGCTTTGGTAACCGGTCAAGTCACCGGGTTGACAACCACGCAAGTCGCTGCCCTGACAACTACGCAGATTGCTGCTATCGAGACCGCCGATCTGGCTAAGTTCTCCGTTGCCCAACTTCAGGCGATTGAGACCACGGACATTGCGTCACTGACATCTTCGCAGTTGAATTCGTTGTCCTCGGCGCAAGTCATTAGTCTTGGTACGGCGCAGATTGCCGCGCTAACGACCACTCAAGTTGCAGCCTTGGATGCAAGTCAGTTTGGAAAACTTACCAGCGCACAAACGGGCGCACTCGAGACAACTGATCTTGCGGTGCTTGGCACAGCTCAAATAGCTGGATTTGTTACTGGACAGATGGCCGGGCTAACGACTACGCAGGTTGCAGCGCTGAGCACAACGCAAGTCGCCGCGATTGAAACCAGCGATTTGGTCGCATTGGCTACCACACAAATTGCGGCCCTACAGACAACTGACCTTGCCGCGATGTCGACAGATCAGACCAAGGTGCTGACAACGTCGCAGATGGCTTCGTTCACAACGACACAAATTGCGTCTTTGACAACAGACCAGATTGTCGCGATTACCACTACCCAGGTGGCAGCGTTGACCACGAGTCAGATTGCCGCACTGACGACAACGCAGATTGCCCAGATGGAAACATCCGATCTGGCCAAGCTAAACAGTAGCCAGATCCAGGCGATTGAGACCACTGACATCGCCGTTCTGAGCACTGCGCAAGTGAGTGCCTTGACGAGTGCGGTTCTGACAGGCACACAAGTTAGTGCGATGTCCAGCGACCAAATCGCCGTTTTGAACGCGACGGCTATCAGTGCCCTGACGACCACACAGCTGGCTAGTTTGACAACCACGACGCTGGCGAACCTTAGCGTTGCTCAGTTAGGTGGTTTGACAACAACAGAGATGGCTGCTTTGACCACGACGCAAGTGGCCGCACTTGGTACCGAGCAGATCGTTGCGTTGTCTACGACACAGTTCACCGCGTTACAAACTTCGCAGATTGCGGCGCTGACGACGGCACAAGTGGAAGCGATTCAAACTACCGACCTTGCCGTTTTCAGCACAACGCAGATTGCGGCATTGGAAACCGCTGACTTGGTTCAATTGAGCGCGAGCCAATTATCTGTACTATCGACGACACAGGTCGGTGCGCTTAGCACTACCCAGATCGCCAAACTTACAACGGATCAGATCGTTGATCTGACAACCACCCAGTTTGGGGCTCTTGGGACCGCTCAGATCGCCGCATTGACCTCGACGCAGATCGCGCAGATGCAGACGTCCGACCTCGCCGCTCTTGCTACAAGCCAGATCGGTGCGATTGAGACCACCGACATTGCTGTTCTTTCGGGTAATCAGATCGCGGCGCTAACGACGACCCAGGTTGGGTCACTCAGCACTACGCAGATTGCGGCAATGGGGACGTCACAGATCTCTGAAATTCAGACGACGGATCTGGTTGTATTGTCGGCTAACCAATTACGCGCAATCGAGACAACTGATCTGGTCAATCTGACAACAGGTCAAATCTCGGCACTTACGACAACCCAGCTTCAGTCTCTGACCACCACCCAGTTCGCGATATTGACCACCGATCAAGTGGTTGGCTTAACGACCACTCAAGTGGCCGCGCTGACTACCGCACAAATCGCTGCGCTCACAACGACACAGATAGCCGAGATGCAAACTTCGGATATCGCCGTACTAACCACAGACCAGATCATCAAGCTGGAAACTACAGACCTGGCTGCCTTAAGCGTCCTTCAAGTCGCCGCTTTAACGACCACTCAAGTTGCTGCGCTGTCAACATCACAAATAGCTGCTCTCGGCAGCCAGCAGGTCGCCGGAATGGAGACCACCGATCTTGCCGCCTTGACCACAGTCCAGTTGCGAGCCTTACAGACGACGGACTTGGTGCAATTGTCTGCAGCTCAAGTCGCCGCCCTGACGACAACCCAGGTGGCAGCATTGAATACGACACAAATCGGCGCTCTAACGACCGACCAGATCGTAGCGCTGACGACGACCCAGATGGTTGCCCTCACGACTGCCCAAATCGCCGGCCTGACAACGACCCAGTTTGTGGAAATACAGACGTCCGATTTGGCTGCTTTGACTACTGATCAAATCGTCAAGATTGAGACCACCGATATCGCGGTACTCACGCCAGCTCAAATTGCTGCCCTGACGACCACCCAGTTTGGAGCATTGACCACTGCTCAGGTCGCAGCTTTGGTTACAGAACAGGTCGTGGCTATCCAGACGACCGACTTGACTGTCTTGAGCACAGCTCAGATCAGAGCTCTTGAGACTACCGATCTTGCTCAGATCGTCTCAAGTCAGATGGTTGCACTGACAACCACGCAGGTTGCTGCCCTGACCGCCACCCAAGTCGGCGCATTGACTACTGACCAAGTTGTCGGGCTCACCACAACTCAGGTAGCCGCACTCACGACGGCACAGGTAGCCGCACTCACAACTACGCAGATCGCCACGATGCAGACATCAGACATCGCGACTCTCAGCGTTGACCAAGTAGCTAAGATTGAAACGACGGACATAGCAGTTCTTACCGCAGGACAAATAGCTGCCTTCACGACGACCCAAATTGCTTCACTTACAAGCTCACAGATAGCTGCTCTTACCAGTTCTCAGATTGCAGACATCCAGACCTCCGATCTTGCGACACTGACGACAGCACAAATCAGGGCCATCGAAACAACCGACTTGGTGAATCTCAGCGTCAATCAAATTGCTGCACTCACGACGACTCAAATTGAAGCGCTTACGACGTCCCAAATCGGAGTCCTGAGTACTGATCAGGTCGTTGGACTTACCACGGCACAGGTTGCACAGCTAACATCGCAGCAGTTGGCGGCATTGACTACGACGCAGGTTGCCGTGATTCAAACCTCGGATATCGCTCAGCTCGGCACAAGCCAAATCAAAGGCCTCGAGACGACCGATCTTGTTGTCCTCACGGCGCAGCAGATTGGCGCAATCAACACGACCGCGCTAGCTGCACTGACCACGCTACAGATTGCTCAGCTCACAACTACCCAGGTCGCAGCGCTGACCACGGCACAGATCGGCGAGCTCGCCTCGAGTCAGGTTGCGGCCTTGACGACGACACAGATTGTTGCCATCGAAGTCGCAGATTTGGCGAAGATGACCACATCACAGGTCGAACGCATCTCGACGGATGCGATTGCCGTGATGACCCCAACGCAAATCGCGGCGCTCAACAGTTCGCAGGTTGGTGCTTTGACCAATGCCCAGATCAAGGCGCTGACCACGACGCAGATCGTGGCCATTGAAACCTCTGACATTGCCAACTTGTCGACTGCGCAGGTCAGAGCTTTGGATACAACGGATCTGGTGGTCTTGACAACGTCACAAATTGCAGCAATGAAGACGTCGCAGTTCGAAGCGATGACCAGTGATCAGATCGGGCTTCTAACTTCAACCCAAATTGCCGCGATAGAAACTTCGGACATCGCCATACTCACCGGTTCGCAGTTGAAGGCTGTAGCGACAACAGAACTTGCCGAGCTGACGACTGCCCAGATTGCGGCAATTAATACGGCAGCGTTTGCAAGCATTACGACGACCCAGCTGGCGGCCTTTGATGCAACTGACATCGCTGCCATGACGACTGCTCAAGCTATGGCGCTTACCGCAGCGCAGATCGCCGGTCTATCAACAACACAGATCGCCGCGATTGAAACATCGGATCTGATCAAGCTCAGCACTGATCAGATTGCTGCGATAGAAACCACAGATATTGCAGCGCTAACAACGGCGCAAGTCCAAGCGCTGAGCTCTGCCCAGGTAATGGGGTTGAAGACCGACCAGGTAAAGGCCTTGACGACGACACAGATCGCAGCAATTGATGCGTCTGATGTGGCCAAGATGGCTACGGAACAGGTTCGGGCGATTGAGACCACAGACTTTGCGGCTCTTACTACCGACCAAATCGTGGCGATGGTTTCTTCGCAATTCGCCGCCCTTACGACTGGGCAAGTCGCAGCCTTGACTTCGACTCAGGCGGCCTCGATCCAAACTTCGGATGTCGCTGCACTGAGTGCCGCCCAGGTCGCGGCTATTGAAACCACCGACTTGGTAGCTTTCACTCCGGAACAGGTCGCCGCAATAAGTACCGATGCGATTATCGGTATGTCTACGACGCAACTTTCCGTGTTGACAACCTTGACAAATGCCCAAATAGAGGCATTGACAACCCGGCAGGTCTCAGTCATGACGACCGAACAGGTTGCCGCTCTGACTTCAACGCAGCTGGCGGCAATGGGCGTCGCAGAAATCGCAAAGTTAGCTTCCAGCCAGATAGTTGCATTGACTACAACGGCCTTTGCCGGAATTACGACAGATCAAATCGCCGGATTGACGACCGCACAAGTTTCTGCGCTGACGACGGGGCAGATCAAGGTATTGAAACCGACAACAGCGGCGGCTATTGAAAGCTCGGATATCGCCGCCTTGAGTAGCGCACAGGTTGGGGCATTTGAAACCACGGACCTGGTTGCGCTTACGGCTGATCAAATTGCTGCGATCAAGACTTCGGCCTTGCCAGGCTTGACGACCACCCAGATTGCCGTCCTCACGACCGACCAGATCGTGGCTCTGAATACGGCACAGGTTGCGAATCTCGGAACGAGCCAGGTTGCTGTACTCACGACGACACAAATGGCACAGATTGAAGCTGTTGATCTCGCTGCCTTAACCAGCGCCCAAATGGCCGCCATCACCACCACCAGTCTTGCCGGGCTAACGTCTGATCAGATTGGTGCTTTGACGACCAAACAAGTTCAGGCAATGACAACAACTCAGATTGCCGCTTTGACCACTACGCAAATTGTTGGTATCGAATCTTCTGATATCGCGGTACTTTCGACAGCTCAGTTGCAAGCTATCGAGACAACCGATCTGGCGAAGCTGACTACCGACCAGATTCAGGCGATTAGTACAGCGGGCATTGCCGCCTTAAACACCACACAGGTTGGTGTCCTGACGACGACAGAAATTGCCGCGATCAGTACTTCCGCCATCGCGGCGCTGACCACAGCTCAAGTGGCGAAACTCTCTACAACCCAGATTGCCGCTCTGACGTCTGACCAAGTCGGCGCAATCAGTACATCGGGCGTTGGAGTTCTGTCGACAACCCAGGTTGGAGCAATCGAAACCACGGATCTGGTGGCGCTTACTTCTGCACAAGTGGCAGCACTCAGCAATGCAAGTGTCGCCGCGCTAACCACTACGCAAGTGGCCGCCTTGACAACCGATCAGATTCCAGGGCTCACCAGTGCGCAGATTGGTGCCTTGACCACGACGCAAATCGTGGCGCTTGAAGTAACAGATCTGGCTGCATTGTCCAGCGACAAGATCAAGGCTATCGAGACTACCGACCTGGCTAAACTCACGACTACGCAGATCGGTGGCCTTACGACTGATCAAGTGGCTGGCCTCTCGACTGCACAGGTTGCGGTACTCACAACGACCCAGCTTGGGGCGCTCGACGTGGCGAAGATCGGTGCAATTACAAGTCTGCAAATCCGTGCAATTTCGACCACTGATTTGGCCACACTCTCCACGACCCAGATTACGGCCTTGACGTCTGAACAGATCGCCGGACTGAAGACTGATCAGATCGCCGCCCTGACTACGACCCAGATGGTTGCGATTGATACTCAAGACCTCGTTCTCTTTACAAGTTCGCAAGTCCGAGCCCTGGAAACTACAGATCTCGCGGCCCTGACGTCGACCCAACTGGTTGAACTGACGACAGAGCAGGTGGCTGCTCTAACAACGGCACAGATTGTGGCCTTGACAAAGGACGCCACAGATTTTGCGGAATTCAAGCCGAGTCAGATTGCCGCACTGACAAGTTCACAAATCCGTGCGATTCAAACAACCGAACTCGTAAGTTTGACGACGACTCAGATAGCGGCTTTGACCACTGATCAAGTAGTGGGCTTAACCACGGACCAGATACAAGAACTGACGACTACCCAGATTGTGGGGCTCGAAAGTCAGGATATCGCAGCGTTGCGTGCATCTCAGATCGCGGCGATTGAGACTACAGATCTGGCGGTTTTGACAACGACGCAGTTGAATGGCTTCGCAGTGGATGGTATTGCCGGGCTAACCAGCGCCCAAGTTTCATCATTGACCACTACGCAGTTTGGTTCTCTGGACACGACACAGCTCGCTGCTATTGGTACCGCCGGCATCGCGGCGCTTTCGACGACCCAGCTCGGTATCTTGGATACAGATATTTCAGCGCTGACAAGTGTCCAGATTGGCAAGCTATCAACCACCAATATAGATGCGCTGTCGACCACGCAAATTGCTGCATTGACCACGTCGCAAATGGCCGGCCTAACGAATGCGCAGTTGGCAGTGCTAACGACGACACAGATTGTAGAACTGCAAACGAGTGACTTGGCAGCTCTATCCAGTGCCCAGATATCAGGCTTGACTACTACAGATATTGCAGTCCTTACAACCAATCAAGTCGTTGCACTCACGGCTGGACAGATCCCTGGTCTGACCAATGCACAAATCGGCGCCTTATCTACGACGCAAATTGTGAAGATGGAAATCACCGATCTTCAGGCAATTTCCAGCGCCCAAATCAAGGCAATAGAAACTACTGACTTGGCTGTTCTATCGACGACGCAGATTGGAGCATTGTCGACTGCGCAGGTTGCGGGCTTGAACACTGTCCAGGTTGCTGCCTTGACGACCACCCAAATCGTGGTACTCGCAACCGACAAGATTGCTGCTTTGGGTACGGCACAGGTTCGTGCGCTTGAAACCACAGACTTGGCAGCGCTCTCTACAACGCAAATCGGCGCCCTGAGTACCGAGCAGATTTCTAGCCTTAGCAATGTTCAGGCTGCTGCTCTGACTACTACGCAGATTGCGGGTTTGGTGACATCGCAGATCGCTGCACTCACGTCCGGGCAAGTCGCAGCACTGACCACGACTCAGATTGTGGCCATCGAAACCACGGACTTGGCCGCTATGAGCGTTGAACAGGTGGTGAAGATCACGACAGCAGATGTCGCCGTGATGACCACTACCCAGATCAAGGCATTTACTACGGAACAGATCCAAGCGTTGCTCACTGCCCAGGTGGCGGCCTTGACGACGACGCAAATCGTCGCGATTGAGACCACCGATCTTGCGCAAATGAGTGCTGAACAAATCGCAAAGATCAACACCACTGATATTGCAGTGATGACTACCACTCAGATCGCGGCTTTGACGAGTGACCAGGTCGCTGCGCTGTCGACAGCTCAGGTTCAGGCATTGACTACGACGCAGATCGTAGCGATCGAAACCACGGATATTGCAGCTCTCACCGGTTCTCAGATTGCAAAGTTGGAGACCAGCGATATTGCTGCACTTACGACCACGCAGATTGCGGCACTTACTGTTGATCATCTGCCGTCGCTCACAACGGAGCAGATTGCAGCGCTCACGACGACGCAAATTGTGGCGATCGAGACTGCCGACTTGGTTACGATGACTGCCGCCCAAGTCGCAAAGATCGAAACCACTGATCTTGCGCGGCTCACGACGACGCAGGTTGTGGCGCTTACAACTGATCAAGTGCAAGCACTGACAACCGAGCAGTTGACTGCAATGTCCACGACGCAGATCTTTGCGCTGACCAACGATCAACTCGCCAGTCTCACTACGGCCCAGGTGAAGGGTCTGGAGACGACAGATCTTGCTGTGCTGCCGTCAAGCCACGTGGTAGCGTTCAGTACCGAGCAACTCAGCGCAATGACGGATGCGCAACTAACCCAGTTCAGCGACAACTGTACTGCTAACCAGATGACAACCGATCAGGCAGCTCTGATGTTGAGTCGTCTGGGAGCGACGCCTCTGATCTTTGACCTTAACGGCGATGGTGTGAGAACTGTGAGCGCTGACGCAGGCGTTAAGTTCGATCTCACCGGAACGGGTCAAGTGCAGAACGTTGGCTGGGCGTCCGCTCAGGATGGTTTCCTGGCAATCGACCTTAACCATGACGGCACGATCAACGATGGTGGCGAACTGTTTGGTCAAGGGACGCTGTTGGCTGATGGTACCCATGCCGAAAATGGCTACCAGGCACTCGCGGTACTTGACACGAACCACGATGGCGTAATCGATGCTCAAGATACCCAATTCAAGGATCTGACGGTCTGGACCGATGCCAATCAGGATGGTGTGACGCAAGATGGAGAGTTGCATTCGCTGAATGACTTGGGCATCGCACAGATTGATCTGGACGCCCAGCAGACGTCGATCCTGGATCAAGGCAACTGGATTGGTCTGTCGTCAAGCTACACAACGACCGATGGCAAGCAGCATGCGCTGGCCGATGTCTGGTTAGCCATCAATCCGACGTCGCCGGGAACGGTTGATCTCGCCAACGTAGATCCTTCCGTTGTAGCGCAAGGTACCTTGGCTGAAATCAATCTCGCCAATGACGGGAAGGCGGAGACCTTGAAGATAAGTGCGGCAGATGTCCAAGTCTTTGGCCAGAAGGATCTGGTGGTCAATGAACAGACAGGTTCAGGACATGTCCAGATGGTGGTGCAGGGAGACGCGCAGGATGTCGTCCAACTCACCGGCCCGCAGGGTCAGTGGCAGGATAATGGTATGACCTTGGTCGATGGCGAGGCCTATCACATCCTGCAGTATGACAACCTGCAACTGCTGATCGGTGTGAATATGCACCACGATCCAACGCTGCCGTAATTCATTCAGCGGTACAGTGTTGTACCCTCGACCCCGACCGCGTAAAGTGGTCGGGGTCGTATTTATTTTGAGTTGAACACTATGTGGTTTCGTAATCTTCAAATCTTTCGTCTTACTCCCGCATGGGAATATTCGACCGAACAACTGACCGAGGCACTTCAGCGTGGCCTATTTCAAGGCTGCGGTGCGACCGATCGTACGGCCCGTGGCTGGGTGTCGCCGCGCGGCAACGAAGGCGAGTTGGTGTTCGCTGTCGGTCGCCAGCAATTGATTGCCTTGGGAGTTGAACAGAAGCTGCTGCCGGCCTCAGTGGTCCGCCAGTATGCGGATGCCAAGCTGCAGCAGGTCGAAGCAGCCCAAGGGTACAAGCCGGGGCGCAAACAGGCTCAGGAAGTGCGCGAACAGGTTGAGCTGGAGTTGCTCCCACGCGCCTTCGTCAAACGCGGATCGACACTGGTCTGGATCGATCCGGTTAATCGCTGGTTGCTGGTTGATAGCTCATCCAGTGCGCGTGCCGACGAAGTTGTCGAACAACTCAAACTCAGCCTCGGTGAGTTGCCATTGTCCCTTCTCAAGACCCAGCTGGCACCGGGTACGGCGATGACTCAATGGCTTGCGGCCGGTCAAGCCATGGGCAGTTTCACCATCGATCGTGATTGCGAATTGCAGGCCAGCGCGGAAGAGCGGGCGGCGGTTCGCTATGTGCGGCATAGCCTGGATAGCGAAGAGGTGCGTAGCCATATCGCTAACGGCAAGACGGCGACGCGACTGGCACTGACCTGGAATGATCGGATTTCATTTGTCCTCACGGAGCAACTTCAGATCAAGCGCCTGGCGTTTCTGGATATCCTGAAAGAAGACGCCGAGAGGCAATCCGAAAATGCCGACGATCTGTTTGCCGCCAATTTCACTCTGATGTCCGGCGAATTGGCACAACTGCTGACTCACTTGGTCGAGGCATTGGGTGGAGAAGCGGAATGAGCCTGCGGCGTGCACTGATTGTTGCCTTGAGCGCCGTACTAGGGTTCGCGGTCTCGGCATTCAGCGAAGGCGTCAACGTCGGTGAGCCATCGAAACTGCGCAATCTGGTCCCCGCCAAACAAGTTGAGCAGTCAGCCACCCAGCAGTACTCGCAAATGCTGAAGGAGGCAGAGACCCAACGCGCCTTGGCGCACCACGACCATCCACAACTGCTTCGCTTGCGCACCATTGCCGACAAACTGATTCCGTACGCCGAGCGGTTTAATTCACGTGCCAAAGAGTGGAAGTGGGAGGTCAATCTCATAGGCTCGAAGCAACTGAACGCCTTTTGCATGCCGGGCGGGAAAATTGTCTTCTACACGGGCATTCTCGATAAGCTCAAGCTTACCGACGACGAGGCGGCCATGATCATGGGCCATGAGATTGCCCATGCCTTGCGCGAGCATGCGCGCGAACGCATGGCGAAATCAACCCTGACCAACCTGGGTGCCTCTGTACTTGGCGAACTGGTCGGTGGTGGAAAGTACTCGGGCGCATTCCGCCTCGGGGGCGATTTGCTTTCGTTAAAGTTTTCGCGTTCTGACGAAACCGAGGCCGATATTGTCGGTCTGGATATCGCCGCACGTGCCGGCTACGATCCACGTGCCGGCGTTACCCTGTGGCAGAAGATGATGGCGGCCAATAAGAACGCCCCGCCGGAGTTTCTATCCACCCATCCGGCAGGCGATAGCCGGATCAAGGATATCGAGCGTCGCTTACCGGACGTGATGCCGCTTTACGAGGCCGCCCGCCAGGGATAGGCAAAAGTCGGTGCTGGCGAGACGGCGTCAGATGCCCATTGCCCGGCAGGTAGTCAGGCCATCCCACTTTCGCGCGCCTTGCGCTCACGTTCGATCTTGATGATGTAGCGCTGGATCAGGGTCGCTTGCGGGCCGGGTAAGTTGAAGAATTCGCAGCCGGCACGATGCAGCGTCGCGCCCCCTCGGGTGCGAGTATCCATAAGACTACAGACTCGCAGTCCGGTGGTGATAAGTCCGATTTCGGGCAAGTCAAGGCGGCATCCGTGAAACTCCATGCCGATTTCGATTTGCACACTTAACGGCAGATTGACAATGGCGAGTCCGCCACCGCTGAGGTCGCCGACCTGCAGATCCAGTGTCTTTTGGGTACCGTCGAGCTGTTTCATCGGCACCAGCATGCTGAGCGGACGAGTGATCGGCAGGGCCAAACGAAAATACTCACGTCGCTGCAGGCGTAGAACAGTCTCAGGCAGCGGAGTCTTGAATGCCTGGCGGCCACCATCGTCGATGAGGGTTAGCCCACGGAGCAGAAACTGGATCTTTACCTTGTCGAGTTGGGTGATGCAAAACAGCTTAGGCGCTTCGAGTGCCTTGCGATTGAGGTCAGAGTTCGGTCCGAGGTCGAGCACGATGGCGTCATCATCGATGCGCACGATGCTGGTCAAAACCATGTCGCGGCCCTCGTTGAAAAACATCGTGACCTGCGATACATGGGTGATCAGGCCACGCAGCACCGGCAGTATCTCGTTCTTGTGACGCAGCAGGAACTTCGAATACTCGTCATCGGAAAGAATTGCCGTAGCCGCCGGCGTGCCGGCGACGATGCCAGCCGCTACCGATGGCGCGAGGTTGGAATCTGCATTGACGGTGGGACTCGAATTGGTTTGGGGCATGATTAACTTAGATTGCGCCGCACTGGATTCCCGCCTGCGCGAGAATGACAATCGATAGAGTAACGCGGCTGCGCAGAATTTTAATGGACAAGCGCCGTAATGGAACGCTATTCAGGTATCCCAGCCTGCTTTTCGTGCGGCATCGGAATTCCTTTCCGTTCCACCTGGTACAACCAGGCCAGGAGTTCAGCGACGGCGATATAGAGGGCTGGCGGAATGTGATCGTCCAGATCAACATTAGCGAGCAAGGCCACAAGTTCAGGTGATTCATGTACGTAAACGCCGTGTTCACGGGCGCGGGAAATGATTTCATCCGCAATCAGACCACGCCCTTTGGCCACCACGGTTGGTGCGGCATCACCCGGTGCGTACTTCAACGCCACCGCCAGGGCGCGTTGTCGATCAGGCCTGCTCGTCGTCATGTTTGACTAGAAAACCAAGCAAAGGGACGCCGGCCGCAGCCAGCGATTGTTCCAGTACCGGCGCCGCGTCACGCAGATCTGCGGCGGTGGCACCGATGGGCGTAACGATGGCGATGCGCACTCCGGCGGTCGTCAGTTGCAGACGCGCCTGAACGTCGCCCAGGCGCGGCGTGGTAAGGCTGAGGGTGGTGCCCCACACCTGTTCTTCATCGTCGTCTGCATTGTTATTGCCACTTTGCCAATCCACTTCCCACTGCATATGCTGGTTCGGCCACACCTCGCCGTGCCAGGCGAGGCGTTGCGTGGCGACGGCGTCCAACTGCTGTTGCACGATGGGTCGCAAGTCGTCAGGAATGCTCTGGCTGGACTGGGCCAATGCCCGCGATGAATTTGCCGCTGGGGTGAACTCAGCGGCAGAATCCGCCGCTGTCGTGTTTCCTGGCGCCGTCGCCGTCGTACGCAGTAGATTTGGCGAACTGGCGCTCTCCGCCGCTTCGGTTGCGGCAGTGTTCGGGCTTCGTCCGAGCAGGGTTTGCAGCACGCTTGGCGGTTTATCCTGCCGTCCCGTCAGCACCGACTTTTGAAGGGTATCCCACGGTGTGGTGGTCGATGTGCTGGCGGCGGCTGAGCCATTTGCCGCCAGCAGCACCGCTAGATTGGAATGCTGCGCCTGTGGTTCTTGTAATAACTGCTGCAACGGCAAACGTCCGGTGACCCACTGGGCTTGATGTGACTCGTAAAAGAGGCCACTTTGTTTGACGGCAGTTTCCAGTGCGGGCACCAGTTGGCCACCAGTAAGCGGCGCTTGCGCCAGCAAGGGCTGGCCCCGGTTCAACGCGGCAGGCGCCACGGCCTCGCCCTCGGCTGGTAGCAAACCGCCGATCAACTGGCCGGCGCGCGAAAGCGTAGTGAATTGGTAAGGCTGATTTGCGTCTGCCGGCGTGCTTTTCGCTGCGAGTTGCGCCACCACTACTCTGGGCGATCGATCAATGACCACCAGCTCCAGCGTATCGCCCGTCTTGGCGCCTTCTGGCAAGGATAGCGTGAGAGATTTACCGGCGACCAGTGCCTTGTAAGTATTCTCTGGCAAGGCTTCCTGGATCCGCGCCGAGAAGGTCTGGCCGGGACGCAGCGCCAGAATATCGGATGGGATCTCCGACACCGGTTGCAGCGGCTGCAGCAACCGTGAGTCGGTTTGCAGCCGCATCAAAAGTCCAACGTCGTTGGGAATCAGGGCCATGCCCAGACCTCCAGTCAGATCAGGACGTTAGACCGCACCGTAGGCGCGTTGGACTTGCTGGCGCCGGTTGGCGGTGCCGAGAAATTGCCGGACGTGCTCCATCCAGGGCTCGGTATGGCGACGTACTTCAGCGTCATCGCGCAGGATCTGTTGAATCAGGACGCGTTTGCGTTCCACATCGGCGGTACCAGGGAATCCCTCATCGGCGGTCATCAAAGTATCACGGAGACCAGCCACGGATCGTTCAAGTTCGATCAGCGTATCCCAGTCGTGGGCTTGTGCGGCGGCCGCCATGCGGGATGAAAGGGTACCGATTTGTTCGTACAGTTCGATCTGGGAGGGCATGGACGAGATACTAGCCATCATGCCGCTACCTTGTTGCCCGAAACTACTGCAGGATGAGTCGCTATTTCCTGCCAGGCGCTACGAATTTCGCCAAGCAGGCTGGATACCTCTTCAATTGCGGCCAAATCATTGTGCAAATTGGCGAATAGCAAACGCTGGCACATGTAGTCGTAGAGGGCGATCAGGCGTTCTGAAAGTTCGCCCCCTACGTCCGGGTCGACGCTCGACTGTAACCCGCTAGAAATGATTCCGATGGCCGAAGAGATTTGCTTTCCCTTCTCCTCAATTTTCTTTTCCTTCATTGCTTGGCCGGCGCTGGCGAGGGAAAGTATGGCGCCGTCAAAGAGCATGAGGATAAGTCGATGCGGGTTGGCAATATCGATACCTGTTTCGAGGCCGACTTTGCTGTAGGCCTCAGTCGGCCTGTTTCTCGACGAAAACATCGGGATTCCTCGCAATTACGTGCTGGTTGAAGGCAGGTTTGCCAGTTGCTGGGTCAAATACGTAGATGTCTGTTGCATGCTGGCCATGAGTGTATCGAGCGACGTAAATTGAGTCCGGTAGCGCTTTTCAATTTGTGTCAGCCGCAGATTTAACGCATCCGTCTGTTTCTGCAAGCTCTTAATCGATGTATTGATGCCGCTGGTGCGACTTGGAATCAGACCATCCGTTCCAATAAGGCCATCGAGCAGTTCGTTGAAACGAACTGCAATTCCCTTGTTGCCACTGGTTGTTTGGGTGAACAGCACCGTGACGTCTTTGGTTGGGTCGGCAAGGGCCGCAGTGAGCTTGCTTTTGTCGGTGACGAGAGAACCGTCCTTTTGCATGGCAATACCGATGTTCGATAGGCTCGAAATTCCCCCCGTGATGCCGGATACGGCAGTTTGCACCATGCTTGTCAGCTGAGTCTGGATGCTGCGTGCCGTGCTATCGCCAGTCAGGATGGCCGCTTTCTTGTTCGTCGCATCGTAGGCGGTCATCGATTTGAGCTGGCTGGTAACGTCGTTATATGCTTTCACAAAAGCGTCAACCGCCGAGCTTACGTTGCTGGTGTTTGCAGCAACCGTGATCGTGGCGCTACTACTTTCTTTGGCGAGCGTTAGCGTCACACCGTTGATAGCGTCTGTTACCGTATTGCTGAAACGAGTGATGGGCAGGCCGTTGATGGTGAAGTTGGCGTTATCCGGTCCCCGGTCTTGAATCATCCCGCCGTTAACGCCGATGTAATCGAAATCGGTAATGTTTTGTGCGTTACCGCTTCCACTCTGCGTGGAAGTGATGCGGATATTGCCGGCAGAGCCGGTGGTTTCTGATGAGATAATTAGCCGGTTGGTTGTACCGTCGTTGACAACGGATGCCTTGACTCCGGCGCCGGCATCGTTAATGGCTGCCATTATGTCCGTTAGTGTGCTGCCATTTGCTATGGTGACGCTCTTGGTCGTCACCCCTAAACCGCCGGTCGAGCCGATCTGTATATCGAGGGTGCCGCCGTTGAAGGTGTCCGTCTCCGCATAGTTACCGTTGCTGTGAACAATATGATTCTTGGCCAGCGTGGTGACGTTGATATCGTAGGTACCGGCTCGGGCCGTGAGAATTGCGGAGGCCGACAGCGTCGTGCTATCTGAAACGCTCGCCGATTTGCCAGTGAACGTACTTGTGTTCTGTAGGGCTTTTGCGGCGGTTTGAAGTGATGCCAATGCGCCCTGCATTGACCCGAATGCGGACAGCTTGGCCTGATAGCTGGACTCCTTTGTTGCCAGTGCAGTCAAAGGCTGACTTTCGACTGCCATCAGCTTGGAGATGATGCCTGCAACGTCGAGGCCGGAGCCGATGCCGGCGGATGAAATGCTTGCCATTTGATTGTCCTTGGTTGCCTGTATTAACGGCAAATACTGCCTAAGCTGAACACTTGACTAGCAGGATGCGTTCCACATTTCGTGAATTCTCCTGATCACACACATTTTGCAATGAATCTTACCTTTTCTCCGTCCAACGAAGAAAAGCCCACACCGATCTGCATCGGGCGGGCTCGTTTCTATATCCAGACTTCTTAAGCCTTGCCTTGCAGCAGCTTTCCTTGCAGTTTGTCGAGCGACTGGGCGATTGCGACCATTTCCTCCGAAGGAATCTGACGGATCACCTCGCCAGTTTCTGCATCGGTGATTCTGACGATCGCCTTGCCGTTTGCACTGTCGACTGAGAACGCCAAACTGTTGGGGGTCTTTGAGTCAATCTGTTGCTTGAAAGCTTCGATCGCCTTTTGCACCTGTGCCGGCTGCGGTTGAGGTTGGGACGCAGGTTTTGGAGCGACCGCCGGTGTTGGAACGCTAGCCACCGACTGTGGTACAGCCTGTGATTCAATGGGTACTGAGGCGCCAGGACTGACGCTTGAATTGCTAATAGTCATTGCCATGATGGTTCTCCTAGGTCTGTATAACAGCGATTCTTTTTGCTGTTAAATGTTTTCAGACCTGATCCAATTAACCGCGGAGCAGCGTAAGGACATTATTGGGCAGGGCATTTGCTTGGGCGAGCATTGCGGTACCAGCCTGCTGCAGGATCGAGGCTCGCGTCAAGTTCGCGGTTTCAATTGCAAAATCTGCATCAACGATTCGGCTGCGTGCCGAAGTAATATTTTCGGTTGATACCTGTAGTTGCGAAATGACGCTCTCAAAACGGTTCTGCGCAGCTCCCCAAGTGGCTCGCGCGGTAGTTACATCGTCAATCGCCGTATCTAGAGCAGTTATAGCGGCTTCTGCACCGGCGTTAGTGGCACCAGAGATATCTAGAGCGGTGACGGCGCCATCTGTAGCCGAAAGGTCAACTGCGGTTACCGTAATAGTATCCGTGCCGGCGTTTCCAGCTCCGACCTGGAAGCCGAACGCTGTGGCGGCATTCAGCAAGGCGGTACCGTTGAACGTCGTGCCACCCACGACACGTGTGACTTCAGCTTGTAGTTGGGCAAACTCGAGTTGCAGGTTATCTCGATCGCCGGCGTTGTTAGTGTCGTTTTTCGACTGGACCGCCAATTCACGCATGCGTTGTAGCGCATCTCCAATCTTGCCAGTAGCGCCTTCAGCCGTTTGCGCCAACGAGATGCCATCACTCGCATTTCGTTGGGCGACATTCAACCCGCGAACCTGAGCATACATCCGCTCGGCAATAGCAAGACCCGCCGCATCGTCTTTGGCGCTATTGACACGGAGTCCCGAAGACAAGCGCTGCAATGATGTCGAAAGACTCATCTGCGATGTGGTCAGGTTGCGTTGCGCATTCAGCGATTGCATGTTGGTGTTGATGACTTGTGCCATTTTCTGCTCCTTGAGAGGGTTGTCCTGACCTGACTGAACGCGTCCGATTCGACAGGTCCGGTGCTGGGTTCTCGGGCGGTATCATGCCGCCGACAGAAGCTTTATCGGGTGCTGGCAGAAAAACTTTAGGCACAAAAGCAAACCGGTGCCTGCCCAAAGGGAAGGCACCGGCAGTCTGACTAAGGGCCCGTCCAGATTTAACCTGAACAGTTCTTATCGATGGTGTAGTTCCATTCGCCGTGGAATGCTGCCTTGGTCAGGTTGACCATTTCCAGTTCATCATCGCTGACCCGAATGCCTTTGGGGTAGATATTGGTGTCCAATTCGGC
>CAMDMZ010000016.1 GCA_945902805.1 Propionivibrio dicarboxylicus | reverse complement strand
TTAAGCTTCCCGGTGCCTGGTGGAACGCCAGCAACGCCCAAGCCATGCTCAACCTCCGTTGTCTGCGTGCCAACCACCGCTGGAATGACTACTGGGATCAACGGGCCGCGTGAGCATCTATTGTCCACCACTTTCAATTACACCCGTCGGCGTCGGGGCTCCGGGGTGTCGCATCGGGGAGTATTGGTACCAACCAGGCCGCGTACAATGTTCACCGTACAGAAAGCCGACCAGAATTGGGCCACTTCCTGTTTTCTTTGATTTCCGCTGCGATCGGGCAGAGCAGTTATCCAGGCGGTTACCTTCAGGATCGTTCATGATTCGTCGCGGCATGATTAAACGCCACTCTTTGTCCTTATTTCCCTTACCGGACTTATTCCGCTGGGTGGCCCCGGCCCCGGCTATTGGTTGGCGATGACTTCGCCCGTTGCTGATCTCCGTCAACTGGTGCCGGAAACGCCACCCGAACTCGACGTCGCGTCGCTGGCCTTCCTTCGTGTAGCCATCACCGCCATGCTGGCCGGGGCCATCGGTTTCATCGTCGTGATCGCGATCTTTGCGCCGGATCAGACCCGCCGCATCCTTAACCCCGTCGCCGCAATTGCTATCGCTCTGATCTCCCTGATCCTCCTGAAGACCGGCAGGCCGCGAGCCAGCCTCCTCGTCTTTGCCTACGGCAGTTGGGCGGTTGCGACCGGCATCGCCGTGGTCACCGCCGGCGTTCGCACGCCGGTCGTGTTCAGCATTCCGGTGATCATATTTTTTTCCGGCTGGTTACTCGGCGCGCGCGCCTCCTCCTCCCTTGCCGTTCTTAGCGTGGTCGCTTATTTCGGCCTTGCCGTGGCGGAATACGTGGCCCTGCTGCCACCGCTGCCACCGACATCGCCCTTCATGCACTGGGTGGTGCAAGCCACAATTTTCGTACTTTCGGCCATGACTATCGCCTATCTGCGGCGCAGCCATCATCGGCAGCTGGACGAAGTCCGCGCACTCACCACCGAACTGGCACGTCACCGGGCGGAAGCCGCCGCCGCCGTCAGCTTGCGTCGCAACCAGGATCTGCTTGATCGGACCGGCAGCCTGGCGCGGGTGGGAGGCTGGGAATTCGAGGTGGCGAGCGGAAACCTGACCTGGACCGCAGAGACATTTCGTATTCACGAACTTGAACCGATGGATGCGCCACCTTTCGATCACGCCCTCACCTTCTATCCACCGGAAGCGCGGTCGGCGATCCAGAGTGCGGTGAAGCAGGCGATCGAGCAGGGCCTCGGTTACGATCTCGAATTGCCCATGGACACCGCCAAAGGACGCCGGATCTGGGTTCGTACTCGTGGCGAACCGCAATTTGTTGACCACCAGGTAGTCCGTGTCACCGGGGCGATCCAGGACATCACCGAGCAACGCCTCGCCGCGCAAGCGTTGGAAGACAGCCTGAACAATTTGCAATGCACCCTCGAAGCCACCGACGATGGCATTTTTGGCTATGACGGGAATGACCCCAGTGGGCGGCTCCTGTTCGCCAACGACCGTTTCTTCGAACTGTGGAATATCCCGCTGGAAAATGCGTCAAGCACCGGCCGCGCCGAAGTCATCGATGCGGCGCGTAAACTCTTCATCGACCCCGACCACGAAGTCCGTCGCATTGGCGAGATCCTGGCCCTGGGCGTCGTGCACGAGGACAAAGTCCATTTGCGCGACGGACGCGTTCTGCTCCGGCGCAGCATGCCGCTGCTGGAAGGCAGCCAGGTGTCTCGCGTCTGGAGTTTCCGCGACATTACCGCCGAAGAAAACACCCAAGCCGAACTGAAGGCCAGTCGCGACGAAGCGCAACGCGCCAATGCGGCCAAAAGCGATTTTCTGTCGCACATGAGCCATGAGTTGCGCACGCCAATGAATGGCATCATGGGCATGATCGACTTGGTTTTGCGCCGCACCACGGACCCGCAAACGAAGGATCGACTGGGCAAGGCGCAGCGTTCGTCGGAACACCTGCTGGGTGTCATCAATGACATTCTCGACATCTCCAAGATCGAGGCGGAACGCTTGACACTGGAAACGATAGACTTTCCGTTGCGGAATGTTTTTGAGCAACTGAATGACCTGATTGGCTTCAAAGCGGCGGAAAAGAATCTGAACCTGCATCTTGACGCCGCGCCAGGCGTCGCGACGGCATGCTTCCGCGGCGACCCGCTGCGGCTGGGCCAGATTCTGCTCAATCTCACCGGCAATGCCGTCAAGTTCACCGCCCACGGCAGCATCACCGTGCGCGTAAATCAGGTCATGGAAAGTTCGCACGATGTGTTGCTGCGTTTTGAGGTGCAGGACACGGGTATCGGCATCGCGGCCGTCGATCAGCAACGCCTGTTTCATGCCTTTGAGCAGGCGGATGGCTCGATGATGCGCAAGTACGGCGGTTCAGGCCTGGGGCTGGCGATCAGCAAGCGGCTGGCGATCATGATGGGCGGCGAAATCGGCGTTGAGAGCGTTCTTGGTCAGGGCAGTACCTTCTGGTTCACGGCTCGCCTGGGAAAGGCGACCGCCAACGCCGTCCCGCCAGCACCGACTTTTGCGCGGGATGAGATCAAAGCTCGACTGAAGAAGGAGTTTGCCGGTGCCCGCGTCTTGCTTGCCGAGGATGAGCCCGTTAATCGGATCGTCGCCCGCGCCCGGTTGGATGATCTCGGTCTTGCCGTTGACGAGGCCACGGATGGCACCGATGCGCTGCAGTCAGCGCAACGCCAGCGCTACGACCTGATCCTGATGGATATGCAGATGCCTAATTTGAATGGCGTCGATGCCACGCAGGCGATTCGTGCCGATTCGTTGAACATGACAACCCCGATCGTGGCGCTGACGGCGAATGCCTTCCAGGAAGATCGCGAGCGTTGCCTCGCCGCCGGCATGAATGATCACATTGCCAAACCGATCGACCCCGATCGCCTGATCGAGACCCTGCTGCACTGGCTGGAACACTCACGCGTGGCAGGGCGCTCCGGCTAAACTGCCAGTGAGTCGCGGTGCAAGAGGGCAGCCAGGGCCAACGCAAAACGCCGGCGGCGCCTGCTTGCTCAGGTGCGGAACTGGGCGATTTCACCACCAAGATCGGACGATGTCGTCTGCAGACGCATCACCGCATCGGTGACGTCGTGCATCACTGAATCGTTCTGCTGGATCAGCTCCTGGAGCTGAGCGATGTGCGATTCCATTGCGCGCTCGGTGATAGTTTCAACGGCAATCGCCGCATCGATGCGCTCAACCACATCGGTGACCTGTTGTGCCTCGTTGCTCATCTTGGCGAAAGCCTCGCGTGCTTGCTGCGAAAGTGAAACGCTTTCGCTGACTTGCTGCAAACCGGCTTCCATGGCTTGCACCGCACGCCCGGTACCGGTTTGTATGCTTTTCGTCATGCCGGCGATTTCAGCGGTCGATTGCGCGGTGCGCTCGGCCAGCTTGCGTACTTCGTCGGCGACGACGGCAAAACCACGGCCTTGTTCACCCGCCCGGGCGGCTTCAATGGCGGCATTGAGCGCCAGGAGATTGGTCTGATTGGCGATGTCGGAGATCACGCCAAGGATCGTCCCGATCCGTGCCGATTGGGCGCCCAGTTCCTGGACGTGTTCGGCGGTGGCGCGCACTGAGGCGGACATCGCTTCGGTACCCATCGCTGCACGGCCGGCCAGTTCGGCGCCGTGTTTTGATACCGCCGCCGCTTCCATGGCGATGGCGCGCGCTTCAGCGACAGCGGCCACCACCTGATTGCGGTTTTCGCCGAGTTGATTGGCAGAATTAACCATGTCGCCGGCTTTGCCAAGCTGCTGGCCGCTACCGGAGGCAACGGCATCAGCTGCACTGGCCACTTGCGTCGTCGCCGTAGACACCGTGCCGGCGTGTCCCTTCATGTTAGTGACGAGCTGCCGCCAGCTCTCTTGCATGGTGGCAAGCGCCGAGAGCAGGCTTTGGCTGTCGCCCGCCGTTACCGTTACGCGTTGTGACAGATCGCCGGTGGACACCGCACGCACCATGGCGCGTGCATAGGCGGGATCGCCACCCAGTTCGCGGCGGACGTAGGTCAGCGTCGTGACCACCGAGGCGATACCGACGCCGATGGCGATCAGGGCCAGGGCCAGACTGATGGTTTCCTGACGCTTGGATGCGGCACCGATATCAGCACGATGCGCCTTGGCATGTTGATTGATGACCTCGATGTCGTCCAGCAGAGCCTGTTTCAAGGCGCGCCAGGCTGGGGTTTCCTGGGTGTTGGTGAGTTGCTTGGCTTCGTCGATCTGGCCGCCTTTGACGGCCGCCAGGACGGCTGCATGGGCTTCGGCTTGCTTGCGCACCAAGCCGTCGATGCGGGCCAGTTCTTT
This sequence comes from Propionivibrio dicarboxylicus, assembly GCA_945902805.1. Lineage (GTDB taxonomy): Bacteria > Pseudomonadota > Gammaproteobacteria > Burkholderiales > Rhodocyclaceae > CAMDMZ01. Next base: position 96,381 of record CAMDMZ010000016.1, on the reverse strand, counting down.
CTCGAAACTGGCCGTAGTGGAAGCCACCTTGCCTGCGGCCTCACGCGCGCCCTGAAAGTCCTTGCGGGCTTTTTCCAAATTTTCGAAGGCCTTGGGATTGGCGGGATCGAGCAGAATGTTGCGGGTCGCCTGGCCCATTTGCAGGCCTTGGGTATACATCTCCCGGTAGTGCTGGTGGATGGCCAATTCGCCGTCGAGGAATTTGGCGAAGCTTGTCGTTGATGAACGCAAGCCCAGATAAGCGACGGCGATCGCCGCAAGAAAGGCGACCATGATGAGCGCCATACCGATCAGTAAACGATTGCGGAAACTCATACCGTGACTCCCTGCGTACTAGGCCAGCAGCCCCATTGGATCTCTTGGTTCTCTTGGCTGCGTGGCGAATCCTAATACTTATATGGTCGTCATGGGAATCATTTGGTCTTTGGACCATTTAGTCGGTAATTGGTCGATAGTTCGGATTCCCCATCAAGCTTGCCGCCACGATAATGGCTTCAATCACCTGCGGCCGCGTATAGCCTTCGCGCCAGGCGAGTGCGATGCGGCGCGAGGGTTCGGGCGCCTCGAACGGAATCGCCACCACCATGTCGCTGCGATAGACACCCCCGAGCGAGGCCGCCGGTAGGACCGAAATGCCATAGTTGGATGCCACCATGCAGCGCACGGTCTCGATCGAATGGCCCTCGAGTGCTGCGCCATCGGCATGGCTGATCTCGGGGCAGGCATCCAGTACCTGCTCACGAAAGCAGTTACCCGCCTTCAGCACCAGCACATCTTCACCGCGCACCTCATGGCGCGCGATCTTCTTGCGCGTGGCCCAGCGATGGCCCTTGGGTACGACAACCTGGAAGGGCTCATCGTAGAGTGGGTGCACCTTGATTCCGTGCATATCGAAGGGCATGGCAATGATCGCCGCATCGACGGTGCCGTACTTCAGGCTGTCGGCCAGCAGCATGGTCATGCTTTCCTCGATGTAGAGGCGGGTTTCGGGCGTGGTTTTCTTCATTGCCGCGATCAACTCGGGCAGCAGGTAGGGGCCAATGGTATGGATCACACCCAGCCGAAAATCACCGGCCAGCGGATCTTTGCCAATTTGTGCCACCAACTCGATCCGTTTGACGTCATCGAGCGTCCGGCGTGCCTGGGCAACAATCTGCCAACCGAGGTCGGTGAGGGCGACGTGCCCCTTGCTGCGCTCGATCAGGGCAACGCCGAGTTCGGCCTCCAGCTGCTGCAAAGCCACGCTCAAGGTGGGCTGACTGACATGGCAGCGCTCCGCCGCTTTACTGAACGAACCTTCGTCGGCAAAGGCCACCAGATATCTCAATACGGAAAGTTTCATATCTCCACTTATAGGTCAACGCTATACGGTGTATAGCTAAAAACTACTGATAAATCATTGACTTAGATCAATACCACTGATTATAGCGGGGGTATCTTGCGACCTCACGCACCTGCAACATTTTTTTCATCACAGTAAGGAGACCCACATGAAACTACACGTCCTCGCCGCGTCCATCGTCGCTTTCGGCATCTCGGCCACTGTCGCCGTCGCACAATCCAATGAGCCGATCCAGGTCATCAAGCCGCCGTCACAAATCAACCTCGGCATGGTTGAATTGGGCAAGAAGTTGTACTTCGACCCACGCCTGTCCAAGTCCGGCATCATGTCCTGCAACTCCTGCCATAACCTCTCCATGGGCGGCACCGACAACATTCCGACCTCGGTTGGCGATAAATGGCAACAGGGCCCGATCAACGCACCAACCGTGCTGAATTCCAGCCTCAACGTCGCCCAGTTCTGGGACGGCCGCGCATCTGACCTGAAGGCACAGGCCGGCGGCCCGATCGCCAATCCGGGTGAAATGGCTTTCACTCACACCCTGGCGCTCGGCGTGCTGGAATCGATTCCAGCCTATGTGCGTGAATTCAAGGTCGTCTTTGGCAAGGACAAGATCGACATCGATCAGGTCACCCTGGCCATCGCCGAGTTCGAAAAGACTCTGGTAACACCAAACTCGCGTTTCGACCAGTGGCTGCTGGGCAAGGCTGATGCGCTGACTGGCGATGAGAAGGCCGGCTACAAGCTGTTCAAGGAAAGTGGTTGCGTCGCCTGCCATAACGGCCCGGCCGTTGGCGGGGCTTCGTTCCAGAAGATGGGTGTCGTTTCGGCGTACAAGGCCAACGACAAGATGGAAGGTCGCAGTGCCGTCACCGGCAAGGATGCCGACCGCTTCAACTACAAGGTGCCGACCCTGCGCAACGTTGAAATGACCTATCCGTACTTCCACGACGGCGCCGCCAACACCTTGACCGAAGCCGTCGACACCATGGGCCGCATCCAACTCGGCAAGAAATTCACCGCCGACGAAAACGCCAAGGTCGTTGCCTTCCTGAAGACGCTGACCGGCGACCAGCCCAGCTTCCTGATGCCCATCCTGCCGCCTTCCAGCGACAAGACCCCGCGTCCGACGCCGTTCAGCAAGTAATCGATTCCCCTCGCTGTACCGTAGCACCGAAGGCGCCTCCACCCCCGGGGCGCCTTTTCTACTTCCCGGTTGCTCCTCCATCGGGGACGAACTTCAATACGTTGCCGTTGATGCAGTAACGCTTGCCAGTTGGCGGCGGACCGTCATCGAAGACATGACCCAAGTGAATGCCGGAACTCGCACTGCGTACTTCGACGCGCTTCATGCCATGGGCGGTATCGACATGTTCGCTCAGTGCGCCGGGTAGCGGGTTGAAGAAGCTCGGCCAACCGGTACCACTGTCAAACTTGGTATCGCTGCGAAACAGTGCGGCGCCGGTGATCGGATCGACGAAAGTTCCCGGTCGCTTTTCATCCAGGTGAGAGCCAGTGCCGGGGCGTTCGGTGCCCTGCTCGAAGGCGATCTTCTGCTGAGCTGGCGTTAGCAGATGGAAGCCCAGCCATTTCCAGAAACGGGGTTTGTCGCCGTTATAGCCGGTAAACCGCGAGACCTCCTTGCCGTTTTCAAACAGTACGATGGTGGGCGTGGCGAAAAGGGCTTTCTCTAAGACCCAGCCCGCCGGCGGGTTGGGTGAATAGGTACGGATCACCGCTACCTCGGCCTGCCAGCTATCCAGGACCTCGGCCTTGAACTGTTTGCAGAAGGGGCAGTCCGAAGCCTCGAACACGATCAGTTGCCGTTTCAGGTTCAGCGCCTTGGCATCCAGCGGGGATTTGTCCGGTTGCGCAATCTTTGACGCGATCGAGCCCGGGTAGCTGACGCCCGTGCCGCCCAGTCCGCAGTAACCATCGGGGTTCTTCTTCAGATAGTCCTGATGGTAGGTTTCAGCGGCAACAAATTTTTTCAGCGGTGCGATCTCGGTGGTAATGGTTTTGAGCCCCGCCTTCTTCAATGCGGCCTGATACACGTCGCGCGTTTTCAGGGCCGTCGCCTGCTGGGCCGCATTGTTCGTGTAGATCGCGCTGCGATAGTTGCTGCCGACATCATTGCCCTGACGATCGCCTTGCGTGGGGTCGTGGCTTTCCCAGAAGCGCATCAGCACGCTTTCGAGGCTGACTTTGGCTGGGTCAAAGCTCACTTTCACCACTTCGGCGTGATTGCGCTTGTCGCTCTTACCCCGCTTCAAGGCTTTCTCATGGGCTAATACGGCTTCGTAGGTACCATCAATGTCGCCATTGGCGTAGCCGCTTTCGACATCCACCACACCAGTCAACTCGCTCATGCGCTTTTCCGCGCCCCAGAAACAGCCCATACCCAGTACGATGGAATCGGTGGCGGCGAAAGCCGTGCCCGCCGTACCTGCCATAACCGCCAGAACCAGCATCACTACACGCAAGAGTGTTTTCATAAGCTCCACATTTCGTTAAAAGTCGGTGGTGGCAGGACGGCGATCCCGCCAGACACCGATGGCCAAGGCCAGCCAGGCCAGTATCCACGCGCTACCACCCCACGGTACCATGACACGGAAGGTATCGATGCCGGCCAATGTCCGCAGGTAAAGGTTGCCACTGAACAGCAGACTGCCAACGATCAACAAAGTTCCAGCGATCGCGATCCAGCGCGATTCCGGCAAGCGCGCCGCCAACAGTCCGGCAGCCAGCAAACCCAGCGCATGAAATTGCTGCATCTGCAGTGCGCTGACGAAGCTGGCCTGGGTTACCGCCTGCACTACGGCCGGCACATGCGAGGCCGCCGCACTCAGCACGACTGCCAACGCGGCACTGAGCGCACCGCAGATGATGAATATTCGGGCATGATGAGGCATCGTGAAACTCCTTGAACCGAACGAAAGGAAAGCGAATGTTGATACACAAGCAGATTACTGCGGTAGCGGCCACGAAATTGACCGCCGGCCAAGGCGTCAGCATGAAGATGCTGCTGTCGCCTGACGAGTCACCAAATTTTGCGATGCGCAATTTTGTCATCGAAGCTGGTGGCTCGATGCCGCTGCACACCAATACCATCGAGCACGAACAATACGTACTCAGCGGACGTGCCAGAGTGGTTCTGGGCGACCAGACCATCGAAGCCGGCCCCGGCGACATTCTGCTGATTCCGGCCGGACTGCCGCACAGCTACGAGACCCTTGGCGATGAAGCCTACAGCTTCTTGTGTCTGGTACCCAAAGCGGAAGACCGAATCGAAATTCTGACGGGACATTGAATAGCGAGTAGGGCGACGAAAGTCGGCGACGCCAACGAGTGGCGCTTCCAGGGCACTGCGCATGCAGTGGCCTAGCCCCTTGATGGCAAGCGCAGTACCACGATTGCACCCATTGCTACGCCGGCCAGCACCAGCGTCTGAAGCAGCGGTTGGCCGTTGAAGAACCACAACGAGAACCCGGCCGTTAGCGCCATCGCCGTCAGAGCAATGCGCTTGACACGGCGTGACACGCTGTGGTGACGCTCCCATTCGGCGAGCAGCGGCCCGAAGGTTTTGTTGCGCAGCAGCCAGGCATGAGCACGCGGCGAAGCGCGAACAAAACACGCACCGGCGACCAGTACGAAGGGTGTCGTCGGTAAGCCGGGCAAGACCACACCGAGCGCCGCCAGCATCAACGCCAGGACGCCACCAGCCCAGTACAGGGAGCGCATCACGCGCGAAGCGTGCAGACGTTTTGAATAGGAGTCGGGCTGACTCATCGTGCGCGGATTGTAATAGGGACAATCGACAGACTCTGCACGGCGACCAGGGATCAAAAAGTCGGCGCTGGCAGGACGGCGCACCGTAGCGCGCTGCCCGCCAGTCAGTCTGGTCTTACTTCACGTCGAAGCGGTCGGCGTTCATCACCTTCGTCCAGGCGGCGACGAAGTCATTGACGAACTTCTCTTTGCTGTCGTCCTGCGCGTAGACTTCGGCATAGGCACGCAGGATCGAGTTGGAGCCGAACACCAGATCAACGCGAGTCGCCGTCCACTTCACGGCACCAGTTTTGCGGTGGCGGATCTCGTAGAGGTTCTTGCCGGACGGTTTCCACGTGTAGGCCATGTCGGTGAGGTTGACGAAGAAGTCGTTGGTCAGGGCGCCGACACGATCGGTCAGCATGCCGTGCTTCGTGCCGCTTTGGTTGGTGCCGATGACGCGCATACCACCGATGAGCGCCGTCATCTCGCAGGCGGTGAGGCGCATCAACTGGGCGCGGTCGAGTAGGAGTTCCTCGGGCTGCACGACGTAATCCTTCTTCAGCCAGTTGCGGAAGCCGTCGGCGAGCGGTTCAAGTACGTCGAAGGATTCGGCATCCGTCTGTTCGGCCGTGGCGTCGCCGCGACCCGGCGCGAAGGGCACGGTGATGTCGAATCCCGCTGCCTTGGCCGCCTGCTCGACGCCCACGTTGCCGGCCAGCACGATCACGTCAGCCACACTGGCGCCCGTTTCGGCGGCGATCCTTTCATAGACCGCCAGCACCCTGGCGAGGCGCGCTGGTTCGTTGCCTTCCCAGTCCTTCTGCGGCGCGAGGCGGATGCGCGCGCCATTCGCTCCACCCCGTTTATCCGAGCCCCGGAAAGTGCGTGCGCTGTCCCAGGCGGTAGCGACCATCTCGCCGATGCTCAAGCCGCTGGCGGCGATCTTCGCCTTGACGGCAGTGACGTCGTAATCCTTGCGGCCGGCGGGCACCGGGTCCTGCCAGATCAAGTCTTCCTTGGGTACATCCGGGCCGATGTACCGCGCCTTTGGGCCCATGTCGCGGTGGGTCAGCTTGAACCAGGCGCGGGCGAAGGCGGCTTCGAAAGCGGCCGGGTCCTTGAAAAAGCGGTCGGAGATCTTGCGGTAGTCCGGGTCCATCTTCATTGCCATGTCGGCATCGGTCATCATCGGGTTGCAGCGCACCGACGGATTCTCGGCATCCACCGGCTTGTCTTCTTCCTTGATGTTGACCGGCTCCCACTGCCAGGCGCCGGCCGGGCTCTTCCTGAGCTCCCAGTCGTGGTTGAGCAGCAGGTCGAAGTAGCTGCCCTTGCCGGTATTCCATTTCATCGGGTAGGTCGTCCATGCGCCTTCGATGCCGCTGGTCACCGTATCGCGGCCGATGCCGCGGGATGTGTGGTTGTTCCAGCCGAGGCCCTGTTCCTCGATGTCCGCCCCTTCCGGAGCAGCGCCAAGATTGGCGGCGCTACCGTTGCCGTGTGCCTTGCCGACGGTGTGGCCGCCGGCGGTGAGCGCCACGGTCTCTTCATCGTTCATCGCCATGCGCTCGAAGGTGATGCGCACATCGCGAGCGGTCTTGAACGGGTCGGGCTTTCCGTCCACGCCTTCGGGGTTCACGTAGATCAGGCCCATCATCACGGCAGCGAGCGGGTTTTCCAGATCGCGTTCGCCGGAGTAGCGGCTGTTGATGCCACCGCTGGGGGCGAGCCATTCCTTCTCGGCACCCCAGTAAGTGTCCTTCTCGGGATGCCAAATATCCTCGCGGCCAAAGGCAAAACCGAAGGTCTTCAGACCCATCGACTCGTAGGCCATCGTGCCGGCGAGGAGGATCAGGTCGGCCCACGAAATCCTGTTGCCGTACTTCTTCTTGATCGGCCAGAGTAGGCGACGCGCCTTGTCGAGGTTGGCGTTGTCGGGCCAGGAGTTGATCGGCGCGAAACGCTGGTTTCCCGTGCCGCCGCCGCCGCGGCCATCCGCGATGCGGTAGGTGCCCGCGGAGTGCCAGGCCATGCGGATCATCAGGCCGCCGTAATGGCCCCAGTCGGCCGGCCACCAGTCCTGGCTGTTGGTCATCAGCGCCTTGACGTCACGCTTCAATGCTTCGATGTCGAGCTTCTTGAGTTCGTCACGATAGTTGAAGCCTACCCCCAGCGGGTTGGTCTTCGTGTCGTGCTGGTGCAGGATGTCGAGGTTCAGGGCCTTCGGCCACCAATCCATATTCAACATATTCGCGGATGTCACTCCGCCGTGCATGACGGGACATTTTCCTCCGTTGCTCATGGTTCTAATCTCCTTTGGCTATGGTGTAAGTATGGATTGAGTCAAATCTCTCCATGTCGCAAAGAGTACGCGAGGGAAACCTTGAAGACCATTGAATCCTCGCTATGAGGGTGATGCGTCTGGACTATCGCAAGAGTCCGGCTTGGCGCATGGCAAAGCGATCAGGATCTGGCTAGTCGGATGCCCGAAAACTGCCAACAGGCATTGGCATGAAAGAAGTTTCGATACGTGCTGCGGATGTGTCCTTCCGGCGTGACACAGGAACCACCGCGGAGCACGTACTGGTTGACCATGAATTTGCCGTTGTATTCGCCGACTGCTCCTGCAGGCGCGCGGAATCCCGGATAAGGGGCATAGGCGGACTGCGTCCACTCCCATGTATCACCGAACAACTGCACAATGCCCGCTCCCGTGGCAGAACGCGGATGGAATAGTCCTGCATTGGCAAAATGCCCATCGAGCGACTGGGCGGCAGCAGCATGTTCCCACTCGGCCTCGGTCGGCAGGCGCACTCCGGCCCAACGGGCGTAGGCATCCGCCTCGTAATACGAGACATGCACTACTGGCTGCGCCGGATCGAGTGGACGCAAACCTGCCAATGTAAATTCCTCCCAGGTTCCCTCATGTTTTTGGTGCGTGTCATGCGAATGCCAATACAGCGGTGCTTCGCGATTCTGCGCTACGCGCCAATCCCAACCTTCCGCCAACCAGTGGGCAGGATCTCGATAGCCACCGGATGCGATGAATTTCGCATATTCACCGTTTGTCACCAGTCGCGAAGAGAGCGCGTAGGGCTGCAGAAACACAACATGGCGCGGCGACTCATTGTCAAAGCTGAATGCGCTTCCGGTATGCCCGATTTCGACCAGGCCACCAGCGAACGAAATCCAGGCCATAACCGGGTTCTCGGTCGTCGTCGAGATACGGTCGTGGTAGGCAGGAAACAACGGATTGCACGAAAGCAAATACTTGATATCGGTGAGCAGCAACTCCTGATGCTGCTGCTCGTGATGCAAGCCGAGCTCAATGGTGGCCTGAAGTTCTTGATCCCCGGTCGTGGCCAGCAAGTTAGCCACGCGTTCATCAACGTTGGCGCGATAGGCGATAACCTCGTCCAACCCTGGCCGCGTCAGCAATCCGCGGTGCGGACGGGGGTGCTTGTTGCCTACCGCGTTGTAGTAGGAATTGAACAGAACACGAAACGCCGGGTGAAACGGCCGGAAATCCGCTTCCCAGGGTTCCAGCACAAAGGTTTCAAAAAACCAGGCGGTATGCCCGAGATGCCACTTGGTCGGGCTGGCTTCCACCATCGGCTGCACGCAGCAGTCTTCCGGGGAAAGCGGCGCAGCGAGTGCGAGGGTACGCTGGCGGATGGACTGATAGCGTTCCGCCAAACTGACGGACCGTGGTAATTCTTGAGTCGACTGCAAGATAATTGCTCCCGTTTGGTTCAACCGTCGCGGAGCGGAAGCCCCCGCAACTTACAAGGTGCACTCGAGAATTCGGGCGCGGGAAATGGCGGTACATGGACTGCCTTTGCCAGATTCTCTCACGGTGGTTATCACCCTGATGCAGCGCCGTCCTGTCAGCGCCGAGTTGTTCACGCAATAACGGACACCACTCGTGTAGTGCCCGTCGTGTTTGCAATCTTCGTCCTGATCAGGAATTGCTGGAACTGCGGATCAGGTGATCAAAGGCCGACAAACTGGCTTTGGCGCCTTCACCCATGGCGATAATGATCTGCTTGTAAGGCACGGTCGTCGCATCGCCCGCAGCAAAGACGCCAGGCACGGAGGTATGACAGCGCGCATCGATCTCGATCTCGCCATGTTTGCTGAGGTTGAGGGTTCCCTTGAGCCACGCGGTATTCGGCAACAGACCGATCTGGACGAAGACGCCTTCCATTTCGATGTGGTGCAGGGCCTCGGTGGCGCGATCCTTGTAGAACAGACCATTCATCTTCTCGCCATCACCGGTCACTTCGGTGGTGAGCGCGTTCATGATGATCGTCACGTTGGGCAGGCTGCGCAATTTGTCTTGCAATACCGCATCAGCGCGCAGCTTGGTGTCAAACTCGATCAGCGTGACATGCGCCACGATGCCAGCCAGGTCGATCGCCGCTTCAACGCCAGAGTTGCCGCCGCCGATCACGCCGACGCGCTTGCCCTTGAACAGCGGGCCGTCGCAATGCGGGCAGAAACAGACGCCCTTGGCCTTGTATTGCTGTTCACCCGGCACGTTCATTTCGCGCCAGCGGGCGCCGGTGGCAAGGATGATGTTCTTCGCTTTCAGCGTCGCGCCGCTGGTGAGCTTGAGTTGATGCAATCCGCCATTGGTTTCGGCCGGAATCAAGGCCTCGGCCCGCTGCAGATTCATGATATCGACACCGTATTCCTTGACGTGCTGCTCGAGTGCGGCAACCAGCTTGGGGCCTTCGGTGTGTTGTACCGAGATGAAGTTCTCGATGCCCAGGGTATCCATCACCTGGCCGCCGAAACGCTCGGCGACCACGCCGGTGCGAATGCCTTTGCGTGCGGCGTAGATCGCTGCCGCTGAACCGGCCGGGCCACCGCCGACGACGAGTACGTCGTAGGCTTCTTTGGCGTCGAGCTTTTCGGCCTCGCGTGTTGCCGCGCCAGTATCGAGCTTGGCGACGATTTCCTCAATGGACATGCGACCCTGTCCAAAATGTTCACCGTTGAGGAAGACCATGGGCACCGCCATGATTTGGCGTTCTTCGACTTCCTTCTGATACAGGGAGCCGTCGATCATCACGTTTTCAAAGCCGGGATTGAGCACGGCCATGAGATTGAGTGCCTGGATGACGTCCGGGCAGTTATGGCATTCCAGCGAAACGTAAGTCTCAAACTTGAACTTGCCGGGGATAGCTTTGATCTGCTCGATCAGCGCGGCCTCGACCTTGGGCGGATGGCCGCCGGTTTGGAGCAGAGCGAGCACCATCGAGGTGAATTCGTGGCCCATCGGCAGGCCGGCAAAGCGGATGCGCGGGGCTTCGCCGACGGCGGCGACCGAAAATGAGGGTTTGCGTGCATCGGCGCCATCGAAGCGGACTGCGACCTTGGCGGAGAGGCTCGCAATATCCTCCAGCAGGCTGCGCATTTCATGAGCACTGCTGCTGTCGTCGAGCGAGGCAACCAGTTCGATGGGGCGCTGCAGCTTTTCGAGGTAAGCGCCGAGTTGGGCTTTGATATTGGCTTCTAGCATGACTTTCTCCGATTCAATCGATATTAACTATTGATGAGGCCGGAAAAAGGGCGCCGGGGCGCCCTTTCCCGTTGCAACAAACTTAGATCTTGCCGACCAGGTCCAGCGACGGAGCCAGGGTCTTCGCGCCTTCCTTCCACTTGGCGGGGCAGACTTCGCCCGGGTGCGAGGCGGTGTATTGGGCGGCCTTCAGCTTGCGCAGGGTCTCGGAAACGTCACGGGCGATTTCGTTGGAGTGGATTTCCAGGGTCTTGATCACGCCATCAGGATTGATCACGAAGGTGCCGCGCAGGGCCAGGCCTTCTTCGTCGATATGCACATCGAAGGCGCGGGTCAGGGCGTGGGTCGGATCGCCAACCAGCGGGAACTGGGCCTTGCCAACGGCAGGCGAGGTCTCGTGCCAAACCTTGTGCGAGAAATGCGTGTCGGTGGTAACGATGTACACCTCGGCGCCGGCCTTCTGGAACTCGGCGTAGTTGTTGGCGGCGTCCTCGATTTCGGTCGGGCAGTTGAAGGTGAAGGCGGCCGGCATGAAGATCACGACGGACCACTTGCCCTTGAGGCTGGCTTCGGTCACTTCGATGAACTTGCCATTGTGGAAGGCCTGGGCCTTGAACGGTTGAACGGTGGTGTTGATCAGGGACATGGGGGAATCTCCTTGCGTGGTTATTGGTGGGGAATAAATCTGCGACGGGATGAATGTTATTCGCGACGGAGAAATAACTCTAATAGTTTGTTTTCATCTGCGTGATAGCTGATGGCTATGCGTTGACGTGCCGGTTGAGGCTTCCGGTGGACTGATTTCGCGCACGCGCAGTTGGCCGCAGCCGCCATCGACATCCTGCCCTGCAGACTGGCGCAGTGCGGCGACGATGCCGTGCTGCTGAAGATAACGAGTCATGCTCATGGCCCGCTCGGTCGATGGGCGACGGAAACCCAGGGTGCCACCGCCGTCTACCGCGTTATAGGGAATGAAGTTCATCAGCGCGTATTTCCCGGCGAGCAACTTCACCAGCCCGGCAAGCTCATCGTCGCTATCATTGATGCCTTCCAGCAGCGTCCATTGGTACTGAATCGGATACGCCGTGGCGCGGGCGTAAGTCTCGCCGAGTTCGACCAGTTCCGCCGGATCGATCCGTGGCGCCTTTGGCAGCAGTTGTGCGCGCAGTTCCGCACGTGTCGAGTGCAGCGACAGGGCGAGTGCCGGTTTCACCGATTCCTGCGGCAGCCGATCGAACACGCGATGATCACCCACCGTCGAGAACACTAGGTTCTTGTGGCCGATCGCACCGCAGGAGCCCAACAGATGGATCGCCTCAAGTACGTTATCCATGTTGTGTGCCGGCTCGCCCATGCCCATAAAGACCACGCGCCTGACTGGCCGCCGCGCCCGCGCTAGGACCACTTGGGCTACGATCTCGGCACTTCCCAACTGGCGCAGCAAGCCATCCTTGCCGGTCATGCAGAACACACAACCGACGGCGCAACCCACCTGGGTTGATACGCACACACCGTCACCGGGCAGGAGCACCGTTTCCAGAGTCTGCCCGTCAGCAAGGGCCAAGAGCAGACGCACTGAGCCGTCGGCGCCGGTATGCTCCGACACCACTCGCAAAAGGCTCGCCAACTGCGTTTCCAGTTCAGCAAGCCCAGTCCGCACGGGTAGAGGGAAAAAATTCTCGGCAGCGACCTTGCCGCTGTTCAGTGCCGCCGCCTGAAGCCAGGCACGCAACACCCGTTCTTCATGACAGGTCTTGGCACCCCGGTCGCGCAGGAAATGGCGTATTTGGTCAATTTGCATGGGGTGTGAATGCTAGCACCTGGCTGAATCGGCAATTTGGCGCCGTCCCACCAGAACCGACTTTCTGCCTCGACTCCGGGGCAAGTCATCGACTTGGCAGATGTTTTTTCGGATAATGCAGGTCTGTTGACCTGCGTCAGGGCGGTGTTTCCCGGCGCAGGTTAGTTTTTCGTAATTCCATTCATTAGTCGAGGCTTTCATGGCTGCAGTGTTACCCGTGCCCAGCGCTACGCGCGTCCTTCTTTCCGGTAACGAAGCGGTTGCCCGTGCTGTCTGGGAATCTGGCGTGCGTGTTGCCGCCGCTTATCCCGGCACTCCGTCCACCGAGATGCTCGAAGTCATCGCCACTTACCCCGATATCTATACCGAGTGGTCGGTGAATGAAAAGGTTTCGCTGGAGGTGGCCATCGGCGCCGCTTTTGCCGGTTCGCGCTCGTTTTGCTGCATGAAGCATGTGGGCATGAACGTCGCCTCCGATGCCCTGATGACCTTGACGCTGACCGGCGTGGCTGGTGGTTTGGTGATCGCCATTGCCGACGACGTCGGATTGTCTTCCTCGCAAAACGAGCAGGACTCGCGTTACTGGGGCCGCTTTGCGCACATTCCGCTGTTTGAGCCGGCCGATTCGCAGGAAGCCTACGAGATGACCAAGGCGGCTTTCGACTTCTCTGAAAAGTTCCAGGTTCCCGTCATCCTGCGTATGACCACGCGCATCAATCACGTCAAGGGATTGGTGACGGTGGGCGAACGGCAGGCGTATCCGTCCAGCGGCTTCAAGAAAGATCCGGCGCGCTGGGTGATGACGCCGGCCGGCGCCAGCAAACGAATTCCCATGATGTTCGAGCGCGACATCACGTTGCGTGCCGAGGCCGAGATTTCGCCCTGGAACCTGATCGACAACGGTAAGGACAAACGTGTCGGTTTTGTCACCTCGGGACCGGCTTACATGCATGTGCGCGAGAGCTTTCCGGATGCGCCGGTGCTGAAGCTTGGCTTCTCGTGCCCGGTGCCGCTGGAGAAGATTCGCGCCTTCGCGGCGACGGTCGAGCTATTGGTGGTGGCTGAAGAAGTTGAACCGCTGGTCGAACTCGAGCTCAAGGCCGCCGGCATCAATTGTCTGGGCAAGGAAATCCTGCCGCGCCAAGGCGAACTGGCCCCAAACGTGCTCAAGCCCGCGATTGCCAAGCTGCTCGGCGAGCCAGTGCCCGAGGGCATCACGCCGGCCGCCAAGGTCTTTCCGCGTCCGCCGACCATGTGCGTGGCCTGCCCGCATCTGGGCGTCTATTACACGCTGGCGCAGATCAAGAACCTCACCATCTCCGGCGACATCGGCTGCTACACGCTCGGTGCCGGCCACCCGTGGAACGCGCTCGACACCACCATCTCGATGGGCGCCTCGATGGGCATTGCGCTCGGGCTTGACAAGGGCCGTGGCGAGTCCGATAAGGACAAGCGCATTCTCGCGGTGATCGGTGATTCGACCTTCCTGCACATGGGCATGCAGGGCCTGCTCGACATCGTCTACAACGGCGGCAACGTCACCGTCTTGCTGCTCGACAACCGCGCCGTTGGCATGACCGGTGGCCAGTCGAATCCCGGAACGGGGCGCGACATCCACGGCGACGAGGCGCCGCGCGTCAACTTCGCCCAGCTGGTTGAATCGCTGGGCGTCAAGAAGGAACGCATCCACGTCGTCGATCCCTACATCCTGCCGGCGTTGTTCAAGACTATCCGCGACGAGATCAAGATTCCCGAGGTGTCGGTGATCATCACCGATCAGCCTTGCGTTCTGATCGACGACTACAAGAAGCAGAAACCCTACGAAGTCATCGACGACAAATGCACCGGCTGCGGCAATTGCGTCGATGTCGGCTGTCCGGCGATTCACGTCACGCGGCGCGAGAAGGTGATCAAGCCGAGTGGCAAGGAAGTTGAACTGCAATTTGTGCGCATCGAGACGTCGGTGTGCACTGGCTGCACGCTGTGTGTGCAACCTTGTGCCCCGGACGCCATCGTCCATGCCGACCTGACCAAGCCGATGCGCCTGGTCCGTCACTGAGAACCCGATATGACAGATAACATCACCAACATTCTCGTCGTCGGCATCGGCGGCCAGGGCGTCATGACCGCCACCGAGATTCTGGCAGAAGCCGCCATCGCGCTCGGTCACGATGTCAAGAAAACCGAAGTTGCCGGTATGGCGCAACGTGGCGGTGTGGTTTCTTCGCATCTGCGTTTTGGCCCCAAGGTGCTCTCGCCGCAAATCATGGCCGGCACGGCCGATCTGCTGGTCGGTTTTGAATCCGCCGAAACCCTGCGCTGGTGCCACTACCTGAAGCCCGGCAGCCTGGTGCTGATGAATACCGCGCGCCTGGTGCCGCCGGTGGTCGATATCGGTCTTTACGACTATCCGGACGATCCACTGGCTGAAATTCGCGCCCGTGGATTCGAGGTGCACGCCTTCGACGCCATGGAAATTGCGATGGATCTGGGCGATGTGCGCCTAGGCAACACCGTCATGCTCGGCGCCATGGCCGACCATCTGCCGTTTCCTTCCGAGGTCCTGCTGGAATCGATTCTCAAACGCTTCCGCGCGCGCAAACCGCAAATGGTCGAACTCAATCGTCGTGCCTTCGAAGCCGGTCGGTCGGCCGATGCCGCCGCCGCGCACGAGAAAAAGTCGGTGCTGGCATGACGGCGCGGATTATCGATGGCGTCGCCCTGTCGGCAAGCGTGCGTGGTGGTCTGGCGGAACGTGCCGCTGCCCTGAAAGAACGCGGCGTGACGCCCTGCCTGGCGGTGCTTCTGGTCGGCGAAGATCCGGCTTCCGCCGTCTATGTGCGCAACAAGGTGGCCGGCTGCGAAAAGACCGGCATGCGTTCGTTGAAGTTCGTGTACCCGACCGATGTCGAACCGGCGGTCGTATTCGCCAAGATCGCCGAGCTGAATGCCGATGCCAGTGTGCATGGCATCCTCGTGCAACTGCCCTTGCCCAAGCACTTTGATTCCGAGGCGGTGCTCGAGGCAATTTCACCCGCCAAGGACGTGGACGGATTCCACGCCGAGAACGTCGGCGCGCTGATGCAGGGGAATCCGCGTTTCATTCCCTGCACGCCCTACGGCGTGATGAAGATGCTGGAGAGTGAAGGCGTCAAGATTGCCGGCGCCGAAGCCGTGGTAGTCGGCCGCAGTAATATTGTTGGCAAGCCGATGGCCATGCTGCTGCTAGCGCAAAGCGCCACGGTCACGATTTGCCATTCGCGGTCGAAGGATCTGGCTTTCCACACCCGCCGCGCCGATATTCTGGTCGCCGCCGTGGGCAAGGAACGCATGATTACCGGCGACATGATCAAGCCCGGCGCGACGGTGATCGATGTCGGCATGAATCGTTTCGCCAGTGGACCGAATGCCGGCAAGCTGTGCGGTGACGTGGACTTCGAAACCGCGAAAGACGTCGCCGGTCTCATCACGCCGGTACCCGGCGGTGTCGGCCCGATGACCATCACCATGTTGCTCACCAACACCATGGAATCGGCGGAAAGGACGCTCAAGTGAAGCCATCAGGTCGCCCCTTGGTAGGTATCGTCATGGGCTCGGATTCCGACTGGCCCATCATGCAGGCCGCCGCCGCCATGCTCAAGGAATTCGGCGTGCCTTACGAGGCCAAGGTCGTCTCCGCCCATCGCACGCCCGACCTGCTGTTCGACTACGCCGCCGTGGCGCAGGAACGCGACCTGCGCGCCATCATTGCCGGCGCCGGCGGTGCCGCCCATCTGCCCGGCATGCTGGCGGCCAAAACCATCGTCCCGGTGCTTGGCGTGCCCGTGCCGTCGAAGCATCTGAACGGCCTCGACTCCTTGCTCTCGATCGTGCAAATGCCCAAAGGCATCCCCGTCGCCACCTTCGCCATCGGTGAAGCGGGTGCCGCCAATGCCGCACTCACTGCCATCGCCATCATCGCCACCGCCAACGACGAACTCGGCCGCGATCTGGCACAGAAGCTCAATGATTTCCGCACTCGCCAGAGCGAAAAAGTCCTTGCCATGACCTTGTCCGATGTCTGACGCGATCGACATCCCGGCACTGAAGGACTGGTTCATCGGTCTGCAAGCGCGCATCGTCGCCGAACTCGAGACCGCCGACGGGCTGCCTTTCCGTACCGATTCCTGGGATCGCCCCGCCGGCGGCGGTGGTATTTCGCGGCTGATCGAAGAAGGCAAACTGTTCGAACGCGGCGGTGTCAATTTCTCGCATGTGATGGGCGACAAACTACCGCCCTCGGCTACCGCGCATCGCCCCGAACTGGCCGGTCGGCGCTGGGAGGCGATGGGTGTCTCGCTGGTGCTGCATCCGCGCAATCCCTACTGCCCGACCGCGCACATGAACGTGCGCTGCTTCGTTGCCCTGCACGAAACCGAGGCGCCCGTCTGGTGGTTTGGTGGCGGTATGGACCTGACGCCGTACTACGGCTTTGAAGACGACGCACGGCATTTTCATCAGACCTGCAAGGACACGCTGGCGCCCTTTGGTGACGATGGTGGCGATGGTGGCGACGTCCATGCCCGCTACAAAAAATGGTGCGACGAGTATTTTTTCCTCAAACACCGCAATGAAGCACGCGGCGTCGGCGGCATCTTTTACGATGATCTCAATGAAGGTGGATTTGACCGGTGCTTCGGCTTGACGCAAGCCGTCGGCAACAGTTTCACCCGCGCCTATCTGCCCCTGCTGCAACGCCGTCGCGAATTGCCTTACACGGAACACGAACGCGACTTTCAGGCCTACCGGCGTGGTCGCTACGTCGAGTTCAACCTGGTTTGGGATCGCGGCACGCTGTTCGGTCTGCAATCCGGCGGGCGCACCGAGTCGATCCTGATGTCGCTGCCGCCTATCGTCAAATGGCGTTATGACTGGCAGCCCGAACCCGGTAGCGCCGAAGCCAGGCTCTATTCCGACTTCTTGCCACCACGCGACTGGGTGTAGCGAGCCGGCGCCAAGGTGCCAAGGTACCAAGCTGCGTGACGCCGTCCTGCCAGCACCGACTTTTTTGCCTACCTGCTTGAGTCAATTCAGGGATAATCGCCGGATGGCTACTCAAACGATGCGTCACCTGTCGATCGAGCCCGGGCTCATCGATTCGACGCTTGCCGACTGGCAAGCCTCTCATCCAACGATGGGCATTCTCGCTTTGCTGCCCGAGGCGGAAAAAGACAAATTGTCCCTGCTGCAGGCGGCGTGCCGAGCCCGCAGTGTGCCTCTGGTCGGTGGCATATTTCCTGCGTTGGTTACACCGCAGGGGTTTCGCACCGATGGTGCCTGGTTGCTGTTACTTGATCAGGCACCGCCCGCTTTTTTGATTCCCGACCTGAATAGCGGTGACCCCGACGCCGCAGAGAAGATTGCCAACGCTATCCGGCCCACACTTTCCGGCCTCGGTGCTGGCCCCGTAAAGCCGACGCTCTACCTGCTGTTTGACGGCCTCGTGCCCAATATTGCGACCATTCTTGATGGGCTGTATCTACAGCTTGCCGATCGTGTGAACTACGCCGGGGTGAACGCCGGTAGCGAAACCTTCCAGCCCATGCCCTGCCTGTTCGATAGCGAACATCTTGTCGGTGACGGCGTTCTCGCTCTGCTCTTACCGGGCACGGCAACCACGGTCCTGGAGCACGGTTATGCGACACCCCAGCGGGCGATGACGGCGACGTCGACGGCGGGCAATCAGGTGATCAGCATCGACTGGCGACCGGCTTTTGATGTGTATCAGGAGATCATCAAGTCCGAGTACGGCATCGAGCTGACGCGCGAAAACTTCTACCAGTACGCCGTGCATTTTCCGTTCGGTATCCTGCGTGCCAACCAGGAAGTGGTGGTGCGCATTCCGGTAGCACTGACCGACGACGGCTCGCTGTATTGCGTCGGCGAAGTTCCGGAAAATGCGATCCTGGCGCTGCTGCGGGCACCGACAGCCAATGCCGGCCAGTGTATTTCCCAGCTTTGCCAAGGGCTCGAATCTGCCAATGGCAGCTTGAATGATCGCCAACTGCTGACCTTCTATTGCGCCGGCCGGCGCATGCACCTCGGCGACGATGCGGCCACCGAACTCGTCGCGCTCAATGCGCTTACGGGTGTCGCCAACATGGCGGGTGCATTGTCGCTCGGCGAAATCGGCAGCACCCAGGCCTGGGGTTATCCGCTGTTCCACAACGCTACCCTGGTATGCACACCCTGGCAGGGGACATGAACCGCGAGCACATCCTTTCCGTCCTCTATGATCTGACGCTTACTGTCGGCAGTGAAGTCAGACTGGATGCGCTGCTGACCAGAGTGTTGCAGCGCCTGCTGTATCACACCTCGTTCCCCGTCGGTCTTGTGGTGCTGGATCAGGTGGCAGGTGCGAACCAGGTCCGTGGTCAGTTGGCCGCCGTGATCGGCGACCATGTACTGCAGGATCAGCGCGGACGCACCTTGGAGTTGCCGTCGGCACTGTTGCTCGGCAAGGTCGAATTACTCGCCGATAGCGAACTGCTGGCACTCTTGCCAGGGAATCGCCCCTTCTCGCATTGCCTGCGTTTACCTGTTGATGGCACGACCACCATCCTGCTATTGGCGCCAGGACCGGTGACCAGCGACTTGCCGCTGACCGAAGTATTTCAGCCGGTCTTGCGCAACCTGGCCAAGGCGATCCAGCTTTGCCGCGACAGCGAACAACTGACGCGTGCGCTGGAATCCGACCGTGACGATGCGCGCGCCAGTCTGGTCGTGGCACTCAAACAGTCGGAAGCCGAACGCGATGCGCTGCGCCTGTCCGAAGCCGCCGTCGCCGAATCCAAGGCCCTGCTGCAAACGGTGATCGATACCGCGCCGATGCGGGTGTTTTGGAAAGACCGCGAGTTGAAGTACCTCGGCTGCAACCCGGCCTTTGCCCGCGATGCAGGGAAATCAAGGCCCAGCGAAATTATCGGCCGTGACGATTACGTGATGGGCTGGTCGGCACAGGCCGACCTCTACCGCGCCGACGACCGTCGGGTGATGGAGTCCGGCGTTTCCAAGCTATCTTACGACGAGCCGCAAAGCACGCCGGATGGTCAAACCATTTGGTTGCGCACTTCCAAAGTGCCGCTGCGCAATGCGCGCGGCGACACGATCGGTGTTCTCGGCATCTACGAAGACATTACCGAGCGCAAGCATCTGGAGCACGCGCTGGAATCCAGCGAACGACGCTACCGCGCAGCTTTTCAAAATGGCATCGATGCGATCAACATCAACCGCATCACGGATGGTCTGTTTGTCGATGTCAATCAAGGCTTTCTCGACATCACCGGCTACAACCGGGACGACGTGATCGGCCGCACTTCACTTGAACTAAACGTCTGGGCCGAGCCAGCTGACCGAAAACATCTGGTGAAGTTGCTGCAGGATACCGGCGAATGCCGCAACCTCGAAGCGCGCTTCGTGCGCAAGGATGGGACGAAACTCTGGGGTTTGATGTCGGCAGCGATCATCGACATCGAAGGCGTTTCCTGCATTCTTTCGGTCACGCGCAATGTCACTGAAATGAAGGCCGCGCGCGAGGAACTGGAACTGCATCGGACACAGCTCGAACAACTTGTCCATGACCGCACCGCCGAGTTACAGGTCGCCAAAGACGCAGCGGAAACCGCCAATGTCGCCAAGAGCGCGTTTCTCGCCAACATGTCGCATGAAATCCGCACGCCATTGAATGCCATCAGCGGCATGGCACATTTGGTTCGTGCTGGCGGCTTGACGGCATCGCAGTCGGATCAACTGGACAAACTTGAAACCGCCAGCCAGCACCTGCTGGAGATTCTGAATTCCATCCTTGACCTGTCGAAGATCGAGGCCGGCAAGTTTGTGCTGGAAGAGGCGGACGTTAGACTCGACCGGGTCGTCACCAATATCGTCGCCATCCTGGGTGACCAGATACGTGAAAAGCACCTCACGATGCAAATCGAATCCGACGACCTGCCGCCGGGTCTTATGGGTGATCCAACGCGCCTGCAGCAAGCCTTGCTCAACTATGTCGGAAACGCAGTCAAGTTCACCAGAGCCGGCACCATCACGCTGCGTACTCGTCTGCTGCATCAATCCGATACGCAGGCCATGATTCGTTTTGAAGTCGAGGATACGGGTATCGGCATCGACCCTGCCACGGTCACGCGACTCTTTGCCGCTTTCGAACAAGCGGACCAAAGCACCACGCGTCAGTACGGTGGCACGGGGCTGGGCTTGGCTATCACACGCAAATTGGCCAAGCTGATGGGCGGCGATGCTGGTGCCAGTAGTGTCGAGGGCAAGGGCAGCACCTTCTGGTTTTCCGTCAGCCTCAAGAAGGGCAAGGTGCCGCCATTAGTCGTCGAGCCGTCACCGGTGACCGACCCGGAAGTGATCATCGCCAACGATTACGTTGGCTGCCGCATCCTGGTCGTCGAAGACGAGCCGGTCAATCGCGAGATCACGACCATGATTCTGGAAAGCTTGGACCTGGTGGTCGATACCGCCGTCGATGGATACGAGGCAGTGCGCCGGGCACAGGAAAGCACCTATGACCTGATTCTGATGGATATGCAGATGCCGAAGATGGATGGCCTTGAGGCCACACGGCAAATTCGCTTGCAGGCGCAGACAGCCACTACGCCCATCATCGCCATGACCGCAAATGCCTTTGCCGAGGACAAGGAACGATGTTTTGCCGCCGGCATGAGCGATTTCATGAGCAAGCCGATCAAGCCCAATCTGCTGTTTGACATGCTGTTGAAGTGGCTGTCACGGCCACGCTGAAACGCATGGTGGCGCCATAGCGGGACGCCATCTCAATCGCGCGATTGATGACCGTTCGACATAGGCAAAAAAGGAAAACGTCATGCCTCGGTTCGCCGCCAATCTGACGATGATGTTCACCGAAGTCCCGTTCCTGGAGCGCTTCGGGGCTGCGGCCAAGGCCGGGTTTGAGGGCGTCGAATTTCTCTTCCCTTACGAGCATTCGCCGCAGGAGATTGCCGGTTTGCTCAAGGGCAACGGTCTGGACAACGTGTTATTCAATATGCCGCCCGGCGACTGGACGGCCGGCGAGCGAGGCATGGCATGCCTGCCCGGGCGCGAAGCCGAATTTCGTGCCGGTGTCGCCCGTGCCATCGAGTACGCCATTGCGCTCGGCACACCGCGCCTGCACGTAATGGCCGGCCTGTTGCCAGCGGACGGCGACCGCGAGTTGCACCGCAAAACCTATATCGTCAACCTGCGTCATGCGGCCACTGCAGCCGCCCGGCAGGGGCTCATGCTGCTGATCGAGCCAATCAACACCCGTGATATGCCCGGCTACTTCCTCAACACACAAGCCGAAGCACATGCTATCCGTGAGGAAGTGGGCGCGCCAAACCTCAAGGTTCAGATGGATTTGTATCACGCACAGATTGTCGAGGGCGATCTTGCCACCAAGATTCGCCGTTACCTGCCGCATATCGGCCACATCCAGATCGCCAGTGTTCCCGAGCGCAACGAGCCGGACCGTGGCGAAATCAACTACCCGTATCTGTTTCGCCTGCTCGACACTCTTGGCTATACGGGTTGGCTGGGTTGCGAATATCGACCGGTCAATGGGACCGTCGAAGGCTTGGCGTGGTTGAAAGGCCTTTGAGGAGTGATTCCGGCGACGAAACGGACTACTTGAGCAGCGCGGCAGCGCGATAGTGCCGTCCCGCCAGCACCGACTCTTGGAGCTCTTCGAGCAGCGCCGCCAGTTCGACATGTGCAGCATGCGTTGGCAGAATCGCCAGCGACGCTTCGAAGAAACTGCGTGCCTTGCCCCACAACTGCTGTTCGCGACACAGGCGCCCGAGACCAAGCAAGAGGGCGTCGTCGCGCGGGTGCTGGCTCAGCCATTTTTCAGCACGGGCAATACGCCCCAGCACATCGCCGCCATGGCATTCGGCGTAGGCCAGAGCCAGCGTCGAATCCCAGTTGTCCTCCAGCGCATCCTCAATGATCCGCTGCGCTTCACGGCAATCATCGGCGGCGGCAAAAGCGCGCGCGGCTTCGAGGGCGATTGGTGGCGAACTGCGGTCGCTGGCATCGAGGTCGCGCCAGTACCGTTGTAGTTTCGGCAGATCTTCGTACAGTCCGCGCAGGGTTTCGCGCAGCGCACGCTGCCGCAGGGGAAGCGCTTGGTCCGCTGTTAAAGCCTTCGCTTTCTCCAGTTGCCGCACCAGGCGCGCTACCTCGGTCCAGTTACCCAGTCCTTGCTCGGCTTTTAGCTGCAGGCGCAGTGCGGCGATATGCTTGCCGCCTCGCCCCGACAAGGATTGCAGCGCCGCAAGGGCGTCATCAAAACGTCGCTCATCGAGGGCCAGTGTGGCTTCGGTCATCAAGCGCGCGGGGTCGAGATCGTCGCCTGCCTGTTTCACCCGTTCATGCCAGATAGCGACCTGTTCCGGATTGTGTAGGGCATGGGCGGCACGCCAGGCGGCCAATGCCAGCACGCCGGCTTGCAACTTCGATTCAACGAGTTGTGGCCACGCGCGCTCGGCGCTGCGTAAGGCGTGGCCGTAGCGCCCTTCGGTCAGCAGACGATTGGTCTGTTGCACTTCGTCTGTCGCCTTATTCCGCGTGCGCTCCTGGCGAAAAGCGGCAACCGAGCGCGGTAGGTTGATGGTGTGCCGCAAGACGCGCAAAAAGCCATACATCACGGCAAACAGGGCAACAATTAACAAGATAAAAAAGTTATGTGACAACTCGGCCCGCCAGGGTGGCAGCACCAGCAGCACATAGCCAACATTGTACTTCGCGGCCATTGCGGTGACGACGGCGACGACAGCGAGCAGCAGGAGCCAGAAAATTGCGCGCACGTTTAGCGTCCTGCCAGGTTAGGCATCTTGACGCTGCGCACTGCCGCTAGCGTTTCATTCAAGCTTGGCAGATCGGGTGCAGGATTGGTTGCGGCAAGCCGTGACACGGTGGTCAGCGCGGTCTGAACCGGTTTGGACTCGGTATCGAAATACTGCTCAAGCATGGCTTGCACCTGTTGTAAATCGGTCTTGTACGTAATGCTCTGGCGCTGAAGCAAGGCGAGTCGGGCGCTAAGGAGACGCAGGCGCAGGTTCTCACGCAGGAAATAGGTCTGGCTGGGGGCCAGCAGTGCCGGATCATCACGATTGATGCGCTCAATCCGGATGAGTTGCTGTAGTTCCTGCCAGAGATCCTTGCCAAATTTTTCCAGCATGCTGGTGGAGAAAGCCGACGTCGGCGGTGCTGGACGGAGTGTCGGCGTTGGCTTGGCGCTCGCCTTCGCCGCTGTTGGGTCGGGTCGATGTAAATACGCCAGAGGCAGGCTGTCGATCACTGCCACGACACCGTCGATCTTGAGTGAGAGCCCTGCCAAATCCGCTGTCGGCAGCGCTTTGAGACGCTCGATGTCGCGTACGATCAGGCGTCGAACGGGCAACAGGCGCGCGTGCACCGAGCCGCCGAGGCGCGCATCAGCCGCCTGCAAGGCAATCAGTGCGGCGTCGACATTACCGGCCAGTTGCAACTGCTGCGTGGCCAGCGTGATGGATTGTTCGATCTCGAGCAACAAGCGTTCATCCCCGCCGCGCAATATGTCTTGATACATGGCGTCGAGTGCCGCCGTTTGATTCTGTGCGGCAATCAGCTTGGTCTCAAGTAGCTCGACCTTTTCTTGCAAGACGACCTGAGCGTCGTGATCGGTTTGCACCGCATTGAGCTCGACTTGAAAGTGATCATCGCTGGCGACCAGTTGGCGCGCGGTTTCGTCGCGCAGCGTGTTGATGCGCTCGTGCGTGTTCCACCACAGTCCGAGCACCAGTAGGAAAAGGATGCCAACGATTCCGCCCAGCCACGACGGCGAGCGTCGCACGTTGGTCGGCATCACGGACTCGGACTCTACGCGGGTGGGCGTTGGCGGTTCAGACGGGAGCGAGGTGTTCGGAGTGTTGTCCATTGCTATCGAAATAGGCTAGCAAACCAGAGATCAGGCCATCGTCACCGGGCCCGGTAGGAATAATGCGGCGCAGGCCGAACTGTGCGGCTTGTTCGGCGATACGTGCGTGCGGGACAAAGGTTGGCGTGTTCTTGAGCCAGGCGTGACCGAGATGACCAATCATGCCGATCATGTTGCGCAAACCTTCGCTGCTGGTCAAGGTCACGGCGTCCAGTTGGTGCGCTTCCCAGAGTTTGAGCAGGGGCGCGGGATCGAGAGTAGGCATGCCGCGTCTATACACCATCAGGTAATCGACCGTCGCACCACGGCTGACGAGTGTATCGCCGAGCAATTCGCGACCGCCGTCGCCACGGCAAATCAGCACGCGTTTGCCGGCCATCTGTTGCAGTTCAGGCGCCTCCAGCAAGGCTTCGGAATCGAAGCGCAGCTGCGGCGAAATGATGTCTTTCACGCCGCGTCGGGCTAATTCGCGCTCGCTGCTGCGGCCAAGCGTTGCCGCCGCGACGGCAATGGGCCAATGGCGATGCTGGAGCATGACATCGAGTGCCTTATTGACCGCGTTCGGGCTGACGAAAACGACCAGGTCGTAGCTTTCCAGGCGAATTGCGGCATCGAGGACGGGGCGCTTGTCCTCGATATCGAAAATCGCCAGTACCGGGAAACGTACTGGCGTCGCGCCCAGTTCGGCCAGTTGCTCGGCCAGATGACCGGCCTGAGCAAGCGGACGAGTGATCACGATGTGCCGCCCGGCGAGTGCGGTTGTGGTTAGGGCCACAGTTTTATCTGGGAATGACCGGCGCCAAAGAGGCGAGAATTTCAGCAGCACCTTGTGCGCGCAAGGCTTCTGCCAGACGATTGCCCAAGGCTTCCGGGTTGGCGGCCTCGCCGCGCATGTCGGCGTGAGCCAGCTCTGAACCGTCCGGACGGGCGACGAAACCACGCAGATGTAATTCTGTTCCGTGCTGCTCGGCGTAGGCCCCGAGTGGGACTTCGCAGCTGCCGGCGAGGGCGCGCGAAACGGCGCGTTCGGCGCGCACGCAGGCGGATGTGATGGCATCGTTGAGCGGAGCCATCCACTGCGCGACTTCGGGTCGCGATGACAAGGCTTCGATGCCCAGCGCGCCCTGGCCGACGGCGGGCAATGATTCGCCTACGGGTATCGTGGCGCGGATGCGCTCACCCAGGCCAAGGCGCTTGAGTCCGGCGGCGGCGAGAATGATGGCGTCGAACTGGCCTTCGTCGAGCTTGCGCAGACGCGTATCGAGGTTGCCGCGCAAGGGCGAGACGGCGAGATACGGGTAACGCGCATGCAGTTGCGCCTCACGCCGCAGACTGGAGGTGCCGACTACAGCACCCGGCGGCATGTCGTCGAGGCTGGCGTACTTCGACGAGACGAAGGCGTCGAGTGGTACCTCGCGCGGGCCGATGGCGACGAGCGCAAACTCCGGTTCCAGCGTCATCGGCACGTCCTTCATCGAATGCACGGCGATATCGGCGACGCGGTCCAGCAGCGCCGCTTCCAACTCCTTGACGAACAAACCTTTGCCGCCCACCTTGGACAGCGGGCGATCAAGAATTTGATCCCCACGCGTTGTCATGCCGAGCAATTCGACACGGCAGGACGGATACAATCGGCGCAAAAGGTCACGCACATGCTCCGCTTGCCATAGGGCAAGACGGGATTCACGCGTGGCGATGACGATGCGATCAGGAACGAGTTCTGGGGCGAGTGAAGTGGTGGTCACGGCTGGTACAAATTGGGCAGGGAGCAGGAAATGGATAAGAGTGCGCACATTGGCAAGACCTCGCGGCAGAGCATGCTGTACAGCACGAACTTGAAACGGACAACCGGCCGGAAAGCTTGGCACAGCAAAGGTTTAGGCCGAATTTCACTGGGAATTCTAGCATGTGCCACGGCCTTGGCCGCCGCCCCGGCGATGGCGCAGACGCCGAATCTGGCGACCCGCCCGGCGACTCAAAGCAGTCTCACGGAAGCCCGCGACCTTGCCGCCGATGCCAAGTTGGCCGGTGCGCGCGGCGTGCCACTGCTGGTGCTTTACAGTCGCGATGACTGTAACTGGTGCGAACGCGTGCGGCGCGAGCACCTTGGCCCGCTGTCGCGTGACCCAGCGACCCCGGCCGTGATTCGCGAACTGCATATGGACCGCACCACACCGATGATCGATTTCCAGGGCCGCCGTACCACCAGCGCCGACTTTTCACGTGACATGAAAGCGCGCTTCGCCCCGACCGTGATGTTCCACGGCCCGGATGGGGCCAATCTGGCTGAATCCATTGTCGGTTTTCGCCTGGCCGATTTTTACGGCTCCTACCTGCAAAGCGCGATCGCCGATAGCCAACAACAACTCCGTCGTGAGAAATAATCATGAACGCCCACCTAGACAAAGACCAACCCCTGCGTGACGACATTCGTCTGCTTGGACGCCTGCTCGGCGACACCCTGCGCGAACAGGAAGGACTCGCGGTTTTCGACCGCGTCGAAGAAATCCGCCGCCTGTCGATCCGTTATCACCGCGATGCTGACCACGCCGCACGGGTCGAGATGGAAGCGCTGCTGTGCGACCTGCCGCGTGAGCGCACCAGCCAGGTGATCCGTGCGTTCAGCTACTTTTCGCATCTCGCCAATATTGCCGAGGACCAACATCACATTCGCCGTGCGCGAGCCCATGCACGTGCCGGTTCACCACCGCGTGAGGGCAGCATGGCCTTCTCGCTGCAGCGTGCCTTGAGTGCCGGGACGGATGCTGTTGCACTCGGTAAATTTTTTGCCAGCGCACAGGTGCGCCCCGTATTGACCGCACACCCGACCGAAGTTCAGCGCAAAAGCATTCTTGACTGCCAGTGGAAAATCGCCCGCCTGCTCGATGAGCGCGATCGCACCGAGCTTGCTCCGGATGAGCAGGCTGATCATGACGAGGCGCTGCGGCGCGCGGTATTGCGTCTGTGGCAAACCCGGATGTTGCGCAAGGCCAAGCTATCGGTCATGGACGAAGTAAGCAATGCGCTGTCGTTCTACGACACCACATTCCTGCGCGAGTTGCCTCGGGTCTACAACACCTGTGAGGATCATCTGGCCAAGACCATTCCCGGCTGGGCTGAGCACGGCCTGCCGGAGTTACCGCCGTTTCTGCGTCCAGGCTCATGGATCGGTGGCGATCGTGACGGCAATCCATTCGTTACCGCCGAGGTGCTCGACGGTGCGATGCGGGCCCAAAGCCGCAAGGCCATCAGTTATCTGCTCGACCAGTTGCACCGACTAGGCGCCGAACTGTCGACTACGACATCACTGATCTCGGTTCCCGACATCGAGCTGATGAGGCTGGCCGAGGAGTCGCCGGACCGCAGTCCGCATCGCATGGATGAGCCCTACCGGCGTGCGATTGCCGGCTTCTATGCGCGACTGGCAACCACCGCGCGGCAACTCGACGGCCTGGAGGCCCCGCGGCATGCGGTCGCCGATGCCGCGCCGTATGTCACGGCCGCCGAATTCGCTGCCGATCTCGATGTCCTCCACCGCTCCCTGATCAGCCACAATTGTGGTCTGCTTGGTCGTGGCCGCTTGCGCCGCCTGCGTCATGCCGTGGCAATCTTCGGCTTTCATCTGGCGCCGCTCGACCTGCGTCAGAACTCGGATGTTCACGCCCGCACCGTTGCCGAATTGCTGGCCATCGCGCGACCGGGAACCGACTACCGGGTGATGGACGAAAATGCGCGCATTGCGATCTTGCTTGAGGAGCTGGCGACGCCCCGGCCACTCGCGGCACCCGGTATCCATTACTCCGACGAAACCCAGGGCGAACTGGATATCTTTCACACGGCAGCCAGCATTCACCGCCGCTTTGGCCGCGCGGCGATCGAAAACGTCATCATCTCGAAGACTGACGGCGTCTCGGATATCCTCGAAGTCGCCGTGCTGCTCAAGGAAGTCGGTCTGCTGCGGCCGATGGACCATGCGCTCGACGTCAATATTGTGCCTTTGTTTGAAACCATCGGCGACCTCGCCAACGCCGGGGGCATCATGGACCGGCTGCTAGCGATTCCACTTTACAACCGCCTGCTCGGATCGCGTCGGGCCTTGCAGGAATGTATGCTCGGCTACTCGGACAGCAACAAGGACGGTGGCTTCCTGACCTCGGGCTGGGCGCTGTATCGGGCCGAGATCAAGCTCACCGAGGTCTTCGCCCGACACGGAATCACGCTGCGCCTGTTTCATGGCCGTGGTGGCTCGGTCGGTCGTGGCGGTGGCCCCAGCTACCAGGGCATCCTGGCTCAGCCCCAAGGTGCTGTGCAGGGGCAGATTCGTATTACCGAACAAGGCGAAGTGATCGCGTCGAAATACGCGAATCCTGAACTTGGCCGCCGCAACCTCGAGATCCTTGCTGCGGCGACGCTGGAGGCCACGCTGCTGGCGCATGAACACGATTCGCCGCGCCCCGAGTTTCTTGCCGCCATGGAGGAGCTTTCCAACGCTGCGTTCACCGCGTATCGCAAAATGGTCTACGAAACACCGGGTTTCGAGCAGTACTTCTGGGAATCAACCGTGATCGCAGAAATTGCCGCGCTGAATATCGGCAGCCGTCCGGCATCGCGCAAGAAAACCACGTCGATCGAGGATCTGCGGGCCATTCCCTGGGTCTTCTCCTGGGCGCAATGTCGATTGATGTTGCCGGGCTGGTTCGGTTTTGGTGCAGCGGTCGCGGCGTGGAAAGAAAAGCATGGCGACGCCGGCATGGCCTTGCTTTCTGAAATGACCCGCGAGTGGGGTTTCTTCCGCACCCTGTTGTCGAACATGGACATGGTGCTGGGTAAGAGTGACATGGCCATCGCCGAGCGCTATTCGTATCTGGTGACGGATGTGGAACTACGCGAGGCGATCTTCCCGCTGCTCAAGGCGGAATGGCAAGCGTCAATCGACGCCTTGCTGGCGATTACCGGTCAGGCCGAGTTGCTCGACGGCAACCCGCTGCTGAAGCGCTCAATTCGTAACCGTTTTCCCTACCTCGACCCGCTTAATCATATCCAGATCGAAATGCTGCGCCGCCATCGTGCCGGGGAAACGGACGAGAGGGTGCAGCGTGGGATTCATCTCACTATTAATGGTATCGCGGCAGGATTGAGGAATAGCGGGTAGTCGCTGCTGACGAATTCTTTGTCACTCCCGCCTACGCGAGAGTGACGAATCAGCGGTGACTGCGGGTGGCAGTTTTTAAAACGCCACGCTACCCTGTACCCAAACCCGCGAATCCGACGAGCGGTTATCCGCATCACGGCCCGACGCATCACGTGCCGGGTTGTTCCCCAATCGTGTTGCCAGCGTCGTGCTGATCTGCGTTCCCGGCATCGGCGTCCACACTGCCGAGACACCTGCGCCGGAGAGGCTGTAGCGATTCGACAGGCTAGGCGTCGCGGTATTCCAGTTTGCCCATGGCGTGTTGTGCAGCGTGATCTTGCCGTGATCGACAAAGCCCACCACTCGCCATTCGCTATTCAACTCCTGGCGCCATTCCAGATTCAGCAACCAGCCTTCGTCGCCGCTCGCCTCGCCAGTCGGGTAAGCACGCACGCCTTGCGGGCCACCGAGGACAAACTTCTCCGACGAATCCAGATTCTTGTTCGCCATCTGTCCGGAGAGGCCGGCATAGACGGCTGAGGTCTGGCTCACCCGCAGTAGATGACTCGCCTGCGCCGTCCATTTGCCAAAGCTGCCCGCCGAACCGGCCGTTACCGCATCGGTCGCCTTGTCCGCCTGCCAGCCATCCAGATTTAGGCGGCCGTTGGTCCATTGCACCACATAGCTCGTGTAAGCCCCGAGACCGGTCAGGCCGGTCATGTCGCTCCAATCACCGGTCGCCGCCAGTATGAGGTTCTTGCTGCTCTTGTCGCTGGTGGTAACACCCAGCGCGCGATTGACGAAATCACGGTTTGAGGCCGTCGCCGACAGTGCCAGATTCGCCAGGCGGGTGCGCAGCACCGGATAACTGACAAAGGCCGATACCGCCGTGGCCCGGCCATCCGAATCCAGCGCCGTGACAGAGGACTCGCAGCACAGGTTGTAACGCGAACCAATCAAGCCGGCACCAATCCGCCAGCCATTGCTACCGATCGGCAGGGTATAACCGGCACGCAGGAAACTACTGCCTTCGCTGACTGTGCCACGCAGGATCCAGGCATCCCCGCGTCCGCTCGGATCATTGATGGCAAGCGCGGCACCGAGTCGCCAATCGCCGGTAAAGCGATTGCCCGTGTTATCCAGCTCGACACTCGTGCCCATCACCGGCCCCTGGGCGGCTTCGATGGTGACGCGCGAACCGCCGAGTTCCTTGCCGGGCGTGAGCACCGCGCGAGCACTGGCGACCGGCAGGTCGTTCAATAGCAGCAGACCACGCTCAAGGCGCTCCTGCTCCAGTGCCGCACCGAGCGGTAGCGCACCGCCGAGGGTGTCGCGCAGCAATTCGTCGGAAAGGCGGGTGGTCGGTGCACGCTTGATGTCGATGCCTTCCAGGCGGCCTTCGAGAACACGAATCTCCACGACGCCGGCCTTGATGTCTTGCGGCGGGATATAGGCACGGGCGAGAAACAGACCTCGGCTGCGCAGCCACTGCTCGAATTTCTCGGCAACGCGGTGCAGGCCTTCCATGCTGTGCGACTGGTTGGCATGGGCGGCGAGGAATCCTTGCGCATCTGCGACAGCCGTCAGACCGGTCACGCGGAAGGCGGTGATGGCCATCTTAAGGCCGGTGTCGGCGGATGTCTTGATGTCCGCGGCAGCGTCAGCCTTGGGTGGCATCAGCGGGGCGGGTGCCTGGTCGCGGCGCATCTCGTCACGCAGGAGGGACCCAGCATCGGGCGGGGCGGCAAAGACGGTGGCGGATAAGCCAATGAAAAGAGAGCCGAGTACGGTGCGTTTCATGGTCGATCCTAAAAGTCGGCTTTGGCGGGACGGCGCTTGGTTGGCAATTTCCATTGGGCGAGCGGTTTTCATTAGCGTGCTCCCCCCTGCGTCGGTGCTTTCGGAGTCAATAGATACTCGCCGCCTTCGGTGTGGCCGGCGGAGACGACGGTGCCGTATTGCGGCACCTGCGGGAAGTCTTTGGTCACGGCTTCCTTGACCACGGCGTGCAGCTTCTGGCCGGAGGTTTCATTGGTCATGGTCTTGATGGATTGGAGGAAATTCCAGGCAAAGATCGAGTGGTTATCGACGCCTTCGTCAGAAACCGGCTCTTCTCCGCCGGACGACATGGCGAGTACGGAACGCCGGGTCAGTGTCTGGTCACGGCTGATGCCGACTATCTCGGTCTGTTTGCCTTCCTTGGTCAACGAGCCTGAGTAGCAACTATCGGAGACGAGCATGACTTGCTTGGCCGGAATGTTGTTCAGGGCGCGGGCGATGCTGTCGTTGGAAATCCATTGATCCGGTTTGAAGGCATTCGCGTCAGTGGGAATCCAGTAGCCGGCTCCGGTCTTCTCGTCGAGGTAGCCGTGGCCGGCGTACATGACGAGGACGCTGTCGTCGGGTCCCGTGGTGCGGATCAGGTCGTTGAGGGCGTCGATGGTCTCCTTGCGACCGGCATCCTGCACGACCTTGACCTCGTAGCCAAGTCTGGCGCCAAGTTCTTCGCCAATGGCAGTGACATCATTGATGGCGGTTTCCAGTTCCGGGATAGGCGAGCGGTAGCTGTTGTTGCCGATCACCAGGGCGATCTTGCGTTTGACGATGGGAACGAACTCAGCGACACCGCGATCACGTTTGACGATGCAGACCTCGGAGCCGCCCTCGCCACAGTCCGGGACATCGGCAGCTTTCGGGTTGCTGGCCAGGATCTGCAGTGCTTCGCTAAACAGTTGGGTACGGGTGTCGTGCATCTGCTGATTCAGAGCCGCAAGATCGGTACGGTTCAAAATGCCGGCGCGGGTGGGCATCGAGCGGGATGCATTGACGATCAGGCTGGGAGTAAGAGAGCTCTGGGTAGTGATTCCGGGCAAGCTGGTGACGACAGGTGCCGAGGTCGGGAAGGTATTTAGGGTCGCGCCGCCACTACCCGTGCCACCGGCAGGTTCCACAGCGGCTGGAGCTGGCGTGGTGGTCCCGACGTCCGGGGTAGTCGTCTCCTGACTGGCAACCACTTGTTCCACCGTGGCAGATGTCGCTCCCAAGTAATGGAATAGTCTATTGGCGGACAGCAACATGTCACCGTCTTCGGTACGCTGGGCGTCAAACGAGGTCGCGCCGGGTTGGAGCCCGTTGAGGGTGGTGACGGCGGGGCTCTCGGTGGTGAGCATCCAGTATTTCCCTGGCGGCAGGGAGAGTGCACTCGCCCCAACGTTGTTGGTGAACCCATCGTGGGCGTAGAGCTCAATGTGCGGACGAACGCAGGTACCGGTACAGAGTGTGTCGGTTACGGTGACACCGCTGGACGATACAGCGCCAGTGCTGGTTGCCGTGAGCGGCGCATCCAGAGTCAGGGTATTGCTTGTGACAAGGCCGATATTGTTGGCCGTGATGCCGTTGATCGTACCCTCTGCACTCCCACGGGAGATCACCGAGAGTGGTGTCATCCCATTGTTCAGCCAGAAGCTGCCGCTTACGTTTGCGGCAACCGCTGCGACCGTGTTGTTCTCGTCTAACGTGACCGCACCGGTACCACGCGCCTTGAGAACATGAGCAGTCACCAAGCCATTTGTCGTTTGGTTGAATCCGCCACCGCTACCGAGAATGACGCTAATCTCGTTTGGCGTCGTTACGGCTGCGTTGAGTGTCGTACCACCAGTTCCGGAAACGAATCCTAGCCGCGCCGCGCCAGACGATGCGTCAATGGAGGAATTCACTGCAATGCTGTTGGCGATCAGATAAAGGTTGCTGTTGATATTGCTGGCGGCGAGCGGGGCCGCAACCGTGATCGATGATACGTAGGCAGGGTTGCCGATCTCGCCGCCAATGTGAACCTCTGCGCTTGAGTCGGCGGCCGTAAGGGTACCGATCTCTGCCGGAGATAGATTCAGCGCGCCTGCCGCCGAATTGGTATCAATGCGAATGCTCCGTCCCGACGTATTCGGACCCAACTGTACAGCTCGTGTGGAACTCCCCGTGGTATGGCCAACGAGTGTTGCATCATTCACCCAGTACGTCACAGACGATCCGCTTACGCTACCCGCTGCCGAGACCGTGAGTGTTCCAGGGGACATCAACAACAAGTTTTTGCCGGGTGCGTTTACCGCCGCATCGACGTTGATATTGCGTCCGTTGAGGACAAATTCTTGTTGGGCGGCAATGTGTTCGGGATTGAGTGCTGCCGTGACACGGATCTCGCCGTTCGTGGTGGCAATCGAAATGTTGGTGGCGTGCAAGGTACCAATTTCTGATGGGGTGAGGTTTAGCAGTCCTGGTGAACTTGAAGCGCCAATCTGAACGCCACCACTGTCTGTGTGTGGCGCGACGGTCAGGAAGTTGGTGGTAAGCGCGTGGTTCGTGGAGCCACTCAGTTGCATATCGTTGGCCCGGTAGGTGACGGATCCTGCGGACACGCTGCCAGAGCCCGCCACCGTCAGGATTCCGGGCGCAGTGGCTTGGAATTGCGATGCCGGGTTTGATCCGGTAATCGTGTTGTTGATCTCGATGTTTCGTTCCGCTAGCAAGCTCAGGGTATTGCCGGAGTTCCATGACACGGCGTCATTGACAAAAATATCGCCAAACCCGCCACCGTAGGGCGTATCCAGCGCGGCAGTCGAAATAGTCACGTTCGTGTTGTTCAGGTTGCTCGACAACGCGAACCCGGTAATGTCGCCACCCGAGGGAGCGATCAAGTAGTCCACCGGGTCAATCAGCCAGTTGCCGGTCTTTCCCGTCATTGCGGCGGTGGTGACCTTCAGAGTTGGATCCATCGTGACCGAGTGGCCGGAGGTTTCGATAAATCCTCCGTTGCCACCATTCGGCGCCGAGGCATCGAGCGTTCCGGACACTGTCGTTGTACCACCCAGCAACCGGATCACGCCGTCGTGTTCGGCAATGGTTTGCGCGCGGACGATGCCGGAATTGTTGACGGCGCCCAGCGCTAGGCGGTTGAGTGCGTCGGTGCTCATCAGCACGGCGCCGCCATCGGCCTGGATCAGGTGTTTGTTCTCGACCAGACTATTGACGGCGGCTTGGTCAATGGCGAGTTCGATCAGGCGGTCGCCGGCGAGGTCGAGCCGCAGCTCGTTGCCGCTGGCCAGCGCAACCGTACCAAGTCGTGCAGTGATGACGCCTTCGTTACGCACTTCCGGGGCCATCAGCGCGATGTAGCCACCCTCGGTCGCGTTGAGTTGTCCCTGATTGACAATGCGGCCGGCACCGTCCTGAGTGAAGTGGTAGTTGCCATTCAAGAAGTTATCGTTGCCGATCTTCATGCTGGAACTGAGGAGGCCACCAACCTCAATTCGCGCGGACGGGCCGAACAGGGCGCCACCAGGATTGAGTAGCCAGACCTGGCCATTGGCGCTGAGTTGGCCGTCGATGACCGAGCGGCCGCCGTCGGCACCGACGCGGTTTAGGGCGATGGCCGACGAGTTCGGTTGATTGAAGCGCACGGCGGCATCGCGGCCGATATTGAAGCTATTCCAGTCGATGATGGTTTTCTGACTGGATTGGTCGATGCGCATCGCGGCGCCCGCCTGGCTGATGGTGGCAGAACCGGCGCTGACTGTGCCACCTGAGGGCAGGGCGGTTTGAGCGAATGTCGGGAGCGAAAGCAAACCGGCCGTTGCAAGGAGCACTGCCATGGGCCGGAGACGAACGTCCAGATGCAAACCGATTCCCATGGTTGGTTTGGGTTTCTCGCTCACGGTCATTCTCCCCGAATAGATTATGTGGAAATGCTCGGTCGATTCTAACGAAAGTACGAGCGACGGAATAGTAGCTCCTTCATGGAGTATCTATTGTCGGTACACTTTCGGCACGTTGGTTTGTCGGGCAACGCGCCTGATATACTGACTGATCAGTCAGTAATCAAAGCTCAGCCCTACTATGTCGTCCGAATCCGAAGCTCTCGCCCCTACCTCGCCTCGCCCCAAGCTCGCGCGTCTCATCGTGTTGCTGGCCGTCCTTGGTCTGGCGGCCTGGATTGGCTGGAAATGGTGGTTCTCGCTTTCGCACGTAACGACCGACAACGCGCAAATCGAGTCGCATATCGTTCCGGTGTTGCCTAAAGTCGGCGGCTTCGTCGCCGAGGTGGCCGTGAATGAGCATCAGGCGGTCAAGGCCGGTGACCTGCTGGTTCGGATCGACGACCGCGACTACAAGGTCAAGCTGGCGCAGGCCGAAGCCGACCTGGCTTTGGCGCTGGCAGCGGCGGGAAATGCGGGACAAAGTGGTCAAGCGAGCGCCCAGGTGGCGGCGACTCGGGCGGCGGCGGCAGCGGCTCGCTCCACGGTGGAGCAAGCCTTGGCGAATGCCGACAAAGCACAGAAGGACCTCGATCGCCTGCGTGAGCTAGTGGGCAAGAAAATGGTTTCAGCACAAGCTCTGGATGCGGCCGAAGCGGCTTCGCGGGCTGCGCTGGCCCAAGTCAAGGCCAGCCGCGAAACGGCAGCTTCAGCGGGTGAGCAAGTTACTGCGACCAGTGCCGGCTTGCGTGCTGCCTTGGCCAAGGTGGATGCAGCACGCGCCATGCGCGACCTGGCCGCTAACCAATTGGCTGACACGCGTGTAGTCGCGCCAAGCAGCGGGACGATCGCCGCCAAGAACGTCGAGCCCAATCAGTTGGTGCAGCCCGGACAGCCGCTGCTTTCGGTTGTCCCGCTCGAAGACATCTGGATTACCGCCAATCTCAAGGAAACCGATCTGCGCGCGCTGAAACTTGATGCTGTAGCTGAAATCGAGGTTGACGCCTATCCGGGCCTCAAGCTCGAAGGCCAGGTCGAGTCGTTGAGCCCAGCCACTGGCGCTCGCTTTGCCTTGCTGCCGCCGGATAACGCTACCGGCAACTTCACCAAGGTCGTACAGCGTGTACCGGTCCGCATCCGCGTCAAGCAAAGCGAAGACACCCAGCGCACGCTGCGCCCCGGGATGAGCGTTTACGTCACCATCAATACGCGTTGATCCTGACTTACGCAGCCTCGTGAAACCGCTGTTACCCGCCCTGCGTCGTGCCGAATCGGCGGCGGAAATCTTTCGCTACCGCTACATCATCGCCTTGACGGTGACGCTGGCTTCAGTGTTGGAACTGGTCGACACCAGCATCGTCAATGTGGCCCTGCCGCACATGATGGGCACGCTGGGAGCGACGCTGGACGAAATCGCCTGGGTCTCGACCGGCTACGTGGTAGCAAATGTGATCGTGCTGCCGATCTCGAGTTGGCTCGCCAACTGGTTTGGGCGTCGCAACTACTTCGCGCTGTCGATCCTGCTGTTTACGCTGGCCTCATTCCTATGCGGCAATGCCACGACTCTCGAAGGTCTGGTCTTCTGGCGCATCGTCCAGGGCTTGGGCGGCGGTGGCCTGATCTCGACGGCCCAGGCCACGCTCTATGAGATTTTCCCGCCGAAAGAAGCCGGGACGGCGATGGCGATTTTTGGTCTCGGCATCATGGTTGGTCCCATGCTTGGGCCAACGCTGGGCGGCTACATAACCGACGCGGCTTCCTGGCCCTGGATTTTCTATATCAACATTCCAATCGGCGCCATGGCGCTGCTGCTGGCGCTGACCTACGTGCCCGATTCGAAATTTGGCAGCAAGGCCGAAGAAGTCGATGCGCCCGGTCTGCTGTATCTCGCCATTAGCATTGGCTGTCTGCAAACCATGCTCGAGCGCGGTGAGAAACTGGACTGGTGGTCATCGAAGGAAATCATCACGTATGCCGTGGCCAGTGTTACCGCCATGATGCTGTTCGTGCGCCAGGAATTGTGCCATCCGCATCCAGTAGTCGATCTGCGCATCCTCAAGGATGGCCAGTTCGCGGCGTCACTGGTGTTTGGCTTTCTGGTCGGCTCGGCCCTCTACAGCGTAGTGTTTGTCTTCCCGGTATATGTGCAAACCTTGATCGGTTTCACTGCCTGGGAAACCGGGCTGGCGGTGTTGCCGGGCGCCGTCGCCTCCGGTGTCACCATGGCGATCATGGGACGCATGACCGCGAAAACGACACTCGATCTCCGTATTTTTGTTGTCATGGGTGCGCTCGTGTTTGGTTGGTCGATGTGGCAACACTCGCTATTCACCACGGAATCCGGCTGGGACGACTACCTTTGGCCAATGGTGCTGCGCGGTGTCGGACTGGGCCTGGTGTTCATTCCGCTCAACAACCTGGCGCTGGGCAATCTGCCGCCACAGCAGTTGGCGGCTGGCAGCGGTATCTACAATCTGATGCGCCAATTGGGTGGCTCGGTTGGCATTGCCGCATCTGCCACCTTATTTGTACAGTTTCAGGAAGCGAATCGTGGCGAACTGCTGCGCCATGTCAGCCAGTTTTCCGACGCAACCTTGGTCCGCCTGGCGAAGCTGAAGGCGATGCTGATTTCGCATGGAACTCCGGAGCTGCTGGCGCAGACCAAGGCCTTGTGGTTGCTGGACGGGATGGTGCGCAAGCAAGCGGCCATGTTGGCCTTCGAGCGCCTGTTCCTGGGTTTCGGGCTGATGTTGATCATCGCGCTGCCCTTGTTACTACTGATGAAACGTGGGCACTTCGCGCGTCGCGGTCCCGCGGCTGATCACTGAGCAGAAACACTAAGGGCTACCCTAAGGTAGCCCTTTCAATTCCGGTGCCGAATCCGTTTCGCGCCGTCCCGCCAGCACCGACTTTTTTGTCCGCTCAGCCCGTCAGGCTGCGCCGTGTCAGACCCACCTGCTCGATCAGGCGCTTGATGCGATTGGCGTCCGCAATCCGTGTCATCTTGCCCCAGGAATCGAGCAGCACGATGATGATCGGTTTGTCATTGAGCCAGGCCTGCATCACCAGGCACTTGCCGGCCTCACTGATGTAACCCGTCTTGGACAGACCGATTTCCCAGCTTGGGCTCTTGACCAGGCTGTTGGTGTTGTTGAACTGCATGGATCGTCCGGAAATATCGAATTCGCCATTCGGCGTCGTTGAGAATTCACGAATCAGCGGATATTGATGCGCCGCATCGACCATTTTTGCCAGTTCGCGCGGGCTCGATACATTGGCCGAGGTCAAGCCGGTCGAATCTTCGAAGCGAGTGTCCTTCAAGCCTAGCGCCAAGGCCTTGCTGTTCATTGCCTTTACGAATTCCGCCCGGCCACCGGGATAGTTGCGGGCCAAAGCCGAGGCGGCACGGTTTTCCGAGGACATCAATGCCAGGCGCAGCATCTCTTCACGCGTCAACTGGGTACCAACACGCAGGCGCGAGTGGGTTCCCTTGAGAGTATCGACGTCGTCGTCGGTGACGGTCAGCGTTTCGTCCAATCCGAGTTTGGCATCCAGCGTGACCATCGCCGTCATCAGCTTGGTAATCGATGCAATCGGCTGCACTACGCCGGCGTTCTTTTCCATCAGAACTGCGCCGGTGGTTTGGTCCTGGACGAGAAACGCCGATGAGCGAACCGCGAGCGATCCTGAATTGTCGTCGTTCGCCAGTTTGGCAACCGTCCGGGTACGCGACGAATGTACGGCGACCGGCTTGATGTTCTTGCCCACCTTGACTGCTTTGACCGGCTTCTTGCTTATTCCCACATTGCGTTTTGCGGCAGCTGCGGCATCGCCAGATGCGGAAAAGGCCAAGACAAGCGCAGCGAGCACGCTAAACATGCTGAGTTTCATGCGGAACCCTCCATATCGTTGGGACACATTTTACACCAGACAGGACTCTGGCTGTTAGCTGCCATAACGACATAAATTCCATAAAAATAAATGGATTAGTGCGGTTAACTAATCTTTCACCTGAAGGTTGGCCATATGTTTCATGCGACGATGACCGAAATCCTCAGCTCAGCTTTTTTGGTAGGCGGCCGCCTCGACCGATAGCAGCGCCGTCATATTGACGATGCGGCGAACTGTCGCGGTGGGCGTCAGGATGTGCATCGGGCGCGCCGCGCCGAGCAACATTGGCCCCACGGTGAGGCCATCGCCGGCTGCTGTCTTCAGGA
Organism: Propionivibrio dicarboxylicus; assembly: GCA_945902805.1. Taxonomy (GTDB): domain Bacteria; phylum Pseudomonadota; class Gammaproteobacteria; order Burkholderiales; family Rhodocyclaceae; genus CAMDMZ01. The sequence goes on along the minus strand of CAMDMZ010000016.1, from coordinate 56,868 downwards.
GGTTGAAGGCGATATTGGCCGCGTCGATGGTTGGCATGATCAACAGGTTGGCCTGCCCTTTGAGCGTGGAATTCGGGAACACGTGTTGGCGAATATCGTTGGATAGCGCCGTGTCGCCATGCATTTCGCCGTCGACTTCGAGCTTGGGAGCAGTCTGACGCAGGATGTCCAGCGCGTTCCGCATCTTGATCGAAGTGGGCGTATTTTCGCTACCGAAATTGGAGTGTGAAAGCAGGGCGACGCGCGGCGTCAATCCAAAGCGACGGACTTCCTCGGCCCCCAGGCGAGCCAGTTCCGCCACCTGTTCGGCCGTGGGATCGTAATTGACGTAGGTGTCGCCGATGAACAGTGTCCGCTGTGGCAGGATCAGCATGTTCATGGCGTAGAAATGTTGGATGCCCGGCTTCAGACCGATCACCTCGGCGATATAGCCTAGATGCAGCGAATGCTTGCCAAAGGTGCCACAAAGCAAGCCATCCGCGTAGTTGCGGCGTACCAGCATGGCGCCGATCAAGCTCGTGCGGCGGCGCATCTCGCGCTTGGCGTATTCGACGCTGACACCCTTGCGGCAGGTCATTTCGTAATAGTCTTGCCAGAACTCCTTGAAGCGTGGGTCGGAATCTGGATTGACCAGCTCGAAATGCTGACCGGCGCGAATCCGCAGGCCGTGACGGTCGATGCTCTTTTCCACCACCTCTGGCCGTCCGATCAGAATTGGCTTGGCCAGGCCTTCATCGACGATGGTCTGGACGGCACGCAGCACACGCTCGTCTTCGCCTTCGGCAAACACGATGCGCGCCGGATTTTTCTTGGCTGCCGCAAACACTGGACGCATCAACAGCCCGGTGTGGTAAACGAAATCGTTGAGGCGATCACGGTAGCGTTGCATGTCGGCGATAGGCCTTGTCGCCACACCGGAATCCATCGCCGCCTTGGCCACGGCCGGTGCCACCAACAGGATCAGGCGCGGATCGAAGGGTTTGGGAATCAGGTACTCGGGACCGAAGGAAAGATCATCGTCACCGTAGGCGGCGCTGACCACGTCGGATTGTTCGGCGTGGGCCAGTTCGGCAATTGCGCGCACGGCGGCGAGCTTCATGGCTTCGTTGATGGTCGTGGCACCGACATCGAGTGCGCCGCGAAACATGAAGGGGAAACACAGGACGTTATTCACTTGGTTTGGATAGTCGGAACGTCCGGTACCGATGATGGCATCGGGGCGCACGGCCTTGGCGTCCTCGGGCAGGATCTCCGGTTCCGGATTGGCCATCGCCAGGATGATCGGATCACGCGCCATGGTCTTGACCATTTCCGGCTTCAGTACGCCGGCAGTCGACAAGCCGAGAAACACGTCGGCATCGAGCATCGCCTCGGCCAAGGTACGCGCATCGGTCGTTTGCGCGTAACGCGCCTTGGATGGGTCGAGATTGTCGCGGCCAGTATGGATGACGCCCTTGCTGTCGCAGGCGAAGACGTGTTTCGGATCGAGGCCGAGGCTCACCAACAGATCGAGACAGGCGATCGCCGCCGCGCCGGCGCCGGAACATACCAGTTTGATTTCGCCGATCTCCTTTTTCACGACGCGCAGGCCATTCAGGATCGCGGCGCTGGCAATAATCGCCGTGCCGTGCTGATCGTCATGGAAGACCGGGATCTTCATCCGTTCGCGCAGTTTGGATTCAACGTAGAAACATTCCGGTGCCTTGATGTCTTCCAGGTTGATGCCACCAAATGTCGGTTCGAGCGAGGCAATGATGTCGACCAACTTATCAGGATCGTTTTCATTGATTTCGATGTCGAAGACATCGACGCCGGCAAATTTCTTGAACAGTACCCCCTTACCTTCCATCACCGGCTTGCCGGCCAGTGGTCCAATATTGCCCAGGCCAAGTACGGCAGTACCGTTGGTGATCACGGCGACCAGATTGGCGCGCGAGGTATACAGCGACGCCGTGGCCGGATCTCGCACAATCTCGTCACAGGCAGCGGCAACGCCCGGCGAATAGGCCAAGGAAAGATCGGCCTGACTCGTTAGCGCCTTGGTCGGAGTGACAGCGATCTTGCCGGGTGTGGGATGGCGGTGATACTCAAGCGCCGCAGCGCGGATGCGTTCGTCCATGGGATTCCTCGTTAGGATTGTTGTTATCGGCGGCGATTGTAGCGCCCGGCGTATTTTGGCCAGGGCAAAAGTCGGTGCTGGCGAGATGAAGTGCCCCGTAGCGGGTACGGTGCCGTGTTGCACACGAGCTTGCCGGCCATCATTGTTGTTGTTCACGATATTCGACTGTGGGATAATACCGTCATCAAAAAAACCAATGCGGGGCGATGCATCCGGCTCTGCGGCTATTGACACGAAATCTAAAGAGTGGAGAAGTGAAATGACACAACCCAACGCCCCCGACTATGTAAAGAATTCCAAGCTGATCGCCTGGGTTGCCGAAGTGGCCGCCTTAACTCAGCCGGCCAATGTCGTTTGGTGTGACGGCACGAAAGCGGAGTCCGACCGTTTGTTTGCCCAGATGGTCGAAGGCGGCAGCATGATCAAGCTGAATCCGGTCAAGCGCCCGGATTCCTATCTTGCGTTGTCCGATCCGTCGGACGTGGCCCGCGTCGAAGATCGTACCTATGTTTGCACCGATGAGCCAGACGATGCAGGCCCCAATAACAACTGGGAAAAGCCGGAGAAGATGAAGGAAACCCTGCGCGGTTTGTTCAAGGGCTGTATGCGCGGACGCACCATGTTTGTGATTCCCTTCTCGATGGGGCCGATCGGTTCGCCGATTGCCCATATTGGTGTCGAATTGTCCGATTCGCCCTATGTGGTGGTCAATATGCGCCTTATGACTCGCATGGGCCGCGCCGTACTCGACCAACTCGGCGCTGAAGGCGAATTCGTACCCTGTTTGCACTCCGTGGGCCATCCGCTGGAGACTGGGCAGAAAGATGTCAAGTGGCCATGCAACCCAACCAAATACATTTGCCATTTCCCCGCCACGCGCGAAATCTGGTCCTTCGGTTCGGGTTATGGTGGTAATGCCTTACTGGGTAAAAAGTGCTTCGCCCTGCGCATCGCGTCGACCATGGCGCGTGACGAAGGCTGGCTGGCTGAACACATGCTGATCCTCGGCGTCGAATCGCCGCAGGGCGACAAGAGTTACGTCGCTGCCGCTTTCCCCTCGGCCTGCGGCAAGACCAACTTTGCCATGCTGATTCCGCCCAAGAGTTTCGATGGCTGGAAGGTGACCACGGTCGGTGACGATATCGCCTGGATCAAGCCCGGCAAGGACGGTCGCCTCTACGCGATCAACCCCGAAGCCGGCTTCTTCGGCGTGGCCCCAGGTACCTCGGACAAAACCAATTTCAACGCCATGGCGACGCTGAAGGAAAACATCATCTTTACCAACGTCGCGCTGACCGACGACGGCGATGTCTGGTGGGAGGGCATGACCAAGGAAGCCCCGGCGCATCTGATCGACTGGCAGGGTAAGGACTGGACGCCGGAAGACGGCAAAGCTGGACGCAAGGCGGCGCACCCGAACTCGCGCTTTACCGCGCCCGCCAGCCAGTGTCCCTCGATCGACAAGGATTGGGAGAATCCCGTCGGTGTGCCGATTTCGGCCTTCATCTTCGGCGGCCGTCGCTCCACCGCCGTCCCGCTGGTATTCGAAGCCTTCAACTGGAACTACGGCGTCTACATGGCCGCCACCCTGGGTTCGGAAACCACGGCTGCGGCCGGCGGCGCTCAGGGCATCGTGCGCCGCGACCCGATGGCCATGCTGCCGTTCTGCGGTTATCACATGGGTGACTATTTCAATCACTGGTTGCGTATTGGCCACCAGATCGAACACGCGCCGCGCATCTTCACCGTCAACTGGTTCCGTCAGGATGCCGAAGGCAACTTCATGTGGCCAGGCTTCGGCGAAAACATGCGCGTATTGAAGTGGGTCGTCGAGCGTTGCAACGGACAGGCCAAGGCCCGCCAGACGACGCTGGGCTGGATGCCGAATTTCGACGATCTCGACTGGAGTGGGAGTGAAGAAGTCACCCGCGAACAGTTCGACGAGTTGACAGCGATTGACGAAGTCGCCTGGCGCGAAGAGCTCAAGTTGCATGCCGAGTGGTTCGACAAGCTCAAGAGCCGCTTGCCGCGCGCCTTGACATTGAAGCGTGAGTTGTTTGAACTGGCGATGATGGATTAGAAAAGTCGGCGCTGGTAGGACGGCGCCCACCGTGGATTACCGGCCGTTACCTGCTTTGGGTACGGCCGGTTTGTTTTTGGAGGCAGCATGAACATTGCTTCACGCATGGCGCAGATCGCGCCGTTTCATGTCATGGAACTCATGGCCAAGGCGCAGGCATTTGAGGCGGCGGGGCGTTCCATCATTCATCTGGAGGTCGGCGAGCCAGCGTTCGCGACGGCGCACCCGATCGTCGCTGCCGCGCAACGATTTCTCGCTGGCGGTCATGTTCATTACACGGCGGCACTCGGCTTGCCGGCGTTGCGCGAAGCGATCGCGGCGTTTTATCAGCGGCGCTATGGTGTGACCGTCGCCGCCGAGCGCATTGTGGTGACGGCCGGGGCATCGGGTGCCTTGCTCCTGGCGCTCGGCGCGCTGGTCAGTCCCGGCGACGAATGGCTGCTGCCTGACCCCGGCTATCCATGCAATCGTCACTTCATGCGTCTGGTGGAAGGCGTTCCAGTGGCCTTGCCGGTGGGCGCCGCGACAGCCTATCAGCCGACATCCGAGCAAGTCCACGAAGCATGGTCGGCGCGAACCCGAGGCGTCATGCTCGCTTCGCCCTCAAACCCGACCGGGACACTGCTCGATCGAGTGGCGCTGAGCGGCATTTGGCGCGAAGTCCAACAGCGTGGTGGCAATCTGATCGTCGACGAGATTTATCACGGGCTGACCTACGGGCTGGATGCGGAAACCGCACTATCGATCAGCGACGAAATATTCGTCATCAACAGTTTCTCGAAATACTTTGGCATGACCGGGTGGCGTCTCGGTTGGCTGGTGGTGCCCACCGGCTATGCGCGCGCGGTGGAAAAACTTGCGCAGAACCTGTTCATCTGCGCTTCGACCGTGGCGCAACACGCGGCACTCGCGGCGTTTGAGCCTGACACTATCGCCATGCTGGAAACACGACGGGCCGAGTTTGCTGCGCGGCGCGACATCCTCCTTCCCGGTCTGCGGCAACTGGGATTTGATATCCCCATCGATCCTCGCGGCGCGTTCTACGCCTATGCCAACGTCTCGGCGCTCAGCAAGGACAGTTTTGAATTTGCCGAGCGGCTATTGGCCGACGCGGGTGTTGCGGCCACACCGGGTCTTGATTTTGGTGACCACCGGCCGCGCGAACACATGCGCTTTTCTTACACCGTCGAACAGAGCTTGATCGAGGAGGGCCTCGTGCGCCTGCGGCGCTTTCTTGGCAGCTGACCGACCCAGACCTTGGCCGACTACCAATGAGAAAGAGCGCGCTTCGGTAAGAAAGCGCGCTCTTTAGTTTCCAACAGAGACAGGACCGCTCTCAGGCCGCTGTCAAGGCAGCCGATCAGGGACGGGAGCCAGTCGGGAACGGCCAGGCCGCAGCAGGATTCAAGGACGACTTCAGACCCGGTGCGGCAGCGGTGGATGGAGCATCGGCGGGCTTGGCAGCAGCTTTCTTTGCAGCCGGTTTGGCCGCAGCTTTCGGTGCAGCGGCTTTCTTTGCAGCCGGTTTTGCAGCAGCTTTCGGTGCAGCGGCTTTCTTTGCGGCGGGCTTGGCAGCGGCCTTCGGAGCAGCGGCTTTCTTTTCAGCAGGCTTGGCAGCGGCTTTCGGCGCAGCAGCTTTCTTTGCAGTGGGCTTAGCAGAAGCTTTCGGAGCAGCGGCTTTCTTTGCAGCGGGCTTGGCAGCAGCTTTCGGAGCAGCAGCTTTCTTTGCGGCCGGTTTGGCAGCGGCTTTTGGAGCAGCCGTTTTCTTTTCAGCAGGCTTGGCAGCAGCCTTCGGTGCAGCAGCTTTCTTCACAGCCGGTGCAGCAGCTGCTTTCTTCGGGGCCGCAGATTTCTTGGCGGCGGGCTTGGCCGCAGCCTTTGCGGCAGGCTTCTTGGCTTTCTTTTCATCAGCCATATTGAACCTCCTTAACAAATTAACAGGAAAGAACCACCACGCATAATTACTGATTACTGCAACCCGTCTGGGTTAGACGAATTATCCATCGCTCTGAAAGCAATGAAAGCGATGAATTCCTTGCGTTTCTCCATCCATCATTTCGTTTTGGCATGGATCAACGAGAATCCTTATTGTCATACCGCGCCAGGGGCACTTGAAAACACTGTTTCATGCGACGCTGTTGCCGTTTCGATCATTTCAATCGAAACTGAACCAACCTACTATATCTAGTAGCACTGTGATTGCTTGCGACTAATTGTAGTGATGGATATTTCAGGTTGCAAGCAGTTCCGCGATCATCGGCAATTGAGGTGCATTGGATGCAAAGCTGATCAAGCGACAGGTCTGTTCACCCGTGTCCAGTCAAAGCACGGACCGGGGTCGGTCTTGCGGCCGGGTGCCACATCACTGTGACCGAGAATTGCACGGATCGGATAGCGCGCACGCACGCTTGCCAGGAGTACGTTAATTGCCGCGTACTGCCGGTCGGTAAACGGATCGATGTCGGTACCTTCGAGTTCAATACCAATCGAAAAATCGTTGCAACGCTCGCGCTCGCACCACCGTGATATGCCCGCATGCCAGGCCCGTTGCTGACACGAGACGAACTGCGTCAGGACACCACTGCGATCGATCAGGAAATGCGCGGACACCCGCAACTGATGTATTTCTTGAAAATAGGGATGCAATTCAGGATCCAGTTGATTCTGGAATAGCGCCTCGATATATGGCCTCCCGAACTCGCCTGGCGGCAAGCTGATGGCGTGCACGACGACGAGATCGATGGCCGTACCCTCCGGTCGCTCATCGCAATTCGGTGAGGGGACAACGACGGCAGCATCAAGCCAGCCAGCGGCATCGATCTGCATCGGGGTTCTATTCAGAAATGCCCAGTCGGGCCATGCGATAGCGGATCGAGCGGAAGGTTATCCCGAGCAATTGCGCCGCCGCTGTCCGGTTGCCGCCAGTTTGCGCCAAGGCTTCGGCGATTCGTTGGCGCTCGACGTGATCAAGAAAATCCTGCAGAGTGCCGCCACTGCCCGAGGCATGAGGATTTTCTTCCCGTTCCGGAGCCAGGCTGAGATCGATCAAGCCAATATGCTCACCGGCCATCAGCGCCATCGCGCGTTCGAGGATGTTTTCCAGTTCCCGCACATTGCCGGGGAAAGGATAGTGCATCAAGGCGCGCTTGGCTTCATCAACGATAGCCGGTACGGTGTGCGTATTCGCCGCCCGCGCCAAACGTCGCAGGATGCTGTCGGCCAGCATGGGAATGTCATCCCGGCACTCGCGCAAAGGCGGCATGCGCAACTCGATCACATTGACCCGATAAAACAGATCCTGACGGAACTTTCCTTGTTCCACCAAGGCTTTCAGATTTTGGTGAGTTGCGCAGATCAGGCGGATATCGACCGCTTCCTCGTTAGTTGCACCCACTTTGCGCACACGCTTTTCCTGGATTGCCCGCAACAGCTTGACTTGCATCGATAGCGGCAGATCCGCGACCTCGTCGAGGAACAGCGTGCCGCCATGGGCGGCCTGGAAAAATCCTTCGCGTTCCTCATTGGCGCCGGTAAAGGCACCCTTGCGATAACCGAAGAACTCGCTTTCCATCAGGGTTTCGGGAATTGCACCGCAATTCACTGGAATGAACGGCGCACCTCGGCGTGCGCTCAGGGTATGGATACGGCGCGCGGCAAGCTCCTTGCCACAACCGGATTCGCCAGTGATATAGACCGGCGCCTGGCTGCGTGCGACGCGCTCGATTAGCTCACGAACCTGAACGATAGGACCCGAGTCACCGAGGATTTCTGCCACGCCATCGCTTGCCCGCTGCAATTCTTCGGGTGCGTCAAGATCGAGTGCCGACTTGACCACGCCTCGCAGTTGTTCGAGCGATACGGGTTTGGCAATGTAGTCAAAAGCGCCGGCCTTAAGTGCCGACACGGCATTCTCGGCACTGCCGTAGGCGGTAATGACGGCCACCGGAAGATCTCTTTGCGTGCTCGCGATCTGCGCCACCAGTTCCAGCCCCGTACCATCCGGCAAGCGCATGTCAGTGAGGCACAAGTGATAGCTATGCGTGGCCAGAAACTCGCGAGCCTCGGCCAGCGATCCGGCACAATCCGCGTCCAATCCCATTTTGGCGAGAGTGAGGTCAAGTAATTCGCGGATATCGGGCTCGTCGTCGACCACCAATACGCGCCGTCGCTCACGACGTCTGGGTGACTCTGCGGGTGTCATTGGGCTCCCTTCATGACAATTCGAAATTGCGTACCAGGTACATTGTCCAGCAGATCCAGCACGGCGCTATTGGCTTCGCACAATTCGCGTCCAATATATAAGCCGAGCCCTGTACCGGCGCTACGGGTGGTGAAGAAAGGCTCGAAAACTTGTCCGCGCAGACTCGGTTCGATGCCCGGACCATCATTGCGAACGAAAAGGGCGATCTGGTCGGTACCGGCGACAGCGACGGCATCGAGTTTGATCGCACCTTCTGCCATCGAGGCGTGGCGTAGCGCATTGGTGATCAGATTCCACAACACTCGATGCAGGTGACCGCGATCGAACAAAAAGGCCAGATCATCACCGGAAATGCGAATTCGTGTCTGTGCCGTCGAATCATGAAGACTGAGCTCTTCTACCAGCGCGCGCGCGAACGACTGCCAATGCAAGGTTTCGGGTTCGGCGCGATCACGTCGTCCGAGCTCCAGCACGTCAGTCACCAGGCGATTGAGACGCGCACTGTTGTCACCGACAATGCGTGCCAGCCGGGTTCGCAACGGGTCGGGATCTTCCTCTGCCAGCAATTCTGCCGCGTGTGAAATGGCCGCCAGAGGATTACGGATCTCATGCGCGATATTGGCCGTCAGGCGACCGAGTGCAGCCAGCTTGAGCTGTTGCGCGTGGGCCTGAACCTGATCCATATCCTGCAGGTAGAGCAAGGCGTTGCCGGAATGATCTTCTGCGGGCAGATAACGGATACGCAAGGGGCGTCCATTGGGCGCACGGAAGATAGTCCCATTTTCCTGACGCATTAAATTCCAGCGCGAATATTGCGCCATCAGTTCCGTGCTGACATCGGCCAGCCGGCCGTCAGCCAGAGATACACTCAACAAGCGATCGGCGGCGGGGTTCGCCTGCCTCACTTGGCCCTCGGCATTTGTGACTAGTACGCCGTCGGACATATCGCGGATGATGCGGGCATTGATCCGCAACTGGAGATCGAGCTCGGCACCGCGACGCTGGGCCAATTGTTCGTTGGAGACGACGCGCCGCGCCAGGAGACGCGCGGTAATGGCTGTGCCGAAGAAGCCGACACAGGTCAAGCCGGTGCGGAAGAACTCGGCCAGATCGGCTTCGAGCGTCAAGGCGCGCCAACTTTCTTCGAGCAGCATGCCAACCGATGCCAGTGCCGCATAAAACAAAGTCATGCGGCCTTGTCCAACCAGGCCGGCACCAGCCACCACCACCAGCAGCAAAACCGCAATGCCGCTCTTCTGGCCGCCGCTGGCGTACATCAAGATCGTCAGGAAGGCCACATCGGCCGCTACTTGCAGCGAGAGCTGCAAGTGAAAATTCGGTTTTCGCCGCCAGAGCAAGCCCAAAAATGCGGCCGCGACCAGGATGTAGCTGACGTCGGTGCGAATAAACAAACGGCCATCCTGCGTGGCGAGGTTGAGCGTATCGCCGTACATCAAGACGGCAAACAGGAACAGACCACCAACGATCAGGCGATACAGTGAAAAAAATGCCAGCGAACGCCAAAAATTATCCGGAACCGCGTCGCCACGCATCAGCGCGTCCATTTATTTCCGCGCCACTTTCTCAAGTTTTCGGTGTTGCTCGGAACAGAAAAAATCTCCGTTTTCGCTGACCGCTTCATGTCCCGGCAAATGCACGCCGCAATGCGCACAGCGGACCATGGTTTCCGGCTCCGGGGTGGCTGATGATTTGCTTGACCGCAGGTCCGGATTCTGAGGTCGGTTCTTCCGCGACAGGTACCAGAAAATAAAGACCGCAAGGACGAGAAGCAACAGATATTTCACGATAATGCCAATTCAAATAAGGTGTTGGCGATTCTACAGGGCCACGAACCGAGCAAGTCTCGACGGCAAGCGTGTTCAATGTGGTTGTTGTTGCCTTGGCTCATGTGGCGTCGCCGCGCCGCCAGGCATGAAAGCGCCCTACCCAGACCAGTAATTGTTCCGGCGCATGTGCCTTCTTCCAGACTCCGGCCACATATTGGTTCGCCTCGGCCAGCGTCGGATAAATATGGATGGTGCCGAGTATCTTGTTCAGACCGATGCCATGTTTCATGGCCAGAACGTACTCCGCGATCAGGTCGCCGGCATGCTCGCCCACAATGGTGACGCCGAGAATCCGGTCCTTACCTGGCACGGTCAGCACCTTGATAAATCCGTGCGCTTCGCTATCAGCAATCGCGCGGTCAAGATCGTCAATGTTGTAGCGACTCACTTCGTAGGCAATGCCTTGCTCTTTGGCTTCCTGCTCGTTAAGGCCGACGCGCGCGACTTCCGGTTCGACGAAGGTCGCCCATGGAATCACCGAGTAATCGGCCTTGAACTTTTTGAACGGATCGAACAGCGCGTTGACTGTGGCATACCACGCCTGGTGGGCCGCCGTGTGGGTGAACTGGAAAGGGCCGGCAACATCCCCGGCGGCATAGATGTTGGGATAGTTGGTCTGCAGGAAAGGGTTGGTGGTCACCGTACGCGACACCGTGACGCCGATCCCTTCCAGTCCGTAGCCGGTGAGATTGGCCACGCGACCGACTGCCACCAATACCGCGTCAAAGGGAATACGAACGTCACTTCCGGCATGCTCGGCGATCAGGATCTTCTCGCCATGGTTGACGACAAACTGTTTGGCCCGGTGATTCGTCAGGACAGCAATGCCTTCGGCACGAAAGCGTTGGGTGACCAGTTTCGATACCTCCGGGTCTTCGCGGATCAAAATCCGCGCTGCCATTTCCACTTGCGTCACCTGGGCACCGAAGCGGGCAAAGGCTTGCGTCAGTTCGGTTCCAATCGGTCCGCCACCGAGGACGATCAGGCGGCGCGGTAATTCGCGCAATGCCCACACGGTGTCCGAGGTCAGATAGCCGACTTCCTCAAGGCCAGGAATCGGTGGCACGAAGGGCCTTGCGCCCGCTGCGATGACGATGCTGCGGGTCGATAGTCTTTCGGTTGCACCATCGTGGCGGGTGACGTCGACCTGCCACGGCGAGACGATCTTTGCCGTGCCTTCGATGACATCGACGCCGAGCGCGGTATAACGCTCGACCGAATCATGCGGCTCGATGGTCTTGATCACCTTCTGCACCCGCTCCATCACCTCAGCAAACGAAAAGTCGGTGCTGGCGGGACGGCGCATTCCGAATTCTTCCGCCCGTTGCTGGTGCGACAGGAACTTGGCAGAGCGAATCAGCGCTTTGGAGGGCACGCAGCCGGTATTCAGGCAATCGCCGCCAAGGCGGTGTTTCTCGATCAGCGTGACTTTGGCTTTGACCGCCGCCGCGATGTACGCCGTCACCAGTCCCGCGCTGCCGCCGCCGATGACAATCAGGTTGCGGTCGAAGCGGCGCGGCTTCGGCCATTTGGCATAGATCTGATTGGAGCGTACCGCCGCCACGATTTTTTTGGCCACTAGGGGAAACACGCCCAACAAGGCAAACGAAAACAGTAAGCCCGGCGAGACGATGCCGGACAAGGATTCAATCCCGCCCAATTGTGTTCCGGCATTCACGTACACCGCAGTGCCGGCCAGCATCCCAATCTGGCTGACCCAGTAAAACGTGGTCGCCTTCATCGCCGTAAGGCCGAGCAGCAGATTCACCAGGAAAAAGGGAAACACGGGGACCAGGCGCAGGGTGAAGAGATAGAAGGCGCCTTCGCGCTGCACACCGTCATCGATGGCGCGCAAACGCTCACCGAAGCGCGCCGTGACCCAATCGCGCAACAGAAAGCGCGAAGCGAGAAAAGCCAGCGCGGCGCCAATCGAAGAAGCAAACGAGACGATCAGCGTTCCCCACCAAAAACCGAATATCGCGCCCCCGGCCAGCGTCATCAGCGCCGCGCCGGGGAGCGAGAGTGCGGTGACCATTACGTAGATCAGGCAATAGATCACGACCGCCAAGAGGGGATTGGCGAGGCGATAGGATTCGATGGCGGATTGCTGTGCTTTCAGCCCCGCCAGGGAAAGATACTGGCCGAGGTCAAAGGCCACATAGGCAGTGCCGACGAGGACAAAGATCAGTAGCAGCAACAATTTACGCATCGACATGAACACTCCTGGCGTTGTTGGTCAGCCGCAGCGACGACTGGTTGGTCCAATTTTGACGACTTTCACGCGGATTGCTTACATTTCGACTAAAACGCTGTTTCGCAGGGCCAAGAAGCCATCGTCGGTGCACAGAAATCGACAAAGTGTCCGGTAGCAATGTCTCCAAAGGCAGCTACAATCCAAAATCCTGTTGCATTTTCGGAGTGGCTTTTCGCCCGGAGATTCAAATCAACGCGTACTCCAACGTGGTGATTGCGACCATTTAGTTCCTATATTTGCGGTGTAAGTCTTAACGTGACGGTTCGACATGAAATATCAGCATAGCCGAGAGCAATGCGGTGAATATTTCCGTTTGGCACTCCCCTTGATGACCAGACAAGCTGCCGGTGTGCATCCGATCAGCTTTGCGATCTGGTACGAGTACGTAGCCGGGATCAACAAGCCACTCAAGTTGGCCATGGACGCACTGACCCAGAATAATGCGCGCCTTGATGATGCACAGACCCACCAACTGTTTCAGCAGTACGTAGCTCAACTCGACGAGGATTCAGCAACCCGGATCAGCGCCGGATTCCAGGAAATCCTGGCCGATATTTCGCAGTCTGCCGCGACGGCCGGCGATCAGGCCAATCGATTCGGTGACTCGCTGGAGAAATGGTCTGGCGGCCTGGCACACCCCGAGTTAAAGGATGAAGCGTGCCTGCACGTGGATGAGGTGCTGGGCAATACGCGCGACATGCAAGGCGCGATCAGCACTCTGAAGACGCGTCTCGACGAAAGCCAGAACGAGATTGAACGCTTACGCCATGAGGTCGAGCGCGCCAGGGAAGATGCGTTGGTGGATGCGCTGACTGGATTGTCGAACCGGCGCGGCTTTGACCTTGCCATCAACGAATGTCTGGCTGCGCTGACCCCGGATACGATCGGCCCCTGTTTGCTGATGGCGGACATTGATCACTTCAAACGCATCAATGACAGCTACGGTCACATGTTCGGCGACAAGGTGATCCGGGCGCTGGGGCAGATTCTCAAGAAGAACGTCAAAGGTATTGATACGGCGGCGCGCTACGGTGGCGAGGAGTTCGTCATTCTTTTGCCCTACACCGCGATTCAGGGCGCACTTTGTGTCGCCGAAAAAATTCGGCAAAGTGTCGAAACCAGCCGCATTCGCCGCACCGACAATAACCAGGAACTGGCGCAACTCACCATATCAATTGGTGTTGCTGGCTTTGTTCCGGGAGAAACCACGGCGCAGCTTATCGAACGAGCCGATGGTGCGCTCTATCGCTCGAAGGAATCGGGCCGCAACAGGGTTTCTGTGGCGGCGAACAGCGTCAACGTCAAGGCCAACGCGAAGACCAAAACCGGTTCCTGAACGCCTGCACTGGGACGATCCCCGATCCCCCGGTACTTCGCGATACCCATGCCATCATTGCTCGCTATCGATACCCTGCTGATTGCCGCCTGTGTCTGGGCGATTCTCGGTCTGGCCGGGCTTATGGCGCCGCGCAAAACCCGCTTCATCGCCAAGACACTGTTTCCGCTGGGTGCCCTGGTCAGCGTGTTGGCGGGCATCGTCGGCCTTGCTTCGCTCGGTGCCACGTCGCAGACTGCGGTGTTGGTTATTGGCCTGCCCGATCTGCCTTTCCATCTGCGGCTCGACAACCTTTCCGCCATCTTCGTGACGCTGCTAGGTTTTGTCTCGGCCGGCATTTCGATCTTTGCTGCTGGTTATTTTCGGCAGGGCGAAGGCACCGCGCCGGGTCTGTTGTGTTTCGAATATCACATCTTTCTCGCCAGTATGTTGCTGGTGTTGCTGGCCGATGATGCCTACGCGTTCATGGTGGCCTGGGAAACCATGGCTTTGTCTTCTTTCTTTCTGGTGACGACCGATCATCGTCACGAGACCATCCGTCGCGCCGGATTCTTGTACCTGCTGATCGCCCATATTGGCGCGATTGCGATCTTGCTGTCGTTTGGTGTGATGACGGGGGGTGCCGGGGGCAGTGGCGACTACAGTTTCGCCGGTATGCGGGCGCAGCAGCTTTCGCCCTTCTGGTCCTCGGCCGCCTATTTGCTGGCGCTGGTGGGATTTGGTGCCAAGGCCGGTTTATTGCCGCTGCATGTCTGGCTGCCAGAAGCGCATCCGGCGGCACCGTCGCCCGTGTCTGCGTTGATGAGCGGCGTGATGCTGAAGACCGCCATTTATGGCTTGCTGCGCGTTAGCTTCGATCTGGTTGGCACACCCATTTGGTGGTGGGGCGTGGTGGCGCTGGCGATCGGGCTGGCGACCGCGCTGTTCGGTGTGCTGTATTCCACCGTGCAATCCGACATGAAGCGTCTGCTCGCCTATTCGTCCATCGAAAACATCGGCTTGCTGGCGATCGGTATTGGCCTGGCGCTGATCTTCCATAGTTACCGCATGGAGGCTCTGGCTGCGCTGGCCTTGACCGCCGTCTTCTACCATTGCCTTGCCCACGCCGGATTCAAAAGCCTGCTCTTCCTTTGCACGGGTTCGGTGTTGCATGCCACCAAGGAACGTAGCCTGGGCAAACTCGGTGGTTTGATTCACCGTATGCCTTGGGTGGCCTGGCTGGCCTTGGTCGGCGTAATCGCCAGTGCCGGTTTGCCACCACTTTCCGGCTTTGTGTCCGAATGGCTGTTGCTGCAGAGCTTTCTCTTTTCGCCGGGTTTGCCGCATGCCTGGCTCAACATGGTCGTTCCCGTCGCCGCCGCTGTAGTGGCGCTGGTCGCGGCGCTGGCCGGCTTCGCCATGGTCAAGTTCTACGGCATCATCTTTCTTGGTCAGATGCGCGAAGATTCGCTCAAGGACGCCCACGATGCCGGGGTTTGGGAAAAGGCCGGACTGGTCTGGCTGGCCCTGATCACGGTGTTGCTCGGCATCATGCCGGCAACCGTCATCCTGCGCATCGATGCGGCCACCCGCCAGCTGTTGGGCGCTGGGCTGTCCGAACATGTGCGCGACCACGGTTGGTGGATGCTGGCGCCGATCTCGCCGGAACGAGCCAGTTACGAGTCGGTTATCTTTCTGGTGACCATCGTCCTCTCGGTTTGGCTCGGGCGCTGGCTGGTCCATCACCTTTACCATGGTCGTGGGCGACGCTCAGCGGCGTGGGATTGCGGGTACCATTTTCAAGGGCCGCGCGCGCAGGATACGGCCGAAGGTTTCAGCCAGCCGATACGCCGCATCTTCGAGCCGATGTTCCGTATGCAGCGCCACTTACCGACTGCCCGCGATCGCGAACCGTATTACAGCGTTCAAGTCGAGGATCATTTCTGGCATTGGCTTTATCTGCCAATTGCGCGCCTGGCCGCCTGGCTTTCGATGCGCATCACCACCTTGCAGGGCGGTCGCATTGCGGTCTATCTGATGTACAGCTTCATCACGCTGCTGCTCTTGCTGTTGGTGGCGCGACCGTGATCAGTATTTCCGGTTTGATCGGCCAAGCTTTCGCCATTGCTCTGGCGCTGGTACTGGCGCCGCTGCTGTTGGGCTGGCTGGGCATGTGTCGGGCCTGGCTGCAAAGTCGTTCCGCGCCGCCCTTGTGGCAGCCATACTTCATGCTGCGCAAGCTTTTCAACAAAGATGTGGTGCTGGCTGAAACGGCATCACCGCTGTTTCGCTTTGCACCTTTCGTCGTCTTCGGCTGCATGGTGCTGGCCTGCGCCATCATTCCCACCTTGTCGACCGACCTGCCGCTGGCGCCGGCGGCGGACGCGTTGGCGCTGGTCGGTGTCTTCGGTCTAGCGCGGGTATTCATTTCCTTGGCGGCAATGGATATCGGCACCTCGTTCGGCACTCTCGGCGGCAGGCGTGAAATGCTGATCGGCTTCCTCGCCGAACCGGCGCTGCTGATGGTCATCTTTACCGTGGCGATGATCGCTCAATCGACCTCGGTGGCGACCATCGTCGAGACGCTTGCGCATCGTGACTTCATCATTTATCCCAGTCTCGCCTTCGCCGGAATCGCCTTCACCTTCGTCGCCTTCGCCGAAAATGCCCGCGTGCCCGTGGATAACCCCGCCACCCATCTTGAGCTGACAATGATCCACGAGGCCATGATCCTCGAATATTCAGGGCGCCATCTCGCGCTGATTGAATGGGCGGCCTGCCTCAAGCTCTATGCGTACTCCTGTCTTGGGCTAGCTCTGTTTCTGCCCTGGGGCATCGCCGAACGCGACAATTTCATGGCGCTGGTGGCAGCAATTCCGCTGCTGGTGTTGAAGCTGCTGGTGGGTGGCTTCCTGTTGGCTCTGCTCGAAACGGTCAATGCCAAGCTGCGCATTTTCCGCGCCCCGGAGTATCTCGGCACCGCGTTCCTACTCGCTGTTCTCGGCTTGCTGGTCAGATTGCTGCTTGAGGTGAAAGCATGAGCGCCACTATCCCGCTCACTGCGCAACTCATCAACTTATGCGCATCTGTGATTCTGCTGCTGACCTTCGCCATGCTGGCGCAACGGCGTGTGATGCAACTCATCAACCTGTTTGCCCTGCAAGGTTTCATGCTGTTTCTATCCACGCTCGTGGTGGCGGTGACCACCGGCCAATCGCACCTGTACTGGTCGGCCGGGCTAACGCTCCTGTTGAAGGCCTTGTTACTACCGTGGATCCTCAACCGGCTGATGCATCGCCTGCAAATCAAGGGCGAGGTCGAGGCACTGATCAATATTCCGACCACCATGCTGGTGGGCATCGGCCTGGTCATCATTGCTTTCAATGTCGCCTTGCCGATCTCGCAGCTTTCGCACACCATCACGCGCGGCACATTGGGTATTGCGCTGGCCGTGGTGATGCTCGCCTTCCTGATGATGATTACGCGGCGTAAGGCGATTTCCCAGGTGGTGGGCTTCCTGTCGATGGAAAATGGTCTGTTCCTCGCCGCCACCAGCGCCACTTACGGCATGCCGATGGTCGTTGAACTCGGAATCGCACTGGACGTTCTGGTCGGCGCGCTCATTCTCGGTGTGTTCTTCTTCCAGATTCGCGACCAGTTCGACAGCCTGGACATCCACCACATGGAACGCCTCAAGGACAACTGATGACGTTCGATATCTTCGTTATCCTGCTCGCCATTCCCCTCGTCAGCGGTGCCTTGCTGACAGTGTTTGGCGAACGCGACTGGGCGCCTCATCTCAACATCATTGCCAGTGGCGGCACCTTTATTGCCGCCGTGTGGCTGACCATCAGCATCATTACCGATGGCCCGCGTTTTGCCTTTGGCGAGCAGTTTTTCATCGATTCACTCAACGTGTTCTTTGTCGCCTTGACTGCGTTTGTCGGCCTCACCACCAGCATCTTTTCCGGCCCCTACATGAAGAACGAGGCCGCGCACGGCCGCCTTACCATTCCACGCCTGCGGCTCTACAAGAGCATGTACCAGCTCTTCATGTTCACCATGCTGGTGGCGCTCACCACCAACAACATGGGCATTCTGTGGGTGGCGATGGAGGCGGCGACACTCACCACCGTACTATTGGTATCGCTCTACCGCACGCCAGCCAGCCTGGAAGCGGCCTGGAAATACTTCATCCTCTGTGGCGTTGGTATCGCTCAGGCGCTGTTCGGCACCATCCTGCTGTACTTCGCCGCCGAACGCATTCTGGGTGAAAGTGGTAACGCCTTGCTGTGGACGCACCTGGTCAACGTCAAGGCCTTTCTTGAGCCGAATATCATGGCGCTGGCGTTCATTTTTCTGTTCGTCGGCTATGGCACCAAGGTCGGCCTGGCGCCGCTGCACAACTGGCTGCCCGACGCCCACGCCGAGGGGCCGACGCCGGTTTCTGCCGTGCTTTCTGGTTTGTTGCTCAATGTCGCCCTGTACGCCATCCTGCGCTGCAAGGTGCTCGCTGACGGTGCCATCGAGGGCGCCTTTGCTGGCAACCTGATGATGGGCTTCGGTTTGTTCACTCTGCTGCTGGCGGCCTTCTTTCTTTCGCGACAGCGCGACGTCAAGCGCATGTTTGCCTATTCCTCCATCGAGCACATGGGCCTGATCACTTTCGCTTTCGGCATGGGCGGTGCGGTGGCCAACTTCGCTGGCCTGCTGCACATGACTATGCACTCGCTGACCAAGTCGGCCATCTTCTTCGCGGTCGGCCATGCCACGCAGAAAACCGGCACCCAAATGATGGACGATATCCGCGGCCTGATACACGTCAATCCCTTGATCGGTTGGGGCCTGATGCTGGGCACGCTGGCGATTCTCGGCATGCCGCCATTCGGCGTTTTCGCCAGCGAGTTCATGATCCTGACGCATGCCATGAAACATCATCCCTGGGCCACGCCGTTCCTGCTGTTGGCGCTTGGCGTCGCCTTCGCGGCAATATTCGGCAAGGTGCAACCCATGGTGTTCGGCGAGACGGAGGCAAAGCGCTTGCCTCATGCACCCGCCATCACGCCAGTGTTCCTGCATCTGGCCATTGTGCTGATGCTCGGGCTCTACATTCCCCCTTACCTGACGCGCTGGTTCCAGGAAGCCGCGCGCATGCTGGGCTAGCGATGCGCTTCCACGCCGAACCCATCGAATTCACTCCCCAGCCCGGGGTGGGCGCGCCGGTTTGGCACGGCCGCGCGGTTGATGGCGAAGACCTGCTGCGCTACGCCATTTCCGTCCACCGCCATCAGGGACGATTGTCGGCTCTTTGGGGTAGCGATGAGCGCGAGCGAGCTGGCGGATTCCGCCTGCACTGCGTATTTGCGCTGACCGAGGGCTGGCAGTGGTTGCGCCTCGATCTGCCTGCCGAAAATCCGACGTGTCCCGATCTGTCGGGAATCTTCCCGGCCGCGAACCGAATGCAGCGCGCCACGTTCGATTTGCTCGACATCCGGCACGATGGTCCCGACCAGCGCCCCTGGCTGCGCCACGGCGGCTGGCCGGCCGATTGGTTTCCGCTGCGCCATGATGCGGGCGATCATGCCGACTTTACCAATGCCCCCACTGACTACGACTTCGTTAAGGTCGGCGGAGAGGGCGCGCACGAGATTCCGGTCGGCCCGATCCACGCCGGTATCATTGAGCCCGGACATTTCCGCTTCTCGGTGGTTGGAGAACGCGTGTTGCGCCTGGAACAACGCCTCGGTTACCAGCACAAGGGCGTTGAGCACCGTCTCGCCAGCACCGACTTTTTGACCGGTGCGAAATTGATCGGGCGGATTTCCGGCGATTCCACTTGTGCTTATGCCTGGGCGTATGCGGCGGCCGTCGAAGCGGCGTGCGGCGCTACACCATCACCACGCGCGCTCATGCTGCGTGCCGTGATGCTGGAGCGCGAGCGCGTCGCCAATCATCTCGGCGACCTCGGCGCGCTCGGCAACGATGCCGCGTTTGCCTTTGGTCTGACGCAATTCATGCGTCTAAAGGAAGACTGGTTGCGCCTGAATGCCGATCTGTTCGGCCACCGCTTCATGATGGATCGCATCGTGCCCGGTGGCGTCAGCCACGATTTGGCGCCGGAAGCGCTGGCGCGCATGGTCGAGCAATGCGAACTATTCGCACGCGAGGTCAGCGAACTGCGCGCCATCTACGACAATCACGCCGGTCTGCAAGACCGCTTCCTCACCACCGGCATCATCAATACCGACCTTGCCCACGAACTCTCGCTCACCGGCATGGCCGCCCGCGCCACCGGCATGATTCTCGATGGCCGGGTATATCGTCAGGATTACACGCCGCCACCGCCCTATGCCGCGCTGGGCGTGCGGCCGGTTACCGATGAGCGCGGCGACGTGGCGGCGCGTGTGGCGGTGCGTTTCGACGAAATCTTCGAGTCCTTGCGCTTGTTGCGCGCCATGGCGGTCGGCATGCCGGCCGGCGAAATTCTGACGACGATCACGCCGGTGGCTGGGGGTGCCGGCCTTGGTGTCATTGAAGGCTGGCGTGGCGAAGTGCTGGTCGGCCTGGAATTCGATGCCGTTGGCAAGCTGGCGCGCGTGCATCCGCACGACCCCTCCTGGCAATGCTGGCCGGCGCTGGAACATGCGGTGATGAACGACATCGTTCCCGACTTCCCGCTCATCAACAAGTCGTTCAATCTTTCCTATAGCGGGGCCGACCTGTGATTCCGCTGCTCAGACGCATCTTCAAGACCGGCATCGTGACAGAATCGGTACCGGAAATACCCGCCGCCGAAACCCAACGCCTCCATGGTGAAATTCTCACTATCCTTGGCCGCGCTCTGACCATCCGCCAGGTCGACGCCGGTTCGTGCAACGGCTGCGAGCTGGAGATTCATGCGCTCAATAATCCCTACTACAACCTCGAAGGGCGTGGCATCAAGTTTGTCGCCAGCCCGCGCCATGCCGACATGTTGCTGGTCACCGGGCCGGTAACCAAAAACATGGAAAACGCGCTGAAGATCGTCTACGACTGCACGCCCGACCCCAAGTTGGTCGTAGCGGTGGGTGATTGCGGCTGCGGTTGCGGTGAGGTCGGCGCCTTGTTCGGCCCGAACTACGCCACCTGCGGCGCGGTGGAAAACGTCATCCCCGTCGACGTTCGCATCCCCGGCTGTCCGCCCACACCGCTGGTCTTGATGCAGGGCATTTTGCAAGCGATCACGCCGCGCTAGAAATCACACGACAGAAAATGACATGCATGAACTCGTGAAGGACTACTACGGCAAGCAACTGTCGGGCTCCGCCGACCTGAAAACATCTGCCTGCTGCGACGCCTCCAGCGCGCCGGCCTGGCTCAAATCGCTGCTGGCGCGCATCCATCCGGAAGTGCTGGAACGCTATTACGGTTGTGGGCTGGTCTGCCCGCCGCTACTGGAAGGCTGCCGCGTGCTCGATCTCGGCAGCGGTTCAGGGCGTGATGTATATGCCCTGGCGCAAATGGCCGGCCCCAAGGGGGAGGTGGTCGGCGTGGACATGACCGACGAACAGCTCGCCGTCGCCGAGCGGCATCGCACCTGGCACGCCGAATGTTTCGGTTTCGCCAACGTGCGTTTCCTGTCCGGTTACATCGAACGTCTCGACGAACTGGATCTGGAACCGGGCAGCTTCGATGTCATCGTCTCCAACTGTGTGGTAAATCTCTCGCCCGACAAGGAAGCCGTGCTGCGTGGCGTACAACGCTTGCTCAAGCCGGGCGGCAAGTTCTATTTTTCCGATGTCTACGCCGACCGGCGCGTGCCGGAGTCAGTGAAGAACGACCCGGTGCTCTACGGTGAATGTCTCGGCGGAGCGCTCTATTGGAATGATTTCCTGCGGCTTTCTCGCGCGGCCGGCTTTACTGACCCACGCCTGGTCGAGGATCGTCCGCTCGCCATCACCGATCCGGCACTTCTGCCGCGTACCGCCGGAGTGCGTTTCTTCTCTGCGACTTACCGACTGTTCAATCTCGACGGGCTGGAGTCCGACTGCGAGGACCACGGCCAGGCTGTTATCTATCGCGGCACCATTCCGGAGCATGCGCACGCCTTCGCCCTCGACAAGCACCACCGGATCGAAGTCGGCCGGGTCTTTCCGGTCTGCGGCAATACGTATCGCATGCTCAAGGAGAGTCGACTGGCACCGCACTTCGACTTCATTGGCGACTTCACGCGCCATTACGGCATCTTTCAAGGCTGCGGCAAAGCCCTACCCTTTGGTGAGACGCCCGCAGGCGAGGAAGACTGCGGGTGCTGCTGACCTATGAATTGTCCTGATAATTTAATTCGAGCCTGGTCCGTTATTGCTCTTTTCTCTGCCGAAACGGTGATTGACTGCGGCGGCCCAGATGAGGATGCTTACCCATTTCGCGTTGGATTTCCTATCGATTTTGGTGCTATGGGTGAACTCAAGGTGACAACATGAGTCTAGTGGATCCCCGCACCATCGTCCTGCTGACCGGCTTGTTGGCAGGCATGTTGGCCATGGTGCTCCTTATCCTAAGGCGCAGCTATCCGCCCACCGTCAGGGGTTTAGGCGAATGGGCAGCAGCCGTCCTGCTCTTCTTTGTCACAGGCCCCCTGTTCGCCGTCGGTGGGCAGGCAACTGAGAACCTGAGAATCAGCATTGCAAACGCCGTGCTGATGTCCGGTATCTACCTGAGCTATGTTGGCACTCAACGCTTCTTTGGGGTCACCCCAAAACTTGTGCAAGGGTGGTTATTGATTGCAGCCGTAATTTTGGTGCTGGCCTGGTTCGCGCTGGTCGATTACAGCTACGCGGTTCGCCTTGCCATTACATCTGCGCTACAAACCTACCTGTTTTGCTTGCACTCCTGGCTGGTTTACCGACACGGCATCCACACTTTCCCGCGCCTGATGCTGACCGGTGTTTTGGTAAGTGCCGCTGCCTTACAGGTCATTCGCTATAGCGCCTCGCTGATCAACCCGCAAATGGTCGGCATACTCGACAACACACCGATCCAGGTTTTCTACGTTACCACCTACCCGTTCATCATGCTGCTGTTCATTATCAGCACTATTCTGCTGGCCTCCGAACGGCTGCGCGAAGAGCTTGAGCGCATGAGCAATCACGACCCACTGACGGGTCTGCTCAATCGGCGAGCATTCGAGGAGCAGACGCAACGTGAATGGGCACGACGCAAACGCCAACCGCAAGCCCTGTCAGCCTTGGCGTTCGACCTTGATCATTTCAAGTCGATCAACGACACCTACGGTCACGCCATTGGCGACGTCGTCCTGGTACACACTGCGCGCGTGTTGCGTGACATGGCGCGCGAAACTGACATTGTTGCCCGACTGGGAGGCGAAGAGTTTGTCACCGTCATGCCTGGTACCACCGAAGATCAGGCATCTGCCGTCGCAGAACGAATTCGCGCCTTACTAGCAGGTGAGCCGGTCATGACTCCGAACGGTCAGTCCTTGCGGATCACCACATCCATCGGACTAGCAACGGCTAACGCGGGCGACGTCGACATTCACGCCGTACTGCAGCGCGCGGACAAAGCGCTTTACGAGGCCAAGAAAGCCGGCCGTAATCGCGTTTGTCTTGCGCGTCGGCAACTGTAGTAACTCGGCAGCCCACACGAGTGCCGCGCGATAAAGCTACTCAGAACTGGTGACTTCGCAGAATATGGGATGGACCACGGTTTCTGACTTGATTTTCCTGGCTTGACTCCCGCCGGGCTTGCGTCCAATCTGAAAAAGTCGGTTCTGACGGCACGGCGCAGATTGATATCGGCGCTGCGTCCTGCTCAAACCGATAGGCTGATCGGCTCCAATGCATCCCCTTGAGCGACGATCCGGCCTATGCCCGTGGTCGCCGGGTAGCCCAGAATGCGCAGTTCGTTGATACAGGCTTCCGCACTTGCCATCGGTACGCTGGCAAGCAGGCCGCCGGCAGTTTGTGGATCGAACAAGAGCGGATAGTTGGGGTGTTTGAGCGCCGCTTCCTGATTGCGCAACGCCCGCCGCAAGCGCACATTGGCGGGCTGCAATGAACTGAGAATACCGGCTGCGGCGGTTTCGGCGGCACCGTCGAGAACCGGCAAGGCGGCCAGATCAAGCTCGGCATCGACACCTGACGGCCGCGTCATTTCGACCAGATGGCCGAGCAGGCCGAAGCCAGTCAAATCGGTACAGGCGGTCGCGCCATGGGCGATCAGGCAGGGCACGGCAGCCCGGTTCGAAATCTGCATTGACTCCAACGCGGCATCGATCCAGCGCCCGCGTGCCTTGAGTTGGGCATGGGCAGCGAACAAAGTGCCAGTGCCGATCGGTTTGGTCAGGATCAGCACATCGCCCGGGCGCATGCCGCCTTTGCGCATCACGCTGTCGAGCTGTTCGTCGATCAGGCCGTTGATGGCAAAGCCGAGCGCGAGTTCCTTGCCTTCGCCGGTATGGCCGCCGACCAGCGCACAGCCGGCGTCGTTCAGTACGGACACGGCGCCTGCCATCATTTGAAACACGGTGTCTTCCACCTTGCTTTCCAGGCCCGGCGGTACGGTGGCAATCGCCGTCGCCGATTGCGCCTCACCGCCCATGGCGAAGACGTCGCCGAGCGCGTGATTGGCGGCGATGCGGCCGAAGATGTACGGGTCATCGATGAAGGCGCGGAAGAAGTCGACGGTGTGCACCATCGCCTTGCCGGCGGGAACGCGCACCACAGCGGCATCGTCGGGTGCATGCAGGCCGATCAGGACGTCGTCGCGCTCGATCGGCTGAACGCTCGCCAGCGCGCGGGAGAGCACGCTGGCACCCACCTTGGCACCGCAGCCACCGCAGCGCATGGCGATGGCCGAGATGGCCTGGGTCTGTTCCACGTCGTCGAGCGGAATCGTCGCATCGGCCGTCGCCGCCGTGCTCGTCATGGTGGTGGAAAACTCGGTGAACTTGCGCATGAAGCGGCGGTCGATCCAGTCTTTCCAGCGCCAGACCAGATCGCCACGCGCATAAAACGCACCGCGCGAGGCGATCGCGTGTTGGTCGCCGGTGCTGATCAGCGCCAGCCAGCGCTGCTGCGGGCGGTAGTCGTTCAAGGGCTGACGCAGCAGCGTCCGGCGCAGATTCTCGGCCAGCGGGCGGCCCATGCGCACGGCAAATACACCGGCTTTTTCCAAGGGCCGTCCCATCATCGCAGCGCAATCACCAGCCGCAAAAATCAGCGGGTCCGTTTCGGTTTGCAGCGTGTCACGGACGCGAATGAAACCCTTGTCGTCGAGCGCCAAGCCGGTATCGCGCAACCACGCGGCGCCCCCTGCTTGCGTTACCCAGACAATTTCGTCAGCCTCGACGACCTCGCCGGCCCGGGTTTGCAAGCGCCCGGCGCTGAGCTGCGTGACTTCGGCATCGCGATGCACTATCACGCCGCGTTCGGCTAACACCTGCTCGAAGGCACGGCGTACTGCGGCGTTATGTGTCGGCAGGATTTGCGCGTCAGCCGAGAACAAATGGAAGCGCAGGGCGTCGGGGTTTCGCCCCAGAGCCATGAGTTCTTTGCGCAAACGGAACTGCATGGACAAGACCAGCTCAACCCCACCCGCGCCGGCACCGACGACGGCGATGGTGGTGGCGCCGTCATGGCGACAAACGCGCTCAAGCAACGCCAGCCAGCGTTCATTAAAACGGCGGATCGGCTTGACCGGCACCGCGTGCTCGTTCGCCCCGGCGACGCCATCCAGCCGGGGCGTCGAGCCGATGTTGATCGACAGGACATCGTAGGGTACCGGCGGCCGGTTTCGGCACAGCACTTTGCGCGACGCGCGATCGATGCCGATCACTTCATCGCGCAGGTAGCGCGCACCGGCAAATTCGGCCAGGCGGCGTAAATCGATATGCACGTCGTCAAAACTGTAGTGGCCGGCGATGTAGCCGGGCAGCATGCCCGAGTAGGGCGTATCGGTATCCGTGCAAATCACCGTCAGACGCACGCCGGGGATGGGTTTCATGGCGAACATGTAGAGCACGCCGACGTGGCTGTGGCCCCCGCCGATCATGACGATGTCTCTCAAAACAGGTGTCGCAGTGGCTTGCATTCAATGCTCTCCAAGCAATTCATTGACCAGACGGTGCAGTGCGTTTCGCTCGCTCGTCGGCTCGAACAGGGGCGCGCGATCGCGGCATTGCGCCGCCAACTGGTCCAGTAGAGTTGTGCCATCCGGTTGCATGTGACCGTCGTGGCAACGCAGAATCAGTGCTGCCAGTGCCGCCGAATCACCGCAGGGAAAATAGCCCGCGTAGTCGGCGCCCAGCATGCCGATATTGCCGTCAATCGCCGAGGCCAGCACGGGCGTACCGCTGGCGACAGCCTCCATGACCACATGGGCGCCGCCTTCCATGCGGCTGGCGTGAATTAACACGTGGGCGCGCTGGATGCGTCGCCGCACCTCGGCGTGTGGCAAGCCGCCCAGCCAGCGATAGTTGGGGGCGACGGCCATGGTGGCACGCGCGGCGGCACCAAGCGCCGGATCGAGCGCTTCACCGATATGATCGATATGAATGGCCGGGTGTGACGCCAACTGGCGGGCGGCTGCGAATAAAGTCTTGGGCGACTTTTCGTCACGTAAATGGCCGACCATCACGGCGCGCAGACGGTGCGGCGATTTGGGCAAGGTCTGGCGGGTGGTGGTTGATTGAAAGATGACGCGGGCTTTGCCGCGTAGCGCTTCTGGCAGCGATTGCGGCGCACACTCCTGCAATACCACCAATGCCCGCGCCAGCGCCAGCGAACGTTGTGCCTTCGCGTCGTGCCGGATATCGCGGTACAAGTCGGTACCGGTCAGCACAACGGCGAGACGGTCGCTGCCATGCCGGGCGTGCCAGGCAGCGATGGAATCGGCCGAGCGCCGCGCGTGCAGGGCGATCATCAGCGTATCGTCAGCGGCGCGTTCATCGGGCCAGGCCTTGACCAGCCGAGTCGGGTAAAGTGGCGAAAGAAAGCGCTGCCAGCGCCAGGCCGTTTGCCAGTTGCCATTATTGGCATCGGCCAGCGCCGGGGTGACAATGACAAGTTGTTGCCCACCATTTTTCGTTGAGGTTTGTTTCATGACTACTGACTTTTCACTCGCCCGTCTCGCTCGCGGTAGCAACGCCGCTTTTCTTGCCACCGCGCTGCAGGATGCCCGCCGCCGCACGCTGGATCTGCTCGATGCCTACGTCGCCAAACTGGGCGCGGACTTGGTGATTCCGTACAGCACGCAATTCAATCCGCCGCGCTGGGAAGTCGGTCATGTCGCCTGGTTTTACGACATCTGGATTGCCCGCAATCAACAGCGTGGTTTGGGCTTGGCGTGCGATCCCGAACACTTTCGTCCCGAGGGCCGCATGGCTGGCGCCGACGCGCTCTATAACTCCAGTCTGATCGCGCACGAAAAACGCTGGAGCCTGCCGCTGCCGAATCTGGCGGCGACAAAAGCCTATCTCGATGCCAGCCTGGCCGAAACGCTGGCCTTGCTGGCGCATGAGCCGGTGGGCCAGGTGGGGTCGGACGCCTTGTATTTCTATCGCCTCGCGCTGTTCCACGAAGACATGCACGCCGAGGCCGCCGTCTATATGGCGCAGGCACTCGACATTCCGCTGCCTGCGCACCTGCGTCCGTGGCAGCGCCCGTTGCCCTTGGCGACTGATATTGCGGTTCCGGCGACTGGCTGGCGGTTGGGACATGACGGTCCCGACTTCGCGTTCGACAATGAACTGCTCGCCCATGACGTGCCCCTGGCCGAGTTCGCCATCGATAGCGTGCCGGTAACGTGGCGCCGCTTCCTGCCCGCCGTTGATGTGGGTGCCGTCGCCGTTCCGCGCTATGTGCGCAGGGAGCGGGGCGTCTGGCAGGCCATGCGCTTCGGTGCCTGGGAGGTGATCGATCTCGATACCGCCGCCGTCCATGTGAGCTGGCACGAGGCCGAGGCCTGGTGCCGTTGGGCGAATCGTCGCCTGCCGACCGAGGCCGAGTGGGAATGTGCCGCGCTGACCCAGCCGAATTTCGCCTGGGGCGAAGTCTGGGAATGGACGTCGAGCCGCTTTGCGCCCTTCGCCGGCTTTGTTGCCCATCCCTACCGCGACTATTCGCGCTTTGGTTTTGAAGAGCATCGCTACGTGTTGAAAGGCGCTAGTCGCGCGACCGATCCGCGCATGGCGCATCCGCGTTATCGCAATTACTTCACGCCGGAGCGCAATGACGTGCATACCGGATTCCGTAGCTGCATGCTCTAAAAAGTCGGTGCTGGCGGGACGGCGATACACGCGTCTAGGCCTAGGAAAAAGCGGCGAAAACGGCGAACCACTGGTTGTCATCGGTCCAGCGTTCCAGGCGCGTGAAGCCAGCGCTTTGGAGCAGGGCAGCGAAGTCATCGGCGCGCCATTTGTAGGAGTTTTCGGTGTGCATGCGCTCGCCAGTGGCAAAACGCCGTTCGCTGCCCGGCCAACTGACCAATACATCGCGCACGGCTTCCAGATGCATTTCGATGCGTGATGCCGCCGCATTGAAAAAGGCCACATGCCGCCAATCCGCGATGTTGAAGTTGGTACCCGCCAGTTGGTTGAGGTGGCGCAGCATATTGCGATTGAAGGCCGCCGTGACGCCGAGAGGATCGTCGTAGGCCGGCTCCAGAATCGCGATCGGTTTCACCAGATCGACGCCGATCAGCAGCGCGCCGCCCTGGCACGCGGCGTGAGCTTGGCGCAGGAAGACCAAGGCATCTTCAGGCGTGAAATTGCCAATGCTGGACCCCGGATAAAACAGGGTACGCGGCGCGTCGCCGAGTTCTGCCGGCAAACGCAGGGTCGATGAAAAATCCAGACCCATGCCGAGCATATCCATGGCCGGATGCTGGCGCTGGAGGTTCTCCAGCGATTCGCGCAAATAGTCGGCCGAAATATCGATCGCCACGTAGCGCTGCACCTGGAATGGATCGAACAGACGGGCAGCCTTTTCGCAATTGCCGGCACCAAGATCGACCAGTGTCGCCACCGGGCCAAGGGCCTCGGCCATCGACTGCATTTTCTCGGTAAAGATCGCCGCCTCGGTGCGCGTCGGGTAATACTCGGGCAGTTCGGTGATCGCTGAAAACAAGCGCGAGCCGAGCGCATCGTAGAGATACTTGGGCGATATCGTTGCCGTTGGGGCGGCGAGGCCGGCAAGCAATTCGTCGCGGATCGCGGCCGGGTCGTCGTGGGCGATTTGAATCAGGCGCGGTGAGTTCATTTCGTTGCTCCGGCCGTCTTCGCTTGTGCGACGGCGCGCGCCAAATCTTCTCCGCTGCGGTAGTGCGGCACGCGCAGGATCAGCCGCTTGAAGCGTTGCACGAAACTATTGTGGCCGGCAATTTCCTCGCGCCAATATTTCTCGGCCAGGGCCAGGTTGGCCTTCTCATCCAGCTCAAAGGCGTCTTTCGATCCTTGGCCACCAAAGATGTAGAGCTTGCCGTTGATCATCTTCCAGGTATCGGCATCGCCGCCCCAGGGGATGCCGTAGACAATGCCATTGGCGCAATAGGCACCAAACTGCGGCAGGTATTTTTCGGGCGCCTGGTCAAACAAGGCCTTGTGTGCGGCGCTGGCGAAACGGAAGGTGATGCCTTCGTACTGGCTGCTGAATTGGGCGAGACCTGGCTGATGGGCGCCGTCGACAAAGTAGGCGACCACGTCGGCGCCTTTCAGCAGCACCCGCTCGTCGCTTCCTTCGGCGATCGCATTCACGGGCGTGAATTTGCCGCCGGGGTTTTGCGCCACGATGGCACCGCAACCGCCCAGCACCAGGGCTGCGCTTAGCGCCACGAGGGTGGCAAACAGGGATCGGAGTGTCATCGGGAAGTTTCCATGGAAAATGTGGGAATAGTCTGCACCGCGCAACCGCGATGGAGTTCGGTACGTGCGCAGGGCGCAGGCCAGCCAATCAGACCACTGGCGGCCTCGCAACGGGCGCGTAGGTCATCGGCATCGCGGCCGTCCAGGTGCAGGATGCCATAACGATAGCTGCCCAGCCATTTGAAGTCGCGCTCGATTTGTCCGCCGGACTTGGCGAAACAAAACAGCATGGCGGATGGGAATTCTCTTGCCAGTGTGTGTTTCTGTTTGGTGCTCGGCATTGCTGGGCGTGCCGCCGGATCGAAACTGCGATACACGAAACTCGCTGCGACGCCGGCCGTGGGTATTGCTCGTGGCACCAGAGCAGGGTCGCGTCCATGGGCCAGTTCGAGCGCAACGCGATGCAGATCGATGCCATCGACGCGCAGATACAGATCCGAAAACTGCGACGCCATCCGTGGATTGAATTCGATGACGGTCAGGCGATCCTGCGCGGCATCGTAAAAGAACTCCAGGTTGAACAAACCATGCGTGAAGCCAACCGCCGTCAGGAAGCGCCGCGCCACATCCAGCGCCCGCGCGCGTCCGGTGGCAGGCAGGGCACACGGGTAGCCAAAGCGCAAGAAGGCTTGCGTGCCCGGATACATGACCGATTCGACAACGCCCAGCTCACGCAATTCACCGTTGAAAAAATAGCCATCGAGGTTGTATTGCAGCGCATTGGCCGGCTGCTCCAGCAGCATGCGGTGGGCGCTGCCTGCCTGCGGCAGACGGGCGTGGACAATGCGCTCGAAGGGTTCGACCAGTCGGCGTATCACCCACAGTTCCCAGGCACTGAAGCGGACCAATGCCGCCAGCTCTTCGCGGTTATGCACGGCACGCGCCAACACGGAAAACGCGGCTTTCACCGGTTTGACGAAGACGGGATAGTCAATATCATGCGGCACGGGCTCGCCATACTGCGAGCTCAGTAGTTCAAAGCCGGTGTTGGCTTCGGGTGCCACCTGTTGCAAGACCTGCCGCGCGTAGTGCTTGTGCTGACAGGCCAGTACCGCGTCCACCGCAGTCCCCGGCCAGCCCATGCGCTCGGCAAGCAACGCGGCGGCCAGTGCGCCGAACTGCTCATGATTGGATGTCACCGCCTGCCAACCCCTTCGTTTGGCCTGCGTTGCCAGGCGCTCGACAAAGCGGTTCAGATCGAAATTGACCAGATGCGCATTGCTGGGAAAGCTGAACAGGTCAAAGCCGGCGCTGTCGACGGGGAACTCGTGCGCCCAGCGAGCAAATCCCGATTGATCCCAGTCGTAGTTGAACAACACCAGGCTGCGTGGATTGGTCGATTTCATGACGCAGTGCGGGCGTTGCGTCTGGCGTAGACGCGGCTTAGCACACCGGGCAGGAATCCGACGATAGCCAATGCCACCAAAGACACGATCACTTGCGGTGAAAATTCGCCCGCCATGGCCGCGTGCCCGAGTTCGGTACCCGCCTGCACGTAAATGAAGGTTCCACCCAGCATGCCAACAAAGCTCACCCAGGTGAAGGTCCACGTCCTCATGGAACTCAAGCCGGCCGCGATATTGACCACTGCAAACGGGATCACGGGCAATAGTCGCAAGCTGAACAAATAGGCGCCGCCGTCGCGAGCGATACGAGCATCGATCGCGGCCAGGCGATCGCCATAACGGCGTCGAATCGTTGGTTGCAGGAAATGCCGCGCAGCCAGCATGCTTAAACTCGCGCCCGTCGTGCAGCCAAGCAGGCAGAGCAAGGTACCGTTGAGCGCGCCAAATCCGGCGCCCGCCATCAACATCAGCAAAGACGCTCCAGGCAGCGCTAATGCAGCGAGTGCAGTGTGCAGCAGAAAAACCGCAAACATGGCCCTTAGGGGGTGGTCTTGCACCAGCAGCAGAAATTGTTCGCGGCGCTCGTGCCAGAAATCGTGCCAGAAATCACGCCAAAAATCGAGCGATAGCCGCCCAGGATCAAGCGTATCGCTCAGCGCCAGAAACAGCAGTCCGGCGCCGAGCAAGACCAATGCGATGATCAGTGCGCGGGGGAACGAGGTTGGAATCGGTAAGTCAGTCAGCTTGCGCAACCGTCATCGCCCCGTGCGGACGTTAGAGATTCGCCGAACGCCACCAAGTACTGTGCTCGCTGCGCAGTTGTGCATGCGAGGGCATCGGGTAGAACGCGAGATCGGCATCGTTGCCCATATAGAAGCCGCCCTTGACCATGCGATAGGGGAATTCCAGCGTATGCACGCGGTGCACCAGCTTGCTGTCTTTGGCGTCGGGTGCGAGCATAAGCAAGGCTTCACGCAAATGGTGCATGAAGGAGTAAGGCAGATCGCCCACGGCGCCACTTTCGGGATTTGTCGCCAGCTCGCCAAGCTCTAGCTCGACAAAGCACATACCGGGGAAGCGGATGAACTTGGCCGGCTTGGTGGTGATTCCCTCGTAGTAGGCCGTGGGATCTTGCCGGCTCACGACGAGACTATTGACCGGCGCCAGATCCTGATACATGTGCAGGTTATTGCCTGCGCTGGCTGGTAAGGCCGTGCCGCGTGAAAGCGGGATGGTGTGGCCATAGGCGGTGGTCAAATACAACTGGCCGATGGCGCTGAGCGGGAGGTGTTCGAGAACACGATAAACCGCGACATACACCGAATGCTTCGGTGTGCCGTCAGCGGCCGGAACGCAGCGTTCGACGGCGGTATCGATTTCAAAAAATGGGTGCCGAAACGTGGGGTCAATCTCGAAGAAGATCGACAGGCCCTTGGATTTGTACTTGTGCCCGGTCGAGTAGTACTGCCCGAACTGTTCAGGCGGAAGATTGGATGCGATCAGCGCTTCGGGAATCAATGAAAAGTAGAGATGCACGGCCATGTCTGCAAATTCTCCCTAGAGTTGGATGCCGGCGACGAACTCCAATAACCGCATTCGGCTATCGAGCGCTGCCGGCAAAGTGTTGAAATGTGAAGTCTACCTGTGTTGAGTATGCCCGGAACCAAGAAAATATTGAAGCATATTCGATATTGACGGAAGGTCGTTCAAACCCTTCGTCAGCGCCGTCTCGCCAGAACCGACTTTTTGCCGACATAATCGGCTCTGGTTCAGCCAAGGAAACCGCCATGAGTCATGCGAAATCTCGTGAAGTTGTTCTTCCGCTCGCTATTACAGCGGAGGTGATTGCTCGCCTCGATGCCCTTCGGGATGGCTGGCGGCGTGATCCGGCTGCGGTGCCACGGGGGCTGTCGTGTTCCGAATCGAAGGAGGGGCAGTTCGTCCTGATCGTCGCCGAAGCATTTTTTACGACGATTCCCGGCGCCTGCGTGATCAAGGGCATAGGCGCTGTGGAACTGGTTGGCTCGGAGTTCGCTTTCGAAGAAGGCGCGAGTTCGAAGACCCTCGTCTTGCGGGATACCCCGGATGGCTGGCGGTTCTCGGTTAAATATGTGCCACCCATTGTTCGCGAAAGAAACGCCAAATGACCGACAAAAAACCGATGAGCTATGAAGAACACCTCGACGAAGTCACCACGCTCATTACCGAAAAATACGATATCGCTGATGAGGCGGCGATCCAGATGGTGATGCGCGCCCAGGCTGACGACTTCTTCAGCGGGCACGACGACAATCCTGCGATCTGTACACTGGACCGCGCGCACAAGGATGCCAAGGCGGTGTTTACGAAATACAAGTCGTAACCACCGCCTCCCGTTCGCTTGCTTATTTCGGATCCAGCGCCCAGATTTTCTTGTAGGCGTTCTTGACGCCACCGGCGAGCTTCTTGGCGGAATCCACATCGCCGCTATGCAGCGCATCGAGATAGGCAGTAATTGACTTGCGGCCGTCCATCAGCGCGGTATCAAATTCCTTGCGGATCGGCCCCAGATCCTCGGCCAGCGCATGGTCGTCCCACTTGATCAGCAGCCAGGCCGCGTAGCGAGTCCAGACATTGATGAGCTCCTCTTTGCTTTTCGCGGCCGTTGCCTGGTCCAGCACCACCTCCATCGATTCGTGAAAATCGTTGGCCTTGTCAGCCACCGAGTTGATGTGGGCTTTGATGCGCATATCCCAGAGCAGGTAGCGCACTTCTTCGAGCACGGCGTGGGCACGCGCCACTTGCGCGTCCTTCATCAGCGTTTGTGCCTCCTGGCCGACGGCAATCGCCCGTTTCATCTTGGCGGGAAAATCAGCCATACCGGCGAAGGGAGTGGGCGGATCCATCGCATAACGAGTCGCCAGCCCTTCCCAGCCCTGAATGAATTGATCAATCGCCAACCGCGCCTTGTCGGCGTTGTCCTTGTTGCTGGTGAGCACCAGCGATTGCCGGTAGTGTCCATAGGGCGCCGCCAGGTCACGCAGGAAATCCTTGTACTCGGACGCCATTGCGGAGTTTGTCGCCGCCAGAAGCAGGCCAGCCAGAGCAAATTGCTTGAATGATTTCACTTTGAACTCTCTTTTAGAAACCTCAAACGCCGGCGATCACGGCTTCGATTTCGGCGAAAGTGCGGGCCATTTCATGGGTGAGAATCTGCACCCCGAGCTGGCGCGCGATTTGCGATGCGGAAAAAATCCCGACCAGCGTTTGCCGGTTGTCGTCGGCGGAATTGCCGACCACCAGCGCATGGGCGCGGCCGGCGGCCTTCAGCGTGGCAACAATATGGCCTACCGACGCCTTGCGCACGTCGTCGATGTGCAGAGCCTCCATCGACTCCACGGGGACCATGATATCGGCCACCAGCAGATCGCCGCGCTTAACTCGCCGGTGTTGTGCGACCAGCACCGGCTTTTCACCGAGCACGTCCGAGGACGTGATCACCCCGGCAATTTTGCGTGATTCGTCAGCCACCAGCATCATGCGCACGCCGCGCAGGATCATCATCTGATTCGTGCTTTCCAGTGTCGCATCCGGCGAAATGGTCGCCGAGGACACCCGCGCAAGATCCGTCATGGCTTGCACCGCCGGCGATTCGGCGGTCACCGTGGGTGGATTGAAAACATCCAATACGTAACATCCGGTAGCGGAAACATGCGTTTGCCGAAGTGACTTATATACCTTTCCGTGATCCATCTCAATTCCTTTTTGGGTAATCCAACTCATGGTGGTGACGATGCAAATAATACCCCACCATCAGGGACGTTTATAGGCCGGTATATGCGACAAAAGAGGTAGGATTCTTACGTGCTTGTTTGCCTGCCGTACGGTGATATCGTACAATCAAATCATGCCATACGAAATTTTCTGGGAAGCCCGTGGGGTCTACAAACGATTCAAGGGCTTCGTTGCCATTCAGGATTATTTACGAAGCCAGGAATCGGTGCTTGGCGATCGACGTTGCGATGATATTCGTTACATCATCAACGATTTTCTCGGTGTCGAGGGCTATTCCGTCACCTCGGATGACGCCGAATATTCGGCAGTGATTACCCGTGGCGCGAGTTTGTCCAATCCGCGAATTCGGATCGCGTACGTCACTACCGACACGAAAATCATTCTCGTGATCAAGCTCGTCTCGAAACTTTCCTCCTTTGAGCTGAAAATATTTTCAACTCTCGCGGCGGCGCGGGAGTGGGTTGACGCCATCGTCTAGCCGGCCGGCTCAGGCTGGTTCAGGCTAGTTTTGGGGGCTCCGTGCGCTGGATGAGTTCCGGTGATTCTTCCCGCGCGTTATTGACGCGCCGCGATACTCGCCAAGCTTCCATGGTTTCCGCCGGCGCCGGGCACACCAGGGCCGCGATATGCGCCAGATCAGCTTCAGGCGACAACCATGCCGGCCAGTCGGATTTCTGCAACACCACGGGCATTCGTTCATGGATCGGCGCCATCACGGCATTCGGTCCCACCGTCACCACGCAAAAGGTGCGGATGATTTCGCCATCGGGGTTGGTCCAGGATTCCCACAGCCCGCCCAGCGCCATGGGCTCATTTGACTTGAGGCGAATGTACCAGGGCTGTTTCTTTTCGCCGGGTATTTCCTGCCACTCGAAATAGCCGGCCGCTGGAACGATGCAACGCCGGCGCCGGTAGGCCGCCCGAAATGAGGGCTTTTCAGCCACCGTCTCGCCACGCGCGTTGTTAAGCTTGGCACCGATCGCCGGGTCTTGCGACCAGTTCGGAACCAATCCCCAGCGCACCAGATCGGCGCTGCGGCAACCATCCGGCGCTTGACGGATCACCGGCACCCAGGACGTCGGCGCGATGTTGTAGCGATCGGGAAAGTCTGGCCACGCCGCCGTTTCAAAGTGGTCGCGAAATCGGGAGGATGGCCCGTAGAGAGCATAACGTCCGCACATGGTTGCCAGAATATCGCAATGACGCAGTGTCGTCGGTGGACGACAGTTGTCGGTCAGCCGCCGATTGCCGATACTGGCTGCATCACTTCAACTTGGATGCGACTCTATGAAAGCCAACAAAACCCTGATTGCGTGTGTGTCCGCCTGTGCCCTTGCTTTGGGCGGCTGTGGCAGCAATCCATCAAAACAAGAAATGGGCATCGTGACCGGATCGGTTCTTGGGGGCGTCGTCGGCGCATCCCTGACCGGGGGCTCGACCTGGGGAACGGTCACCGGTGCGGCGGCCGGTGGTTTGATTGGCAACAAGGTGGGCAAGGACTTGCAGTCACCGTCGAAGCGGTAATTAGCGCCGTCTCGCCAGCACCGACTTTCTTATCCTTCGCCGTTGGTCGCTTTCGTCAGGGCGACAATTGCTCGGTGTGATCCCGGAGTCGGTGCAAGAAGTCGACGACTTGAATCGAAAGCGTCTCGAACTTTCCATCCAGTAGTTGTCGCGCAGCGATGTCATTGCCGGCGAGGTGCAGCGTCACAATTTCTGCGGCAAGCTCATGAAACTGCTGATGGACCTTGATCAACTCGACGTACTCAATGTTGGCGTGAAATTTCGTTCCCTCGCCATACAGCCACTCGCCGAGCAGACACTTGGTGTAGCTGCCGACAAACGTCGGCGTGACCCGATTCGGGGATATGCCGTCAACAATGTGACGAAGTCGTTTGGACCACATTTGGTGTGCCGCGATGGCAGTTTCAATTTCAATGGTGATCATTGCGCGATGCCTGGTGACAAATGAAGGGTGGCGCTACTGTGGGTTGGCGTGCAGCGGAGTATAGGACGCAAATTGCACCTGCTCAAAACGCCGCCGTACGCGCACGCAGCGATCAGTCACGGGCTGTGACCAGTTGCCCGAAGTGCCTTACTTGTTCGCAGAACGCTTTGGCTTCTTGGGTTTCGGTAGCGGAAGTTCTCTCTCAGTGATCCTGACCAGGTCCGTTACCCACTCTCGGTCGTCCAGTTCAGCTCCGATCAGGAAATGATCTTTAGCGCCCGGATAGGGTGGTGCTTCGGTGACCCGTTCTACAAAGGAGCGCCCAGCGGACGTGGGCTTTACGAACAATTGGTCGTCGCAAACGAGTGCGACGACCTTTCCCCCGCAGTAGATCGCATAGTCACCAAACATCTTTCGAAACGTGATCGTTCCGGCTGCGCTGATTTGATCGCAGACATATTCGACGAAGGCAAAATCTGACGCCATTTGCTATTTAAGCGCTCCAACAGGTAGTGAGACTTGCTGAGGCATCATTCTAAATTTTGCACCTGCTCCCGCATTTGCTCAATTAGCAGTTTGAGTTCCAGCGAAATGGCGGTGACCTCGGCGGATACGGATTTCGAGGCCAGGGTATTGGCTTCACGGTTGAGTTCCTGCATCAGGAAATCGAGCCGCTTGCCGACGGCGCCGCCTTTCTTGAGCACGCGTTCGACTTCATCGAGATGCGTGACCAGGCGCGCGAGTTCTTCGGCGACATCAATCTTGGCGGCAAAGACACCGACTTCCTGGCGGATGCGGTCTTCGTCGAGATTGGCAACGGCTTCGCGGAGTTTGGCGGCGACCCGCTCCTGATAAGCACCGATGGCCAACGGCACCAGTGGCAGCACGGCGGTCACGTGTTCACGCATACGGGCGGCGCGCTCGCGCAGGACATCGGCGAGTTTGGCGCCTTCACGCTGGCGCGAGGCGACAAACTCGCCCATCAGCTGGCCAAATACCTCGAGCGCTGCGGCCTGCAATTGGTCGTTACTCAGAGTTTCTTCGGCCAGCACACCGGGCCAGCGCAACACTTCGGCGACCGAGAGTGGTGCTGCTTGCGGCAATGCGCCGCGTACCGCGACATCAAGCCGGCCCAGTTCGGCCAGCATCGCGGTGTTGGGCGTGCGTTCACGAACGCCGCTGGATTGTGCTTGCAGGTAGCCACGGCATTCGATCTTGCCGCGACCGATCTTTTCGACGATCCGTTCGCGCAAGTTCATTTCGAGAAAGCGCAGGTCTTCGCCAAGGCGAAAGCCGATGTCGAGATAGCGTGAATTGACACTCTTGATTTCGAGTGAAAGAACTGCCTGGCCGAGGTCGCGGCTGGCGGCGGCATAGCCGGTCATGCTGTGGATCATGGAAATACCTTACGGGAGTGGGTGGGTGCCGAAAAAGCCTTCCCAAGTATAGACTGCACACCATGTCGCAGACGAACCAGCCACTGCCGCCGGGCTTTCAACTCGAATCGTATCGGATCGAGCGACAGCTCTCGCACGGTGGTTTTTCGATCGTCTATCTGGCGCATGATGCCAACGATCTGCCGGTCGCGATCAAGGAATATTTGCCCAACGGATTGGCTCTGCGCGAGGGTGAAGGGCCGTTGCCGAGCATCAAGCCGGAGCATGTGGCGGCGTTTAACCATGGGCTGAAATGTTTTTTTGAAGAAGGCCGTGCCGTCGCCAGACTCAGCCACCCCTATTTGGTGCGGGTGACCGATTTTTTCCGCGCCAACGGCACGGTCTATCTGGTGATGCGTTACGAACGCGGGCATACCTTGCAGGAGCACATTCGCAAGCACGACGGACCGTTGCCCGAGAGTTTTCTATGTGACCTTTTCGGCCGCCTGCTGGATGGGCTCGACGAGGTACATGCGAATGGTTTGCTGCATCTCGATATCAAGCCCGCCAATATTTACCTGCGCGCCGATGGTAGCCCGGTCTTGCTGGATTTTGGCGCCGCTCGCCAGGCCATGATTGGCGAAGGCGAGATTCTGAAAAGCGTCTACACGCCGGGTTACGCGGCG
The DNA here is from genome assembly GCA_945902805.1 of Propionivibrio dicarboxylicus. Taxonomy (GTDB): domain Bacteria; phylum Pseudomonadota; class Gammaproteobacteria; order Burkholderiales; family Rhodocyclaceae; genus CAMDMZ01. The sequence goes on along the minus strand of CAMDMZ010000016.1, from coordinate 18,063 downwards.
CCCGAGCAGTATCGTGGTCGCGACGGCATCGGTCGTTGGACTGATCTCTATGCCATCGGCGCGTGTTTCTACGCTTGCCTCAGCGGCCAGCCACCGCCGAGGGCGGATGATCGACTGGAAAACGATACGCTGGTGCCAGCCGTCAAGCGTTGGCGTGGCAACTACACCAGCAATTTTCTGGAACTGATCGACGCCTGTTTGCGTCTTGATCCGCAACAGCGCCCGGACAACGCCCGCGCGCTTCAACAAGCGCTGCTTGACGGCACGCCACTCGGTGGCGGCAATTCGCTGTTTGGCCGCTTGCGACAGATCTTTGCCCACTGATCCGGCCAGCGGAAAGCGCATGAAATATTCCGTTTGCCATGACAGCCGAATCGGCTGCCGCAGCATGAACCAGGATCGTTTGGATTGGGCGCAGACCTCTGCCGCCGTGCTTCTGGTCGTCGCGGATGGCATGGGTGGGCATCGACTGGGCGATGTGGCGGCACAGGTGGCCGTGGAGCAGATCACGCAGGCTTTTCGTCAGGCAGCGACGCCACGCCTGGAAAGCCTGCAACAGTTTTTGACCGAAGCCGTCACCACCGCCCATCGTGCCATTAACGATTACGCAGCGCAGCGTGCCATTCCGCTCGATGACGCACCGCGCACCACGTGCGTGGCCTGTGTGATTCAGGATGGCCAGGCGCTTTGGGCGCATGTCGGCGATTCGCGCCTATACCACTTGCGTTGGGGGCGCACGCTGACGCATACCCGTGATCACAGTCGCGTCCAGATGCTGGTCGATGCCGGCCAAATCACCGAACGTGAAGCACTAACGCATCCACAGCGCAATCTGGTCTTCAACTGCCTGGGCGGCGATACGCCACCCCACATCGAGCTTTCGCGGCCGACACCACTTGCGCCGGGCGATATCCTTGCTTTGTGTTCGGATGGTGCCTGGGCGCCAACCGGTGATCGCTTTTCGAGCGCCTTTGCCCTGCCGATTGAGCGCGCGGTGCCTTTTCTGCTCGATGCGGCTGAAGAAGCCGCCGGCGCCAGCTGCGATAACCTGACTTTGCTGGTGCTGCGCTGGGACTCGGCCGACGTCCAGCATGAACCCACGGATGACGACCCCGCGACGCAGCCTTTGTCGACCGTCAGCACCATCATTCAAAACTTTGCCGATGCGGCCATACTCACCGAGGCCGATATCGAACGCTCGGTGGCCGAGATTCGTGACAGCATCCTTTCCCATAAATCAAACGGAGCCACCTAATGAATTCAACCTCCCCCGCATCGCTACGCCAGGGCCGCAATGCCGATCAGCTACGCGATCTGCGTATCACCCGCCACTACACCTGCCATGCTGAAGGCAGCGTATTGGTCGAATTCGGCAACACCAAGGTACTGTGCACGGCTAGTGTGGAGGAGTCCGTGCCGCCTTTTCTGCGCGGCAAGGGGCAGGGCTGGGTGACGGCCGAATACGGCATGCTGCCGCGCTCGACCCACACCCGCAGCGCGCGGGAAGCAGCCAAGGGCAAGCAGTCCGGGCGCACCCAGGAAATCCAGCGCCTGATCGGCCGCAGCTTGCGTGCGGTGACTGATCTTGCTGCGCTCGGTGAACGCCAGATCACCCTCGATTGCGATGTGCTGCAGGCCGATGGCGGCACACGTTGCGCCTCGATTACCGGCGCGGCGGTGGCCTTGCACGATGCACTGGCAGGCTTGGTGACGGCCGGCAAGTTGGCTGCGCATCCGATGCGTCAACTGATCGCGGCCGTCTCCGTTGGCATCGTCGGTGGCGCGCCAGTGCTGGATCTGGACTACAGCGAGGATTCTTCGTGCGATACCGATATGAACGTCGTGATGACCGAAAGCGGTGGCATGGTCGAGGTGCAGGGTACCGCCGAAGGGGAGCCCTTCTCGCGTGCGGAATTGAACGCCCTGCTCGAGTTGGCAGATCAAGGAATCGCCGCCATCATCACCGCGCAAAAGTCGGCGCTGGCCGGACGGCGTTAAGGAGATCGGAAATGAAAAAACTTGTCCTTGCTTCCGGCAATGCCGGCAAATTGCGTGAATTCGGCCAACTGCTGGCCCCGTTTGATTTCGAGGTGTTGCCGCAGTCGGCGTTCGATGTGCCGGAAGCCGACGAGCCGCATGTCACTTTCGTCGAGAATGCCTTGGCCAAGGCCCGCCATGCCGCACGCTTGACCGGATTGCCGGCGCTGGCCGACGATTCTGGCTTGTGTGTGAGCGCACTGGGCGGTGCGCCGGGCGTTTATTCGGCACGTTTTTCCGGGGAGCCGAAATCTGATGATCGCAACAACGCCAAGTTGGTTGCCGATCTGCAGGGAAAAGTCGATCGGCGTGCGCATTACGTCGCCGTGCTGGTGCTGGTGCATCACGCTGATGATCCGCAGCCGATCATCGCTGAAGGCGAATGGCACGGCGAGATTGTCGATACGCCACGCGGCGAGGGCGGCTTTGGTTACGATCCTTTTTTCCTGGTTCCCGAATTGGGCAAGACGGTGGCGGAGTTACCGCACGAAGAGAAAAACCGCCGCTCGCATCGCGGCCAGGCGCTGGCCAAGCTGATTGAGCGGCTGCGGCTGGATTCGTGAGACGCGTTATTCCGATTGTCGCCGTTCCGTCACAACCGACTTTTTCAAGACCGAACGGTTCCGGTCTGATCGCTTCGCCGCCGCTCGCGCTGTACGTGCATTGGCCGTGGTGCGTGCGCAAGTGTCCGTATTGCGATTTCAATTCCCACGAGTCGGCGCCGCAGGAAGCTGCCTATCTCGCGGCGCTGATCGCCGATCTTGAAGCCGCGTTGCCAGCGATCTGGAATCGGCCGATTGTGAGCATCTTTCTCGGTGGCGGCACGCCCAGCCTGATGTCCGGCGAAACGGTCGATGCGCTGCTCGCCGCGATTCGCATGCGGGTGCCGCTGCAGCCGGATGCGGAGATCACGCTCGAAGCCAATCCCGGCACGGTCGAAGCGAGCAAGTTTGCCGCCTTTCGTGCGGCGGGCGTCACTCGCTTATCGCTCGGCATCCAGAGTTTCGATGATCGCAAATTGCAGGCGCTGGGCCGCATCCATTCTGGTGCGGAAGCGCAGCGTGCCATCGACCTGGCCTTGACGCATTTCGAACGGGTGAATCTCGATCTGATGTACGCCCTGCCGCAACAGACCTTGCCCGAAGCCGAGGCCGACATTGCCCGGGCGATCGCCAGCGATGCCAGCCACCTCTCGGCCTACCATCTGACCTTGGAGCCAAACACCGCGTTTCACCACGCGCCGCCACCGCTGCCCGACGACGATCTCGCCGCCGATATGCAGGACATGGTGGAAACGCAGATGGCGGACGCAGGCTTTGTGCACTACGAGACATCGGCCTTTGCGCAGCCCAATGCCCATGGCGACAATCGCTGCCGCCACAACCTGAATTACTGGACTTTTGGCGATTACCTCGGCATCGGCGCCGGTGCGCATTCCAAGCTGTCCAACCACGAACATATCTGGCGCGAGGCGCGGCAGCGTAGCCCGGCGGCGTATCTCGCCGGGGTGGCGACTGGCCAGTTGGTGTCGACGCGGAACGACGTCATGGCAACCGATTTGCCCGGTGAATTCATGATGAATGCGCTGCGCTTGAACCAGGGCGTGCCCTTGCCACTGTTTGCCGAACGAACCGGACTCGCGCTATCCGCGATCGAAAAGTCGGTGCTGGCGGCACGGCGCGACGGGCTGCTTGACGGCGATACCGGGCGCTTGCAGCCAAGCACGCAGGGCCGCCACTTTCTTAATCGCCTGCTGCACTACTTTCTGTAGTGTTCAAGCGCGCGATCTCGACCCGATTGCGGCCATTCGCCTTGGCTTGATACAGCGCCTTGTCGGCCCGCGCTAGCAGTTCATCGACGGTGGTGTCGCCATAGCTGCGCGTGGTGACGCCAATGCTGACCGTATAGGCGGGCAACTCGCTGGGCGTCGCCACGGCGGCGCGAATGCGTTCGGCCACGACCATGGCGTCGGTGGGATTGGTTTCCGGCAGCAAAACAATGAACTCCTCACCACCGAAACGGCCAAAGCTGTCAATCTGCCGCAGCAGGCCACTGGTCCGGGCAACGAAATTGAGAATGACGTGGTCGCCAACGAGATGGCCATGCTGGTCATTGACCGCTTTGAAGTGATCGAGATCGAGCATCAGCAGCGCCATACTGCGGTCGTGACGCAAGCAGCGCGCCAGTTCTAGGGCGCAGCGATCGAGTAGCGCGCGGCGGGTAAGGATGCCGGTCAACGGGTCGTGGGTGGCGAGGTGTTCAAGCTCACTGCGCAGGCGATCGGCCGCCAGAAGTACCAGACCCACGGTCAGCATCAACATCGCCACGGCATACGCCGTAATGTAGATCGACTGGATCGGACTGGATTGCAGCAGATTCGTACTTTCGGTGGCTAGCGCCGATGCAGCGCGCAACAACAGCACCAAGGCTTCTGTGACCGATACCAGTAAGGTAAAGCGAGCGGAGAAACTGGTGCCACCGAACCGTGCGATCAAAAGGGCATGGCGTATGAAGATGAAGCCCATGAAGCAGGCAATCAGTAACAAGCGCGCGTTGTAGTTTGGTTTGGCGAAGGTATACCAACTGGTCACCGCGATCACGACGATGATCGCGGCGATCCAGCGGCGTGCGTCGATGGTCTGGCGATAGAAGCGCACGCTGCCGAAATAGAGCGAGAACACGCCAAGCAACAGCAGCAGGTTGGCAGTCGTAACCGTGAGCAGTTCGGGCAGGATGTCGCGCGCACCGAACAGCAAAGTGGACAGAAAAATCACGGCCGGGCCGATCGCCCAATAGCCGAGTCCGCCGATGTTCGACGGATAGCCGCGCCGCATGAAGTAGATCACCAGCGACATCAGGGCGCCCATGGCGCCTGCCAGGAGGATCACACCGCGCAGGTCGAGGCTGGGCATGTGCTACTCGCGACGTTGAAACAACACATCCCACACCCCATGCCCGAGACGCAGTCCGCGTGTCTCGAACTTGGTTTGCGGGCGCCAGGCCGGGCGTGGGGCAAAGCCCTCGGCGGTGTTGGCGAGCAAAGCCTCACCACTCAAGACTTCCAGCATCTGCTGCGCGTATTCGTCCCAATCAGTGGCGCAATGCAAATAGCCACCAGGTGCCAGGCGAAGCGCAAGCTCATGCACAAAGGGCGGCTGAATCAGGCGCCGCTTGTGATGGCGCTTCTTCGGCCACGGGTCGGGAAAATAGACGTGGATGCCGGCCAGCGACGCCGGTGGAATCATGTCGCGCAACACCTCGACCGCATCGTGTTGGACTACCCGCAGATTGGTGAGATCCTGGGCGATGATCTGCTTCAGCAGGCTACCCACGCCCGGGCCGTGCACTTCGATGCCGAGATAATCGTTTTGCGGATGGGCGGCGGCAATGGCGATGGTGGTTTCGCCCATGCCACAGCCGATTTCCAGAATCCGTGGCGCGGTGCGGCCGAACAGACGATCGAAGTCGATCGCCTGGTTCGCGTGCGGCACGCCAAAGCGCGGCAGGCCTTCGTCGAGGTAACGCTTTTGCGCATCCGACATGCGGCCCTGGCGCAGCACAAAGCTGCGGATGTGATCGTGTTGCGTGGTGGAATCAGTCATGGGTGGCGTTAACGGTGGGTGCATCCGGCGCGGGCGAAAAAGTCGGCGTGACCGAAGGGAATCCCCTTTTCGGGACTGGCGGGACGGCGCGTGGCTCGACCACGACCTGGCCATCGCCTTTGATCAAGGTGGCAAAGTCGTAGCGCGGATTCGACAAGGCTTCCGGCAAGGTGCGGCAGGCATCCGCCAGTTCGGCGGCGGGACGTGGGTCCAGTTGCTCACGCAGACCGATGGCGCGCGCGACATCCGACCAGCCGGCTTCGGCCGCGCGCGTGCCGAAATACCAGCGGGCAAGATCGTTGCGGATGCGATCGATCGTTACTGCCTGACCTTGGCGCCAGTCTTCATACGTGCTTGCGGCAAGGTGGTCGGTACTCTCGAGACATGCCGCGCCGAGCATGGCGGCGCCATGGGCAATGCCAAACAAGCGTTGCCGCAACAGAATCTGCGGGCGGTCGAAGGCGTAACCGAGACGATGCGGCGCCGGAGTCAAGCCGGCGATCGCGGGTTCTGGCGGAGCGGGAAGTTCCTCCGCTACGGCAGGCAATCCGCAGAGGCCGAGAATCACCGCTACGCTGCGCGGTGAGAGGCGCAGGCTCACGCTTTGCCGATCAAACCACCCGTGGGCGAACTCGGCGTCGCCGAGTAGAGTTTTTTCGGCATGCGGCCGGCGAGAAAAGCCTCGCGTCCGGCTTCGACCGCCTTCTTCATCGCCCCGGCCATCAATACCGGGTTTTGCGCCCCGGCAATTGCCGTGTTCATCAATACGCCGTCGCAACCCAATTCCATCGCTACTGCCGCATCGGACGCCGTGCCGACGCCCGCGTCGACGATCACCGGCACCTTGGACTGCTCGATGATCAGCTTCAGATTCCACGGATTCAGAATGCCCATGCCGGAGCCAATCAAGGATGCCAGCGGCATGATGGCGACGCAGCCGATCTCTTCCAGCATGCGCGCCTGGATCGGATCGTCGGCGCAATAGACCATCACCTGAAAGCCATCCTTGACCAGCGTTTCGGCCGCTTTCAAGGTCTCCGGCATGTTGGGGAACAGCGTATGCGAATCGCCCAGCACTTCGAGCTTGACCAGTGCGTGGCCATCGAGCAGTTCGCGCGCCAGACGCAGCGTACGCACCGCCTCATCGGCCGAATAGCAGCCGGCGGTGTTGGGCAGGATGGTGAATTGCGCCGGCGGCAGGACTTCCAGCAGCGACGGCTGGCCGGGCTCCTGGCCGATATTGGTGCGGCGGATGGCGACGGTGATGATCTCGGCGCCCGAGGCGTCAATGGCGTCGCGGGTTTGGGCGAAATCCTTGTATTTACCTGTGCCAACCAACAGACGTGAAGAATAGGATTTGCCGGCGATGATGAGGGAGTCGATGCTCATGGGGATTTCCATTGGGTTAAGACAAGACAGTACGGCAGCAGATCAACCGCCGCCGACCGCAATCACGATTTCGAGTCGGTCGCCGTCACGCAATGGCGTGCTTGAGTGGGTACTTTTCGGCACGATCTCGCCGTTTCTTTCCACAGCGACGCGCTTGCCGGTCAGTCCGCGTTGCTCAAGCAAGACGGCGACTGTGGCGCCCTCGACGAGGGTTTCGGACGTTCCGTTGATAGTGATATTCATGCGCAGATTCTACTTGAGCGGGGCGCGGACAGTATCGCGGCAACGTACTCCGCTCGGTCAATTTGACGATGTCTCGTCCGGCAGCCTGCTAGGCAGTTGCCCCTGGCACGGTCGCATCAAGGATAGGTGCGGCGGTTGGTTTGGGGATCGGCAGGCGCTTGCGATCGGCTTAGAAAATTCGCCACGAGGTCAAAAAATCGACGATAAAACGTCGTATCCGTAATCGTGACTCCGGCGACCTTAACCAACGAGTCCGAACTCTTACTCCAGGGCATCGAGATACTTCCCGCCCCAGGCAGACTGAGGCCAGCCGCACCGGCGGTCTTCTTTAACTTATGTGTTGTTTCGATCGCGTTGGCGAATACCAGCGCGCCATTCGCTGTTGCTTTGCAGGTGACATCAAAATCGATCGTGACATTGACCTCATCGTCCGGCTGAAAGTCTTTCCTGGCACGAATATTCAATCCATCCAAGCGCTCAATCCGGTAGGCCTGGCTAAGCAATGCGCGCTGCACACTCTCACAGACATCGGAAGACGAATGTAAAAACTCCCGATGGTAAGGCGATTCTCTAACGAAGGACTCATCACGGTAAACACTTGGGCTGCCACAGCCTGAAAGCATTTGCAAAGCCACACTTGCCGCACTGATGAGAAGAACTTTTTTCATGGTTAGCCCCTGCATCCTGCCGTAGAGCAGATCATATTTTTTTCACGAACTCCGACTTTAATCCCATCGCGCCGACACCGTCGATCTTGCAGTCAATGTCATGATCCCCATTAACCAATCGAATGTTCTTCACCTTTGTTCCAACCTTGACGACCAACGATGATCCCTTGACCTTCAGATCCTTGATCACCGTGACCGAATCGCCATCCTTCAGAACGTTTCCAACCGCATCGCGCACCACTCCAGTCTGGTCAGAGCTTTCTTCGGCAACCACATCCCTGGACCACTCGTGAGCACACTCAGGGCACACATACATACGCCCATCATCATAGGTAAATCCGGAATTGCATTGCGGACACTTCGGAAGTTCGGTCATCGGCGACACCTTGAATGTTGATTACAAAGAATGGGCTTGGAAATATGGCAATAAACGCGATTTAACCGCGCAGCACAGGGAACGAGCTTTCCTTCACCTCATCTGAAAAGGTCGGTGCTGGCGGGGCGGCGGAAACCGTGGTCTGAAATCATTCGGCCCCGACTTGACTGACAAGCGGGAAACGCTCGGGATGCCAGATGGACTCGACCGCCAAGTCGACATCCAGTTCTGGCCAGTAAAGATGATTGGGTGAGGGCAGTTCGACATGCATGATTTTGCCGATTGGCACATCCCGAAACCACGGGAACTCTGCGAAAGGGAGAAACAGCTCCTCTACGTCTAGCAAGACCGAAAAGCCGTGCCGTGAGACGTTGGTGACCTCAGCAGGGGAAATGTCTGTGCCAAGCGCTGCGAATGTCATTTTCATGCTCCTAGATGAGGCGAAGTGCCTCGATGATTTCACGTCGGGACAGGCCGGTATGTTGGGCGACCTCAATCGCAGGCTCAAGCCAGAACTTTGCCTCACCGTTCTGCCCCTGAACATGGACATGGATCCTCGGCTCTTCTCGCGAGAAGAAGTAGAACCGGAAGCCGCCTTCGCGAAATATCGTTGGACTCATGGGTGAAATGATACCCGCTGGGCATTGATCGAGCCATTTTCAGAAAGTCGGCGCTAGCGGGACGGCGGAAACCTCAGGGGCATCCACGGTTTCGTTCGTCATTGTCACTTTCCAACATTCCGCTGAATAATATCCCGAATGATATGCAGCTTGCGGTGAAAGAAATGATCCGCCCCGGCGATCACCTGCACCGGGATTTCCAGCGGTTCCGCCCAGGCCAGGACGTTGGCGAGTTTGACGGTTTCGTCGCGGTCGCCGTGGATGACGATGGTGTCGGTGGCGACGGCTTCCGTTTCGTAGTTACGGGCGCCTTCGACGTAGCCCGCTGCGGTGCCTACCAGCACCAGGCGCCGCGCCGGGGTGCCCTCGTCGGCCAGGCGTTTGGCAACGCGGGTGATGACATAGGCGCCGAAGGAAAATCCGGCCAAATATAGGGGCAAGTCACCAAAGCGCTGCGCCGCCCAGGCGTGAACGTGCAGGAGATCGTCCGTCTCCTGTTCGCCATGATCGTGTTCGCCTTCGCTGCCGCCGACGCCGCGAAAGCTGGGGCGCAGGGTGATGCAGTCGAGACCGCGAAAAGCACGCGCCAGGGTGGTGACGACCTTGTTGTCGGCCGTGCCGCCGAACAGCGGGTGCGGATGGGCGATCAGGGCGATGCCTTGTGGCGCAGCGTGGGGCTCGACGAAGACTTCGATCTTGCCGCTCGGGCCGTCAAGCAAATGGCGTTCATGCGTGGACATGGCTCACACTTTCAGCCGTTCGACCACTTTGCCTTGGCCGAGGTGCGATTCGATGATCTCATCCACATCGTCTTTGTCGACATAGGTGTACCAGATGGCTGCCGGGTAGATGACCATGACCGGGCCCTTGTCGCAGCGATCGAGGCAGCCGGCGCTGTTGATGCGCACCTTGCCGGGGATTTGGTCGCCGAGGGCTTTGACGCGATCCTTGGCGTAGGCGCGGACATCGTTGGCGCCGTGGTCGTTGCAGCAGGATTCGCCATTGGCGCGCTGGTTGGTGCAGAAGAAAACGTGATGTTGAAAATGGCTCATGATTTGTTCTCCGGTGCGGGGTATTTGATGGCGTTCTTGATGATCTTGGCGCGCGCGGCGGCGATCGGGTCGATGTCGAGGACATCGGCAAGTTCGGTCAGGTAGATCAGCACATCGGCGATTTCATCGGCGACCTCGGCGAGTTTTTCGTTGGACAAGGCGAGGCTTTCTTCCGGTGTCGCCCATTGAAAATGTTCAACCAGCTCGGCGGCTTCGACCGAGAGCGCCATGACCAGATTTTTCGGCGTGTGATATTGGTGCCAGTCGCGCGCTTTGCAGAATTCGCGTAGGGCATCACGCAGCGTGGTCAGATCAGTAATAGTCATGCGTATCCTTGGTGGAAAGCAGCATCAGCCAGGGCAGGGCGAAAAACGGCCAGACCGAGGCGGCGAATTCGGTGAGGCCGTGAAAGTTGAGGAACTGCCCCGGATTCCAGACCTGCAGCGTGTTTTCGAGATAGGGATTGCTGGGGGCGAGATTGACGATGGCGGTGGCCAGCAACAGAGAGAACGCAGCCAGCGCCCGCTGCAGGGGTAGCACCAGGCGGGCACCGGCCATCCAGATGACGATCGCCATCGCTGCACCGCTGAGCGTTCCCGGTGTCGCCCAGGCCAGCCCATGGGATGGCCCCATCAACAGCGCCAGTGCCAATGTTTTAAGCACCAGCGCCGACACCACCAGGATCAGCGGCAAAAGTCGGCGCTGGCGGGACGCCGCCAACAGGCTGGCGAACATCAGCGCGGCGAGTAGCCCGGTGGCCGCGACGATGGCTTCGACATCGCGAAAGCGTTCGGCGGAAAAGGGTTGTGCCGGCGGCAGATCGAGCAGTCGCCGTAGGTCGCCGGTACCAAAGGAAATCATCGCCGGGTCAAGCTGGGTGATCAGCCAAAGGCCGAGCAGAATCAAGCCCGAATCGACGCCGCGTCGTTCTGAGAGAAGACGATCGCGCAGGCGTGTCAGGCGCCCGTGTTCGAGCATGAAGCCGCCCCAGCGTGCGGCGGCCAGGGCGCCGAGCAACACACCACCGGTGTTGCAGGCGAGGTCAAGATTGGACGCTACCCGGCTGGGCAGGAAGTTCTGCGCGATTTCGAGGGTGAGACTGAGCGACAGGCCCATCAGCACGGTGATGGCAAGTGACAGCGCCCAGGTGACCCAACGGCGACCGGTAATGCACAGAAAAAAGCCGAGCGGAATGTAGGCCGCAATGTTGGTGGCGATATCGAAGCCCGTGTAATAGCGCGGCCAGGCGGCGATCAGGAAAACCAGCGGATTGGCTCCGGAATCGCGCCAGCCGGCGAACGGGTAGAGGCTCGCATAGATGGCAAGTGCGGCCCAGGCAAGCGCCAGATAAAGCGAGAGGCGGCGCGAACCGGTCATGCGTCGTGTGTCGCCGTGGCGTGGTTCAGAGCAGGGCAGCGACCAGCGCGGCAGTGGCGACGGCCAGGGTAAGCCACTGCAGGCGGCGCATGCTGCGCAGTTCTTCGCTCAGGCGTTCGACATCAAAAGTCGGTGCTGGTGAGACGGCGACTTGCAGCGCCTGATGAATCAGGCGCGGCAGAGCCGGCAGGCTGCCGGCCAGATGCGGGGCTTCACGCTGCATATTGGCGAGGAAGCCGCGCCAGCCGAGCTGCTCGTTCATCCAGCGTTCGAGGAAGGGCTTGGCTGTGTCCCACAAATCGAGATTGGGGTCGAGCTGGCGGCCGAGACCCTCGATATTGAGCAACGTCTTTTGCAGCAGAACCAGTTGCGGCTGGACCTCGACATTGAAACGGCGCGAGGTCTGGAACAAGCGCAGGAGGACGCGGCCGAAGGAAATCTCGGCCAGTGGACGGTCGAAAATCGGTTCGCACACCGCGCGGATCGATGCCTCGAATTCATCAATGCGCGTATCCGGTGGTGCCCAGCCCGATTCCACATGCGCTTCGGCCACACGCTTGTAATCGCGGCGGAAAAAGGCGAGGAAATTCTGCGCCAGGTAATTCTTGTCGACATCCGTCAGGGTGCCGACGATGCCGAAATCGAGCGCGATGTAACGGCCCTTTTTCTCGCCTTCGGTGGCGACAAAGATGTTGCCGGGATGCATGTCGGCATGGAAGAAGCCATCGCGGAATACCTGGGTGAAGAAAATCTCGACGCCGGCGCGGGCCAGCGCCGGAATGTCGACACCCTTTTCGCGCAAGACGTCGATTTGCGAAATCGGCGTGCCCTTCATGCGTTCCATGACCATCACGCTTTGCGAGCACCAGTCCCAATACACTTCGGGCACCACGAGCAGGGTCGAGCCGGTGAAGTTGCGTCGCAACTGCGAGCAGTTGGCGGCTTCGCGCATCAGGTCGAGTTCGTCGTGCAGATATTTGTCGAATTCGGCGACGACTTCCACTGGTTTGAGACGCTTGCCGTCGGCCCAGAGCTTTTCCAGCAGCGAGGCGGCCACCTGCAGCAGAGCGATGTCGTGATCGATCACCGGTTTGATACCGGGGCGCAGGATCTTGACGGCGACTTCGCGCCCATCAGGCAGTGTCGCGAAATGCACTTGCGCAACCGAGGCCGAAGCCACCGGCTCGCGGGAAAAGGCGGCGAAGACCTGATCGACCGGTTTGCCAAACGCCAGCTCGATTTCGCGCACGGCCAGGGCAGACTCGAACGGCGGCACGCGATCCTGCAAGAGTGCGAGCTCCTCGGCCAGATCGGGCGGCAGAAGATCGCGCCGGGTCGACAAGACCTGACCGAACTTGACGAAAATCGGCCCCAGCGCTTCCAGCGCCTGACGTAGGCGCACCGCGCGCGGCGCTGACAGATCGCGCCAGAACATCAAACTGTTGGCCCAGCGCAGCAGCGGCCCCCACGCACCGAAGACATCGCCATGCTCCAGGACCATACGATCGAGCCCATAACGCAGGGCGACGCGGGTAATCTTGAGCAGGCGGAACAGTCTCACGGGAATAGGCTGGGCGGCAACGGCGGTAAGCGGGCCGGCAAGTATAATTCACCGATTACGCTGAAATTCCTGCCATGACCCCGAACCCGTCCAATTCAACACATTCATCTGGCGCATCGAGCGCCATGCTTGATCCGCGCGCCCATCTCGCCAGCTTGCTGCGTCAGGCCCTGATCAAGATCGCGCCCGAGCACCAAGACGTCGAAATTCTGATTGATCGGCCCAAGCAGGCCAGCCACGGCGATTTTGCGGCCAATCTGGCGATGCAACTGGCACGCGCCCTGAAAGCCAATCCGCGCCAGATCGCCGAGCTGCTGCTGGCCGCGCTGCCAGCCTCGGAATGGGTGATCAAGACCGAGATTGCCGGTGCTGGCTTCATCAATTTCACGCTTGCCGCGGCCGCCAAGACCGCCGTGATTCCCGCTGTGCTGGCGGCTGCCGATAATTATGGGCATGGTGTGTCCTCGGGCCGAAAGCTTCAGGTCGAGTTTGTTTCGGCCAATCCGACCGGCCCTTTGCATGTCGGCCATGGTCGCGGCGCCGCCTATGGCGCCAGCCTGGCGTCCTTGCTGGCTTTCGCCGGGCATCACGTCACGCGCGAGTATTATGTCAATGACGCCGGACGGCAGATGGATATCCTCGCGGTGTCGACCTGGCTGCGTTATCTCGAACTGTTCGGCGAACTGGTGCCATTCCCGACCAATGCCTATCAGGGCGGCTATGTGCGTGAAATGGCGGAACAGATACGCGCGGCGCATCAGGATCGCTACGTTCATCCGGCCGCTGCCGTCATGGCCTGTGCGCCGGGTTCGGACGAGCTTGAGGCCTGTCTCGACGCCCTGATTCTCGCCGGCAAAGATTTGCTGGGCGAAGACTGGGCCTACATCCACAGCCATGTCTTATCGGAGCAAATGGCTGATTGCCGTATCGATCTTGAAGAATTCGGCGTGCATTTCGACGTCTGGTTCTCGGAACGAAGTCTTTACGATACGGGCATGGTCGCGCGCGCCGTGGCGGCGCTGGAAAGCAAGGACCACATTTATGTGCAGAACGGCGCCAAGTGGTTCCGTTCAACCGCCTTTGGCGACGAGAAAGACCGCGTCGTGCAGCGCGATAACGGACTGTTTACCTACTTCGCTTCCGATATCGCCTACCACCTCAACAAGTTCGAACGCGGCTTCGATCGCGTCGTCGATATTTGGGGCGCCGATCATCACGGCTACATCCCACGCGTGCGCGGTGCGCTGGCGGCGGTGATGGGCGAAGCAGGTGACGCACATCAATTGGATGTCTGCCTGATCCAGTTCGTCAGCTTGCTGCGTAACGGCCAGAAGGCCTCGATGTCCACCCGCTCGGGTGAGTACGTCACCCTGCGCCAGGTGCGCGATGAAGTCGGCAACGATGCCTGTCGCTTCTTCTATCTACTGCGCAAGCAGGACCAGGCGCTGGATTTCGACCTTGAACTGGCCAAGAGCCAGAGCACCGACAATCCGGTGTATTACGTTCAATACGCCCATGCCCGCATCTGCTCGCTGCTTGAACAGTGGGCGGGTCAGGTATCGACACTTGCGAACGTTGATCTTAGCGTCCTCACCCATGAGCGCGAATATGCCTTGTGCGCGCGCTTGGCGGAGTTCCCTGATTTGATCCAGACCGCTGCACGCGACTATGCGCCGCATGGTCTGGCTTTTTATCTCAAGGATCTGGCCGGAGAGTTTCATGGCTGGTACAACGCCGAACGCATGTTGGTTGACGATGAAAAACTCAAACACGCGCGTCTCGCCCTGGCGGTCGCCGTGCGCCAAGTGATACGCAACGCCCTATCTTTGCTGGGCGTTTCTCAACCTGCGAGCATGTAAGCCATGAAGAAACCTGGATCTCGACCCACCCTGCAGCGTCAGGACACCGCACCCCGAAAAAGCGGTGGTGGCATCCTGCTTGGTCTGTTTCTCGGCCTGGTGGTCGGTGTCTTGGTTGCCTTTGGCATCGTCTGGTATCTCAACAAGGCGCCGCTGCCTTTCCTGGACAAGACTGGCAGCGCTGCGGCGCGTGATAGTGCCAAGGCGGCTCATGCAATCGCCGGCAACGATCCGGCGGTACCGGCGCAACCCATCGCACTCGCTGGGAAGCCGGGCGACAAGGTTAGTGAAAAGCCACGCTTTGACTTCTATGGCATTCTCGAAGGCAAATCGTCTACAGGTGGCGGTAATGCCGCGCCGGCCCCGACTGCCGCTCCGACGGCGCAGACTCCACCCGACGCTAGTACCGCCAAAGCGACCAAGTCCGCCGAAACTTTCTTTCTTCAGGCCGGCGCTTTCCAGAAGGCCGATGACGCCGATAACCTGAAAGCCAAGCTGGCGATGCTGGGCGTCGAAGCCAACGTGCAAGTGGCTAACATTCCCGACAAAGGGAAAATGCATCGTGTGCGTATCGGTCCACTCGCCTCGGCGGATGAAATGAACCAGGTGCGGACGCAATTGTCGCAAGGCGGCGTGCAAGCTTCTGTCGTCAAACCCTAAATCGAGC
The DNA here is from genome assembly GCA_945902805.1 of Propionivibrio dicarboxylicus. Lineage (GTDB taxonomy): Bacteria > Pseudomonadota > Gammaproteobacteria > Burkholderiales > Rhodocyclaceae > CAMDMZ01. Next base: position 2,612 of record CAMDMZ010000016.1, on the reverse strand, counting down.
TGGACCGCGAGGTGGCGCCGTCGCGTAGCGTCTTCATTACCGGCGCATCATCGGGAATCGGTGCCGCGCTCGCCGGACACTACGCCAACACCGGCGTAACGCTAGGGCTGGCAGCACGACGTGGCGAACAACTAGCTATGCTTGCGGCCAACTTGCCCGGAAAGCACTTCATCTACCCGCTGGACGTGACCGATGCCCCGGCGCTTGCGGCGGCGGCCGCAGATTTCATCGCCCGCTGCGGTGTGCCAGACATCGTCATTGCCAATGCCGGAATATCGGTTGGAACCCTGGCTGGCGATCATGATGATTTGCTCGCGGTACGTCGCGTTTTCGAGGTGAATGTGCTTGGCTTGGCGCATACCCTGCAGCCCTTTGTCGAACCGATGCGTCAGGCGGGTCGCGGCACCCTGGTCGGTATTGCCTCGGTGGCGGGCATCCGCGGCATCCCGGGTGCCGGAGCCTATTCGTCATCGAAGGCGGCGGCGATTGCCTTGCTGGAAAGTATGCGCGTGGAACTGCGTGGCAGTGGCATCAAGGTCGTCACCATCGCACCGGGCTATATCGCGACGCCGATGACCGCCCGCAATCCTTACCGCATGCCGTTCATTTTGCCGGCCGATGTGGCGGCAGCGCGGATGGCGCACGTCATTGCCCGAGGGGATTCGTACGCCGTCGTGCCCTGGCAAATGGCGATTGTGGCGAAGCTGCTGCGCTTGCTGCCCAACTGGCTTTTTGACCCCCTCTTTGCCCGCGCCGGTCGCAAGCCGCGCGGTCTCGACTTGTGAGGCAACTCCATGGATTACAGCTTTTTTGACGACGATTTGCAGACACGATTTACCGCGCTGCTCGATAGCCTCAATGTCCCCTGGACGGCGAAAGCAGATGCCATGGAAGGCACGACGGTACGCATCGATGACGATATCGCTGATGAAACCGCCGACCTGATCGATGCCGAATACGATGCCTTGTTCGAAGAGCAGGCGGCGCTGGCAGAAACGCGTCCCGGCTGGATTACGCGGCGCGTGGCGGGTGTGCAGGTGAGGTTGGCAGATGGCTCCGAGCGCACGGTGGCACTGGATGCGCGCCTGTCGAACCGTCTGCTGGAGCATTTCTCGGCGGAGGAGGTTTCCGAGTTGGTTGGCGCGATAGCCGAGAGCCTGAGTCGCGATTACAACGGCCCGCTGTGCAAGTTTCCGTTGGAATGAGCCGCGCCGCGCCGTCTCGCCAGCGCCGACTTTTTACCGGCTGTGTTGTAGGCTGACTAGTGCGACTTCGGGCGTCAGTATGCGAAACAAGCCGCGCAACTTGTCTCGTCGCGCCAGTTTCAACAACGCCTTGTCGGCGGTGATCAACCAGTCCGCTTGCGCATCGCGCGTCAGTTCAAGAAACTTCTGATCGTCGCGATCCTTGCAGTGGGGCAGGGCGACGGCAGATGCATCGATCGGAGGCGCGTCGACGCAAATCAATCGTGTCTGCCAGGCTTGTGCTGCGCCTTCCTGTTGCTGCGGTGAAAGCCGAAACATGGGGTAAGCCAGCACGTGCCGGAACTCGGCAAAGCAGCGCTCACTCGAGTAAGCCAGCCAACGCCCGGCATCGACTTCGTGCAGCAGCGGCGCGAAGCGGCTATCGGCAAAGACGAAGAGCGAGAGCAGGACGTTGGTATCGAACACCACCCGCAAACGCGGTGTGGCGGGGGGGGCAGGGTTATTCAATGGCTACACGTAGGTGTAGAAACCACGCCCGCTCTTGCGTCCCAGATATCCGGCGGCGACCATTTCTTTCAAGAGTGGCGCCGGGCGATATTTCGGGTCGTTGAAACCTTCGTAGAAAACCTGCATCACCGCCAGCATGGTGTCGAGTCCTATCATGTCGGCCAGCGCCAACGGGCCGATCGGATGATTGCAACCGAGTTTCATGCCGTTGTCGATATCCTCCGCACTGGCCAAGCCCTCCGCATAGACGAAAATCGCCTCGTTGATCATCGGGCAGAGGATGCGATTGACGACAAAGCCGGGATTGTTCTTTACGGTGATCGGCGTCTTGCCCAGCGCCTTCGACAACGCCTCGACCTTGGCGTGCGTATCGTCCGAGGTCTGCAGGCCGCGAATTAGTTCGACCAGCGCCATCATCGGCACCGGGTTAAAGAAGTGCATGCCGATGAACTGCGCCGGGCGTGCCGTCGCCGCCGCCATTTGCGTAATCGAGATCGACGAGGTGTTGCTGGCGATCAGCGTATCGGGCCGGATCACGGTCTCGACTTCCTTGAGAATCTTCAGCTTCAAGCCCTCGTTTTCGGTTGCCGCTTCGATTACCAGGTCGGCGTCTTTCAAATCCGCCATCTGCGTCGTCGCCTTGATCCGAGCCATGGCAGCGCCCTTTTGCTCGGCGGTCATCTTTTCCTTCTTGATCAGCCGATCAAGGCTGCCCGACACCGTAGCGATGCCCCTCTGCACTGCTGCGTCATGGCTGTGTTCGCAAATCATGTTGTTAGGCAACGCCACCGATGGCCAAGGCCAGCCACTGCTGGGGTTTCGGGCCGTTCCCGTGTTCGCGGTCGATGGCGCGGAACCATCCCAGGTAACTGGCCAGATAGCGCGTGGCCACGCCGCGAA
>CAMDMZ010000015.1 GCA_945902805.1 Propionivibrio dicarboxylicus | reverse complement strand
AACCACCCCTTCCCATCCCGAACAGGACCGTGAAACAAGACCGCGCCGATGATATTGCACTTCACCGTGTGAGAAAGTAGGTCAACGCCAGACTACCCCTCCAAAGCCCTCGCTATTCTACTTAGCGAGGGCTTTTTGTTTTTTAGGGGCGAAAAGCATCAGCAAGGTGCGCTATTGCCGATGGAAAGTGACCGGCATGCGACCAGCCGCAGTGGTTTTCGGCGCAGCTTTCCACGCGTGCCCAAATATCAACTCGTAGCTCATTGGCAAACCGCCTTTATCATCTCTGGCCACGTCGAAAATACTGCGCCAGGTTTGCCAGGGGAGATCCCCTAACAGGTGACCACGCACGCCAAGGTGGCGTTGATCAGAGAGAAATCGACGTGGGCTGCGGTAGTGGAAGCGAATCATTTCCATATCCATCACTGGGTCGGCGAAACCTGCAGTGAGCAACATGTCACCTAAATCGTGCATGTCTAAGAATTGCCGCGCCGTCTCACCAGCGCCGACTTTTTGACCCGCAACGCGAAGCTCTTTGAGCGTGTCCGGCCCGAGTGTTGCGAACATAAACAGGCCGCCGACCTCAAGTACACGGTGTATTTCCTTGAATGCGGGCAATGGATCAGGGAGCCAGTGGAGCATCAAATTCGACCAGACGAGACCGAGAACATTTCCCGCGAGTGGTAAGGCATTTACATCCCCGGATACTACTCGCGGACCCCGCCCCATCAGGCGCAAAAGCTTTGGCGTTCTCGCCTGCAGTATTTGCAACATGGGCAGCGCATAGTCAATAGCAAAGGTCCGTGTGTTCGGATAACGCCTTTGCAATTCCAGAACGCCATCGCCCGTCGCACACCCAATGTCAGCGACCCGACGCGGAGCAATCTTCACATAGTCGAGTCGCTCGCCCATCCGTAATCCGGATTCCCTTGCTAGGACAGCGGCTTCGTCATAACTGGCGGCAGCGCGTGCGAACTGCTGTTGAAGTAGTTTGTGGGGATCTCGGGGCATAGAATGGTCGATAGGATATTGGTCGAAGGGAAAGTTCTTGTCAATTTGGCAAACGGGAACATGGGTGAGGGAGCGGTATAAGGCATTCGCTCACGTCCTGAGTACTGTAGTGCCCGCCAGTTGCATGTTGTGTGGTCGGGACAGCGAATCCGATACGATATGCCAGCGCTGCCGTTCTGATTTACGACCAATTCCGGCAGAGTGTTGCCCCGTTTGTGCACTGCCTTCTGCGCACAACACGATATGCGGTGAGTGCCTGAGGCGCCCCAAACATTTTGACGCGACCATTGTTGCGTATCGCTACGCTTACCCCACCGACAAACTTATCTTGGCGCTGAAGTATGGTCGCCGTCTCGCCAGCGCCGATTTTTTTGCTCAGGCCTTGGTCAGTCTGCCGACGTCCGCAACGCCGGATCTGATCCTGCCCGTGCCGCTTTCCGCGCAGCGCTTGGTCGAACGAGGTTTTAATCAGGCAATTGAACTGGCACGCCCCTTGGCGCGACGGTTGGGGATACCACTGGAATTGACCGCCGTTCGTCGTTCCCGGCATACCACTCCGCAGACGACCCTGCCCTGGAAGGTACGGGCGACCAATATTCGTCACGCTTTCGAATGTGACGTCGATCTGACAGGGAAGACGATTTGGGTCGTGGACGATGTAATGACGACGGGTGCGACGCTCGACGAGCTTGCACGGACTCTCAAATTGCATGGCGCTATCCGTGTCGAGAATCGAGTAGTGGCACGTGCGCTACGGCACGCCTAGCCAGACGCGCGCCACTATAATCAGCCACATGGCTCAACATGATCCCGTCGATCGCAATCTTCTCCGCATGGAGCTACGCCGCTTCCAGACGCGGTCCGAAGCGCAGGAGGGAACCATCCAGCGTGCCGATACCGTACGCGAGGTCGCGCGCCTAGCAACTCTCGCGATTCCTTTCCCTCTGAGCGAAGAAACGGCGGCGCTCGATGCTCGTCTGCAAGTGCGCCGCACGGCCGAACAAAAAGCCCGCGACTTGCTTGAAGCCCTCTTTGATCAATTGGTGAAGGCTGAACCGGTACGACGCGACAAACTCCGGCGCACTATTCAGGAAGAGTTTTTGCAGCTCACCGGGCCACTCGTATCATTACGAATCTGGGCGCAAGGTCGACTGAATGCGGTTGAGCAAATGCAGCCCGACCAGCACTAACGAAGGCACCGCCATCAACGTAGTTTTTGCTCGACGAAGCTCATTACTTCCGCTGGTAGCTCGCCCAAACTACGCGCACGCTGATACGACTCGCGCGCATCTGTTGTCTTTCCATCAGATTCAAGCGCGATCCCATAACCGACCCACCATCGCCCTTCTCGCGGCTTAAGCTGCAAGGCATTGCGGTAATAGGGCAAGGCGTCAGCAGAGCGGTTCAAGCGCTGTAGTACGGTGCCACAGAAGGCGAGATACTCCGCGTTTTGTTGAGCATGCGTGGCTGATTTCGCCAAGACCTCCCAAGCCGCCGCATAGTCGTTCTTGTCGACGTAAAGGCGACCTAGATTCATTGCCCACGCCGTTTGCTCGGGTGATTGCGCCAAGCCCAGTCGCATCAACTCGGCGGCCTCGGCATGGCGTCGGCTGGGCAGCAAAATGCCGATCAGGGCCTGACGTGCCGAGACGTTACCAGGTTGATTGAGCAGCGCACGACGCAACAAGGGCTCGGCTTGATCAGAACGGCCGTCGTGAAGCAGCAGCTGCGCTCGCTGCCAATCGTCCTCTTCGCGCTCGGCTCGAATTAACGTGACTGGCGGTACTGGCTTGCTGGGCGCCCTAATCGTAAATTCTTGCTCAGGGGGAGCTTTCGGTAAGGGAGCGGTCTTAAGCCGTGCATCCAGGCGAAGATTACCTAGCGTGACGAATGGTGCCGCAGTCGCTGGGGGTTTTTCGCTGGCCGTAGCTTGCACTTCAACGGCAGGTGCGGCTTCGATCGGGCTCGTCGCAATTGTGGCGACGGTCACCGGCAAAGCGATCGGCTCGATTTGGGTGGGTAGAGGCGGTGAAGGTGGCGGAGTTGGTTCTGGTGCAGCCGCCATCGGCGCGGGTGTCGCTACTTCGGTACGCGAATGCCACCAACTCGCGATTGCACCACTTATTACAGCCAGCACTAGGGCGATCATGACGACCGGAGCCAGATTCGATTTCGCTGCCGGCAACGGCCGAACGATGCTCGGTAGTCCTTTACGCGTCTCATCGCCGGCACGACGCTTGTCCAGATCACGCAGCATTGAATTGATCAGGCTCATGACCACCACCCGATCGCGCGTGCAATGCCGGGGGAATCTTTCACTGCCATCAGCACATGATGTCCTTTGACCTGCTGCCCGCCCTCGCCAAAGGTGGCGAGCAAGGCTTTGTGGGCAAGAATATTGACTACGCGCGGGGTGCCGCGACTGGCTTTGTGCAGGCGACGCACGGCCGTGCGCGTAAACAGTTGCTCCTGGCGCGAACCGGCGACGCGCAAGCGATGGGCGAGATACTGGCCGACCTCGAGATGCGACAAGCCGTGCAAACGGTATTCGAAGGCGATTCGTTGTCGCAACTGACGCACGGAGGGATCAGCGAGATGATCATCAAGTTCCGGCTGACCGAAGAAAACCAATTGCATCAGCTTGGTTTTTTCGGTCTCCAGATTGGACAGCAGGCGCAAATGTTCGAGGGTGGGCAAAGGAATGGCCTGGGCTTCGTCCAGACAAACGACGACACGCTGCCCGGCACGCGCTCGTTCCAGCAAGGAGACATGCAGGGCCTTGATCAGATGAAATTCCAATTCGTCGTCCGGCAAGGCGACCGCGAGTTCTTCAGCAATCGCCAGGAGCAAGGTGCGCGGTTCGAGTTGCGGATTCGGGATGTAGGCCACCAAGGCCCCGGATTTCTCGAGCTGAGAAACAAAGCGCCGACACAGCAGCGTTTTTCCGGTACCAATTTCGCCTGTGATCTTGATGAAACCTTCGCCACTTTCGATGGCGATCAGCAAGGTATTCAGCGCCTCTTGATGCGCGGTGGCAGAGAAGACGTAGCTGGTGTCCGGAGTGATGCCGAAAGGGTATTCAGTAAGCCCGAAGTGCTCCAGATACATGGCGGCAGGAAAACGGCCGATTAGGGCCGAATGATGTGCACCGGTTGCGCCGGCGCGTATTCCTGCAAGCGCTGATTGATTTCCTGGAGTGCCGGCAGCCAGTCACGATCGTCACGAATCACGGTGGGTTTGATCAGGATCACCAGTTCGCTCTTGGTCATGCTGCGGCCACGATGACCGAGCAGCAAACTCGCGGCGGTATCGGCCATGCCTGGCAAACCGGAACGATCGCCGGCTTGGCGTTGGCGCATCAAGCCACCAATGGCAACGATCTGCCCATCGCGTACGCGCACAATCGCGTCCGATTCATTGATCGAACTCGCCGCCAGGGGCAGGCTCAGGCTGCCACCAGAACCGAGATCGATGATCTTGGTTTTTTCCGAGACCGTGCTGATTGATGGATGTACGTGCAGAATGATCTGGTCATGCGCGTCGATCTGTGGCGTGACATCAAGGGCGATACCCGAGAAGAACGGCTGCAAGGTGACCGTTGGGCTGGTCGTCGTCGCTCCGGTGCCAGTTGTCGTCGTGGTCGAGACATTGGTGACATAGAACTCGTCGTTGCCGACTTTCAGCACCGCCTTTTGGTTGTTCAGTGTCGCCACTCGCGGGCTGGAGAGCACGTGCACCGTACCCTGGCCTTCGAGGAAATTCAACATCGCTGCGAACTCGCCAGACTGGAAAGCCATGCCGTAAAAACCGCGTGATAATCCGGTCGCAATGGCTCCGGCGGCGGCGCCAACGCTGACGGCGACATTCGGTGCGGTGATCGCCCCGGATGCTGTTAGCATGGTGCTGGGTGCTTGCGAGCCAATCGCATAATTGCCAACAAAACTGCCATTTCGTCGCGCCGTACCAAACGCGGCCCAATTCACGCCGCCCTGGTATTCCTCATTGAGCGACACCTCGATGATCTTGGCTTCCAGCATCACCTGGCGCTCGATCACGCCAGCGGTGGTCTTGATGTACTTCTCAACCTCACGCAATTTGATCGGAGTCGCAATTACCAAAACAACGCCGGAGGAGCGGTTGATCACCACATTCTTTGCATCCCCCACAATGGCGTCCAGAGCCAGTTTCAACTCGCCCCAAAAGTCATTCTTCGAATCGGTAGTCACCGTAGAACCGCCGCCGGCTCGCCCCGTAGTACCTGAAGCACCTGTTCCCGGCGGGGTTACATTTTGGCTAATGGCGGGGACGGATGCGGTACCGGAACTGCCAGAGCTAGTGATCGATGTCGAACTCAAACTAACGTTGGTTGAACCCTGGCGCTGGCCTGCCAGGTAATTGACGTGAAACACCCGTGTTTGCACTTCGAGCGATTGGGGGAAGATGCGGTCTCCCTGTACGCGATAGTCATAGCCGTAAATGTCACGCAGGGCATCAAGCACTTCACGCACAGTTACTTTTTTCAGGTTTAACGTGACATTGCCGGTCAACTCTGGCGGCACCAGCATGCTGAAGGGCGTACCGACCACAATGGCGTTATAGACCTGGCTGGCGGGAGCGTTCTGTACGGCGATATCGAAGCGTGCCTCGGCAGTTTTCGGAATCTCCAGTTGCAGTGGCGGCAACAATGCCTGCTCGACCGCCAACTTCTGATTGTTGGCTGGATTCGCAGCGTCGCCCAATTCACGCTGAATGGCGTCGAGCACCGCAGTTGGCGGTGGTGCGGCGGGCGTGGCGCAGCCGCTCAAGACGAGCAACAGCGCCAGGCCGGGCACCCAAGCCAAGCCTCGCAATCCAAAATCCCCAGCGCGATGCGGTTTCACAATTTCGTCCCCTGCAATTTTTTGCCGCTGCGATCTGTCACCAGCTTCTTTTCGACATCGGGCGTTAGCTTCAAAATCTCCCGCCCCTGCGGCCCCCTCATTTCTACTCGATCAGCGGTAATTTTGACCAGTCTTGAATCGCCACGAGTCTGGCCCTGTTCAAACCATTCACCGCTAATCAGGGCACGCGATTTGGCACCCTGACGCATTATTACCGACTGCAGTTGCGGTCCTGCGGCCACTGGACTCCCGCTATCCATGCCGCTAGCGGGACCCGCACCAGCCACCCCGGCAAATGCGGATGGCGGACGCGTCGGATCAGGTAGCGACTGTGCGCCCGCTATGGTGCACGCGGTTCCCAGCAGAAGCAGCAAGCACGCCCGTAAGATCACAACACCAGCCATGATTTCTCCAGGCTCAAGGTATAAACCGTCAGAACTAGCTGCGAACGTGGATATTCGAGCGTCGTCAGCGTCATTTTGCCCCAGAGCAAGCGCTGCGGTGCATCCTCCAAAGCTTGCACATACGCCAGCAGCTCGTTGTAATTGCCTTCCAGTGTCAGTTCAACGCCGTGCTTGAACAGATTCGGCGCGCCAGCAATCTCCAACGCGGCGGCCTCGGCTTGTGCGCCTACGGCCAGAATTGGTTTGTCCTTGGCATCTGCCGGCGGCTTCCGCTCGATCAGAGGCGTTGGTGCCACGGTGCGCAAACTGACCAATTTCAGTGCACTGGCGCGTCCCAGAAAACTTTCCAGCAGGCCGGGCATCGCCGCTGGTGGCACCATGCTGCGCTCGACGGCGATAAAACGTTCGCTTTGTGCCGCAACGCTCCCTTTGAGTTCTTCGAGCTGGGTTCGCAGGGGCGCATCGGGATCTTTGTTCAGGCCATTCAATGCGACCAATTGCTGCGCCAGTTGGCCAGTGGAGGCGGTGGCATCTTCAGTCGCGCGGGCATCACGGCGTGCCTTAAGCAGGTTCGGTTCGATACCGTAGGTGTAGCCCAGAAACAAACCACCGAGCAGGACGGCGAGCGCCACGATGTTTCGCTCACGCGGCTGCAACGCGCCAAACCAGGAAAGATAATGGGCCCAAAGCTTCATCGCTTGGTCTCCGTAGCGACAGTGTTTTCAGCGACCAGTTTGAACTCGATGTAACGCGCCGGTGCGGGGACAACGGCCGGAAAAGTCGGTGCTGGCGGGACGGCGGTAGTCTTCGTCTCGGTGCCACGGACAAGCTCGCGATAGTCCATTTGCAAACCGGCGAAGGCTTTGCCGGCAAATGCCGGTTCGTTGTTGAGCCGGCGCACGTAGTCAGGCAAGGTCGCCTTGTCCAGAGTTCGGCCACTTAAAGTCATGCTGCTACCGCCGGCAGAAATACTGAAGCCGCTCAACCACAAGCCTTCGCGTGTCTGTCGAGCCAGACCGGCCAGATAATCACCAAAGCCAGCGCCGCCCTTGTCCTTGCCTTCCCCCATGCCCAGACTAAGGACGGCAAGCACCTCCTCACGCATCGCCAACAGGCGTCGCGTTTGGTCAAGTTCGGCTTGCAAGGCCGCGCTCGGCTTGCGCGCTTCACTCGCGATACGCGCTGCCTCCATCGCCGCTTGCGTTTGTTTCAACTGCGTCTGCGCCGCTGCAGCTGCGCTGGCTTTTTGCTGCGCCTGCAGCGCCGCCCAGGCGCCAAACGCGGACAATGACACCAACAGTACGCCCGCCGCCACCGCCAGATTCTTCGCCGTGATCAGTTCGCGCTTGGGGACGAACGCAGCGTTATAAAGGTTGATCTGCTGGCTCATGCCATGCCTTCGTCACGCAAAGCCGCGCCCACAGCTTGCAAGCATTGCGCCTGACGCCCGGCGTCGCGCAGTTCGGGAATAGCCGAAATATCTATCAGGTCCGCCAGATCAATAACGTCAATGGCAATCGCCAGATAGTCCTTGAGGTAGCCCTGCAGCGGTGTCGCATCTGGTTGCGGCCCGATCACCAGTCGCGACAAGGGCAGAAAGCCACCGTACTGGCGATCAAAGTGATCCAGTGAGCGCTGTACTTCAAGCCCGATGCGATCGAATAGCGTCGACCGCCGATCCATGTCATCCGTCAGCAAGGCGGTCAGCGTGATATCAACACGGCGCACCATGAAAAGTTCGCCGTTCGCCGTGAAAGTAAGTAAACCACCCGATTCGTCGAAGCTTAGAAAAGCCAGCGCGCGGTTTTCCTGCTCGCAGAATCTGGCCAGATTGCGCTGTGCCAGTTCCGGGATGTCAATCGCTTTGAGATTTACCCCGGCGTTGTGAAAAAGCTGAACCTTAGGCGCGATGCCGGCGTTTCCGGCCACGACTGCATACGAATTTTTGGTCCGGCCGGGCGCATGGGCATCGGTCGGGATATCGAATACATCCAGGGTCACGTGGGCAATTGGTGTTTCGATCATGTCCTGCAGGCGCGCGCGGAAGACTTCCATACGCTCGTCGGGATCGGTCACGGCCGGCGTCTCAAGTTGCAACACTTGATACTCGGTTGGCTGCAGCAAGGTAGTGCAGCGTGCCTTTTGCAACCCGAACTGCTTGCGCAGCCGCTTTAATGCATCGAGTGCGTCTTTGCCCGAGTCAAACGACTCGAACATTTCGAGTACTGGTTTCTTTCCGGCAATGCCATGCCGAACGCGCGCCAAGTCCATCCGACCAGGATGAAAACAAAGCGCGGTCCAGGGACCGGAATTATTGCTCGACCGGGAAAGGCGGAGCGAAACCATAGCTGTTCAAGTAAAGTTCCAATAAAGTGACGCAACTCTTAGATTCAAAACGAATTAACGTCAGTTTACGCAGAAACTTCAGGGAAGGGAAGAAAAAAGTCGGCGTGACCGAAGGGAATCCCCTTTAGGGACTGGTGGGACGGCACCCCCAAAAACGAAACTGCCCCGACGGGCGGGGCAGTTTGACAAAGCTCAACAGAAACTCGGCTGATCGCCAACAATTGCCGTAGAACAATCCTCAGTTGCTACAGGTCACATAAGCATTTTGTGCAACTGAACCGGAGGCAGATGATGCGATAGTACAAGTGACCGTGGTTCCTGGTGCCGTGGCAGCGCTGCAATCGCCTGTACCTGCTATGGCAAAAGTACTATTTCCACTGGCAGCCGCTGCCAGCGTAATCCCGCTAACCAGAGGCGGAGCCGCCGCCATCATCGCGCCGAGTGTGCCGGCACCCGTAGTCGACACGCAAATATTTGCTGCATTTAGGGCGAGAGTCCCCGTCGCAGAGGAATTAATCAAACGCTTTGAGTAATTCATCGACGTGCCCGATGCCAGCGCAGCAGCTACGCCCTGTGCAGCTGAATTCCCAGCGTCGCTCTGCAGATTTACAAACTTCGGCAACGCCGTCGCCGCCAGAATCCCCAAAATCACGATCACAACAATCAGTTCGATCAGGGTAAAACCATGTTGGTTGGATACTTGGGTGCGCATGAAACTCTCCTCGGAAATCAAAAAATTGATATTAATAGTAACGCGAAATCAGCAGCCGGTGGTTACCACCTCAATCACCGGCGCTGCGCCAGCCACCGCTGAGGCGGTATAGCTGATGCGACAATTGGCCGGCGTGGGTGCACCGACAACACTAAAACTCATGGTTGCGGCCAAACCTGGCCCGCCGGCATTCAAAATATCCAAACCATCCGCTGCGGCGTTGATTCCAGCTGCCGCCTGGACTCCTTGGACATTGGCGGTCGGGTAGCGATTGAGCATCGTAACCGCCGTACCTTCCATATTGGCGTAGCCACCGGTGGCGTTGCAGATATAGGTACCAGCGACATTTCCGGCGATATCAAGCTCGCAACGCGCCTTGGCCAGGGCCGTCGCGGAACGAATCGAGCCATACATGGCATTCGCTTTGGCGATACGTGCATCGTGCTGGGCATCGATCAGTCGCGGCAAGGCAACGGCGGCCAAGATGGCGATGATGGTAATTACCACGATCAGTTCGATCAGGGTGAATCCCGAATGAGCGGCGTGCGAAGGGTGTTTCATTGGGCGGTTAACGACACTGAATGAAAGGACTTTAGTCGCATACCCAGTATAAGGTTCATTTTTTGCCCATTGAAACTTTGCCCAAATCCCACATCGGCATGAAGATGCCTAGCGCCAGGACCAGTACCAACGCCCCGAGGAAGACAATCAGGATTGGTTCTATCTGGGCGGAGAGCGTTTTAAGTTCGTACTCGACTTCGCGCTGATAGAGATCGGCTACTTCCTGCATCATTTCGTCGAGCGAACCCGATTCTTCGCCAACGGCGATCATTTGCAGCACCACCGGCGTGAATACGCGCGCCTGGATCGCGGCGCGCAAGACCGACTCGCCGCGTTCGACGGTGTTGCGCATACCTTCGACCTTGGACGAAATGTAGTGATTGTCGACCGTCTGCGCGACGACGTTCATGGCCTGAATGATGGGTACACCGCTACGTGATGCGAGCGCAAAGCTGGCAGCGAAGCGTGCCAGAGTCGCTTTTTCAATTATCTTGCCGGCGACGGGAATCTTGAGCTTGATGCGGTCCCAGTCGTAGCCGCCCCTTTTGGTTTTCGTCCAGGTGATAAAGCCGTAGACCGCCGCAGCGATGCCGGCGATCAGGTGCGGCCAATACGCCACCATGAAATTTGAAAAGCCCAACAAGATGCGGGTCATCAACGGCAACTCGGAGCCGAAACCGGCGAATACTTTGGCGAAGGCGGGTATCACCAGAATGTTGATCACCATGATGGCAATCGCCATGGCAATCACCACAAAAGTCGGATAGCGCAGCGCCGACTTGACCTGATTGCGCATGAACTGCTGGAACTCGAGATGGTGATAGAGGCGCAGCAGAATGTCTTCCAGCAGACCGGTCATCTCGCCAACGCGCACCATGGCGATGTAGAACGAAGTGAAGACCTTGTTGTGACGCCCGATGCACTGGGCAAATTCCCGGCCGGAATCGAGATCTTCGCGCAAATTGCCGATCAGACCCTTCATGGTCGGATTGCTGGCGGATTCCTGCAGCCCGGCCAGGGCGCGCATGATGGGTACACCCGCCTTGAGCAAGGTATTCAATTGACGCGTGAACAGCGCGATGTCTTCGTGCAGGATTTTCGGTTTGAAAAAGTTGTTCAAACCGCCGCCTTCACCCGTTTCTTCGTTTTGCTTGATTTCAATCGGCGTAATGCCACGGCCGAACAGAAGCGTGGTCACCGCATCGGCCGAGGCGCCGTCAAGCACGCCTTCGATCATGCCGCCGCTGGCGTCGCGCCCCTTGAAATTAAATTTGGCCACGGTTCCGAGCTATCTCAATCTATGGTCGAGCTGATGCGCATGGCTTCATCAACTGTGGTGCGGCCAGAAAGCACCAAACGCACGGCATCACGGCGCAGGGTATTGCCGGCCATCTGGGCGCGCCCCGCTTCGATGAACGCGTTCGGATCACCTTGATTGGTGGCTTCCACGACCTCGTTGGTCATTTCCAGCATTTCATAGACGCCGGTACGGCCGGTATAGCCGCTATTGCCACATTGCGGGCAACCGCGTCCTTTGAGATATTTGTGTTCATCGATATGGTCGTGCAACTCATAGCGCAGCCACTCGCGCTCATGCGGCTCCAGCGCATGCGGTTCGGCGCAGTTCTCGCAGATCACGCGTACCAGGCGTTGCGCTAGTACAAGATTGACCGACAAGGCGACCATGTAGCGCGGCACGCCCATATCGAGCAGCCGAATCGGTGTCGTTAGCGCGTCATTGGTGTGCAGGGTGGAAAGCACGAGGTGGCCAGTCATGGCGGCGCGCATGCCGATTTCAGCAGTTTCCTGATCGCGCATTTCGCCCACCAGGACGATGTCCGGGTCCTGGCGCAAGGCGGTCCGCAAAACGCGCGAAAACGTGAGGTCGATCTTTTCGTGCACCTGAACCTGATTCAAGCCAGGCAGGCGATATTCGACCGGGTCTTCAACGGTGATGATCTTCTTCTCCGGTGAATTGAGATCGTTCAGCGCGGCATAGAGCGTGGTGGTCTTGCCGGAACCGGTCGGCCCGGTCACCAGCATGATCCCGGACGGTCGATGGATGGTGTGGCGCACCCGTTCCAGGATGCGCGCCGGCATGTTGAGTTTATCGAGACTCAATAGCCCCGTGCCCTGATTGAGCAAACGCATGACAGTCGATTCGCCATACTGCGTTGGCATCGTCGAAATACGTACGTCGACCGGATTGCGCAGCTTGACGACAAAGCGACCATCCTGCGGTAGGCGTTTTTCGGAAATATCGAGACCGGACATCAGCTTCAGGCGCAAGGTCAGGGCGGAGGCGATCTTGATATCGGCCTCGGTCTGGACATGCAGCACGCCATCAATTCGAAAACGGATGCGCAGACTTTTTTCCAGCGGCTCGATATGGATATCCGATGCGCGTGAGCGGATGGCTTCCTCGAATACGGTCTGCAGCAGTTTGACTACTGGCGCATCTTCGGCACCGGCCGAGAGCCCAAGGATATCGCCGAGTTCGACCGGCATATCGTTGAGATCCTGCGTCAGCTCTTTCGATAGTGCGGTAATTTCTGCGGTCTTGCGATAGAGGCGGTCGATCGCCGTTAGCAGATGTGACTCAGTGACCACGGCGAGATCAATATCGCGCTTGAGGATGCGCGAAACCTCGTCGAACACCATCAAATCAGTCGGATCGGCGAAACCAACAATGAGCTTGCCAGCCTTCTCGCTCAAAACCATGGCGCGGAAACGGCGTGCCTGGGCCTCCGGTAGCAGCTTGACCAGATCGGCGTTGGGCGTAAATGATTTCAGGTCGACGAATTCAGCCTGCAACTGCCGCGCCAAGGCCTTGGATATCGCATCCTCGGTGACCAGACCGCTATCGACAATAATGCGGCCCAGCTTGCGCCCGGTTGCTTTTTGCTCGGCGAGCGAATCCATCAACTGCGGCTGGGTGAGCAGTCCTTGCTGGATCAGCATGTCGCCGAGGCGGATTTTTTCCGGGCGGGCCATCAATACTCTCCGAAGATATTGCGTGAAATTATCACGCTAATCGTATGATTTTGACGGAAAATACGCTTTTCGTCGCCAATTCGCAAGCCCATGTCCTTTCACGTTGTGCTGGTTGAACCAGAAATTCCACCCAACACCGGCAATGTGATTCGCTTGTGCGCCAACACCGGCTGCACGTTGCACCTGGTGCATCCGCTGGGTTTCAATCTGTCCGAGCCGCAGCTGCGTCGTGCCGGCATGGATTACGCCGAGATTGCCACCGTGCGGCAACATCCGAATTGGGCGGCGTGTAAAACAAACCTGATCGAGAGTGCTGTCACGCGCCTGTTTGCCTTGACCACCAAAGGTACGCGCGGTCCCGCCAGCGCCGACTTTTTGGCCAACGATGCGCTGATCTTCGGTTGCGAGACGCGCGGACTGGCGCCGGAACTGATGGCCGAGATTGCCCCGGAAAACCGCTTGCGCCTGCCCATGGTGAATGTGCCGGGCAATCGCAGCCTGAATTTGTCGAATACCGTCGCGGTCGTGGTGTACGAAGCCTGGCGCCAGATCGGCTACGTCGGCAGCGTGTAGTTATTGCGGCGGCTATTCGGTTGTCGGATCGCGCGCCATCAGGGTTTCGACGGCGTGTTGCGGCGTCAGGGTGCCGTCAAGCACAGCGCAAACGACGTTGGTGATTGGCATGTCGACGCCGAGTGACTTGGCGCGTCGCGCCACTTCATGGCTCGCCGGTACGCCTTCAGCGACGTGGCCCAGTTCGGCCACAATCTGCGTCAGCGCCTTACCTTCGGCCAACAGCAAACCGACTCGCCGATTGCGTGAGAGATCGCCCGTAGCGGTGAGGATCAAATCGCCAAGGCCGGCCAGGCCCATGAAGGTTTCGCGCCGAGCACCAAGCGCCACGCCAAAGCGGGTAATTTCCGCCAGACCGCGGGTCAGAAGTGCCGCCCGTGCATTCAGGCCAAGCCCCAGGCCATCGCAAATGCCGGTGGCGATCGCCAAGACGTTTTTCACCGCACCGCCGACTTCGGCACCGATCAGGTCGTCGTTGGCGTAAAGCCTCAAGTTGCCGCCGTGAAGTTGCGAAACTAGGCGTTTGGCGAAATCCATATCGTTCGCCGCCAAGGTCACGGCGGTGGGCAAGCCGCGCGCCACTTCCAGGGCAAAACTGGGGCCGGTCAACACGCCGCAATGGGCATCCGGCAAGACCTCCGCCGCCACTTGGTGTGGTAACAGGCCGGTGCCCACTTCAAGGCCTTTACAGACCCACAACAGTGGCGTTTGCACCTTGCGCTGACGCAAACCATCGAGTGTCAGGCGCAAGCCCGCCAGCGGTGCAGCGATCAGCAGCAATTCGGCCGCCGCCGTATCGGCGATATCGGCGGTGAGCTGCAACTTCTCGGGGAAGGGGCAGTCCTTGAGATAGCGAGCGTTTTCGCGCTGTGCCGACATCGCCGCGACTTGCGTCGCATCGCGTGCCCACAGCGTGACCGGATGGCGCCGGGCAAACGCAATTGCCAGCGCCGTGCCCCAGGCGCCAGCGCCGAGGACGGCGATTTTCACGGGAAAACTGTCACCGGGATGATGTTCACAGCCCCCAGACCTGAGCGGCCTTGACGAATCCAGTCTGACCGTCGCGGTGTTGAACCTTGGCCCAGCCTGGTGGGCCGGGTTCCATTAAATCGAGCACGACACGACGTTCCGCTTCAAAGAGCAGCGCCGACGATTCGTCCGCCGCCGCACGCACCTGGCTACGTTCGGCGCGTACGATGACGGTACGTTTGGCCGCCAACGATGACTTGCCGATCCAGACCAGGTCGCCATCGACATCGCGCACCTTGACCCAGGCGCCCACCGTGACCACGATTTCCAGCGGCGTATCGCGGGTAACGATAAAACGCGGCTTGGCCTTGGCCGACGGAGCATCGTAAAGCACCGCAGGTTCGGCGACGGCGAGATACTCAAGCGCCATTGCCGAAGCCGGCGCCAACAAGGCCAGTGTGGACCAGAAGCGGAAACCGCGCCGTATCGCCATCGCCGACTTTCTTACTGAACTGGTACGTCGGTACCAGGAGTTTGCTGCTGTAAGCGCTGCTGATAGAGCGCTTCGAAGTTAACCGGCGCCAGGATCACGGGCGGGAAGCCGGCGCGACTGACTGCGGACGAAACGACTTCGCGCGCATAGGGGAAAAGAATATTCGGGCAGGCGACGCCGAGAATGGCTTCGAGATCCGCTTGCGGCACGTTCTTGATCTGGAAGATGCCGGCCTGCGCCACTTCGACCAGGAAAAAGCCCTTGTCTTCGCGTTTGGCGGTGATGGTGACGGTGAGCACCGTTTCGAACAAATCATCACCAAGGCCGGTCGCGGCGCTTTGCAACTGGATTTCGATTTCGGGGGATTCGCGCTCAAGAAAGATTTGCGGCGCGTTGGGAACCTCTAGCGAGAGATCCTTGACGTAAAGTTTTTCGACGCTGAAGACGGGTTGCTGATCGCTCATGATAAGAATGTCGAGTTGAGTAAAACCGGCATTCTAACCATGCGGATCAAAACCGGCTAACCGGCAAGCAAAGGATCGAGTTTGCCGTCCTGATCAAGCTCATATAGATCGTCAAAACCGCCGACATGCGTTTCGCCGATATAAATCTGCGGCACGGTGCGGCGCTGGGTGCGCTGCATCATCACGTCGCGCTGCGCCGGATCAAGGTCGATGCGTATCTTTTCAATGTCCGCCACACCCTTGCGTTTCAGCAAGCCCTCGGCGCGGACACAATACGGGCAGACGGCGGTGCAATACATGACGACTTTTTGCATGGAGAGCTCCGGGGGAAATCAGTTTTTCGTCGTTACCGGCAGGCCGGTATCGCTCCAGGCGGCAATACCGCCGTCGAGATTGAAGACTTGCTCGAAGCCGGCCTGCTTGAGTTTGTTGCAGGCGCTGCGCGAACGGTTGCCACTGGCGCAATAAATGATCATCGGTCGCGCCTTGTATTTCTCGATTTCCGAAATTCGTTTGTCGAGCTGCGACAAAGTGATGTGGCGCGCACCAGGAATATGGCCGTTACTCCATTCGCCGCTCTCACGTACATCAAGCACGATGGCGTCTTCGCGATTCATCTTCAACGTCGCCAACGCGGGCGTCAGGCCGTCGATGCCAGTACCGGTCAGCATCGGCCACAGCAGCATGGTGCCGGAGATCGCGGCGACCGCTAGCCACATCAGGTTTTGTTGCAGAAATTCAACAGGAATCATGGACGCACCTACAGTTTGAAATTGGGAACGCCGCAGAATACCTCACGCATGAGGCCAATCAACTGCAAGGTGCGTTGATCAACGACACGATAGAACACCCGATTGGCGTCCTTGCGCGTTTGCAACACTCCTTTATCGCGCAATATCGCCAGGTGCTGCGAAATATTGCTCTGCGAGGTACCCACGGCGTCGACGATGTCCTGCACACAGACTTCGTCGTCGCCAACCACACACAGAATTTTGAGCCGTAGCGGGTGCGAAATTGCCTTCAGCGCCCGGGCTGCCTGTTCGATGTGATCTTGCTTATCAATGAGGTCGGTAATAGTGTCCATTCGTATATTGTATAACGCTAATGTAGCTAGGGCTAGAATGTTGTTTATGGATTGCAAAACCATCATGTACGAAATCGTCCTGCGACACGACAATGAGTCTGCCGCCGCAGCGATCAATCAACGCAAAGCCCAGGTTTGACGGGACTTGGCAATCTGCTACGGTGGTTGACGCTTGCGTTGACCGTGAGTCTCAGCTTTAGCGTTCTCGCCGCCTCCGCTGCTGGGAAAAAGGCTGAACTGCAGGAGCAGCAAGGCGCACTTCGTGGCCGCATCGAGTCGCTCAGCAAGGATTTGGCGAAAAAGGAAGAGTCGCGTGCGGGTACCGCCGACCAGCTTCGGGAAGCCGAGTTGGCAGTTTCCGATGCCAATCGGCGCTTGCGTGAGCTGGTCAATGAACGTCGCGCGGCCGAAACTGAATTGGCCAATCTCGAAGCGCAAAGCACGCGTTTGGATCGCCAGACCACCAGCCAGCAATCGCAATTGGCAAAACTCTTGCACCACCAGTTTGTCGGCGGTGATTCCGATGCGCTGCAATTGCTGCTGGCAGGACGCGACCCGAATCAAGCCGCACGCGATCGCTATTTTCTGACCCAACTGTCGCGCGCCAAGGCCGACTTGATCCAGCAGTTGCGGAGCGTGGCGAGCGAGAAAAAGAAACTCGCAGCCGGCGTGCGTGAGCACCAGAGCAAGATCGCCGACATTGAAAAGCGACAACAGGACAGTCGCGCACAGCTCGTCGATAAACAGAAGCAACGCCAAGCCATGCTGGACAAATTGTCCGGCCAGATCAAATCACAACGCGCCGAGATCGGCGCCCTCAAGCGTGACGAGCAACGTCTGTCGTCATTGGTGACCGAGCTGGCCAAGCGTGCTCAGCAACGGCGGGCACAAAAAGTCGGCGCTGACAGCACGGCGCACAAGCGCGATAAAGTCGCCGCTACTCTCCCAGCAACGACCTCACCAGCCCCCGTTCCTGGTGGCAAGTCGGTACGCGATGCCGACCCCGGCGCCGTCGGTGATTTTGGTGCGCTGCGCGGCAAATTGCGCTTGCCGGTTGCCGGCGCCATCGCCGCACGTTTTGGTTCGCCACGGGCCGAAGGCGGTACGAACTGGCGCGGTCTGTTCATTCGTGCCGACGAAGGTGTCGAGGTCAAAGCAGTCGCTGCCGGTAAAGTCGTGTTCGCCGATTGGCTGCGTGGCTTTGGCAACCTGTTGATTGTCGATCACGGCGACGACTTCCTCTCGATCTATGGCAATAACCAATCCTTGCTGCGCAGCGACGGGCAGGATGTGAAACCTGGTGAAACAATTGCGACCGTCGGCAGCACCGGTGGCAACCCGGAACCGGGTTTATACTTTGAGCTCAGACATCGCGGCCAGGCTTTTGACCCACTGAAGTGGGCCCGGCGCTGAATCCTATCGTTTCATCCGTTCGCGGATACCTCTCGGAGCTTTCAGATGCGCGGCAAGCTGCAACAATTTGGCGTGAAATTCGGACTGATTTTTGTCGGACTCGTCGCCGGTGTCCTCATCAGTCTCAATTTCTCCGCCAGCGCCAACAAGGAAATTGCGAGCTCGCTGCCGATTGAGGAATTGCGCGCCTTCGCCGATGTCTTTGGTGCCATCAAGCAAGGCTATGTCGAGCAAGTTGATGACAAGAAACTGATCACCCATGCCATCAGCGGCATGCTGGCCAACCTTGACCCGCATTCGACCTATCTCGACGCCGAATCTTTCAAGGATCTTCAAGTCAGCACACAGGGCGAATTCGGCGGACTCGGTATCGAAGTCGGCATGGAAGACGGTTTTGTCAAAGTCGTGTCGCCGATCGAAGACACTCCTGCTTTTCGCGCCGGCATCAAGTCGGGCGATCTGATCATCAAGCTCGATGACGTCTCGGTTAAGGGCTTGACCCTGAACGATGCCGTCAAGAAGATGCGTGGCAAACCGAAAACTGACATTCGCCTCACCATCGCTCGCAAAGGTGAAACCAAGCCGATCGAGCTCACCTTGACGCGGGAAAAAATCAAGGTGCAGAGCGTCAAATCGAAGATGGTGGATAACGGTTTTGGCTACTTGCGCGTAACGCAATTCCAGGAAGAAACTGCGGCTGACGTGGTTCGCCATCTCGACAAACTGACCAAAGCCGCCAACGAACCGGGGAAGGACAAGGACGGCAAGGAAATCAAGGATGCGCCCAAGCCGGAAGGCCTCAAGGGCCTCGTACTGGACCTGCGCAACGATCCTGGCGGCCTGCTCAATGGCGCTATTGGCGTCTCGGCCGCCTTCTTGCCACCGGACACCCTAGTTACCTCGACCGACGGGCGCACAGAGGATTCGAAGCGGCGCTACACCGCCACGGCCAAGGATTACCTGCGCGGCTACAAGAACGATTTCATGAAGGATCTGACACCGCTCGCCAAGACCGTCCCTCTGGTCGTCCTGGTCAATGGCGGTTCTGCTTCAGCCTCGGAGATCGTCGCCGGTGCTTTGCAGGACCACAAACGTGCGGTCGTGATGGGCACGCAGACATTCGGGAAAGGTTCGGTGCAAACCGTTCTGCCACTATCCAACAACACGGCCATCAAGC
Organism: Propionivibrio dicarboxylicus; assembly: GCA_945902805.1. Taxonomy (GTDB): domain Bacteria; phylum Pseudomonadota; class Gammaproteobacteria; order Burkholderiales; family Rhodocyclaceae; genus CAMDMZ01. The sequence continues at coordinate 83,073 of CAMDMZ010000015.1, read as the reverse complement.
TGACCACGGCGCGCTACTTCACGCCCTCGGGACGCTCGATCCAGGCCAAAGGCATCGTGCCTGACGTGATCGTGGAAGAAACCGTCAATGGTGGTTCGCGCGAGCGCCTGCGGGAAGCCGATCTCGTGCGCCATCTTGGTGGCGACGAGAAGACCGAGGCGGACAAACCCAAGCCCGTCAAGGCCGGCAAGGACTCGAAAGCCAAGGGTGACAAGGCCGACAAGGGAGCAAAGTTCGACGACGAGGACGACGCGCCAACGCCGATCGAATTCGCCTCGAAGAACGACTACCAATTGTCCCAGGCAATGAACCTGCTCAAGGCGTGGCAGATCATTAAAAAATGAGCGGAAAAATGACCCCGGAGAAGGCACGCGAGTTGCGCGATGGGCACACGCGTTGCCGCCCATCGCCCTTCGCGCCGCAACCCGGTACACGCAAGCATCGCGAATTGCGCTTCGATCATATCCGTCCCGGCCAGGTCGAAGAAGCACAGCGTTTGCTGGCGGGACTTGATGGCATTGACCTGGAGCTTGGCCAGATTCCCAACAGCCTGGCAATCTGGTACGAACTGCGCGACTACACCCTCGAAGGTTTGGAAACCGCGCTGACCCGGCAAGGCTTTCATCTTGACAACAGCCTGTATGCCAAGTTGATGCGCGCCGTGGTTTATTTCTGCGAAGAAACCCAGTTGCGCAACATGCGCGTGCCCGAGCGGCTGATCAAAAAGTCGCACGAGGTGTATTCCAAGGCCTGGGAACATCATCCGCACGGCGATCATGACGATACGCCTCCGGAATTGCGTAAAGAACTCTAAGCCAATCGTGTCTTCGTCATGAACGACGACCAGCTCTTGCGCTACAGCCGCCACATCCTGCTGCCGCAGCTCGGCGTCGAAGGCCAGGAGGCGATCGTCAATGCCCGCGCGCTGATCATCGGTGCCGGCGGCCTGGGTTCACCCGCCGCGTATTACATGGCCTCGGCCGGTGTCGGCACCTTGGTATTGGCCGACGGTGACACGGTGGATCTGACCAATTTGCAGCGTCAGATTTTGCATCGCACGGCGTCAGTCGGGCACGCCAAGGTGGATTCGGGCAAGGCCACGCTCGCCGAGATCAATCCTGAATGCCATGTCGTTCCCTTGTTCGAACGGCTCAGCGGTGTGCGCTTGGAAGAGGAGGTGGCGCAGGCCGACGTGGTGCTTGACTGCTGCGACAATTTCGCCACTCGTCATGCGGTCAATCGCGCCTGCGTCAAGTTGCGGAAGCCACTGGTCTCCGGTGCCGCGATCCGCTTTGATGGCCAGGTCGCGGTGTTCGACTCACGCCAGACCAACGCGCCCTGCTACCACTGCCTGTTTCCCGAAGCTCAGGACGTTGAAGAGGTGCGTTGCGCCGTCATGGGCGTCTTCGCTCCGCTCACCGGCATCATCGGCGCAGTACAAGCCGCCGAAGCTCTGAAACTGCTGGCGGGAATTGGCCAGAGCCTGGCCGGTCGGTTGCTGTTGCTGGATGGCATGGGCATGGAATGGCGCGAGATTCGCGTACCCAAAGACCCCGGCTGTACCGTCTGCCGCAGTCAGATACCAGAGGCTTTGCCGGTGGTATCCGTGTTATCGAATCACGCAATCTAGGCGGTATAGATATGGGTCTTCTGGTCAATATCGTCGCTGCCGACGAAGAGGAAATCGAAGCCGTTGGCTTGGCACAGCATCCGGTCGACGAGTGGAGTGGAATCGAAGCGCGCGATATCGACACGGCCAAAGTGGCCATGCTGCATTGCTTGTTGACCGGTGAAAATTTTGAGGAAGCGCTGAGCGCCTACGAACCGGTTTTTGTCGGTGGCGAAGAAGGGGCGTTGGTCTTGCGCCTTCCTAATATGGTTGCCGACAAACTGGCCGGTTTTGAGGAGGAGGCGCTGGAGCAGGTGGGCGAGGAGCTGGCGGCGACGGAAGAGTTCGAGATGAACAACTGGCCGCTGGAGGAAGTGCAGAGTCTGGTGGTGCAACTCGGCGATCTGGCGCGACTGGCTGAATCTCAGGGCCAGATCATGCTGGTCTGGATGCATCCGCTGCGGACCTGACCAGGCCCGCAGCGCCGATTTTTATTTTTCGTTTGATTCGGCGGCGATGTCGGCTCGAACCTTGTCCATATCAAGCGACTTGACTTGCTCAATGAGCTGGGTAAACGCCGCCGGGGGCAGGGCGCCAGCTTCCGCGTAGAGGATAACTTGGTCACGGAAGACCATCAGCGTCGGAATTGAGCGGATGTTGAAGGCGCCGGCAATCTCCTGCTGCTCCTCGGTGTTAACCTTGGCGAAAACGATGTCAGTGTGCTTTTCCGATTCAGCTTCGAAAGTCGGCGCAAAAGAACGGCAAGGACCGCACCACGCCGCCCAGAAGTCGATGATGACGATGGGACTATTGTTGATGGTGTCCTGAAAGTTTTCAGTGGTGAGTTCGATAGCGGCCATGAGAGATCCTGAGGATAGTAAAAATTGAGGCCACTATGCTACCGGTTTGGCGTCGAAGACGCTATTGCCCCGACGAGTGATAGCGACGGAAGCAAGGAAATTCTGCCATGAGGGTGAATGGAGCAGGCGCTCACTTGACGACGATGCCGCATTATCGCGGCCGGTTTGCGCCATCCCCAACCGGCCCGCTGCATTTTGGCTCGCTCGTGGCGGCACTCGGATCTTGCCTGGATGCTCGCGCAGTGGGCGGCGAGTGGCTGCTGCGGATGGAGGATGTGGATGCGCCGCGCTGCACGGTGGATGCGGCGGATGCCATCCTGCATGCGCTGGATGCCTTTGGTTTTGCCTGGGATGGTTCGGTAGCCTGGCAAAGCGAGCGCGATGCGGCCTACGCCGCCGCATTGGGGCAATTGCGTGAGCGCGGGATGGTGTTTCCCTGCGCGTGTACGCGGCGCGAACTGGCCGATTCCCGTTTAGGTGTGGCGACTGATGGTGCATCTATTTATCCCGGCACGTGCCGCGACGGATTGCCTGCTGGACGCGACGGGCGCGCCTGGCGTTTGCGCGTGAATCAGGAGCATGTCCAGTTTGTCGATCGGGTGCAAGGCGCGGTCGAATGCGATTTGCACCACGAGGTCGGCGATTTTGTCCTGCGTCGTGCAGATGGCGTGTTCGCCTATCAATTGGTGGTGGTGGTGGATGACGCCGAGGCCGGTATCACGCATATCGTGCGTGGTGCCGATCTACTGGCCTCGACGCCGCGCCAGATATTTCTGCAGCGTTGTCTGGGCCTGCCGACGCCGGACTATGCGCATCTGCCGGTGGTGTTAAATGCCGCCGGTGAGAAGCTGTCAAAGCAGACCTTGGCGGCGCCGTTGAATACGGTGCAGCCGCTATCGCAGTTGGTTTCCGCCTTGCACGTTCTCGGTCAACGCCCGCCTGCTGATCTGGTCGAAAGCAGTTTGGACGAGTTCTGGTCGTGGGCTATCAGCCATTGGTCTTTGGCCCTGGTGCCGCGCCAGGCACCGCTCTGAGCAAATCGCTCAACGGCCCTTACTGTTACCCCATAGCACTTTGTGCAATTGCAACTGAAAACGTACTGGTAGTCGATCTTCCAACACCCATTGCGCCAGCAGAGCCGGATCAAGCTGACCTTGCACCGGCGAGAAGAGTACCGGGCAACGCTCAAAAAGTCGGTGCTGGCGACACGCCGCGACGGCCCAGTCGTAATCCGCCCGTGAGGCGAGGACCAGCTTAAGTTCGTCGTGTTGGGTGAGTTGTGCGCAGTTTGGCCAGTGGTTTTTTGCGTCTTCACCGGAGCCCGGCGCTTTAAGGTCCATGATGCGCGAAACGCGCGGATCGACTGCGGCAATATCGAGCGCGCCGCTGGTTTCCAGTGAGACGGAGAAGCCAGCATCACATAGGGCGGTGAGCAGGCTCAAGCAGGCTTTTTGCGCCAGAGGCTCGCCGCCGGTGACGCAAACGGTGCCGCAGTCAAAGGCGGCGACGCGGGCAAGGATCTCACTCAGGGCGAATGATTCACCGCCGGAAAACGCGTATTCGGTGTCGCACCAGACGCAGCGCAACGGGCAGCCGGTGAGGCGAACGAAAACTGTCGGCAGCCCGACACGGCTGGATTCACCCTGGATCGAGTGAAATATCTCGCTGATGCGCAGCTTGCCGTCGACGGCAGCTCCGTGCCCCCCAGCATCTCCGGCCGCCACGGTCAGTTCTTTTTCAGGGGCGGTTTCGGTAGCTTGAGCTTGGCGCGTTTGCCGGCATCGCTGTTCGGATACTTGGCAGCCAGCAGTTCGAGTGTTGCGCGCGCACCCTTCAGGTCTTTGGCGGTCTCCAGGCTGGCGACTTGACTTTCCAAGGCACCGGGAACGCGTTCGTCATTGGGCCAGGTGGCGGCAAATTTGCCGAACATCGCGGCTGCTTTGAGGTGTTCCTTCATCTGGGAAAAGGCATAGCCGGCCCAGTAGTGGGCGCCAGCGAGCAGGGTGCTGTTCGGATATTTCTGGATGAAGGCGAGCAAACCGTCGGCGGCTGGCTTGTACTGCGCCGCTTTGAGTGCGGCGACCGCTGCTTCATAGCTGGCGGTTTCCTCATGGGGATCGAGCTTGGGCGCAGGCTCGGTCTTGGCCTCGGGCTGAGTTTCCAGCTTACGCAGCCGGGCGTCGAGGTCGACGTAGAAATCTTTCTGGCGTTTTTGTGCCGCTTCCAGTTCGTAGGTCAAAACCTCAATCTGGCCGCGTATGTGGGCCAGCTCGGCGTTGATGACTTCGCGTTGGTTGGCAAAGTCGATCTGGTTGCGACTCAGAGTGTCCGTCTTTTTTTCCGTCTCGCCGAGTCGCTTGTTGACGTCACCCAGTTTGTTACGCAAGTCTTCGATCCAGACGCGTGCCTCGGTGTCGTCGAACAGCCCGGCCTGCGCTGGCAGGCTGCTCGTCGCTACGGCGACAGCCGCCGCAGCCAGCAGGATCAGGCGCCGCACTGTTTAGAACTCGCCCGAATAAAGCATGTCGCCGCGACGGTTCTGCGCCCAGCAGGGTTCGGTCAGCTCGGTACAGGCCGGCTTTTCTTCGCCCAGACTGACGGATTCGAGCTGGTCTTCGCGCGCGCCGAGCAATTGCAGTGCTTTTTTGACCGCGTCGGAACGCTTCTGACCAAGGGCCAGGTTGTATTCGCGGCTGCCACGCTCGTCGGCATTGCCCTGGATCAACATTTTCATCTTCGGATTGGCGGCCAGAAACTTGGCGTGGCTGGCGAGCAGCGACTGGTATTCGTCCTTCACCAGATAGCTGTCGTAATCGAAATAGATAGCACGTTTGGAGAGCGGGCTGCGCGGATCTTTCAACGCGGCAAGGCTCATTTCGTCAAACTTGTCTTGCGTTACCGGTTTGGTAGTCGAGCCTGAACTCAAGCTACCGGGACTGCGCGATTCAACGCCGGAAGGAGCTTGCTCCGGAGAAGGTGGCTGGCTACCGCAGGCGGTGAGGAACAGGGCGAGGGCAGATAGAGCGTAAAGAGTGCGCATGATTAGATCCTGGAAGGGTGATTGATGGGGTGATAGGTGATGTGGCGCGGATGCGTTCAGGCGGTGGGTCTGTCTATTTTCTTAGCGGTGCCCAGGTGGGTTCGCGTACGTCGGCGGCGTGTACCGATAGCCGCTGCTTGACGCGTCCATCGGCTGAAACGGCCGCCAGTACGCCGCGCCCCCCGACTTCGGTGGCGTAGAGAATCATGCGGCCGTTGGGGGCGAAGCTGGGCGATTCATCCTTGGCCGAATCGGTCAGCACCTGGATTTGCTTGGTCGCCAGATCCATCAGCGAAAGCTGGAAGCGACCGTTATTGCGCGCGATGTAGGCCAGGCTCTTGCCGTCCGGCGATGGTCGCGGGGTGACGTTATAGCTGCCGTCAAAGGTAATGCGTTCGGCCGTGCCGCCAGCGGCCGGCAGGCGATAAATCTGTGGGCTGCCACCGCGATCCGAGGTGAAGTAGATATGGGCACCATCGGCCGAGAAGCGCGGCTCGGTGTCGATTCCCGGCGATGAGGCCAGGCGGCGCACGCCACTGCCATCGACATTGACCAGATAAATCTGCGAATTGCCGTCCTTGGTCAGGACAACGGCCAGTTGTTTGCCGTCGGGTGACCAGCTCGGCGCCGAGTTGGAGCCCTTGAAGTTGGCGACTACATGGCGACGGCCAGAGACCAGATCATGCACATAGACGACCGGCTTTTTCGCCTCGAAGGAGACATAGGCCAGTTTGCCGCCATCCGGTGACCAGGTCGGGGAGATGATCGGTTCGCGCGAGGCCAGGGCCGATTGCGGATTGTTGCCATCGGCATCGGCGATCTGCAACTCGTAACGCCCTGTACTTTTCACCACGTAGGCGATGCGGGTCGAAAACAGGCCGGGTTCGCCCGTCAGCTTTTCGTAGATAAAGTCGGAAATCCGATGTGCCGTGGTGCGCAACTGGGTGCCGGTATGAGCATAGGCCTGTGCTCCGAGTGCCACCTGTTTGGGCACGTCGTAGAGCCGGACGCGAGTTTCATAGCGACCATCGCCAGCCATGCCGACGCTGCCACCGGCGACGGCGTCTGCCTCACGCGATTTCAGATCACCAAACGGTGGCGGCGTGGTTTCATCGATGGTGGCACCGGCGTCGACCAGGCGGAAGAGTCCGCTACGGTCAAGATCAGCACGGATCACGGAGGTCAGCGCCTGGGCGATGATGCGCTCGCCGGCAAAATCGGCAATCGCCACGGGCAGGCGCTTGCCGCTCTGGCCGGTGATCTCGACGGTCAGTTGTGCCTGTGCCGGCGACGAAATGAAAACGCCAGCAACAAGGCCGGCGATCAGTAGGGGTACGAGCGATACGCGTAGTCTCATTAGCCTGATTATAGACGCTCAGTCTTCGCGGGGCCGGTACTTGAGCACCAACTCACGCTGGAAAACCTCGCCCTGTTCCGGTTTAGGCAGGGGGTCGGACTTGCGAATGGCGCGTTCGATGGCCGCGTCCAGCGCCGGATTGCCTGAGGATTTTGTCAGCCGCAGATTGAGCACTTCGCCACTTGGCAGCAGAGTGACGAGGAATTCGGCTTCCGGATTGCCTTTGATATCCGGCGGCAAAACGATGTTGCCGCGAATCTTGCCGCGAATGCGCGCGCCCCATTCGTCGCTGGATTTCTTTGCTGCGGCAGCGGCCTGCGCCGACTTGGCACCGGCGACTTCCTTGTCCAGCGCGGCGGCCAGTTTGCTCTTGTCGAGTCGCTCGGTTTCACGCTTGAGCTGTTCCTTGAACGGATCAGGACGTGGGATTTCCTTAGGAATTTCTTTAGGGATTTCCCTTGGCACGACCTTGGGTGGGGGCTTTTGTTTCGGCTCTTTGAGCGCGATGTCGGGCTTGGGCGGTGGCGGTAATGGCTTCGGTTCTGGTCGTGGCTCAAGTTTGGGTTCGGGCTTCGGTTCTGGTTTGGGCGGCGATGGCGGCGCCGGCTCGGGTTCAAAAGTCGGTGCTGGCGGGACGGCGCTTGGTGCCGGGATCGCACTCACCAGTTCGACTTCGACAGCTTCGGGCGCCCGCGTCTGCCAATGCACGCCATAAATCAGGAAGCCGGCCAGCAGTACATGCACGGCAATCGCCAGCACGAGCGACAAGCGCTTTCCCGGCGCAGGCGCGGACCTCAGCAGCGGACGCGACTCGTTCATTTGCCTTGCTGAACGAGCAGGCCGATCTTGGCCACCTGCTGGCGTTGCAACTCGTCCATTACTTGCAAAATGGCGTCGTACTTGACGTTGCGATCACCGGCAATCACGACACCTTGTTGCGGGTTTTTGGCTTGCGCGGCGCGGATTACCGTTGCCAAATCCTTGCGCGTGACCGGGACTTCGGTGCTGCCCTTGCTGCGGTCGCGCAGATAGAGCGAGGTGTCGGCATGGACGATCACTTCCATGGGCGCTACGGGTGGCTGCGATGACTTGCCAACGCTAGGCAGGTCGATATTGCCGGTCTGGATCATCGGTGCGGTGACCATGAAGATCACCAGCAGGACCAGCATGACGTCGATGTACGGGACGACGTTGATTTCGTTCTTGAGGCGACGGGGACGCATCGTGCCGCCCTAGCGAATCTGGCGTTGCAGGATGTTGGAGAACTCTTCCATGAAGCTCTCGAAACGCACTGCAATTCGATCAACATCGTGGGCGAAGCGGTTGTAGGCCACCACGGCTGGAATCGCGGCGAAGAGACCAATGGCCGTGGCCACAAGCGCTTCGGCAATGCCCGGCGCGACGGCCGCCAGCGTTGCCGTGGTCATGTTGGCCAGGCCGCGAAACGCGTGCATGATGCCCCAGACGGTTCCAAACAGGCCGACATAAGGCGAAACAGAACCGACCGAGGCAAGGAAAGCCAAGTGCGATTCGAGATCGTCGATTTCGCGCTGATACGTCGCCCGCATCGCCCGCCGTGAGCTATCGACGACGGTGGCCGGGTCCAGGGTCTTTTGTCCGCGCAGCTTGGCGAATTCGCGGTAACCGGCTTCGAAGATGTGCTCCATGGCGCCGGAATGATGGCGGTCGTTGACCGCGCTCTGGTACATTGCGGTGAGATCGCCGCCGCTCCAGAAATCACGTTCGAACTTGTCGGTTTTCTGCCGTGCGGCACGCAGAGCAAAGCTCTTGCGGAAGATGTAGTACCACGACATCAGCGAGACGCCGGTCAGCAGCAGCATGACCAGCTTGACCACAAGGCTGGCATTGATGATCAGTTCGATGATCGAAAGGTCCTGGCTGATATTCATGGTGTGTTTCCTGTCGGCGTCGCTGTGGCGACCAGCGCCGCGAATTGTTCGTGAATGAGCCGGGGCATGGCCATCGGCTTGCCGCGCACCGGGTCGATGCAGGCGACGCGTATTTTCGCATCAAGCAGTCGTTCGCTATCGCGCCGGATCTGTTGAACAAAGGTCAATTGCGCCCGCCCCAGTGATTGAATGCCGGTTTCGACCACGAGCAGATCATCGAGTTTCGCCGGTTTCAGGTATTCCGCGCTGACGGAACGAACCGCGAAGGCGATGTTCTCTTGGAGCAGTTCGTGCTGGCTGTGGCCGAGTTCGCGCAGAAACTCGGTCCGCGCACGTTCAAGAAAACGCAGGTAGTTCGCGTAATAGACGATGCCGCCGGCGTCGGTGTCTTCGTAGTAAACGCGGATTTCCAATCTTGACAAGGAACAAAGCGAAATCGTCATTGCGGCCTCATTTCACTCTGGCAAGTTGTTGTGAAACAAGGACGTTCGCCCTGACGTGGGTGTTTTGAAATGCCAAATGGGTTACGTGATCTTTGGCCCCTTCTTGCCAGAGGGTGGCGATCGTGTTTGCTAGTACGGCATCCGGGACTTTCAGATCGACTTCACGAAACTCATCCCTAATGAACGGATCGTTCAATAGGGTGCAAGCTTTGTGAACCATAGCTTCCATGCCCTTGATCCATTCCGTTTGGTGCGACGAAAATTCCAAGCTGGCACAGACCGGGAAGTGGACTTGATCAATGATTGCCGTGTCGAGGACCATACCGTGACTTGCATAATTCATCATTTCCCAAGCGACCCAAGTTGGAACGGTAGAGGTTTCGTCTGACGTTAGCAAGGCGTCAATTTCCAACGGAGTTTTCTCGCGATTTTTGGCCGGCGGTGCATTCGTGAGAATCTGCGGTGAAACTATCCGCAGCAGAAAGAAACCGGCCGCCCTTACCTGGCAAGTGGAAAAAAGCTTTTGCAACGACAACCCGGTGCCACAGACGTCTAGTACCAGAGTCTTTCCGTTTGCAATGGATTGCACGTACTTCACATAGTTTTTCGACGCCTTGGTTCTGGCGATTCGACTCGTGTAGAAATAGTGGCAGTCAAGCTCCGTTCGATCTATCCAACCGTGGGCAAGCATCGCGGAATAAATGTGGAACCAAGCTTTGCAGTCTCTTGCAGAAAACAGGATGCTGTTTATCGCCTTGGCTTTAACAAGGCGAGAGAGATAAAGCGATGCAAGCATGAGCAAAGGTACGTTATACGATGCCTGTACTCGTGCAAGCCCCATTGAAATCGGGTCGGATTCATCAATCGCTAGGCGCAGAATCCGACTTACCATCGCTACTGCCGGAAAATTGTTTTCGGCCAAGTTCCGCTCGATGGGCGTGAGCAGCGAGGATTGGGTCACGATGGCACCAAAACCCTGCTCAACAGGCATCCGTCCGTCAGAATGGGGGTGGTCGCCGAGATGAGTCAACTCGACTCCTTGCTTCTTTAGTTTTCTCCAAACGTCACCCTTTCCTTTTCCGGCGGTTGATTGGTAAACCACGACATTTTTTGTTAGCCCAGCCTTCCGCAACAATTGGATGACATGCTCTGAACTCAAATACATGTCAGTGATCAACAAGTCGCCATCGCTGACCTTCCCGAGGTTGACTTGGATCGGAATGACGTTAGCTAGTTCAACCTCAAACTCCAGTTGTTTTAGGGATTCTGCGCGTGCTGAATCGATAGAGAGAAGAGGGGTGAGTTGGACGTAGATATCATCAAATCCGTAGTCCGTTCCAGCAAGTGACTTTTCAGCCTCGAGCCGTGCATTGGCAAAGCCCGATAACCCACTACGAATCTCGACCTGAGTAAAGATGATCTGGGGATGGACGCATTTTCGCGCGATCAGCGTGTCGAAAATATCAAAGGTATTCACGAGTTGAGACGTAAAACGAAATTAACGTCGGTTTCGCAGATAAGTACGTAACCCACATTGCTGAGGTGTTCAAGAATGCGTTGGTCGTTCCCCGGGATTACATCGCGGTCATGTTCGACGACAATGTACCGGGGGGTGTTGAATTCCAGGCGAGAATCGGAGAGCACAGCAAGATCGAGTCCCTCAATATCAAGAGACAGAATATCTACGGGAGCGTTGAAACATTCCCGCAATAGATCGTCCAGCAATATTGCCGGTACCCTGGTAGTTTTTTCTACAGTCCCAAGTTCTCCAAAATGCCGCATGTGCTCAATCGATGCTGAACTTAGCTCGTGATGCCGAGAAATATTCAGTTGGAGACTCGTCACTCCTCGGGGTGCTACAGCGGCATGCACCAAACGGTCGCGCGGCCGGACTTTGGTGATAGCAGGTAGTAAGTCGGCATTGGGTTCAACAAGCACTCCGCAGCACCCGTGCTTAGCATAAAACAAATATGTATTGCTCGTTTGCACCGGATGATTGGCTCCGATATCCAGGTATGAAATAGACGACATTGGTCGATCTTGTCTGCGAAGATCGGCACGCAGCATCGACTCCAGTAGGTAGTCTTCCGCACATTGAGCAAACATCGGTTGTACCCCAGTGTCAATCGGGGCGGGCGCTATGTTCCAGTGATGACACTCGCCAACGATCCAGGGATTTTGTGGGTAGTTTGGGGATTCCCCGGCCATGGTTACGCAGCACCGACTAGTTGTATGCAGCGGTTAAAGTATGGCTTTGTTGGATAGAGCATTTATGGTTGTGATAGGAAATTAGAACGAGAAACTTGTCAAAACAGTCCGTTGGTTCCTGTCGGAATATCCAGCCCAAAATGCTGCCAGATACTCGGCGTCGCGATGCGTCCGCGTGGTGTTCGCTGCAGGTAGCCCTGCTGGATCAGGTACGGTTCCAGCACATCCTCGATGGTGTCGCGCGCTTCGCCAATCGCTGCCGCCAGATTGTCGACACCGACCGGGCCGCCGCCGAATTTTTCCAGCATCGCACCCAACAGTTTGCGGTCCATGATGTCGAGCCCAAGGTGATCGACGTCGAGCATGGTCAATGCTCCGTCGGCGACTTCGCGGGTGATCTTGCCGTCGGCTTTGACCTCGGCGAAATCGCGCACTCGCCGCAGCAGGCGGTTCGCGATACGGGGAGTGCCGCGCGAGCGTTTGGCGATTTCGAGCGCGCCGTCATCGACGATATCGCATTTGAGCAGATGCGCCGAGCGACGGACGATGAAACCGAGTTCTTCCGGCGTATAGAACTCGAGCCGTGAGACGATGCCGAAGCGATCACGCAGCGGATTGGTCAGCATACCGGCGCGTGTGGTCGCGCCCACCAGCGTAAAGGGCGGCAGATCGAGCTTGACCGAACGCGCGGCAGGGCCTTCGCCGATCATGATGTCAATCTGGTAATCCTCCAGTGCCGGGTAGAGGATTTCCTCGACTACCGGGCTCAGGCGATGGATTTCGTCGATGAACAGTACATCGTTCGGTTCCAGATTGGTCAGCATTGCCGCTAGGTCGCCGGCACGCTCGAGCACCGGGCCGGAAGTCTGGCGCAGGTTGACACCCATTTCATGCGCGATGATGTGCGCCAGCGTGGTTTTGCCCAGCCCCGGCGGGCCGAACAGCAAGACGTGGTCAAGCGCTTCGCCACGTCGCTTGCTGGCTTCGATGAAGATTTCGAGCTGTTCGCGAATCTTCGCCTGGCCGACGTAATCGGCGAGCTTTTTCGGCCGCAGCGCGCGCTCGAGGACTTCCTCCTGGCTGGATTCCTTGCTCGTGGAAATGACGCCACGGCTCTCGAAACTGTCGGTCTGGATGCTCATTCCGGCAGTTTAGCCGACGGTGCCGGGGCGACCTTGCAGCGAATATAGAGTGTCTTGTCCACCGTGGCGACAACATGGCCGGCGGCATCGGTGACGTCCACGGGCCAGGTCGGTTCGAATTTACGGCCATCAGCAGTCGCAGCCAGCACCTCGGCGATGCGTTCTTCAGTCAGCACGAAATCGGCGAACACTCGGCCACGTCCCGGCGACTTGTAGTGAATCTGCGAGGCTTTGTCCCACACCACATAGCCGCGCGGCAGGTTGTGCAGCAACATCAGGGCATAAAACGGATCGGTCATGGCGAACAGCGAGCCGCCGAAATGCGTGCCGAAATAGTTGCGATTGAGCAGGCCCATGCGCAAGCGCACCCGAACGCTTCGAAAATCGTCCGCAATGTGCTCGATATGAATGCCGGCGCCGACAAACGGCGGCCAGAGATTCATGCCCAAGCGCAGCGCGCCCGCACCGAGACGCAGTTTGGAAAGAAAGCCCTGTTTCGACATTCTGGTCTCCCGCTTCAGCCTTTCGACAGCAGCTTCAAGGCTTGGCGAATGCCGTCGCCGACGGCCGTTTCCGGTGTCAGCGCCTTCATCGCCGAGAGCGCTTCGCGTTCGTTGTAGCCCAGTGCGATCAGGGCGTTGAGGATGTCAGCCAGATTGTCGTTGGGCATCTCGACCGCCGTCCCGCCAGCACCGACTTTTTGGTTTAAGCCCGAGACCTTGGGCAGACGGTCTCGCAATTCGAGCAGCAGGCGCTCGGCGGTTTTCTTGCCGATGCCGGGCACTTTGGTCAGGCGACCGGCTTCCTGCAGCGTCACCGCTTGCGCCAATTCCGTGACCGACATGCCAGAAAGTACGGCCAATGCGGTGCGGGCACCGACTCCGGATATTTTGAGCAATTGCCGAAACGCTGCCCGCTCGCCATCGGTACCAAAGCCGTAGAGCAGGTGGGCGTCCTCGCGCACGATCAGATGTGTGTACAGCGAGACCTTCTCGCCGGTCGCCGGCAGGTTGTAAAAGGTGCTCATGGGTACATCGACTTCGTAGCCGAGTCCTTGCACATCGATGGTGATGGCTGGCGGATTCTTTTCAATGAGTACGCCGGTGATGCGTCCGATCATGTGGGGTTTCCAGAGGCGAGGTGCTTACGGTGTAAAAGTCGTGCGGATCAGCAACTGACGATTTGTTCGATCCTGGCCACGATGTTGGTCATTACGGTCTCTTGATTGAAGTTTTGGTACTTTTTGGCAAACGCGGCGGCTTTGCTGGTGAATCCGGGTTCATTCAGGATGCGGGCCAGCATCGCGTGCAGCTTACCGCCAATCTGCTCGGGATTCTGGCCGAGCCCGGCACCCAGTTCTTCGACCCGTCGAGCGAACAGATATTGTTCCAGATGCCCCGGAATCATCAACACCGGTTTGCCGGCCAACAGGAACGCCACCGTCGCTGCCGGGCTGGCATAGGTGACACCGGCGCTGGCCTGCGCGGCGATCTTGTTCAGATCGACCGGCACCGGCGAAAAGAACAGGTGGGGCGCGGAATACCGGTCAAGGAGTTCGGAGCTTACCCCCGGTGCATAGATGATTGCCGCGCCGCGCAGCTGATGCAGCGCGGCGAGTGCCGCTTCGAGGTGGGGCGTTTCCGGCCGCAGATAGGCGAATACCCGTGGACCGGGCACATCGGGCCAGGTCACGTCAGCGGCGATCGCCGCTGGAAGCATGCCCCAGTAGCGCGCCGGCCCACGGTTGGGGTAGTGGTCCAGTTCCGGGAAGCTAAGCAGGGTGTCTTCTTCTACCTGGAACAGCTCGGCCAGATAAGTGATCGGCGGCCGGTCGAACTGTGCCAGCACCCGGTTGATGGTCGACACAACCTGAAGGTCGATGTTGGCCAGTTGCTCGATGGCAACTGGCTGCCAGGGCCGCAGGTTGGGTGTCGGATGAAGTTGTGGCGGGGCAAAGAATCCGCTTCCGAAGAGCATGACTGGAATCCCCAGCGAGCGTGCAGCGAGGATGGCCGTCGGGGCATGATCGGCAAGGACGATCTGTACCTTGGTCAGTTGCAGCAGCGTGCGCCAGGCGACGACTAGGCCCAACAGATCGTCACTGTCAGCGTACCCAAAGCGGAGCAGGATGTCGCCATAGTTCAACGGCGGACCGTCACGCCGTTGCTCGGGCCGTATCGGCGCTTGCATCCAGTCGAATCCGGCCTGATGGAGTAGGCGTGCGGCCTGATGGGGGTGCGTCACCACCCAGTTGACCGTATGGCCGTGCTCGCGCAAGGTTTTGGCGATTGGCAAAAAGGTGCCGATGTGCCCGAGTGCAGCGCCGAATTCCCATGCATACAGGACCGACGCCATCACACCATCCGGCCGCTTTTGCGGCGCCGGCCAATGGCCATAGCGGTGGTTCTTCCGGCGCCGATCATCGCGCCCAGGCCATGACCGCTGTGGGCATGGCAGATGGCGCAGGCGAGTGCATCAGCAGCATCCGGACGTGGCGTGCCGGGCAGTTGCAGCAGGCGTTTGACCATTTCCTGGACTTGCTCTTTAGCCGCTTTGCCGTGACCGACAACTGCTTGTTTGACCTGTAGCGCGGTGTATTCGGCGACCGGCAGATCATGGCTGACCAGCGCCGAAATCGCCGCACCGCGTGCCTGGCCGAGCAGCAGCGTCGATTGCGGATTGACATTCACAAACACGATTTCCACCGCACTTTGCTGTGGCTGCCAGGTGGCGATGACTTCGCTAATGCCGTCAAGCAGTGTCTTGAGGCGTTCGGGCAGTGTGCCTTTGTCGTTGGTCGTGATGCAGCCGCTGGCGACATAGGTCAGTTTGTTGCCCTGCATATCAATGACGCCGAAGCCGGTACTGCGCAGACCGGGGTCAATGCCGAGGATGCGGCTGCTTGTCGTTGGAACCTTGGTCGGAACCTTTGTTGGCGCCTTCATGTGCGCGCCCTACTCAAGCCGGCGCCACATGTTCTTTGCGCTTACTCGTCAATGACCGCAGTCGTGTAGACGTCTTGCACGTCGTCGAGCGATTCCAGTGCGTCGAGCAGCTTTTGCATCTTCACGGCATCGTCGCCGGTGAATTCAGTTTCATTCGACGGTTTCATGGTGACTTCGCCAAATTCGGCGGTGAAGCCGGCGGCGATCAAAGCATCTTGCACGGCAGAAAAATCGTTCGGCGGCGTAATGACTTCGATCGAGCCATCCTCGTTGGTGATCACATCCTCGGCGCCGGCTTCAATGGCCGCGTCCATCAATTTAGACTCGTCCGTGCCCGGCGCAAACAGCATCTGGCCGCAATGCTTGAACATGAAGGCGACCGAACCGTCGGTGCCCATGTTGCCGCCATGCTTGGAAAACGCATGACGCACTTCCGCCACGGTACGCACCTTGTTGTCGGTAAGGCAGTCCACCATCACGGCGGCGCCGCTGATGCCGTAGCCTTCGTAGCGGATTTCCTCGTAATTCACACCATCGAGCTGGCCGGTGCCGCGCTTGATTGCGTTCTCGATATTGTCCTTCGGCAAGGATTGCGCCTTGGCCTTGTCCATCGCCAGCCGCAAACGCGGGTTGGCCGTGACATCGCCGCCGCCCATGCGGGCCGCAACGGTGATTTCCTTGATGAGTTTGGTGAATACCTTGCCCCGCTTGGCGTCTTGCCGACCCTTGCGATGCTGAATATTTGCCCATTTGCTGTGTCCAGCCATGGAATGCCCTTTAAATGCCCCTTAGAATCGATAAATTCTAACATTTGGAGCCCTGATTTCCATGAGCATTCCACTGCCCATCGCCAAAGCCGGCGAGCTTGAACTGGTGTTGCTGTCGCAATTGGTGAATCGTCATGGTCTCATCACCGGCGCCACAGGAACCGGCAAAACAGTGACGCTGCAACGTGTTGCCGAGCAACTCTCGCAAGCCGGAGTGCCGGTATTCCTGGCCGATGCCAAGGGTGATCTTTCCGGCCTCGGCGTGGCGGGGGTGGCCTCCGACAAGCTCAAGGCGCGGCTGGAGAAGCTGGGTGTCACCGACTGGCAGTCGCGCGCGAATCCGGTGGTGTTCTGGGATGTTTTCGGCGAACAGGGTCATCCGGTGCGGGCGACCGTGTCCGACATGGGGCCACTCTTGTTGGCGCGACTGCTGAATCTCAACGATACGCAAGCGGGCGTCCTGCAACTGGTATTCAAGATCGCCGACGATCAAGGTTTGCTGTTGCTCGATCTCAAGGATCTACGCGCCATGGTGCAGTACGTTGGCGAGAATGCGGCGCAGTTCAAGACCGAGTACGGCAACGTCTCGGCCGCCTCCATCGGCGCTATTCAGCGCGGTTTGCTGACCATCGATGAACAAGGCGGTGACAAGTTCTTCGGCGAACCGATGCTCAATATCGAAGACCTGATGCAGACGGTCGACGGCAAAGGCGTGATCAATGTGCTGGCCGCCGAAAAGCTGATGAATTCGCCGCGTCTGTACGCCAGCTTCCTGCTCTGGTTGCTGGCCGAGCTATTCGAGCAGTTGCCCGAAGCCGGCGATCTGCCTAAGCCCAAGCTGGCGTTTTTCTTCGATGAGGCGCATCTGCTGTTCAGCGAAGCGCCGCCGGCGTTGTTGGAAAAAATCGAGCAAGTGGTGCGCCTGATCCGTTCCAAGGGTGTTGGCGTGTATTTCGTCACGCAAAACCCGCTGGACATTCCCGATAGCGTGCTCGGGCAACTCGGCAATCGCGTGCAACACGCCTTGCGCGCATTTACTCCGCGCGATCAAAAGGCAGTCAAGGCGGCGGCGCAAACCTTGCGCGTCAACCCGAAGTTCGATGCCGAGGCAGTCATCATGGAGCTGGGTGTCGGCGAGGCGCTGGTTTCCTTCCTCGACGAGAAGGGTAGCCCGACGGTAGTCGAGCGCGGTTTTGTCCTTGCGCCGGGCTCCCGGATTGGACCGATGACAGCGGACGAGCGTCGCGCAGCAATTACCGAATCGCTGGTAGCTGGGGTTTACGAAAAGACTATCGACCGCGAATCCGCCTTCGAAAAATTGAAGGGAATGTCGACGGCGTCCGGCGATGAAAAAGTCGGTGCTGGCGGGACGGCGCCTGCCGGGCAAGCAACGGCGGCCCCCGCCGAGAGTGGCGGCATGTTCGGTGGTCTGGGTCAGATCATCTTTGGCAGCACGGGTCCGCGCGGCGCTCAGCACGATGGCCTGGCGCAAACCCTGGCCAAGACCGTGGTGCGGACTGTCGGCTCGCAGGTCGGGCGCGAAATTGTGCGTGGCGTGCTCGGCTCCATCCTTGGCGGTAGGCGACGCTAAGCCCCGGTGCTGCGCTGAATCGTGCTTCGCCACCGCTTTTCAGCGCACCGCATTGGCATCACTCTGGCGGTCATTGCCGCCTTCGGTTTTTCGTTCAAAGCGATCCTGATCAAGCTCGCCTATCCCTATGGCGTGGCGCCGATTACCTTGCTCGCGTTGCGCATGGCGTTTGCCCTGCCGGTGTTCCTTTGGGTGGGCTTCAGCGCGTCGCGTAGTGCCGAGCCCTTGACGCGGCGCGATTGGGGAATGCTCGCCGTCCTCGGCCTTCTCGGCTATTACGGCGCCAGCATCCTTGATTTTGTCGGTCTGCAGTACATCTCGGCCGGATTGGAGCGCCTGATCCTATTCACGTATCCGACGCTCACGCTGCTGTTTGGGCTGGCACTGTATGGCAAGCGAATTTCGTTGCGGCAAATACTGGCATTGGTGCTTTGCTACCTCGGCATTGCCGCCGCCTTTATTCATGACCTACATCTGAGCGGTGATGCGACAGCGGTCTGGATTGGTGCCAGCTTTGTCTTCGGTTCGTCGATCTGCTATGCGATCTACCTGACCGGTAGTGGCGCCATGATTGCCCGCCTCGGTACCGCACGCTTTACGGCGTTGGCGATGCTGGTCTCAACCACCGCGATCTTTGTTCATTATTTCGTCAGTCAGCCATTGAGCACGCTGGTGCAGCCGTGGCCGGTATATGGCTACGGGCTGGCCATGGGCTTGCTCTGCACCGTGCTGCCGGTGTTTGCCCAATCGGCCGCGATTCGCCATATTGGCAGCGGCGAAGCGGCGTTGATCGGGATGATCGGCCCCTTGCTGACCATCGCCAGCGCCTGGCTCTTGCTCGATGAGGGTTTTTCTGGCGCCCAGATGGTGGGCACCGTACTCGTTATCGCTGGTGTCGCCATCGTCAGTCGACGCCAGGCGAAACGCGCCTGAGCCGGGGACTTGGTCCTATACTGAAGCCAACTTATCGGTTGGAATGTGGTTATGAACAAATTTGTCGTTTGTGCCGCCGTTGGTGTTTTGGGTTTGTCTGCCGGGACGAGTGCCAGCGAAGCAGTTTCGGAACAGGACTATCTGGGTGATCTGCCTGTTGTCTTGTCCGTCAGCCGCCTGGCTCAGCCGATCGATGAGGCTCCCGCTGCGGTGACGGTGATTGATCGCGACACGATCCGGCGGTCGGGTGTCCGCACGGTGGCCGAGTTGATGCGCCTGGTACCGGGTTTCCTCGTGTCCTATTTCGAGGGGGGCGCGCGGCCGTTTGCCAACTATCACGGCGGCTACGATTCCTTCAGCCGCCATTTGCAGGTTTTCATCGACGGTCGCTCGGTGTATTCGGGACTGCTTCTGGGTAGCCCGACCTACGGTTTACTCGGCCTCAATATCGACGAAATTGAGCGTATCGAAGTTGTGCGTGGCTCCAACGCCGCTTCGCAAGGCGCCAACGCCGTGCTTGGGGCGATCAACATCACCACCCGCCATGCGGCCGATACCACCGGTACGGCGATTTCGCTGGCAGGCGGCAGTGGTGGCATCGCCGATCGGGTGCTGCGTTATGGCTGGGGCGATGACAAGGCGGCGTTTCGCATTTCCACCTCCAGCCGCCGCGATTCCGGCTTTCGCTCGACCTATGACGACAAGGACCTGAGCACCTTCAATTTTCGTGCCGATCTGCGACCGGGGGCGCGCGACGAGATTTCGCTGGTCAGCGGCTACTCGGGTCTCGAATGGGGTGTGGAATCACCGGCCAGGGATGAACGATGGCGCAGCGCCTACGCACGCTTGAACTGGACCCGAAGCTTGGATTCGGGCAGCGAGCTGCGCGCTGGTGGATTCACCGATCAGGAGCAGTACATCAATTTCTATCCGCTATTCAAGGCCGATGGCGTGGTGCGTCGATCCGGCCTTGATCTGCAACATGTGTTTGTCCCCGGCACCGACTGGCGGATGATTTGGGGCGGCGAGTATCGCGGCGAGGAGATTCACTCGGCTGATCTGTTTGGCCCCAGCCCGGACCAGGCCAATCGTCTGTGGCGGCTCTTCGGCAATGCCGAGTGGCGTGCCAGCGATCGTTGGTTGTTCAACGCTGGCGCGCTTTGGGAACACCACAGCATCGTCGGCTCATTCACCGCACCACGGCTTTCGGCGAACTTCAAGGTAATTCCCGGTCAGACCGTTCGGATTGCCACTACTTCCGCATTCAAGGTACCCAATCAGTTCGAGTCGCGCGCGGTCTATGGGCCGATCCGGGCGACTGGCGGAGCCTATCCGGAACGAGTCGACACGACGGAAATCGGCTATATCGGCGAATTCCGCAATCTTGGACTGACCGTTGATTTTCGTGGTTTCGAGGAGAAGGTGCGCAGCGTGCTACGTTTCAGCGGCACGGATATTGCCAATAAGGACCCCAACACCCAGCATGGTTGGGAGTCGCAATTCCGCTGGCAACCCTCCAAAGACACCAGCCTTTTGTTCAACTACACCGCGCTCAGGATCAAATCCGATCCCGGTAGCGATCGATTCTATCCGCAGCGCGTTCCGTCGCACTTCGCCACACTGGCATGGTTTCAGCGTCTGCCATGGGATCTCGACCTGAGTGTGATCCATACAGATTACGGTCAATACTTCTGGGTGCGACCGGCCGACATGATCCCCGCCTACCAGCAGACCGATATCCGGCTGGCCAAGTCGTTCCGCTGGGGAGCACAGAAAGGCGAAATTGCGATCAATGTGCTTGCCGCGAACGGCGGCCACATCGAGTATCAGCGAAATATCACCCTCGATCGTCGCGCGTTTGCAACGCTCAAACTTGAGTTCTGAGCGTTTTGTGGCGTAGCAAACCACAAACCTTACTAGTTTTATGGATTTCGGTCCGCGTATGCCTTAAGTGATAACCGAAATCTGATAACCTGCAATGCAATCGCGACGAACAGCGCGTAAAGAAACGTGATTGGGTGCCGTTAATTTAGTAGCTAAGGCTGCAATACGCTCCACAGTCGCGACAGGTATCGTAAGGAGAATAGTGGTGTTTCCCAAATGGATCATGCCGGAAATTCAGGCGCGCTGGAGTACCGGCGTGTTCGCTATTCTTCTTCTTGCCGCCCTGTGGGGTTTTCTGTTCGCATCGCCAGCGATCACGCTGGGTTGGGCATTAACGATTGGCTGGACCGGAACGGCAACGCTGCCATTTGCCATGCGCTTGGCAACGATCACTCTTGCGTCCGACGAATCACCGGCCTTCCAGCGCCGAAGCACCGGCGACTGAGCGTCTCTTTATTGCCCCGGAGTCGATCCGGTTAAGTTCGTGCGTTTTGGTCGGCAAGCCCCGCCAACAGCTTTGCGTGAACGCCGCCAAAACCTCCGTTACTCATCACCAGAATTTGATCGCCGGCGTGCGCTTCTGAGCAAACGGCGGTAACCAGTGGCTCCAACTCCGTAAACGTCTGCGCTTTTGATCCCAGCGGGGCCAGTGCTTGGGCCGGGTCCCAGCCCAGATTGTTGGCAAAACAATAGACCTGATCGGCATCCGCTAACGAGTCGGGCAGTTGTGCCTTCATCGTGCCAAGTTTCATGGTATTCGAGCGTGGTTCGAGCACGGCAAGGATGCGGCCGGGAGTGTTGATCTGCTGCATCTGTTGCCGCAAGCCGGCGACGGTGACGCGGATGGCGGTCGGGTGGTGGGCGAAGTCATCAATCACGGTAACGTCGCGCACCTTGCCTCGAATTTCGAGGCGGCGCTTAACGCCACTGAAGCTTTCCAAGGCGCGCAGCCCGATCTCGATCGGGACACCGGCATGACGAGCGGCCGCCACCGCCGCCAGGGCATTGGCGCGATTGTGCTCGCCCGCCAGTTCGAACCGGGCGACATGGCCCTGTAGGCGATCGCCCAGATACACCGCAAATCCTTCATCCTGGTTCAGCACGGCGCGCCAACCGTCGTTCGTGTTGAAACGTTCCACCGGTGTCCAGCAACCGCGTTCAAGCACCCGATCGAGCGTTGCCTCGCCACCATTGGTGACGATAAGCCCATTGCTTGGCAAGGTGCGTACCAAATGATGGAATTGCGTCTCGATCGCCGCAAGATCGGCGAAGATGTCAGCGTGATCAAACTCAAGGTTGTTGAGGATGGTGGTTCGCGGTGCGTAGTGGATGAATTTCGAGCGTTTGTCACAAAATGCCGTGTCGTATTCGTCCGCTTCGATGACAAAGAAGGACGATTCGGTCAATCGCGCCGAAACCCCAAAACCCTGCGGCACGCCGCCGACCAGAAAAGAAGGTGCCAGCCCGGCTTCTTCCAGAATCCAGGCCAGCAAGGCAGTGGTTGTTGTCTTGCCATGGGTCCCGGCCACACCGAGCACCCAGCGGCCGCGCAAAATATTTTCGGCCAGCCATTGCGGGCCGGACACATAGGCGAGGTTGCGATCGAGCACCGCCTCAAGCAAGGGATTGCCGCGCTTGATGGTGTTGCCGACCACGAATAGATCGGGTTCCAGGGCCAATTGGTCGGCACCATAACCCTCGATCAGCGTGATGCCTTGCTCAGTCAATTGCGTGCTCATCGGCGGATAGACATTGGCATCGCAGCCGGTCACCGTATGCCCTGCTGCTCGGGCAAGCAGGGCGATGCCGCCCATGAATGTGCCGCAGATGCCGAGGATGTGAATGTGCATGTCACACTTCCGTGAAATAATTGGATCGGATTCTACCTGCCGCCCTTTGAACCACCGGGATTCCCCCATCGATATGCCGCGCCACAAGCCCCACCCAGCCCCGACGTCGCAGTTGCGACGGCATATTGCCAGCGCGGCGGCCCGCCTTATGGCCGAGGATGGTATTGCGGATTACGGTGCGGCCAAGCGTAAGGCTGCTCGTCAGCTTGGGGCCGGAACGGGAGATGGGCTGCCGAGTAATGAGGAAGTTGAGCAGGAGTTGCGTGACTATCAAGCGATTTATCAAGATGACGAGCACGCCGAGCATTTGCAGGAATTGCGCCAGGCCGCCTTGGGTGTCATGGAGCATCTGCGCGATTTTCGGCCCTGTCTGACCGGCGCCGTTCTTGACGGGACTGCCGGCCGTTATGCCGCGATCGAACTTGATGTTTTTGCCGACAGCAGTAAAGACGTCGAGATCATGCTCCTTTCTTCCGGTATTCAATATGAAGTCGACGACATCCCGCGTCGTGGCCATGATCCCGTTGAAACCCGCCTGCGTCTGGACTGGGAAGGAATTCCAGTGCATTTGCTGATCTATCCCGCTATCGAAGCACGCAACCAATCACGTAACGCGCACACCGGTCGCACCCGTCAGAGGGCTCAAACTGGTGCCGTGGCGGCATTGATTGAAAGTGCGCGATCATGAACGGCATGTTTCTTGGTCGTATTGTGTTCGTCGCGGCGATGGTTGTGTCGTTCGGCTGTGGTCGTGAGGGTGATGCCACCTATCCGCCGGGGTCGGGTCAGGGAGTGATCGATCCGGTCGCGGTCAAGGTACTTCGAATGCTGTCTTTGCCGGATCTCAACGGAAGCCAGCAAGCCATGGCGCAATGGAATGGCAAGATTCTGGTGATTAACTACTGGGCAAGCTGGTGCGCACCCTGCAAGGAAGAAATGCCCGTGTTTTCCCGTCTGTCGGACAAGTATGGGTCTAACGGTGTTCAGTTTGTCGGTATCAGCATCGATTCACCAGATAAAGTACGGCAATTTCAGAAGGATTCTCCGGTAACCTATCCTTTGTTGCTCGGGTCAATGGACACCATGCAGGCGGTTAGTGGTCTTGGCAATCCCATGCAGGGCTTGCCGTTCACGGTCATCCTCGATCGCCAGGGTGAGGTGCACTCGACCAAGCTGGGTCGTTTTTCAGAGGCCGTGCTGGATCAGCGCTTGCAGGGCCTGATCAAGTCGTGAGAAATCTTACGAAGTTCGTTGACTGGACAAGTTGCAGCTATTTGCGGCAAACTTGCATACATGACGAAGCAAAATAGCGCGAATAATTCCACTGGCAAAAAGTCAAAAGCCACTCCTGAGGCCAGAATTCTGGTGCTTCACGGCCCGAATTTGAACCTGTTGGGCAGTCGCGAGCCGGAAATATACGGCCGAACGACCCTGGCCGATATTCATTTGCAGATGGAAACTCGTGCCCGCGCCGCAGGCGTCCGGCTTGATAGCTTTCAAAGCAATCATGAAGGTGAGTTGATTGATCGCGTTCAGTCGGCGCGTGAGTCGGGCGTCGGTTTCATCATTATCAATCCGGCCGGCTATACCCATACCAGCGTTGCATTACGCGATGCGTTTGCCGCCGTTGTCATTCCGTTTATTGAAGTGCATTTGTCGAACGTGCATGCGCGCGAAGCTTTCCGCAAGCACTCCTATTTTTCCGATATCGCGGTCGGCGTCATCGCCGGGCTGGGTGCCCAAGGCTATCAACTTGCTCTGGAAGCGGCTCTGGCACGGCTGCCTCGGAGTTAATGGCTTTGACCGGATTCACCGGTTGGTTTCGCGGCACCGCACTTTTCTGCAGAGACCTTCCCTCTCAACAACTTTGTGATTGATCGAGACCTGACATGGACCTGAGAAAGCTCAAAACCCTGATCGACCTGGTACAGAACTCGGGAATTTCCGAGCTTGAAATCAGCGAAGGCGAAGAAAAGATTCGTATCGCCAAGTATTTGCCTGCCAATGCGGCGACGCACATGGTCAGTATGCCGATGGCCGCAGGCTCCGCGCCCGCGATGATGAGCGGCGCCGTCCCGCCAGCACCGACTTTTGCTGCGGCCCCGGTGCCTAGCGAACCTGATGGGCATCCAGTCACCGCGCCGATGGTCGGCACGTTTTACCGCTCTGGCTCACCCGGTGCTGCGGCTTTCGTCGAGGTCGGGCAAACGGTAAAGGCCGGCGACCGCCTGTGCATCATCGAAGCCATGAAGCTGATGAACGAAATCGAATCTGACGCGTCCGGTACGGTCAAGGCCATCCTGATCGAGAATGGCCAGCCCGTCGAGTTTGGGCAACCCATGTTCATCCTTGCCTGATCCATGCAAATCAACACCACATCCGTGCTGCCCGGCTGGAGACATCATGTTCGGTAAAGTTCTTATCGCCAATCGCGGTGAAATTGCGCTGCGTGTCTTGCGCGCCTGTCGCGAACTCGGCGTTCGTACGGTGGCGGTCCATTCAACCGTCGATACCGAGGCCAAATACGTCAAATTGGCGGACGAATCGGTCTGTATCGGCCCGGCTTCTTCCGCACTGAGCTATTTGAATATTCCCGCCATCATTTCGGCGGCGGAAGTCACCGATGCCGAGGCGATCCACCCCGGTTACGGCTTTCTCTCGGAAAATGCCGACTTCGCCGAACGCGTCGAAAAATCTGGTTTTACCTTCATTGGCCCTCGCCCGGAAACCATACGCCTGATGGGCGACAAGGTCAGCGCCAAGGATGCAATGCGCGCCGCTGGTGTGCCCTGCGTTCCTGGTTCAGAAGGGGCATTACCAGAAGATGCTAAGGAAATCGTACAAATTGCACGCAGTATCGGCTATCCGGTGATTATCAAGGCCGCCGGTGGTGGCGGTGGTCGCGGCATGCGCGTGGTGAACACCGAAGCCGCGTTGCTGAATGCTGTCGCGATGACGCGTAGCGAAGCCGGGGCGGCATTTGGCAACCCCACCGTGTATCTGGAAAAATTTCTCGAAAACCCGCGCCATGTGGAAATTCAGGTCTTGGCTGACGCCCACAAAAATGCAATTTGGCTAGGCGAACGTGATTGTTCGATGCAGCGTCGGCACCAAAAGGTGATTGAAGAGGCTCCGGCGCCCGATATCAGCCGCCGCATCATTACCCGTGTTGGCGATCGTTGTGCCGAGGCATGCCGCCGCATCAATTATCGGGGCGTCGGGACCTTCGAGTTTCTGTACGAAAACGGTGAGTTCTTCTTCATCGAGATGAATACTCGCGTTCAGGTCGAGCATCCGGTGACCGAGCAGGTGACTGGCGTCGACATCGTGCAGGCCCAAATCCGCGTTGCGGCCGGCGAAAAGCTATGGCTGAAGCAGCGTGATATCGAGCTCAAAGGGCATTCGATTGAATGCCGCATCAACGCCGAAGACCCCTTTAAGTTCACGCCATCTCCCGGCAAAATTACGCAATGGCATACGCCTGGCGGTCCCGGCATCCGCGTTGATTCGCATGCCTACAATGGCTATACGGTGCCGCCAAACTATGATTCGATGATAGGCAAACTGATCGCCTATGGTGAAACCCGTGAGCAGGCAATACGCCGCATGCGCATTGCGCTGTCGGAAATGATGGTCGATGGCATCAAGACCAATATTCCGTTGCATCAGGAGTTGATGCTCGACCCGCGCTTCATCAAGGGCGGCACCAGTATTCATTACCTCGAAGAGAAACTCGCTGCGCGCGAAGAGGTTGCCCGCAAGTAAGGGCTCAGGTTAAAGGTATGTGGATTTCGGTGACTCTGGAAACGGACGCTGCGCACGCCGAGGCGCTCTCGGATGCGTTGATCGCTGCGGGCGCGATTAGTGCCAGCGTCGAAGATGCTTACGCCGGCACGGATCTCGAAACACCTCAGTTTGGCGAACCTGGGTCGCCGACCACACCGCTGTGGGAAGAAAGCCGTGTCGTCGCCTTGTTCGAGCCGGCCGATGACCTGCTCGGTCGTGTCGCTGCCGCCACCGTCGCAGCGGGGATCGATGATTTGCCCGAAATCACGCTGGACGAGGTGGAAGAGCAGGACTGGGTGCGGCTGACGCAATCGCAGTTCGATCCGATTCGGGTCAATGATCGGCTCTGGATTGTGCCCTCATGGCATGTCGCCCCCGATCCAACTGCGATCAATCTGATTCTGGACCCCGGGCTGGCGTTCGGCACGGGCTCGCATCCCACCACGTTTCTATGCCTGGAGTGGCTGACGCAACAGTTGGCGGGCGGTGAGACGCTGCTCGATTACGGCTGTGGCTCCGGCATTCTGGCGATTGCCGCGTCGCGCCTGGGTGCTGGTAGCGTCATCGGCGTAGATATTGACGACAACGCCTTGATTGCGGCGCGGGACAACGCGGCGAACAACAGCGTCGCCCTCGAATTGCGGCACTCGCGCGCTAAGCTGGACGAGAAATTTGATGTCGTCGTGGCCAATATCCTGACCAATCCGTTGTGCGTGCTGGCGCCGCTGCTGGCTAGCCGGGTCGCACCCGGCGGTCGCATTATTCTGTCCGGTGTTCTGGATATTCAGGCCGCCGACGTGATCGCCGCCTACGCGCCCTACCTTGCATTGAACGTCGGCGCGACGCGCGAAGGCTGGGTGCGTCTTGAAGGCCACATGGCGAACTCCCGAGTCGCTTGATGTTGACCCGTTGCCCCAACTGCGATACTGGATTTCGCATCACCTCGGATCAGATCCGGGTACGCCAGGGGCGAGTTCGCTGCGGCAACTGCCAAACGGTCTTCAACGCGCTGGAAGCGCTGGCCGAGGAAGGCCCGATCAGGGCTTTAACGCCGTCTGCATCTCAGCCCGCCCCAACGGTCGAGGCTGAACCAGATGCCGTAGAGATCGCCACCGCCGTCTCGCCAGAGCCGACTTTTTCGACCGATTCTGCGGTTGCCGATGAACTGCCGGTTGATCCTCGCCCGGAGCCGGGCTTTGCGGATGAACCCGAATTCATCACGACAACGGCGACTGAGATTGATGCCGTGCCCAACCCCGAGTTGCCGCCGGACCCGTTTCCAACGGAACGACTGTCACCGGAACAACTGTCACCGGAACCCGAGGTCGTCGCTTCGCCTGACGTCCCCAATACGATCAGCACCCCGCCATTGGAACCCCTGCTGCATCAGCCGTTAGCCGGGGCGGTACCTGCCCGGCGCTGGCCCTGGGCGATTGTGGCGGTACTGGCGCTACTAGCCTTGGCGATTCAGGCGGCCATTCATTTTCGTACCGAACTGGCCGTGCTGACACCCGAAGCCCGGCCCGCACTTGAATCCCTGTGCAGCTTGACCGGTTGCCGTGTCGACTTGCCGCGCAAGGTCGAGTTGATCACCATTGAGGCCTCCGATTTGCACCCGGAAGTTGAACCCAAGGGCGCCTTGACGCTAACTGCCACGCTACGTAATCGGGCTCCATTCGCGCAGATGTACCCGCATCTCGAACTGACGCTGACCGATACCTCCAACGCGACACTGGCACGGCGCATTTTGCTGCCCGAGGACTACCTGCCGCAGGACACAGCGCGCGACAATGGTCTTCCTCCAGGCGAACTCGCGATCACCCTCCATATCGACTCCGGTGAGCTTGGCGCCAGCGGTTACCGACTTTATCTTTTCTACCCCTAAAAAATGACCACACTCATCTGCGGCTCGATCGCCTACGACACCATCATGGTGTTTCGTGACCAATTTAAAAACCACATCCTGCCTGAGCAGATTCATATTCTCAACGTCGCGTTTCTGGTTCCTGACATGCGCCGCGAGTTCGGCGGTTGCGCCGGGAATATCGCCTACAACCTCAAGCTGCTCGGCGGCGAACCACTGATCATGGCCACTGTGGGCGAAGACAGTGGGCTGTATATGCAGCGCTTGAAGAAACTCGGGCTGCCCACTCAACACGTGCGCGAGATTCCCGATGCCTACACCGCACAGGCGTTCATCACCACCGATCTGGACGACAACCAGATCACGGCCTTCCATCCCGGTGCGATGAATTTTTCGCAAAGCAACCACATCGCCGATGCCCAGGGCGTGACGCTCGGCATCGTATCGCCCGATGGCCGCGACGGCATGCTGCAGCATGCTCGTGAATTCGCTGACGCAGGCATTCCTTTTGTGTTTGATCCCGGCCAGGGGCTGCCGATGTTTGGCGGTGACGAATTGATGCAGTTTCTCAAGATTGCCGACTACTGCACGGTCAATGACTACGAAGCCAAATTATTGACGGAACGAACCGGTCGTTCGCTCGGTCAACTCGCCGAGGAGGTTAAAGCCTTGATCGTCACACTGGGTGGCAACGGTTCGCACATTTACAGCGGCGGTCATCGCCTGGACATTCCGTGCGTTAAGCCGGAAGCGGTCGTTGATCCGACCGGGTGTGGTGATGCCTATCGCGCGGGCCTGCTCTATGGCATAACTCAAGGCTGGGAATGGACCAAGACGGGGCAGTTGGCATCGCTGATGGGATCGCTCAAGATTGCCCAGCGCGGAGGGCAGAACCACAAACACAGTCGCACCGATATCGACGCAGCCTATCGGGCTGCCTTCGGTAGCGCGCTTTGACGAAAGGAAGCAGCATGAAAGTTTTGATGGTGGCTATCGCCGCCGTTGTGGCTATCGCGGGGTGTGCCGGTAGCCAATCTGGCTCAAGCTACTCGCGTGGCCAAACGCGCGGTGAAATGTATGTTCGTACCGGTGTTGTCGAAAGCGTGCGTTTGGTCACGATCGAAGGGACCAATTCGGGCACCGGAACGGTGACGGGCGCTGTGGTCGGCGGAATTGCCGGCAGCACGATAGGTGGGGGTCGGGGATCGACAGTGGCCTCTGTTCTCGGTGCCGTGGTCGGCGGAATTGCCGGCCAGGCGATTGAAGACAAAAACACCCGGAAGGATGGGCTGGAAATTACTGTTCGCTTGGAGGGCGGGAAGCTCACGGCGATTACGCAAGAGGCCGACGAACAGTTTCGTCCGGGAGATCGGGTACGTATCCTGTCAGGAAACGGCGCCACCCGGGTCACGCATTGACGTCACGCACGTCGTCTGTGTGATCTAATCCCAGCCCGATGGCTTGACCTGCTGCGGGCACGGGAGGCGGAATACGCGACGATCGTCCAGGCGTAAGGCAGTCAGCGAACCACCCCATAAACAGCCGGTATCCAGCGCGATCAGGTTCGGGGTCTCGCGGTAACCGAGCGCTGACCAATGGCCGCAGACAATTCGGTGGCTGCTGCTCGCTCTGCCCGGTGCGTCAAACCAGGGCAAGCAATCGACGGGTCCCTGTTCGGGAGGAGCCTTGTTGCCTGGCGCGCGTAACTCCATCACGCCGTCGGCGGTTACGTAGCGCATCCGTGTCATGGCATTGACGATGACTCGCAAGCGGTCCCATCCGGTCAAGTCCTCGCTCCACTGTACGGGCTCGGAACCCCACATGCGGGCGAGAAATTTCTTGTAGCCGGCCCCGCTCAAGGCACTTGATACGTCGTTCGACAGGCTCAGCGCCTGAGTGATGCTCCATTGCGGCAATAGTCCAGCATGTACCATCGCCCATTCGCCCTCGACATGAAACAAGGGCCGTGAACGTAACCAGGTCAGCAACTCGTCGCGATCCGGCGCACCCAATATCGACGCCAAGGTGTCTTCGCGATTGCCCTTGCCATAGCCCTCGGACTGCATAATCAAGTGCAGATCGTGATTCCCGAGAACGGTCACGGCACGGTCGCCCAAGGCTTTCACAAAGCGCAACACCGCCAGGGAATCCAGCCCTCGATTGACCAGATCGCCAACCAACCATAAGCGGTCGCGCGCCGGTGTAAATCCGACGTACTCAAGCAAACTTAGGAATTCCGTGTGACAGCCCTGAATGTCACCGATGGCATAGGTGGCCATGGTTTGGATCAAGCGTGATTCAACGCGATGGAACTACAGACGGCTGTTCTCGACAGCGAGTTTGACGGTCTGCAGGGGGGCATTGGCAGCGGGTTGATACTCGGGAACCCAACGGCGTAGATCGCGCCTGACTTCGGCGTCGGTCTTCGGCGTCGGCGATTTCAACCAGACAACCAGATCGTCCAACCATCCTGCAGGCACCAATCGTGCCTTGGCAACGCGCAGTTTCGGATGATGGGTTGGACGCGTATGTTCATCGTCGGAAAGGAGTTCCTCGTAAAGCTTTTCGCCTGGCCGCAAACCCGAATACACGATGCGGATCTCGTCTTCGTTATGTCCGGAAAGTCGAATCATGTCGCGTGCAAGGTCGGCGATGCGCACCGGCTCGCCCATGTCGAGCACGAAAATTTCACCGCCCTTGCCCATCGCCGCAGCCTCCAGCACGAGTTGGGATGATTCCGGGATCGACATGAAGTAACGAGTGATCTCCGGATGGGTGACGGTAATCGGACCGCCCTTGGCAATTTGCGCCCGAAACTTCGGAATGACGCTCCCCGTGCTGCCCAGAACATTGCCAAAACGCACCATTTCGAAGCGTGTAGCGCCCCCCCCTCCTTCAAGAGCCTGACAAATCATCTCCGCGAGGCGCTTGGTGGCACCCATGACATTGGTCGGATTAACCGCCTTGTCGGTGGAGACCAAAACGAACTTGGGCACTTTTGCCCGTTGCGCCGCCAGTGCTACCACATAGGTGCCGAAGACATTGTTGCGTACTGCCTGCCACGCGTTTTGCTCCTCCATCAGCGGCACATGTTTGTAGGCCGCCGCATGGAACACCACTGACGGAGTGTGCCGCCGCATGATCTCGGCGAGCCAGGTGCCGTCTTTGACATCTCCGGCCAAGGGCACCAATGCCACCTCGGGGAAATATTCCGATAACTCCTCAATCAGCGTGTAAAGCGCAAACTCATTGCTTTCAAACAAGACCAGCTGAGCAGGTTGCAAACGGGCGATTTGACGACACAGCTCACTACCGATCGAGCCACCAGCACCGGTGACCATGACCACGCGCTCGAACAGCAGTTCTCGAACTTCCGGCGTATCGATAAATACCGGTGAGCGGCCGAGCAGATCCTCAAGATCAATTGGTCGCACACTATCGCCACGGTCGCGCTTCAATAAGAGCTGTTCGGTGGAAGGTACGGTGTAGGCGACCACTCCGGCCCGAATACACAAGGTACCGACGCGCTGCCGAATCTCTTCCGAAACTGATGGCATGGCCAGAATGACGTGCTTGACTCTGAGCGCTTTGGACCAGTAGCTCAACTCGCTCAAGGGACCAAATACCCGTTGCCCCAGCAACTCGCGACGTTGCTTGGATGCATCGTCATCCAGAAAGCCAACCACACGCCAGTCGTGTGAACGTGCCAATTCATGGACCAGGCGAGCTCCAGAGCGTCCCGCACCGAGAATCAGAACCGGCTTTCCGGCCGCTCCCAACTCGCTGTAAAGCATGTGCTCCTTCCACATCCGGTAGGCGGCGCGGCCTGAGCCCATGATCAGGAGAAGCAAAATCGGATAGAGGATGGCGACGCTACGCGGAATACCGGGGGCGGGAAAAGCGAACGTTAGGGTGCCAATCATTGCCGCTGAATACACGGCCGCCTTGATGATGCGGCGTAGATCAGGAAGGCTGGAAAAGAACCAGATTCCCAGATACAGACCCGAAAGGCGGAATATCACCGCTTCTGCAATGAGCAGAAAGCCAAGCGTGGACCACATGGCCGACAAGTGTTCGGCGGGGGGGGCAAAGTCAAACCACAAGCCGTAAGCAAAGACCCAGGCGAGGGCGACGGCGAGCAAGTCAGACCCGAAAACGGCGATGGAACGCCATCGGCGACTGATCGATGATTCAAATGCTTCCATGTAGAAAGATTGGCGCCTGGTTCAGAATGCCCACACGTGGCATATGGGCGACGACTATAGCACCGTCCCGGTGCATCAATGTCATTTTGGTGGGGCGGCGTGCAAGGTGCGCTGATCTACTGTGGTGCGCCGCCAACGCTGGTTGATTGACCGAAAGAGGCGACCATACACGGCGAAGAGAACAACAATTCCAAACCATTGCAGAGGCGCCGACAGTTCTAGCAGTAGGAGCGCACTTGCCGCAATCATAACCATCGCTCCCCACGCGACAAGAGCTAGAGTGCGATGACTCCAGTTCGAGAGGATTAGTTGCTGGTAGTGGTGCTCACGATGAGCTTGCCAGATGGGCTTTCGTTCCCAAGCACGGCGCACCAGAGTGACTGTGGCATCGGCAACAAAAGGAGAAAACACTATCAACGGAAACCAGAGTGGCCAAACTCCATCATGCCAGCCGACTAATCCGATAGCTCCCGCGAGAAATCCGAGTGGAATCGATCCGGCATCGCCCAGGAATATGCGCGCCGGGGGAAAGTTGAAGGCCAGAAATCCGAGTGACCCACCTGCCACTGACAAGGAAATCCAGGTGATCCCCGGATGCTCTGGCCAAGCGACCAGCGCATAGGCTCCGAATCCGATGACAGTCATTCCGCCGGCCAATCCGTCTGCGCCATCCATAAAATTGTAAAGGTTGGTCATCCAGACCAGCCACAAAACGGCAGGAAGTCCAAGAATGATTGGTAAGTGCAACGAGTGGACCACCAATCCAGTTGCCACCAAATGACCAACGAGCCGAGGCAATACCGGTAAAGAAAACCAATCATCGATTGCCGAAAGGAAGAAAAGCCCCACGGCAATAGCCAAAGGTTCCACCGGCAACGTGGTGTTTGGCAAGGCTATGATGGATAGGGCGATCGATAGAGCCACGCTGATAGTCATTGCAATTCCACCGATTCGTGGAATCCGACCGGTGTGCAATGAACGTTCGTTTGCAACGTCCACCGGCATTGCACTTCCTATCTTTAGCCACAGGTGAAGTACCACGGCAGTCACGGATGCTGACAACACCGGTAAGGCTGCGGTCCACGGCAAAAATGTCATTTCGTAAAAAATCACCGAATGAGCCTTAGTGGCGCCCAGTGAATTCGGATACCGACTTGGAGTAACGCCTAATCTCGAGTCGGCGTCAGTATTTTCTCAGTATGCTTCTATGGATGGTCTGCAAGCCCGTCGACACAAACCGTTCGCGAATTTGGGATTGTTGAGTCGAATATAAAAAAGTACGAAGTCATGCGAAAATTAGTTGCCCGATTCTGTTCGCAGACCTCTTGAGTTTGTTTCGATCGCGTTTACTCCCGAACCCCATTCGTTAAATTTGCCGTTGGAATCTTCTAATCGTCCCGGATGCATGCACCAGAGCCCTCCGCGAGTCGAGTTACCAAGGGCATTGCTTGTTCCACAATCAATCAGATCTTTCGCCTGCCCCATTTTTTGCCTCAACTCGTCTGACAGGGCCTTTGCCTGATTGGGTGAGTTCGCGACACGCGGTGTAATCAAGACGACCAACTCGGTTCGGGTCGAGTTTCGTGACTGAGTTCCAAACAAACCTCCTACTAGGGGGATGCTGGAAAGCAACGGCAACCCAGTTGCTCCCTTTTCGGACTTTTCGGACATTAGTCCGCCAAGGACCATGGTTTCACCAGACTGCACTGCGACCATTGTCTTAGCGGAGCGCTTACTGATCGTTGGCGAGTTGAGTCCTGAGGTCGTCGTTTCCGAAGCCGTACTTACCTCTTGCGCAATATCCAGGCTGACAAGTCCGCTTGCATTTATGCGCGGGGTTACCGACAGGATGACCCCGGTTTCTAGGTATTGAACAGAGGTAATTACGGTCCCTGTTCCGGTGACTGTCTGAGGCCCCGCTATCGGCACGCTGTCCCCCACCTGAATCTTGGCCGTCTGGTTGTCAGCAACCATTATGTGAGGGGACGAAAGGATATTCAGGTTGTTGTCCGACGCCAGCATATTTAGAACCGACTTCACTTGGTCGCCAGTTGCATTGGTGATGACATAGGAAAACCCGGGCACAATGGCATTTAACCCCGACGTTCCTGTGTCCAGCTTGCCGCTGCGCCGAGGCCCATTGGTGAACAGCCACTCTATCCCAAACTTCAACTCGTCTTTGAGAGTTACTTCCGCAATTGTGACTTCAATCAAAACTTGTCGAGGAGCAGTGTCGAGCTTCTTGAGAGCAGCTTCAATCTTCTCATATCCGGTGGAGTTCGTCAGGATGAGTAGGGCGTTGTTTTGTGTATCAGCCACAACACGCACCAGATCCGTTGAACCTCCTGAGTCGCCCGAGATACCAAAGGCGCCGACAGCCGCGTTCTGTGGCTGGGGGGATGTCGTTCTTGATTGCGAGAGTGCGCTCAGGCTTGTGTTGAGGCCCGGCGATGAGCTGGTTTTCAATTCCGTGCCGGTGAGTCCCGGAGCTACCGTCGGAGAGCTTCGGCCACTCGCTTGAGACTGGCTAGCGGCCTGACCGCCAAATGACTGGTTCAATAGATCGGCAAGATGCTCAGCCTTGCCGTTTCGAACATGATATACGAATAGTCTGTGACCGCCGGTGGTCCCGGTTCTATCCAGGCGTTCTAGCCAAACCTTTGCCTGTTCGAGGTAAGCTGGTTGCGGCGATATGATGACAAAGGCGTTCAGCCGCTCGATCGGGATCAGCTTGATTACTCCGGCCAGAGGATTGACGGCACCCCCTTTCTCATCGAAAACGCGTTTGATATCTTGGTCGACCTGTTTGACGTCGGCACTCTGTAATGTAAACAGACCGATCGACATTCCGCTCATCCAATCCACATCGAACATTTCGATAGTGTCGAGCATGTGCCGCATTTCATTTTGTGTTCCTGCCAAGATAACAAGATTGCGGAGTTCATCGGACTTTACAAGCGTGGGGTCAGCTGCAACACCTTCCAGAATCTTGGCCATTTCTCTGGAGCCGACATACTTCAGCGGTACGACTTGCATTGTGAATCCTGCAGTAGTTCCTCCAATCTGTGGAGAAAGTGAACCTTTTGCACCGCCGATGGGCATGATCTTGAAAATCTCGTTTTCCTTGATCATAACGATGCCGTTCATGCGCAACACTGTTTCAAGAGTTGGGAGCAATGCATCCCGAGACAGCGGTTGCGTTGTCCGAAAACTGATACTTCCCGTTACCCTTGGATCAACGATGTAACTGACCCGAAGAATCTCGGCAAGAATGGTCTTGGCGATGTCCCGGATATCAGCTCCTTCGAAATTCAATGAAACATTGGCTGGTCCTTGGAGTGCTTCTTTCTTGGGCGACGAATTGACCATCACCCCGGTACCCTTAAAAATTCGGGGCTGTGTGCTTTCTGTCAGCGGAGATTTGGTCGGGGTATTGTCAGATATAGGCCCATTTGTGTCGTTGGCAGTTATCGCGTGGGCAGGTGATGGCCCGGGATTGGTCGACTCAGCGGCTGGAATCTGCCCTGCTAGCTGCGTGCATCCGGTCATCGCGACTATCGCAAGGATAAGCGCGACTGTGTGCCAGGGACTGCGATTTGTGCTCTGGATCATGGTTTCATCCGAATTCGTTTTACGAGTCGATGCGATTTTTTCAGCAAAGTACAGGCTGTAGGCGTGAATCATCTTGAGAAAATTGACACGATTGCGTTGCGCATTACTTGCTTGCTGGAAGCTTGACGGGGCTGCGAAGAACCAGTACCTCTGTATCGTCATACTGAGTGAGGATCACCTGTGTTTCACTGATTTGCTTAATGGTAATGCCGCCGATGTCTTTCCCTTCGCTCACCACGACCGACTTATTGCTCGCCCGATCCAATATGTGCGCAAATTTTTGATTGGCAACAATCGTGACTCCGGTCAGAAGAAATTGCCCTTTTTTCATAGTTGGCTTCGGAGGCGCAGGAGGCGCTGGTGGTGGAGGAGTGGGGGCTGGCCTTCGAGTGACCACAAACAGGGGTCGTAGAGATGTTTCTAGCATCGTGTCTGGGGCAGGTGGAATAAATGCAGTTTCAAGTTTAGGTGCAGCAAAAGCCGTTGGACCCGCTTGTGAAGATGGTATTGGCCAGTTCCGCCGAGAACCCCAGTCCGTAATCTGACCAATGCTGAGGAACAAAATCGTGAACACAATGATCCACGAGTAGCCCTCAACACGTTCCGGGGTCAATATCCGTTCCAGCCTGGTCACGGTATAGCCTCCCGTGGGCGAACATAGGCGGATACAGTGAGTTGAACCTGATAGTCGGGTTGTACTCCAGGTAGTGGCTTATACAATCGACCAAAATTCGAGGTTATCAGGAGCTTGTCGATAAATAGATAGGGCTGATTGGCTTCCAAGGAATGGAGAATCAACTGCAAAGGAATAATGGCCGCAGATAGTTGGACCTGAATTGCAATCTTGGAAATCGGCTCATCTTCCTTCAATGAATTGTTCGCAAGAATTTGACTACTGAAGAGCTTTCCCTTTTGAGCTTCGACGATACGAGTAACGAGACCTTGCAATTCTGCGCCAGCTAACGCTGGAGTTGCCCCCTTCAGATAGTACTTACCGGCATCTCGTTCCGTCACGGTGCTAATCGAATGCTCAATCTGAGAGCGTAAATCAGCGATTTGCTGATAGCGGCGCAACCGGTCAGAGTAATCATCAATGTAATAGTCATAATGCTGATGTAACCACCACACGGGCACAGCAAGCGCAGCAAATGCCAACCCAAGCGCCACAATCAACAAGAAAATGGCAACTAGCTGCGACTGACGGACGGAAATATCTATCCTCATCAATTCTTTCCGGGGACGACTGGCCCCGCAACCATGTGTGAGGACGCTGAAGGCAGTTGCTCTCGTTGAGACGAGGCTACTGGCGGCGTTCCTGTCAGCACGGGCTGGCTCTTCGCAGTCGTTGTCGCAGGGGGCGGCAACGACGGGGGGGGGGCGTCCATGGTGGTTCCCAAGGACTGGCTTTCGATGTGTTGGTCCTTCCCTTCCGACAGATCCGGTGCTGGCTTGGGAAAATGCGCGCCTTCATCAAAGGCAGCTGCCACGTGAAACCGATCGTATCCGGTACCCAGCACTTTGGTAAGGGACGACTTGAAAACCACATCCTTGAAAACAGGCGAGTCTTCCATTAGATCGACTAGTTTCGCGGCTGCATCCGACTCTCCTTGTATGGAAATTCCCTTTTCGTCCAGTTCCAACTGGATCAGGTAGGTTCCATCCGCCAGCAACTTGCTAAGTTCCTCCAGCACAATCAGCGATGAGGGGTTGCGCCATTTTCTTTCGGGCAGCAGATTATGATCAATGACTAGTGCGTCAAGGCGATCACGAAGGCGGTCGGTTTCACGCGCCGCCTGTTTTGCTGCGTCAAGAGGCGCAATCAGGCTGATAGCAGTTGTGCGCTTCTGCCAAGGAGGAATTGCTAGCAGAACGACCAGAAGCAGTCCTGCAGTCATCCCAAGACCTAGGCGTATCAAAGATCGTGGTGCTAGAGACGTTGCTGGAATCGCTGCTGGAGCAAATGTAAGTGGATTTCTGGTAAAAGCCTCATCGCTGAGCGCGAAACCTTGAACCTTGAGCCCGAGAGCGTCGAGTCTTTCCAAATCATGATCGATCACGACACGAGAAACCACACCCAGATCAATGGTAAGCCGGCGCAGGGATGGATCACGATGCAGGATACGGAAATCGAAATAGACCTGGTCCAACTTGAATGGTGTGTAGCGATCGATCTCAAAACCAAGCGCTTGGCGAAGATTTTCCTCAAGAGCAAACGGAACCACAATTGTTCGCCGGAAAACCCTCTCCTTATCCAGGTTCCCTAGGGCGCGATAGCTACTCCTGACGGAATTCTGCAAAACGCGACCCGCGGTAGCACCAACTTCACTAAGGCTTGCCTGTTTCGTATCAATTTCTGCCAGTTTCTCCCGCTCACCAGCAACTTCACGTTCAATAATGATGCGGGTATCTGCCAAATGCACGAGCACCGTCCGGTTCGCACCCTGCCACCAAGAAGACACAGATGCAGGAATCAGCTCAGCAAGCTCGCCTCGCCACCAACTAAAGAAACGTGCAGCCATCTTGCCGATGTAGGCGCTTCGCAGTGATGTAATGCCAGTTGAACGAGTCATTTCGCGGAATTAGTTTGGCTCGACTCCGGGAGTAGTAGCGGCGTCGAAGCGCGGCGTTCGGTACGCCAGAATGCTGAATGGTTCCAGCGTGTTTCCGGAAATGCGAACCACCGCCATCCTAGCAAAGCGCGTATTGTCCTCCAAGACAGCCTCAACCTCAATCCCCAGATACCTTGAGCCCTGATTGACCTGCGCGAGTGACGGAGCCGCGCTGGTCTTCATGGCGAGTAGTACAAGTGGTGGAGCTGACGCCGTATTGATATTGCCTTGGCGTGAATGAATGGTAACAACCCGCTCAATCGCCCGAAAAATCTCTGGCCGCATACCAAGCACGAGGCGAAGTTCGTCAATTGCCTGAAACGGTAAATTGGCTGGACCGAATGGCCTTCCTGCAGCAAGATACTCGTCAACTTCTGCGCCATGAAGGCTCCGCAAGTTGTCGGTATCGCGCCAATCAACGATTGCATCAGCCAACGACAGGGCTTCCTGCTCAGGTATCTCTAGGACGCGGAACAAGGCCGCCAACAGATTCGCTGGCGCATAGTTGAGGTCGATTTTCCCTGATTCATCGCGGATCGTCACATAAATGTTGGCATCCCCGAAGGCCCAGGGAATGATGGTTCCGTCGGCATCCCATCGCCCTAGGGCACCGATTGGGCGCAACACTTCGTAGATAGCTTTGTGGATGCCTGCATCCGCAGCCGCCTCTGCCTTTGCTAACGCAGAAACATTACTTACTGCTCTTGTCTCGGTACGAACTGAAAACGCCACATTACCTGCGATGACGGTAAGCAAGGCGAGCATCCAAAGTACCATCACAAGTGCTACTCCACTTTCCTTGTCAAAGCTGGACGTACTGCATGGCGGAAAGAGGCGAGTTGAGGTCATAACTGCGGTCCGGCAGTGATTCGAATGCCAGTTACATCTTCCGCCTTAACCGCGGGAGCTATCGTGATATCCAACTGCTCCGCATCGCTTCGCAATACCCGTATTCGTATCAGGAGCGGAAGCTTGCTTTGTTTCAACCATTGGCTCTGCCACTCGACGGGCTTGTCCGGAGCGATTGAGCCAAGAAATTCGAATGTGGCCGAGCGAATGTCTCCAAGCACAGTGTGAATGGAACTGGCAGCAAGGGTTCCGTCGAACGTTGGCGCTCCATAGGGAATGGCTCCGTAGCGGAGCACTAACCGGTTATGTGGTGAATTCTTCATGCCACTATCCGGTTCTAGCGCCAGTTGGACAATTCTTAACCCTGAAAGCTCAGTCAGCGGCGCAGCAAACGTTACAACGTCTTGTTCGCCGTGAAAGAGCAAGATCCGACGTTGAGCCTGAGTCCAGTAAATCGGCTGTGCTGAGTCGAACAAACGTCGTATCAGCCCTAGGCCACCCTGCTCATACGCCAATTCGGAAAGCTTGCCCTCCACGGCATCGCCAGTCGTGGATGCAAGGCGGAATCCACCGAACAACAATGCCAGAATGAAGCCGAGGAGGCTTAAGCCGATGAGCAATTCAAGCAAGGTAAAGCCACGGCTGGTTGCAGGATGAGTCGAAATTGTCCTCATGGTGGAGATGGGGGTTGTAGGCGCAGAGTCGTGAGTGAAATTGCCCTTTCCGCGTCTGCGGCGCCCGAGTTATTGCCCCACGCGACCCGAACCGTCATCTGCCAAAGTGCTACCGAAGGGCGGAATTGACCGACCGACCCCATCATCACCTCGTCGTCAACGCGCGACATGTCAACGGACCATCGATACTGCTCGCCGACGCTTCCTTCGAGGCGTCCCGCCGCGAGTGGTGCTTCAACTCCACTTGAAGCGAGGAGTGATTTTGCGATTTCAGTTGCCCGGTACTGATTACCAATGGCCGTAACGGTGCTCAAGCTGCTTGAGAAAATTCTCATCAAGACACCCAACGACAGCGCGAGAATCGAAAACGCAACTAGGATTTCCAGCAGCGAGAAGCCGTGGGAACGGAATCGAATCAAAGGATCTTTACTCGTCCCGCGATCCAGTCGACATCGACGCTCTGGTGACTGGTACCCGCCGCCGCAGTAATTCGTCCGCCAGATGAACTTCCATCGGGAAAGAACCGAATACTCCCGGTGTTGGTGTACATGGTTTCGGATTCGGCAGTAAACATCGAGTAACTGAGTTTCTTGGGCAGTTCATAGATCCTGGGGTCATCCGTCAGCCGAAAGGTACCCGAGTGCAAATCCAGCGTAAGGACAGCCTCCTTTCGACTAGTAACCGCCACATCCCTCGCTTTGCGCATGCCCGCAGCCAGTTGCCGGCTTGCCGTGCTCAGGTCGAGGCCAACCGGTGTTTCCCCGATCAGGGGGCCAGTCATACCATAGGCGAGCCCGAGAACTAACAGCACCACGATCAACTCGATTAGGGTAAACCCGCCGGAAGTCCTTCTCATGGACGGCCAGTCCTGCGTTGCCTCGATCACTCCCAGCTCGCGATATCCTTGTTGTCCCCTTCGCCACCTTCGCGGCCATCGGCACCTAGCGACAGAATATCGTAGGGACCATGTTTACCGGGAACGGAATATTGGAAATCTGTTCCCCAAGGATCCTTTGGAATGCTCTTTTTCTTAAGATAAGGACCCCGCCATCGGTCGGCGTTTTTTCCCGACGGCGCTGTTACCAATGCCTGCAAGCCCTCTTGGCTATCGGGGTAACGGCCTACATCCAGTTTGAACAAATCAAGACTGGAGCCAAACTCCTCAATCTGCAGCTTCGCAGCCTTTGCCTTCGATTCGCCCAGATAGTTCATCACCTGTGGGCCCGCGATACCCGCAATCATGCCCAGAATCAACAATACAACCAACAGTTCGATCAGGGTGAAGCCAGTCGTGTATCGAAAACCCCCCGAAAATCTTGATTTCATACCTTTTTTGCTCCAGTGGTAGTCCATGAGTGGAATAGAACGCTACTGATTCGGACGATCCGATCCCGTGTGACCAGAAACGGATTCTATCCGACTCCTGACTCAGCCCCCTTCGGTGACTACCGCGCCAGCACTGACCGTCAGCCGACCAGGCTATTGACCTTGAGGATCGCGAGCAGAATCGACAGAATAATTCCGCCGATTACCAGTCCCAAACCAAGTATCAGCACTGGTTCGAGCAATGCCAGCATGCGCTTGACCGCATGCGACACCTCTTTGTCGTAAACATCGGCAACCTGGGTAAGCATCTCATCCAATCGCCCCGTTTCTTCGCCGACGCTCATCATATGCACCGCCAGCGGCGGGAAAACCCCTTGTGCCATCAGTGGCTTGCTTAGTCCGTGGCCTGACTGTAACTGTTCCCGGGCGGCCTCAAGCCCGGCCGCAATTACGCTATTGCCTATGGTCTCCCGAACGATCGCTAGTGCGCCGAGCAGCGGAATGCCATTGGTCAGCAGAGTTCCCAGCGTACGGGCCAGTCTGGCGACCTCCACCTTCGTTAGTAGGTCTCCCACCAGCCCCAATCGCAACAGACGGCCGTCCCAGACAAACTTTCGTTCCGGGTGCCCCATTTGCCAGGCAAAGTACCGATGGATAGCTATCAGCACGATAGGGAGAGTCCACCAGTAGATACGCAACCATTCCCCGGCACCGACCACAATCTGGGTTGGCAGTGGCAGTGCTTTGCCTGACTGCTCGAACATCTGGGAAAACTGGGGTACGACAAATACCAGAAGCAGCAATACAGACGTCGCCGAAGCCAGTATCAGGATCGCCGGGTAGATCAGCGCCGAGGTGACGGTTTCACGTAACTCCTTCGATCGCTCCATGAATTCCGAGATTCGAGTCAGGACCGTGCCCAGTGAGCCACCCGCTTCACCAGCCTTGATCATGCCGATATAAAAGCGCCCGAAAACATCCGGATACTGACCGATCGCCTTGGACAGGGTCGCTCCGCCGCGTACCTCGTCACGAATTTCAGTCAACATGATCGTCATCGTTGGTGTCGACGACATTCCAATCAGAATCTCCATGGCCCGATCAAGTGGCAGTCCGGAGCGCAGCAGGGTTGCCAGTTCTCGTGTAATTTCGCCAAGTTGCGCCTGCGATACCCGGCGCGTTGTAAATACTCCCTTCCGTGTTGTCGCCGTCCCGCCAGAGCCGACTTCTACACGAATTGGAATTAACCCCATGCCCTGGATGCGCTCTACCGCAGAGGCCTGATCAGCGGCATCGATCTCTCCCGATTCCACCTCCCCGCCAGGCGAACTCGCCTTGAATGTAAAACGTGCCACGGCCTTATCCCTTTACCTTTACCCTTAAGCCTCGCGCGTCACACGCAAGATCTCTTCCAGGGTTGTAATACCGGCCAGCACCTTGCGCAATCCATGTTCGTACATCGTCAGCATGCCTTCCATTACAGCCTGTTTCTGGATGTCGCCCGATGTCGCATGTCGCATGACCAAGCTACGGATTCCATCCGACATTGGCATCAGTTCCATGATCCCCACGCGGCCGACGAATCCCGTATGCGCGCACAGCGGGCAGCCGGTTGGCTCATACAAAATCACCTGCGCATCGGCCATCGCAAAACGCCCTAACCCGGTCTCGGCGATCAATTCCGGCAGCGCCGGATATGGTTTCCGGCATTCCAGGCAAAGCGTTCGCACCAGGCGTTGTGCCTGAATTCCGATTACGGTGGTTGTCAGCAGATAGTCATCCATGCCCATATCAAGCAAACGGTTGATGGTGCTGGCGGCATCATTGGTGTGCAATGTGGATAGCACTAGGTGCCCCGTGAGCGCAGACTGAACAGCAATCTGGGCTGTTTCAAGGTCACGTATTTCACCGATCATGATGATGTCGGGATCCTGCCGAACAATCGCCCGCAAGGCATTGGCGAATGTCAAATCAATTTGTGGCTTGACCTGGATCTGGTTGACGCCTTCGAGTTGGTATTCCACCGGATCCTCGACCGTCAGAATCTTTACTCCCGGCACGTTCAGAGCTGATAATGCAGTGTAGAGCGTCGTCGTCTTACCGCTGCCGGTTGGGCCAGTCACCAGCAGAATGCCGTGCGGTCGCGCCAGCAGCCCAGAAAATTGGGCCATCAAGTCCGGCTCGAAACCTAATGACTCGAACACCAGAGGGACGCCGCCTTTGTCCAGTATCCGCATCACCACGCTCTCGCCGTGCATCGTCGGCACCGTGGAGACACGCAGATCGACTTCCTTGCCCTGAATCCGCAGCTTGATCCGGCCGTCCTGCGGTAGTCGTCTTTCGGCAATGTCCAGATTGGCCATGATTTTGATGCGTGAAATCACCGCCGCCGCTAGGCGTCGTGGCGGTGATTCCACCTCATGCATCACCCCATCGATCCGGTAGCGCACCACCAGGCGGTTCTCGAACGGCTCGATGTGAATGTCGGAGGCGCGGGTTTCCAGTGCCCTGCGCATCACCAAGCCCACCAACCGAATCACCGGAGCTTCGCTCGCCAGATCTTTAAGGTGCTGCACGTCTTCGTCAAAATCCTGGAT
Source organism: Propionivibrio dicarboxylicus (assembly GCA_945902805.1). Classification (GTDB taxonomy): domain Bacteria; phylum Pseudomonadota; class Gammaproteobacteria; order Burkholderiales; family Rhodocyclaceae; genus CAMDMZ01. The sequence continues at coordinate 39,012 of CAMDMZ010000015.1, read as the reverse complement.
GGTCACAGCCGAGATGTCCTCGACAATCTGCCCCATCGCGGTCTTGCCCCCACCATAGAGACGTTCCAGCGCGGCATCAAACTCATCCTTCACCGCGACGAGAACCCGAACCTGTAACCCCATCAAGGCACGAAAAGCAGCAATCACCCCGTCGTTTCGGGGGTCAAGCATGGCCAGAGTGACTTCACTCGCGCTTTCGCTGATCGGTATTACGCCGCCGTCACGCAGGAACCGGGGCGAAACCTGTTCCTCAAGAACGGGGAATTCCGGGTAACCATCGCTGGGAACTACCGCCAAACCAAGCTGGGTCGCCAGGGTGCGGGCCACATCGGAATGGCCGATAAAGCCCAACCTCACCAGAATCTCGCCAATTCTGGTACCCGGTTCCTCATGTTGCAGAGCGAGGCTCCGTTCAAGATCGTTGGTGCTGATTCTGCCAACGCTGACCAGCAGTTCTCCAAAGTACGTACTCACTGATAGCGCTCTATAGATTGAAAATGACCGGATTGTCAGCCGACTATTCTACGGTACGACCAAATCCCCTCTAGTTGAAGTTTCCTTGATCTGCACCCAGATCAACTTCCGGCTGAACATTGCAGAAGTGTTCGTGGTGTAATTCGTTTGCTGCAACTTCATGGAGGCAATTCGATAGTGATGCAATTTTCCAGATCTTGGCTTTTCTCGCGCGCTTGTACTGCGGGCACGACGAAGGCCTTACTTTTAAGCGGGATTTTTCTTTTGGCGGGGTGTGCCATCTTGGGAGGGGCAAACAATTCCGAGACCGAAGTGCGATCCCTCGCCCAAAGTCGTTGGGACGCACTGGTTGCCGGCGATTGGGAGAAAGCGTATAGTTTTGCCTCGCCGGCCTACCGAAAGACGGTTGATTTGTTTAATTTTCGGCTGCGCACCACGGGTACTGTGAAACGCACGAGTGCGACGGTAACGGGTGTGGTATGCCAAGAAACCACGTGTGACGTCAGTGTCCGTATTGAGTTTGTGCTGCCGCAAACCAAATTGCAGACATCAACAGATATGACTGAGCGTTGGTTTGAAGATGGGGGGAAATGGTGGTCTTACGAAAAGCTTTAGTACCCATGGGTTTCGTATAATCTATCTGCAAAGCGGCATGGTTCATTTGGAATCGTTTCACTGTGTAGGTGGAGTATTTTTGTGTTGTTGTTTAGCAACAGTAATTGGTGTCGGGTAAGCGGTTGGCAATTGAAAAGCTGTAGGCATGTGGTAAATTGCATTTCAACGTAAATCCGGTTACGTTACGTTCCATCCTTTTCTAGATAGGAGTACTTGTATGAACAAAAAAATTATGGCTGTAGGTGTGGCTGCCGCACTCGGCGCGATGTCTGGCGTTGCAAGCGCAGGCATGACCGTCAATGCGAATGGCACCGGTCATATCAATATCCTTCCGTACTACAGTGTCCAAGAAGGTAACATCACGGTGTTGAGCATCACCAATACCGATACAACCAACGGCAAGGCCGTCAAGGTTCGCTTCCGTGGCGCTCAGTTCTCGGACGACGTGTTTGACTTCCAGGTCTTCATGTCGCCTGGTGATGTGTGGACCGGTGCGGTCAGCCTGAATGGCAATGTGGCGAAGATGCAGACCAATGACAAGTCCTGCACGCTGCCAGCCAGTGTTAATCAAGACTTCGTTACCGCTCGCCTGTTAGATGCCAACAAGGTGACCGGTACGCGTGAAGGTTATGTTGAGATTATCAACATGGGCGATATCCGTAAGGGCAGCCGACTCGTGGCTACGGCTGTTACTGTTTTGGATGGTACCAATGACGCATTGACAGGGGTTACAACAACGGCGGTCGCTGATGCATCAAATGACCTTTATGATGCCATCAAGCATGCTACTTCCGGTGCGACGGTAGGTACGGCGGCCTGTACGACCGCAGTGTTGGTGGGTAGTGCCGCTCTTCCTAAGGATCTCGGTCCGTATTTGAGCGATGCGACGGATGGTCTGACTTCATTCGCTACCATCCTGAATGTGGCTAAGTCGAAGGCATTTACCTTCCCGGCGACTGCCATGAGCCCGGTGCTATCGGGTGTTGCCCCGGAGTTGGATCACGTTCCCCAGCGCTATGCCCGTCAGGCTAACCTGAATAATGGTTCGGCTGGTTACGCAGGTAACGGTTTGTCGGCAACTGGTTTTGCGACTATCGGATTTGGGCCTACCACGACGGCCGACGAAGTATTTGATACGAACGTCAATACGACTGCTGGTTTGGGCGGCAACGTGACCATGTACGAATTCGATTTGCCTGATCTTTCGACTCCGTACGGCCATACCCAGGCTATTGGTACTACTGGGCAGCTGGCTGCAATGCAGGCTGCCTTGGGTAAGGCATATGTTCAGACCGAGTTCGGAACGGATCCGGCAATCATGGCATCGACTGACGTGATTCTGGCGCAGCCGACCCGTCGTTACTATTACACATGGTTCGATACCCCGAATGCTGCTGCCGGTGACACGTTGAAGACTCTGGCAACGGTGGCTGGCGGTACTGGCCCATATGCAAGCCTGGTTGCTTCGACAAATTCCGTCGCGGTTGGGTCGCCTGAAGTATATGACCGCGAAGAGCGCCCGTTCGCCGATCCGAGCCAGATCGTAATTTCGCCGAATCCGGCGGGTAGCAATAGCTACACGGTGAAGACCGAAGTGGCAGTGGTTTCGATCAACAATGGTTCGATTCCGTCCGGTGCTTTGGCTGCTTCCTTGGGTGCTCAGGACTACACCTTCAAGTACACCACTGGTGGCTCGACGATTTATGACGGTTGGGTAACATTGAGCACAACCGGCGCAAATGGTTCGCTGCCGATCATTGGCTTCACCGCAGTTAATGTGTTCAATGGCGCGGTTGCTTCCGGTACCAATTACGGTCAAGTGTTGCCGCTGAAGTGGTAATTGAAAGTGTAATTTGCTAAGTTTCACTACTTAGCTAACGTATTCCGCTAACGCGAAATACAATCGACGAAGGCGGGCTTTGCCCGCCTTCGTCGTTTCCGAAATCATCGAGCATGTGCGATTTGCATTTACGAACTAAACCATGAAACTGAAACGTTCCCTTTGTCTCATCTCCCTATTCTTTCTGCTCGGCCAGTTTCCTGCTGCGCAAGCTGAGCTTGTTTTAGCGACCCACGCCCCGACTGCTACACAGTTTACAGACGGCGATTTACAGGCCGATTTAGCCAATCGCCCCCCGGACACGGCAAAGCGACTACGCGAACAGGATTTGGCCTCCAGAGAACGGTTGGTGATTGACCTCCTTACGCGCCGACTTATCGCCCAAAAAGCACGTAACATTGGTCTCGATAAATCCCATCCAATCGAAGCACGCGTCAAATCTGCCACGGAACAAGTGCTGTACGATGCCTTAATGGAACAAGCAGAACAGGGAAAGATTGTCGACGCCGAACTCGAAGCCCTAGCACTCACAGACTATCGCGCATTTCCCGAAAAATTCACTTCGCAAGAGGAAATCCGAGCAAGCCACATTCTTATAACCGCGCCCACATTTGACTACGAAGCGGCTCGCGTAGCGGCAAGCGTGATCCTTGATCGCCTAAAAGCAGGTGAGCCCTTCGAAAGACTCGCTGCCGCCTACTCCAAAGACCCTGGAACAGCTAAGAAGGGAGGCGATCTGGGGTTTTTCCCACGTGGGAAAATGGTCCCCGAATTTGAGAAGGTGGCATTCAATCTGAAAGAGTCAGGGGAGCTGTCCGCCATCGTCCAAACCAGCTTCGGGTTCCATATCATTCGCCTCGATGAACGTCGTCCGACAGCGCTGAAGCCTTTTTCCGAAGTGCGGGAAGGGTTGATGAACAACCACCGAACAAGAATGCGTACGGAAATACGCCAAGGTGTGATCCAGTCAGTGCGCGAACCGGAAACAATCAAGACACAAACCGAAGCGATCCGTAGTCTTAGTCTCTCCAACTGACCAATAGCAGCGACCATCAGTTATTCAATGCAACAGCATGCCAACTGAGTTATGGCCAAATCGTTGGCTCTTCCTTTCCCTCGTCCGCCGGGAAATAACCAATCGCTACTCGGGCACTCTCATCGGAGGCGTATGGGCCTTAGGGCAACCCGTTCTACTGTTGTCGATTTACGCGTTTGTATTCCGCACCATCTTTAAAGTCAATTTCGGTGAGTTGGAGAACCACAGCTTTACGGCATTTGTTGCCTGCGCGCTGTGGCCGTGGATGGCATTTCAAGAAGGTGTCCAGCGCGCAACACATTCAATCACGGGAAATGTGGGCCTGGTCAGGAAGGTGCAGTTTCCCCACGAGCTGCTCGTACTGTCATCCGTAGCTGCTACTTTCCTGATCCATTTCGTTGGATTTGCGATTGTGCTCCTTGCACTGGAACTAACCGGGGCACGATTCAACTACGGTGCAACCCCGATCGTCCTCTTTGCATGGTCAATCCTCCTGTTACTGGCGATCGCCTTTGCACTGGCGGTAGCCGCGCTTCAAGTGTTCCTCAAGGATATCGACCACCTCCTCGGACCACTTTTCATGGTTTGTTTCTATGCCACCCCGATTCTCTACCCCGCTACGCAAGTGCCTGAACCATATCGTTGGATAGTTACCGCCAATCCAATCGCACAACTCCTGAACGCAATTCGTGGCGCGCTTCTGTTTAACGACACTTCTCACACAGTGCTCCTTGGAATGCTGGCAATGGTTGCCCTCGCTATAGCGATGCTGAGCCATGCCTTATTTCGCCGCCTATCCAGCTACTTTGCCGATTTTGTTTGAGCGGTGACCGCCGCTATCCCCCTTACTGGCAAACAACTACCCATTATCCAGTTTCCCCCACAAAGCGCCCTGTGATATATGCCGGAATCCGATAGCGCCCAGATCCTGATTCAGCTTTCCGGGATAGGTAAGTCATATCCGACAGCCGACACCGCGTCGGGCAGAATAAGCACGCTGTTCGCATTGTTGCGAAACCAACCCTATCGCGAACGGTTTGACGCGCTGACCGACATCACCTTAGAAGTTCGGAAAGGCGAGTCGTTGGGCCTGATTGGGGCGAATGGTGCGGGCAAATCCACCCTCCTCAAAATCATTGCTGGAGTGGCCAAACCGACCAGGGGAACGATCAACATACATGGACGCATTAGTGCGCTATTGGAACTGGGCGCCGGTTTCCACCCTGAATACACCGGACGTCAAAATATATATCTCGCAACGGCCCTGATGGGCATGGCAAAAGAAGAAACAAAGTTCCGATTGGATGAGATCCTATCCTTCGCTGACATTGGCGAACATATCGATCAGCCGTTAAAGCACTATTCCTCGGGAATGGTCGTGCGATTGGGCTTCGCAGTCGCCACGGTAGTCCACCCTGACATCCTGATTTCGGACGAAGTGATGGCGGTTGGTGACGAATCCTTCCAGCGGAAATGCACCTCGTGGATGGAAAACTATCTCTCCAGCGGTGGCACGTTGCTCCTGTGTGCCCATAGCATGTTCCATGTCCAAAAGTTGTGTCGAAAGGCAGCCTGGATTCACCATGGGCGACTTCAAGACTACGGCGAATCCAATCGCGTGACACGAGCCTATCTCGCCTGGCATGACGCAAATAACGCGCCCAAAGCACAAGGTCACGCGCAGGCTATCGCATCTGGCACATATGCACTCCTAGATATGTCCTTCAACGGGCAAGCCGCAAGCGCCGGTGTGACCTTGGCAATGGGTGAGAATCTGCACATCTCGGGCCATGCGTTTTCACCCGATGGCCGCCCGCCGACCGTCATCATCGGCCTGGTTCGAAAAGATGGTATGCCAATCTATGGCGTCTCCACACGAATGGATGCGCATGTCCTAGATCAAGTAGGTTCACAAGAGTTTGCATTCGCCATTGAGTTCCCTGCGCTTAAGGTACTGCCCGGTGAATACACCATAAAAGGCCACGCACTTGATCCTGAGGAGTATCGGCTTTTCGACGAGCTAACCGGAGATCTCGTCGTGACCGGGCAGAGCCGTGAGCTCGGTGTGTGTCGCCTCGAGCACCGTTGGCTACCCTCGTGAGTACGCGAATTTCTAGCCCCTACCGCATCAACTTAGGACCAACGCACCTTACCTACCTGTTTCACGGTCCGGTTGCAATTGCCTATCTTGGATTGGGCTGGCCACCCTTAGTCGCGCTTAAGCTGACTCTCTCCTTGCTGGTGGCCTGGCACTGGTCGGGCCATCTCGCGGCCAAGACCCAGATGGCCACGAGGGCAGGAGGCTGGGCCCTTGCAATGCTCCTTGAGACCGGCGTACTCGCAATTGCCGAACTGATTGGTGTTCCGTCGATAGCCATGACTTTCCTGCTCACCGCCTTGTTGATACGAGCAGTAATTCCGAGCGCCATACCTAAAGATTCCGCCTCGAAGGAACCGTATCGCCTGTTTCAGCTACTCGCTGCCGCCACCGTTCTAGTCGCCGCGTGGGGAGGCACCCAATGGACCGCAATGACAGCGCTAGCAAACGGAGAAACCCCCAGCATCTGGCAGGATTGGTTCTATCACGGAAGCCTGATCGATATGCTTGGTCAAAGTGCGACGAACCAAGTTCACGACATCCGTTCAGTGACCCTGCCGCTACAGCCATACCATTACCTGAGCTACGGGATTGCTGGATGGCTCGCCAGTGACGGTTATGGCGGTCTGAACCTGGCACTGACCCATTGGTGGCCAACAGGCATGCTGTTGTTAGTAGCCGCCGGTTCCGAATGGGTGGCAAGACTCCGTCCAGAGTCACCAAAGTTGTCCTTGCTGCTGCCCCTGACGCTATTCTTCCCGGATGCTGCGATGCTTGGATCCGGACAGTCCTTCCTTAGTTGGCATTGGCTTCAGATGATTTCTCCGGGCGCTCTGTATGGTAGCGCGGGTGCAATGCTTCTCGCGAGTTGGTTACGCGTGAGTACTTGGAAATCGCCGCCCCGTAGCGCCTCCTGGACAGCCCTCATCGGTGTCTCGGTAGTCATAGTCTTGGTGTTCTATAAAGCGCAGATTCTTATCCTTGCGGCGCCATTGCTCGCATTCTGGTGGGCAGGAGTACTGGTCGCCACACGAAGGATCGCATGGCAGTGGCTCGCTGCTATGATCGCCCTAGCGGTGCTAGTCGCGCGCGGACCATCAGTTCCTGGGCTTCCGCTTCTTCATCTTGGCGCTGGTGGTCTTGCCGACTATTGGCCAGCGCTACTTCGCTTGCAAGAGGAGGGTTGGCTTTCGGGTTATACCTACCCAATGGAAGCCCCGATGGTCATTCTCCTCGGGACTCTCGGCTGGACCATTCTCGGAGTGTTCGCTTGGAAGAATGCACCCCCATCGATACGGGCATGGATGACAGTCTTGCTATCAGGCTACCTACTCTACGCGCTTGGCCTCGATCTTGATACTCGCGGCGGGGCAGGGACACCCGAAGAACTACAGCATCGCCCCTTGGTATGGGTGATGCCCATGTGGTGGCTAAGCACTGCTCCCTATCTATTCGCCAACTGCGCGCAGCCTCTCGATCGAAGCCGGAAGCTAAGCCTGTTGGTAATAGTGGCTGTCGTGTTCCTCGGTATCACGGCCGGGCTACGCTATGGTCCGACGGCCCAAATCGGACCAACGGCTCTAGCCGGCACCGCAAAACTTCCCGCTGGCTTAGCGGAAGCGGCGCGATTTATAAAGCTCCATCGCGAACCTGGTGAGGTATGCCAAGACGCTGATGCGGACCCTCAGTTTCAGTGGTCTGCAATGAGTGAGTGCCCACCATTCTGGATCAACTTTAACGTCCATCCGCGCAGTAGCGCGCTGGTCCGTGATCGCGCTGAGTTATGGCAGCATGTTCAAACCATGACCCCGGAAGCGCGCCTCGCAACTCTCCGTGAATTGGGAGTCGCATGGTATAGTGCGAAGCAACCCACTTGGCTCCAAGGCGACGGTGAAACTTCCGTCGTTGGCGGTTTGCCGTTAGAGCCCGCTTTCAAGAACGATGGTTACGCCGTCTACCAAGTCTCTCACTGAATCACGTTTTTCAGTCCAGATGAACGATCTTCGTACCATCTTCGGTGGCGAAGAAGAGTCTTTGGTCACGGCTTTGCTGCGCGTACTTGAAAGCGGCCACTATATCCTTGGCAGCGAAGTGACAGCGTTTGAGAGCGAATGGGCAGACTTCGTCGGTGTGCGATACTGCCTCGGTGTGGCCAGCGGCAGCGACGCGTTGCGACTAGCGCTGACGGTACTTGAGGTCGGTCCAGGGGACGAAGTAATCACCGTTGCCAATGCGGGTGGCTATACCACCCAAGCCATTCTGTCTCTGGGTGCGCAGCCAATCTTTATCGATATCGATCCCGAAACGCTTTTGCTTGATCCAGACTTGATCGGATCAGTCGTTAGTCACCGTACGAAAGCCCTGGTCGTTACCCATCTGTATGGGAACATCGTCGATATGCCCGCAGTGATGGCAGCATGTGGATCTGCGGGCATACCGGTCATCGAGGATTCGGCCCAGGCACATGGCGGGGCGTGGGACGGAAAAAAAGCCGGCGCGTGGGGCGACATATCCTGCTTCAGCTTCTATCCGACAAAGAATTTGGGCGCCATGGGCGATGCCGGGGCGGTCTGCTGTAACGACCCCCTGATCGCCGACAAGGCCCACTGCCTGCGGCAATATGGGTGGCAGCCAAAATATAGTGTCCGCTACCCCGGAGGAATGAATAGTCGCCTTGACGAAATCCAGGCGGCCATTTTGCGTACACTTTTGCCCCGCCTCGCCCAATTCACTACGCAACGACGTACCGTCGCCGGCATCTACCGGGAACGAATTGAAATTCGCCGCGAAGCATCTCTGCCACGTCGACCAACTGACGCTTATGACGTTGCTCACCTCTTTCCGGTTCAACATCCAGAACGTGATCGAATCAGGACCGAGCTTGCGCAGTCAGGGATTCAAACCGATATACACTATCCGATACCGGACCATCTACAGCCTGGCTTTATCCACCAAGCAAAGCGTTGGGGATTGGCTGCCTGGTCGGGTCTTGGTGCGCTTCCGCATACAGAGGCGGCCTGTAATACCGTACTTACTCTGCCGTGCCATCCATACCTTCGACTGGACATGGCTGAGCACGTCAGTCAAACACTTCTGAGGCACTGGTGATGCAAATTGCCGAGCCCCGATTCTCGCTGATCGTACCCGTTTACTTGAACGAGGACTCGCTGCCGGCCTTACTGGCTGAGATTGAGGCAGTGTCACAGCGAATGGCTGGATCTCTAGAACTTGTCATGGTTATTGACGGTAGTCCCGATGGGAGCTATTCCTACTTACGCGAGAACTTGCCGCGATTCCCGTTTGCGAGTCAGTTAATTCTGCTGGCGCGAAACTTCGGTTCATTTTCCGCGATCAGAGAAGGATTGCGACAGGCTCGGGGCAGTTATCTGGCAGTAATGGCGGCCGATTTGCAGGAGCCGATTGAGCTTATTGAGTCATTTTTCAAGACGTTGGCAGGGGGGAAGGCCGATGTTGTTGTCGGTAGCCGAGACAGTCGGGATGATCATTGGCAGCAAAGTCTGCCGTCGCGCTTGTTTTGGTCACTCTATCGGCACCTAATTAATAGCGATATACCGCCAGGCGGAGTCGATGTATTTGGCTGTACCAGCACCTTTGCACAGCATTTGGTCAGTCTCCCTGAGGCTCGCAGCTCGCTGGTCGGGCAACTATTCTGGCTTGGTCATCGGCGGCAAATTATCGGTTATCACCGACGCGCTCGATTGCACGGGAAAAGTGCGTGGAGCCTGCGTCGCAAACTTGCCTACTTATCCGATAGCCTGTTTTCCTTCTCGGATCTTCCGATCCGCATTCTATTGGGGCTGGGTTTGCTCGGGATGTCGCTGTCCATCCTATTGGCCGTGCTCGTGGTAGTGGCGCGCATTACCGGCAACATCGAAGTACCTGGCTATGCTGCATTGATGGTCGCACTGACCTTCTTCGCCGGCTTGAATTCCACGGGTCTAGGGCTAATCGGCTCGTATGCGTGGCGTGCTTATGAAAATACAAAACAGCGGCCATTGGCGTTGATTCTTGAGCGACATGAATTCACAGGATCGACGCCGAGATGACTGATAAGAAACGAGATGAGATTGACATCCCGCAGCGCATTCGCGAGATTGAGGGCGTGTTCATTCATTCCGATGCTTTGTGCGAGAGTCCGACCATCGGTCCGGGCACCCGGGTTTGGGCGTTCTCTCATATCCTTCCTGGGGCGCGTGTAGGCACCGATTGCAACATCTGCGACCATGTATTCCTTGAGAACAGCGTGATTCTGGGGGATCGGGTGACGGTGAAATGCGGAGTCCAGTTGTGGGATGGAATCCATGTTGCTGATGATGTTTTTATTGGCCCGAATGCCACCTTCTGCAACGATTTGATGCCCAGAAGCAAGTGCTATCAAACAACACCGATGGAAACCAGAATTGAAAGAAATGCGTCCATAGGTGCTAACGCGACGATCCTTCCGGGTATCACGATCGGCAGGAATTCCCTTGTGGGCGCTGGGGCCGTGGTAACGAGGTCTGTTCCACCGAATGCAATTGTCGCTGGCAACCCAGCCCAAATCATTGGCTACGCAGATACTGGCCGTTCAGATCGACAGGGATCGGTCGAACCACGGGGAATCGCCCAAACACTGGCCGCAGGGGATCCCTATCTTTATCGTCTGCCGTTGATCAAGGATATGCGTGGCGACCTGACGGTCGGCGAATTTGAACGCTCGCTGCCGTTTAGGCCAATGCGCTACTTTATGGTCATGAATGTCCCAAACAGGGAGGTCCGTGGCGAACACGCGCATCATGAGTGCAAGCAGTTACTGCTCTGTGTGCGCGGCAGTTGCCAGGTGATGACGGATGACGGGACGACCCGCCACGACTACGTTCTCGATGATCCGACACTAGGTCTCTATCTGCCACCGTTGACGTGGAGTGCGCAGTATCGTTACACAGAAGATGCAATTCTGCTTGTCTTTGCCTCGCATTACTATGAACCCGCAGATTACATTCGTGACTACGAGACATTTCTCACGACGGTTTCACGGCAAGAGCCTTCGTCACAATGATCAGGAGATTGGTGAGCACTGAGTTTGGGCGATTTCTTATGGCAGGAATAGCGAATACCGGGTTGACGACGGCACTTTATTGGCTGCTGTTGTTCGTCGGTATTTCGGCAACCGCCAGTTTCTCTCTCGTGTATCTGGTTGGAATTGCCCTCGCCTGGTGGATCAATGGACGTTATGCCTTTCAGGCATCTTTGGACGGTAAGGGGCTCTTGATCTACCCTTTGGTCTACGTTCCGTCGTGGGTCCTTGGTTGGTTGTTGCTGCGATTTTGCCTAGATTGGGGTATCGCCCCATGGTTGGCAGGCCCAATGGTTGCTATAGCGATCACTCCGGTGAGTTTCCTACTCAATAGAAAGTTCTTTACCATCCCATGGCACTAGAGTTTACTGGCGAACGCTTTCTCCCCTCGTGTGAGGGTGAGATGGTCTATGAGCACTGGCATCGATATCTGTTTGCCGCAGACTATGCTTCGGGTCTGCGTGTTTTGGATGTCGCATGCGGAGAGGGCTACGGTAGCGCATTGTTGGCAACGAAAGCGGCATCTGTCACCGGCATCGATGTTTCACCGGATGCCATACATCACGCCACAAATAGCTATCACAAGGCTAACTTGGCTTACCTGTGCGCCAGTTGCACATCCATTCCGCTACCCGATGCAAGCTACGATCTAATCGTTTCCTTTGAGACAATTGAACACATCACCGAGCATCAAGACTTTCTTCGGGAAGTCGCCAGGCTGCTTTCGGCGAATGGGGTCTTCATCATTTCGTCGCCGAATCGTATCGAGTATTCCGATCGGGCTGAGTACAGCAACGAATTCCATGTTAAGGAGCTTGATAAGACCGAACTACGAAGCCTGCTCGATAACTATTTTCCTGCCCAGAAGTGGTTCGCTCAGCGACCCTGTTTCCAGTCCCTGCTTTGGCCAATTGACACAAAGCCGGAAGGCGCCAAGACGCTATCGATCGACGGACAGGCCATATATCCGGCCGAACTGTACTTTGTCGTTTGCTGCGCGAGAGAGGAACAACACCTGGCGGCAATTGCTCCAAGCTTGAGTCTTGTGGCCGACAATTCCCAATCGGTATATGCTGAGTGGAGTCGAACCTATAAGGAAAACAGGAATCTGAAGCTCGAGGTTGAGGTCTTGAAGAAGAACTTGGGTGACACAGAGCAGCGCGCACGGTCCAGATGGAAAGCACTATTCTTGTCTTGGCTCAAGTTGTGACCGCGTCAAACTCAAACGGCTAGACGAACGGGGCCTGTATAAAGCAAAGCTGATTCCCCATGGGTGGTCTGCACAGTGACCTCGACATAGACCTCCGCTTGCATAGTGGTCTCGGAGAATTCCCAGCCGCTTGTCGCCAGCCTCACGTCTCCAAGGACCCGAGCCACGTCTTCACGAGCCAAACCGGTGCGGCATGACGACACACGATCATCGATACGGACAACCACTGAATCGATCACGCCATCATCGAGTGATCCAGCCCAACCCCGCAAGTAGATTCTGCCATCGCGACTGAAGCTGATCTCATCAACCCAACCCCAAGGACCCTTTCGGAAGTGATTCAGGCGGCTAAGATCAGAATCTGCGGAACGGGGTAGGACATAAATGTCTTGTTCGTTCGCAAGGGCACGTGGAATGCGAACAAGGCGTTGGCTGACGCCGACAACATTCTTGATTGCCTCCGCGACAAATCGTTCATTGACGTAAGTTGTTCCGTAGTTTGCGACATCAAGATCGGCGTTTTCACTCTGCGGGGTAAACGCGATTCCGCTTTCAGGTAAGCGTTGATCGTTCGCTAGTAAGGCCTCATCATGCACGCTGAAACAGAGCACCCCTTTGGGGGATAGCAGAGAATAGAGTTTGCCAAGCCACGCGAGGAAAAGTGATTCAGGGAGATGCGAAAAGAGTGAGGCGACCCAGATGAAATCGAATCTCAAGGCGGGATCGAATTTCGCAGGATCAGATTCTGAAACAAGCCGATGAACCCCGTACTCACGCGCGACAAAATTTGCCGCGTTTTGTTGGATTTCGGCCGCCCAAATATTCTCTGCGGGGACGCTAAGAGTTAGAAACCGCAGAAGACGACCAAAACCGCAAGCAAAATCGAGAATTTTGAGCCCTTGCTCCGGGCGGTCGAAGAAAGCGCGTAATATCTGCTGTGCCGCATAATCCTGTTGCAGTGCAACATTGAAATACTGGCTCAGTGATGGGTTCGCCGCATCAAAGTGCTTGAGTGAGTGACGCAGCATCTGATCTTCGTTGTGAATCAGGGTTTTCAGACAAGCCACATCCATAGAGTTGAGGCGACGACTACATTGGCGCCAAACTGACGCTTTGAAGCGAGAGTCATCCACGATGCGACTTGCCAATTCGAAAAGCGCATCTTCCCTAGATCCAGAGCCAGGCTTATCGGGTGTCTGGCGGCTCCTTATGATGGCGAAGCCATCCTGATTTCCCCAGAAATGCGCAGGAAACTCACGAACATCAACCAGTCCCAGGGTACTCCGAATGGCTTGGTGGACGAACTGAGACGACGTGAAGCTGGATCCGTACTCTTGCCCATCCAAGGCTTGCGATTCGCTGGACGGCATAAACAGGAAACCATGGTCGGGAATCGTGACTCCGGTAAGTCGCGCGCACTTCTCCCCATGAGTTGTAATGATCAATACACCATTGGGTTCCAAGGCATCATACAGGCGCTTTAACCACCGGCTCCAGGTGGATTCTGGGAGATGGCTGAACAACGACAAGACGAATATAACTTCATATGACCTTGGTGTATTTAGGGCTTCGGGTATGGGCGAGGAATAAAAACCGTCGACGCCTATGACCGATTTAATGAAGGTGACGCTACCCGGCACAACATCCGATACATGCAATCGACTCGGAGTGAGGACTCTGGCCAAGTGACGGCTAAATCGACCAAACCCGCTGGCGAACTCGAGGAAGCTTGAACATCGATGAAGCGGACGGTCGATCGCCTCCAGCAATTGCATCAGCTCGGCAAGCGTACGCCATCCGTCGGCCAGATAATCACGAATGGGATGGCGGCAACTCGGATGATTTGCAAAGAAGCGGAATATGTCGTCTTGCGGATCGATCTCCGCACAGATGGCAAAGGCCTCGGTAAAGTTCCCTTCTAGCCGATGCTTTTCCAGTAGGTTGTGAGCGCTGAGATGCGTCGGATCCAGTTCCAGTGCCGCTCGTAGGCACAAAAGTGCGGACTGATTCTCCTCACGGGAGAGAAAACTAACAGCGGTAGCGCAGAGGCTGGTTACGAGCGAGTTCATGACATAATTCAAGGTCAATGGGCAAATTCAAGTCTATCACTCCCGCCGTAGCATGCTTTCGTTTCATTGAAATCAGGCCGGTACTTAATTCGACTGATGAATGCTAACCGACCTACACATTCCATTGTCAGCGGCAACTGGTCAGTTTGCCGTACCTCGGTCTGATTCTCTCAACTTTCCTTCAAGCTTCGCCAGGATCTCAATTGAAACGTGGTCGTAATCAGCTTTGCTCCTGTGGTAGTGGCAAAAAGAGCAAACAGTGTTGCCAGAAAATCGCCTCCACATCGTCACAAGTGAGTTCTGCGTCGCGCGGATCTGGAGGCGCCAGCAGAATGATTCAGCAAGAGCTGGTAGATCTCTTCCATGAGAAGCGGTATGCGGATCTGGAGCTCCGGGCTCACCAACTGATTACTCTCTATACTGATTTTGCTCCCGCTTGGAATTTTCTTGGGGTCGCGCGACTGGGTCAAGGAAAGGACGCCCTTCAGGCACTTTCGAAAGCAGCTGAATTGACCCCCAACGATCCGACGGTCCAGAACAACTTGGGGAATGCCCTGAAGAAGCATGGTCAATATCGAGCAGCCGCTGACTGCTTCGCACGAGCCGTTGCCCTACGGCCCGATTACGCGCGTGCCTACCTGAATCTTGGTGCCGTAAGCCTTGATCTTAAGGAGTATGAGTCGGCGGTTGGTTGTTGCCTTCACGCGCTCTCGCTCCAGCCGAGATATATCGAAGCACTAATCAATCTTGGTGCGGCCTACCGTGAACTCGGCCGTCTCGTTGAGTCTGTCGATGCTTTGAATCAGGCCTTGACTCAGAACCCTGAGTTCTCTGAAGCACACCTGAACCTCGGCCTGAGCCAGATAGACCTCGGGCAGTTTAGCCAAGCGGAGAAAAGCATAAGACGTGCAATCGAGCTGCAGCCAGAGAACTTTGCGGCTCACGCGCACCTCCTGTTTTTTCTCCTTCGGCAACCCGACCGACCAGCGGCACAGATCTTGGAGGATGCACTTCGGTTTGGTGACTCCGCCTCCAAGAAATCCAAACCGTTCGAATCCTGGACCATCGCCACCCACGATCCGAACCGAAGACTTCGTGTTGGCTTTGTCTCCGGAGATTTTCGTGAGCACTCAGTCGGGCAGTTTATCGAAAGCGTTTTTTCCGCACTTGCCGGCGAACAGAGCGATCAGCTTGAAGTTCTCGCCTATTCTTCGAGTTTCGTCGAGGATGCACGGACAGCCCGTATCCGAGCGAATTGTAAAGAGTGGCGATCCACGGTCGAGATGACCGATGAGGAATTGGCCAAGCGGATACGTGCTGATCAGGTTGATGTTCTGATCGATCTGGCGGGTCATACCACACACAATAGGCTCCCAATGTTTGGCTGGAAGCCAGCGCCTGTACAGGTTGCGTGGTTAGGCTATCTTGGAACCACCGGGATGCGACAAATCGACTACTTGATCGCTGATCGTTGGACGCTGCCAGAGTCACTGGACAGCAGCTTTTCCGAGCGTATATACCGGATGCCTTCGACGTATCTCTGCTTTACTCCGCCGGACACTTCTTCAGTCGGTGTGCCACCATCCATCAGGAATGGTTACGTAACCTTTGGTAGTTTCAATGAGATTAACAAGCTCAACGATAGAGTACTCGTACGCTGGGCCGAAATCCTTGCCAGAGTTCCCAATAGTCGTTTGCTGTTGAAAACGGGGAAACTAGCCGACCAAGGAAGACGTAGTCGCTTAATCGACTTCTTCTCGGCACAGGGGATCTCCCCTGAGCGACTTGAGTTGATAGGGTTCCTTCCCCGGCACGAGCATCTTCCCACCTACAATCGCATCGATATTGCACTTGATCCGTATCCCTATCCGGGAATTACTACCACGGTCGAGGCGCTCTGGATGGGAGTTCCTGTAATTAGCTTAGTTGGCGACTCATTCATTTCTCGGCAAGGAGTTGGCTTGCTAACTAATGCCGGCTTGCCGGATTGGCTGGCGCCGGATGAAGAGGCATATGTCTCGCTGGCGGTCAAGCACGCATCGGACAGTGCGGCGTTGCAACAAGTGCGTGCGGGTTTGCGTACATCATTGCAGGGCTCGTTGCTACTCGACCAAAAGCGATTTGCGGCAGACTTCTCGCATGCAGTGAGAGAAATGTGGCTTGAGTGGCGTAATCGTGCTGTCAATTGAATCGGTAGATTAGTAGCGTGGCCGTCGGGAAAGATAGTTCTGACAGACCGATGATAGACATCGTCGTCCCGGTGTACCGTGGCTACGATCAGACTGTACGTTGCTTGCAGAGTCTGCTGAATTCGTCTTCATCGTTCAGCATCGAAATCCTTGTCGTTAATGACGCAAGCCCAGATCCACTGATCGCAGAATATCTTGAAACTTTGGCCGCATCCGGGGAAATTACATTACTCAGTAACGAACAGAACAAAGGCTTTGTGCACTCGGTAAACCTGGGGATGTCGGTTCACGCCGACAGAGACATTGTTCTCTTGAACAGTGATGCTGAAGTCGCCAATAATTGGCTTGATCGACTGCGCTGGCACGCCTACTCATTCCAGGATGTTGGCACTGTCACTCCGTTTTCAAACAATGCGACGATCTGTTCGTATCCTTTCGAAGGATGGCATGGAGCTGTTCCGGGTGGTCTTGGCCTCGAGGGTCTTGATGCCCTGATCGCGAGCGTCAATTCGGGGAAGTCAGTCGCCTTGCCTACTGCGGTTGGTTTCTGTATGTACCTTCGGCGAGAGTGTCTCGCGCAAGTTGGCGAATTTGATGCTCAACGCTTCGGTAGGGGCTACGGTGAGGAAAATGATTTCTGCAGACGCGCTGCCGCATTAGGTTGGCGCCACGTCTTAGCAGGGGATGTGTTCGTGTTTCACCAGGGTGGAGTTAGTTTTTCGCACGAACGACACCAGCTCCAGTTCGTTGCCACTCGCGTCTTGCACGAATTGCATCCGGACTATCCGTTGCTCATTGACGACTTCCAGATCCGTGACCCGGTGTTACCGCTGCGCGTCGCAATCGATTCAGCAAGGGTCCGCCTTGGCGGAGACGAAAAGAGTGCGGTATTTTCCGAACAGCTGAGTCGGCGCGGTGGTGCCGCTAGCGTGTTGCCCGTTCAATTGCACATCTCCCACGGATGGGGTGGTGGCACCGAACGGTGGATCAATGACTTCTGCCGGACTGATATTGCGCATCGAAATTTGGTTCTCCGGACTCGCAGTGACCGCAATAGTGCAGGCTGTGCCCTTGAGCTTGTTGAGCCAAGGATCAGCCAGGTTCCTCTTTTCTTCAGGGATCTCGCGTGTCCGATTGGATCAACGGCGATCGCGCATGCCGAATATGAGGCGGTGCTGAACGACGTCATACAAACATTTGGTGTTGACGCAGTGATCGTGTCTTCACTGATTGGACACGCGCTTTCGACCCTTCAAACCGGCTTGCCGACATTGCTTGTGCTCCACGACCTGTATCCGTATTGTCCGGCGTTGTTCGCTTGCTATGACGAGCCCTGTGCTGAATGCGATGTATCTCGACTGGAAAAATGCCTGCGATCAAACGCCTATAACGTCTTCTGGCACAACTCGGTCCCCGCTCATTGGATAGCACTGCGAAATGAATACAGCAAGTGTCTGCAGCAGGACGGGATTCGCATCGTCACCCCATCGAACGACGTGTGGAATCGCTGGGTGGCGCTGCTTCCGGAACTGTCATCCAAGGCGTTTGAGTGCATTCCTCACGGCATTGATTCGAACGTCTTTGCCCCTCGCAACGCAGTTCGTGCCCCGCTCAAGGGCCAGCGATTGAGAATCCTAATCCCCGGCAGGCTTTCACCACACAAGGGTCTGAATCTTCTCAAATCGGTTCTGCCCGAGTTGCTTGAGTATGCTGACGTATTGCTGTTGGGCAGTGGGGACTTTGGCCATCCCATTGCGTCGATGCCGAATGTCAGCCTGATCAGTCACTACGAGCCGGAACAACTCGCGGACCTAGTGGATGATTTTCAACCGGACTGTGCCTTGCTGCTGTCTGTGTTGCCAGAATCATATAGTTACATGCTAAGTGAGATGTGGGCGCTGCGGGTCCCAGTTTGTGCGACACGTTTAGGCGCGTTTGCTGAGCGCATTCAAGATCAAGTGACAGGCTTCCTGTTTGATCCCTCAGCAGTGGAATTGTTAGCCTGTGTAAGGCATGTCTATGCCAATCGCGGCACTTTGGACAAGGTGCGTCAGCATATTTGCCAATTCCCCGGACGAGCTGTTGAGGCCATGCTGCAGGATTATCAGGCGCTCCTGCCGATCCGGGGCAAGCATCTGCCGGGACTAGCCAACCAGAGCCTTACGTCGGCTGGGGAAGTCCGTCAACGTCTTGAGGCCGAAGTCCGCAATTTGCGACAGGCGCTGAACGAAATGGAACGAGAATATTCCACCGCCCTCGACGCTGAGCGAGCCAAGTCAGTCCGTTTGGCTGTGGACTTGGAAGCAGTGACAAAAGAGACGGCAAGGGTTCTCAACTCGCGGTCTTGGAGGCTGACAATGCCGCTTCGCTGGGCGTCCTCGCTTGCGCGTGAACTTGCGGGTACCCCGGTTAGACCGCTCGTGAACAACGTAACCCATACGCTTAAGGTCACGCCCCCGACTTCGCTCACGCTGGAGCCCGAATCGTCGGTCGATGGCGAGTTCAGTCACAAGCAACCGAACGCCCGTCGACTGTTGCGGCATGCAATGGGCGTACCCGATGCGATGCAATTGATTCTGGTTTCTGGTGTTCCCGAGTCGCCACAGATTGCACTGGACTTTTTAAGAGGAATTACCGTGCTGATCGCGCGTTGCAATAATGTCGCTTTCCTCTTTCCTCAATCTGTTTTCGAGCGAAATACGTGGGAGTGTATTGCTGGGGACATCCGAGTATTAATAGCCATCCGTCGTGTCTTTATCGGTGGATTTGGACTTTCTCGAGCAATCAACGAAAGCGCTGTTGATCGTATTCTAAGAATAGATGACGAGAACCTTGTGGTCGAGAAGGTATTCGAAGAGCTAAATATACTGATAGTGGATAATAGGAACGGGCAGTATTCAATATGACTCAAGTCGCGTGGTTGATTCCTCATCTCATTCATGGTTCCGGTGGGCACCGTACGATGCTTCAGCATGCGTATGCCCTCCAGCAGTCAGGGTACAACTGTTGTATATATATTGAAGGTAGTGGTACACAGGCGCAGGCGGCCGGTATTGTCGAGAAGCTGTTCGGGTTCAGGTTCCAGAATGTCTCATTCGGATGGGAGAACATACAACCCGCTGATCTGGCCATCGCAACGATTTGGTACTCCGCCGCCGTAGTTCGAGACCTTCCTTTTCCCTGCAAGCGAGCATATCTCGTTCAGGACTACGAGGCGGTATTTAATCCCATGGGCGATGGCTACCTTATGGCCGAGAATTCGTACCGTTATGGTCTGATACCTATCACTGTAGGGCGTTGGCTAAAGCATGTCCTTGGCACACGTTTTGGGGTTCCCGCCTATCATCTGGATTTTGGCGCTGATGCGGCTATCTACCGTCCGGATCCGAACATTCGGCGCGAAAATGCCATATGCTTTATTTATCAGCCTGACAAGCCGCGACGCTGCAGTCGCATAGGAATTGATGCACTTGGGATTGTCAAACACCGGCTGCCGGAAGTGACCATCTATCTATACGGTTCGCCGCAGGGAGAAGCCGGACATGTCTGGTTTCCTCATACCCACCTCGGTTTGCTATCACTGACGGATTGCAATGCGCTTTATAGCCGATGTGCGGTAGGTCTCTGCTTGAGTTCATCAAACCCCTCAAGAATCCCATTTGAGATGATGTCAGCCGGTCTTCCTGTGGTTGAACTATGGCGGGAAAATACGCTTTACGATTTTCCGCAAGCGGCGGTGCGCCTTGCCGACCCAACTCCGGAGAGTTTGGCGACCGCCCTCCTTGGACTGTTAGCCGATCCCGATCGAAGGTCGAACATGACGCGTGCCGGTACGGACTTTATGGCAACCAAGCCGCTGTCTCTGGAGTCGGAACAGTTTGTAAGGGCCGTGGACGAAATTTTGCACGGCACAGTTGCTAGTGTGGAGCGTATGGAACCGATGTACAACAGCCCCGCGATAGTCGCTGACGAGTACACACATAGCGTCCCGAGTCGTCTGAACCGGCAAATGGGGCATTCTGTGCGTGGTCGGCTGGATTCGTTGCCGCTCCCAGCGAGAACCGTTCTACGTTGGGGTGCTCGGAAACTCAGACGATATCTGTCCGAGCGCTAGTCCTTATGTACAAGCTGCTGACTGTCGATGTCTGGGATACTCTGCTGCGCCGCAAGAGTCATCCCGATGCGTCCAAGTATGCGTCCGCTCACGGCCTTGCCATCGCTTACTCAAAGGAACTCCGACTGGAGTATCAGGACACCCATCAAATCGTTCGCGAACGTTGTCGGATCGAGGGCGAGTTTGCAACCGACAGACTTCCAGTAGGCTCCGGTGAATACGAAATTGGTGAGGTACTTGAACGTCTTGTGGAACGAGTCACTCATTGTGTGGGCGATGACATTTCAAAGATCGTCTCGCATTTGATACAGATTGAGATCGATTTCGAAATTCGCAACACCTTCGTGGACCCCGATGTGCTGTCCGAGATCGGAAAATACCCAGCCGAGAAGAGGTATTTTCTTTCCGATTTCTACATGGGTAGTGCCATGCTAAGAATCATATTGCATGCCCATGGTCTCACCGGGCACTTTGATGGTGGGATTTGCTCCTGTGACACGGGTTCTAATAAGCGAACCGGTGGTTTGTACAAGCACGTCCATGAAAAGTTCAGAATTCGCCCGGGAGAGCATTTGCATATTGGCGATAACATCGACGCTGACGTTGCCATGGCCGTACAGGCGGGGAGTGTGGCGGTTCATTTTGAGCCGCGGGCTGAACATCTGGAACGAATTCAGCGCGCTTTACAATTTACGGATCGTCAATCGCTATTTCGAGGGGTGGCCGCTAGGTTAGTTCAAGAAACTGTTGCGAAGGAGACAGTCGCCGATATACAGCAAGAATCGGCTTTCCTTCTAGGAGTAAAAGCGGCACCGCTGTTTGCAGGATTTCTCATGATGATTGCGGAGAAATCTCTTGGCGACGGCGTTGAGCAGCTTCACTTTTTCACCCGGGAGGGGGAGTTCTTTCTGCAGATTTGGAAGGCGCTGTTTCCGGATCGGCAGCTGAAAGGATTGACTTTGCCTACCCCGGCGATTTTGGAAGTCAGTCGAATTGCCACTTTCGCAGCCTCGTTGCGCGAAGTCAGTACAGCGGAATTGATGCGCATGTGGAATCTATATTCCACCCAATCAATGCAGGCATTGTGCAAGAGCATGGGCCTTTCACCCGAGTTGATAAGGCCGCTAAGCGCATGCTACAGCCTCGACATGGATGAGGAAGTCATCTATCCGTGGTTGGATCCACGTGTGCAGGCACTCTTCAAAGATGAAACCTTTATCGAATTCGTACGGAATCGAATCGAATCGGATCGCGCCCATCTGCTCAACTATATGGCCGGCAAGGGGCTAGTCGGGAACAGCGATCGGGTTGGAGTAGTTGATATCGGGTGGCGTGGAACCATTCAAGACAATCTGGCTTGGTTGCTCCCAAGTCAGAATTTCTGTGGCTACTATCTCGGATTGCAACGTTTCCTGAATGAACAGCCGCCTAATTGCAGCAAGCTAGCATTCGGCCCTAACTTGAATGATGACGAGGATGGGCAGAGTTTGCTCGACGCCGTCTCGGTACTAGAAATGCTATGTAATTCGCCATACGGTTCGGTGATGGGGTACGTCAATGATGACGAAGGGAACCTGGTTGCGCGGCGGCTGATCGATGAAGGTGAGAACTCAGTGTTCCGGAATTTTACGAACGAGTTTCAGCGCGGTGTTGTCGCTGCGATTAGTGAGTGGTCCCCCGTTCTTGATGCCTATGTTGTTCAGAGCAAAGAATTGCGTTCGACTGCGCTCCGCATTTGGACCGAGTTGATCGCGACTCCTCCGGGTGAAGTGGTCAACGCCTTCGCTCGGTTGAACCATAACGAGATCTTTGGAGTGGGTGGTTTCAAGGACCATTCGAGACCACCCTCGCTCGGCGATTTGATTTCGTCACCATTCTCACGAAGGCATCGCACCGAGCTGATTCTTTATCTAAGGCAGACGCAATGGCCATCAGGCATTTGGAACCGTAGGGACCTAGCTTTCCTACATCGCCTGGCGCTTGTTGGAGTGCTGCATCTTGCGCTAGGGTACAAACGGATCCGTAATTGGATGCGGCGTCGACGGATCGGGAACTGATCGTGGCGTTACCTCGGGTGAGTGTCTTGATGCCCTCGTTTAACCACGAGAGATACATTCATGCAGCAATTCAAAGCGTCCTTAACCAAACCTACAGCAACTTTGAGTTGCTTGTGATTGATGATGCTTCCTCTGACGCATCTTGGCGGATCATTGATTCGATCAGCGATCCCCGCATATCGACAAGGCGTCATGACACCAATTTGGGCGCGGATGCCACCCTGAATGAGGCTATTGCGTGGGCATCCGGTGAACTACTGGCAATCATCAATTCTGATGATATATATGACTCGAAGCGCCTGGAGAGAATTCTCCTGAATCTTCCCCAATCTTGCAACCCCCCTGTCCTGATCTTCACTGATGTCGATTTTGTTGATGAACTTGATCGCGGGGTGCCTGAGCATCCCCGAGCAACTAACTATCGTGACCTGCGCGACCGATGCCGGAGCTTGCCACCCGAGGCATGGTTTCTGACGGCAAATCCAGCGATCACCACATCAAATTTCGCCTTTTCGCGAGCTTTGATCGATCAAATCGGAGGATTTGCCGCATTAAGGTACACCCATGATTGGGATTTTGTCTTGCGCGCGCAACGGAACGGTGAGGTTATCTGGGTTCGCGAGCGTCTACTGCACTACAGGGTTCATTCTGCAAATACGCTTTCGGAGGCAGATCAATGGCGGCATATTCACGAAAATAGTTATATTCAATTGAATGCCCTCGAGCTGCTCTCCAATGTGTCGACAGGGATTGGCAATGAACCTCGTAACACCTTGGTCAAGGCCTTGCTGACCAACGATAGCCTTCATCCGGTCTCGCTCCTCAGTTATTTGGTTCTTCGATATCTGGGAACTCCAGCTCCCGATCTCCTCACGGCAACACGCGGTGTCGGCGGCGAATGGATGCTGGCCACTATCGCCAAGCAGACTTCTATTCCGAACGGCATATTTCGATCGGTCTCGCATCTAATTCAGCAAGATGCCGAAATACAATCTCAGGTGGAGATGCTGGCTGAGCGATTGGCGGTGATCCAGCACATGAGCACCGAGATCAGAGATCGCGACCAATGGATCTCAGAACAAGCGGCAACTATTGGCCAAAAAGAAGCGTTCATCAAGGAACTTGAAACGTGTATCGCTGGCCAAACTGCACTGATCGATCAGCGCTGGGCGGTGATAAAGCACATGGAGAACGAAATATCCAACCGCGACAAGCACATTGGTGATCTTAGTGCGGATCTCAATGAACTGCGCAGTCACTGGCTGTTTCGCGCCCAAAGGCTCATCACGAGATCGCTATCCCGATTCCGAAGCAGGAAGTTGCGCTAATTTTTTCTCCGCAGCAGAACTAAGCGCTCCCCGGTAACGACGGCTCGCCATCCTTCAGGAAACTCCCCGCTTTCCTCGCGAAACGAGACTAGGAGATCCACGTCTGAAAGATCCGGGGCTTCTGTATTGACGCCAGCAAAGCCCAGCAGATCGGGTGCAAATCGGCAATTGGCACATAGCGCTCCATACCCGGTAAGAAGAGAGCATGCGTGGCCAAGAAGAACAATACTGGCCTGATCAAGTCCTGACCTCCCCGGCGTCACGTTAAGGGAATACCGACGATGCCTTGCACCGCCGTTTGACAAGTAGTCACTGACCAGCGCGAGATCCCCGGCCAGCGGGGTATTCAACTTTTCCATAATTGCCCCACTGGGATTTGCGAGCCAAAGTGTGGGCGCGGCGAGCCTAGATACGGCATTGGTGCAGAAAAACAATACTAGGCCGATAATTGCGATTCCGCTGGCACCGGCTTTGACGAGTCGAAGCGGTGTCAAGGTCGCGAGGTCAATTCGAATTCCTTCAACGGCAAGTACCGTTGCCGCTGGAATCCAGAATATCGGAAGCAGGCAAGCAATAGTCCACGCAATTTTGCCGAGGGCATATGCGCCACTAAATGCGTTGGCAATATAGACGAGTGCACCATAACCGGCAATTGACAGTGGCGCCAGCCAACCGGCGCCATTCAATAATGTCCGATGCGACAAGGCGATGGAAAGCCCGTAGACAAGCAAGAACAGGTCTAGATGCGAGTGGATAACCTTCGATTGCTCTGCAATAGAAATATAGTCCGCGATAAGCTGGAGCAAAGACAAACCGCCGGCTTCTTTGGATAATGTAGAAAATAGTTCCATGCTTCCATGAAACGGGGTGGTGCCTAATAGAAAAGACACGAACTTCGGTTCATCGATAAAGGGAAAAACGATGTACTGCGCGATGTTATTGAGGTCAGACACATACATCCGTAGCGCATCTTGATTTCTTAGGAAAGTAAATCCGATATTGCCCGCGACGAGCACTACCAATGCGGTAGCTAAAGCTCTTGTAATAACGAATCCTTTTTCTTGCCAATTGACAGTGACAATCACACCGAATGCTGCAAAAGGCACCACCAAGAAATACGGATAAAGCATTATTCCGAGCGCGGTGCTTATCCCAAAGACAAGTATTGCCCAGCCTTGATCCCGGCCATCCTTCACCGATACCACGAACTTGACGGCCGCAAAAAAGTTGAAGTACAAAACCGCAGTCAGGAGGAATTGTGCAATATATGACTCATAGAAAAGGCTGGCTATCGGCGCGGAGACCGCTGTGCCTAAGGCAGTTACTATTGCAACCCGGCGATCTCTCAGCCAAACCATTACGACGTGATAACTTGCAATCGGTATTGCGAGTAGCGCTAAAAGAGATAACACAATCCAAATTGCACCCGTGGGAACTTGAAGGACACTAGAGAGGGTCGCAACCGTTGATAGATCAATGGACCTCATTCCAAAGCCAATGACCGATCCCGTTTCGACCATTTGCAAGATAGACGACGATTGAAGAACTAGCGGGACGGTGGTATAGAAGAATGAGTCGGTCTGAAGGTATCCAAGGAAACCGGGGCCAATAACGAAATAGGGCCATAGGCTGAACCAGGCGCTAGCGGACGCAACAAGTGGTATCACGATGGGAACATCACTGACGCACGCCGAGCGTGACGGCGTGATTGCATACTTCCCCGAACGGTAGCGTGCCAAGCCCCATGTCCAGAAGCCGCCAAGAGCAATCAGCAAATAGTCGCCTCCTGCGTTGGTTGCCCACGCATAGTTGATCGAATTGGCAGCAAGGGCGATGACTCCTCCGCCTAGAAATGTCAATTCGAAAGTGGTAACCGGGTTGCGCGGATTGGTGGATAACAACACCTTGGTGGTCCACCCGGTAAGCCAACAACTGAATGACACTGCGCCGCTGAGTAACAATGTGCTTACAAGTGCTGTTGCAATGGTTCTCAGCCAGTGCCACCCATCCTGAGCGGAGGCAGAAACGTCACTCCAGCTGCCCACAGGTATCGAAAACTGCCGGAGGTGGCCGCTCCAGCCCAGATCGATCACGCCGGTAGCCTGTCCCCCCTCGTTTCCTGAGAAATGCACACGAATCCCGGATAGTATCTCCCACCAGCCGATAGTTGCGACTGAGCTAGCGCGGCATGACGAGACTTCTATCGGGTGCCATCCCGATTGCGCAGCTTTCAAGTCGACCTCAAACTCATCGCCACATGCCCGTATCAGCACCTTGCCACCGTACGGATGCTGTTGGAAAGGCAGGGAAATTCGATCAGAGTCAATTGTGAAGGTGATACTGCTTCCTGGTTGATCAGTCTGTATTCTCTCGCCGCCAAAAGTGACTTGCCATCGACCGTTCCCCACCGTCGTCGGGTCGAATTTCATCCGTGGTTGGTCTTTAGGCACTGGAAGGGCAAGCTCGACGACTCCGCCGGAATTGGAGACATTCACCAAGGTAACGGCAAATTTCGATCGGAGCGGATAGCGGGGCATTGGTTGCAGGGCTGATTGGCGCGACAACGTTGCAGTCAATCCCTTGTCATGCGTTATCGTGACAAATACGGGTAACCAATACCCTGTCCAAAGAACGCAGAAGACGGCAAATCCAAGCCAGTAGGCACCAGGGCGCAACAGGAGCCGCAATTTTCCTGCTATGTCCGATATGTCCATAGAGAGTGGAGGACGAAACTTATCGGTGGAATGGTTACAACCACAAATCCGATTCCGATTCGATAGTCGAACCCCAAATGACTAGACATGCCGGAAATCGCCATTGCCAGCATGCATCCCAGAACGGAAACACCGACGAAGCGATGGAGGGTTCTCCGTTCGAGCGGCGCGGAAAAGCTCCATACTGTGTTCATGACGTAGGAGACGAGGGTGGCCAACACAAACGCCAATCCGTTTGCAATCGACGGGTGCCAAGTAGGCACTGTGATAAGGTACGTGGCCACGAACACATGTAACCCCGTAACGAACAAACCGGTAATACTAAACCGGGTGGCTTTGGTCAGTCCTGTCGGTAGCCTCATTTTGCCCCGGATTTAGGCTTGATGAGCCCCAGGATTGAAACCCCGAACGGCAGATTCGCAGCGCGAAGCAGATACTGCTCCGCACCGAATATCGTGACCAGCGCGTTGTTGATCCAGAGAGGAGGGACCTCGGAGCCGGTTGAGACCCCAGTCCGCTTTGACCTAAGTCGATCAAGGACGCGGGCCACCGCAATCACGGGGAAAAGCAGGGTATTGAAGTAGGTTAGCCGTTCAAATTCAAGTCCCGCAGCGGCAACGATGTTCCTTATTCGGGAGAGATCATATCGGCGCTTATGGTGAAGATATTCATCGTGAATGCTCCACAACCATTGAAATGCCGGAACTGTAATCAAGATTCGGCCATTTGGATTCAGCAAGTCCTTGAGTTTGTTCAGGGTGGTCTCGTCCTGCTCGATATGCTCCAATACATCAAACAGACAAATTAAATCGAACTGCGCGCATTGGAAGGGGATTTCATCAGGGCATCGTCCCGAAAATATTGCGGCCCCGAACGTATTCTTGCTTCGTGAGATTTCCAGTGCCTTTGAATCCATTTCAACGGCCGAAACCTTTCCGAACCGAGAAAGCATTTCAAGGTTTCCTCCGGTACCGGATCCAATCTCGAGAATGTTGGAAGAACTGTTCAGGCAAAGGCTTTCCATGACCGAGGAGAGAATCTTTCGGCGGCCGCAAAACCACCAATGTGTGGCCTCGGTGTTCGCCATATCGACATAGGCATCAGGGCTCACGATCGCCTCCATAATTTGCCCGGATCAGGTAAGTGGGGCGTCCTTTGCTTTCGATGTAGATTCTCCCAAGGTACTCACCAAGAATACCGACGCTGATGAGTTGAAGGCTGCCAAAAAACAGGATCGCTACCAGCAGTGAAGCATAGCCCGGTACGTCGACGCCATATATTAGTGTCCTCGCGACAATGGCGAGTCCATAGACAAGTGTCACGAGTGCAAAGATCCCACCGATGTAAGTCCAGACTTTCAAGGGGGCTGTACTAAAGCTAGTAATCCCCTCGATCGCTAGGTTCCAAAGCCGCCATCCGGAAAACTTCGTCGTTCCGGCAACTCGGGCAGGGCGAGTGTAATCAAGTGTAATCGTCTTGAAGCCAATCCAGGAGAAGAGTCCTTTCATGAAGCGTTGTCGTTCTGGTAGCATTTTTAGCGCATCAACCGCTGCGCGATTCATCAGCCTAAAATCACCAACGTTATCGGGGATCTGAATCGTTGATAATCGATTGTGCAGCCGGTAAAACAATTCTGATGTGGTACGTTTTGCCAGCGAATCGGCACTCCTGTTTGATCGTCGTGCGAGGACAACATCGGCGCCCTTTTGCCAGGACGCAATCAAGTCGGCGATCAGTTCCGGTGGATCTTGAAGGTCAGCATCGATCGGAATTACGGCATCACCGCGCGCGGCGTCAATGCCAGCGGTAAGCGCAGCTTCTTTGCCGAAGTTTCTTGAAAGTTCTATCACATGAAGTCGCTGATCGCGTGCGGCGAGAGCTCTCAGTCGGGTTAGCGTGTCATCCGAGCTTCCATCGTCAATGCAGATGATTTCGAAGGACACGGTGGGAATTCGGTCAAGAACATTGACCAGTGCCGGATAGAAGCAATCAACGGCCGAACCTTCGTTATAAAACGGAACAACGATAGAAACAAACGTTGGATTTTCGCAAGAATATTCGGTGTGTGGCATGACGGGTGGCAGTAGCGAAGAAAAGCGGAATGCCACTCAACCGAATGGCCGGAGCAGCTGCAACGCTCGTATTCTACTTTCGCTGGATCTCATCGGTGCGCCCCTGAACTGGTGCGGTTCAGGGATGAAGCTTCGTGCAGTGTCGATACCAGCGACCGGTTTCATCAAGTCCCTCTTCAACGGTGTACGGCGGCTGCCACTCGAGGGTGTTACAAACATTTGTCACGTTTATCTCAAGGTCTTCTGTCAATTTACGCAATCCGCTGCCTAGCGGAAGAATGGACAAAACCCCTTGCAGTAGCGCGTGAGGAACCGGCAGCAGGTGCGTCTTCTGACCCAGAGCGCTACCGAGGCAGTTGATCATTTCGTTAAGCTTAAGAGTCTTGGTATCCCCGATGAGAAATGTTTCGCCGATGGCACGCGGGTCCTCTAGACATTTCAGAATTGCGCTCGTCAGGTTTCCAACATGGCAAAGTGTTCTCCGGTTCCTGCAAAGCCCTAGAGGCAATGGCACACCGCGGGCAATCGCAATGAGCATCCGACGGAAGTTTGCCTTGACTTCAGGACCATATACCAATGGTGGGCGGAGTATGACTGTATCCAATCCAAGTTCCTCACGAACGCGGGACAGCACTTGCTCGGCGAGAAGTTTCGATCGACCGTAGTGATCCTCTGGACAGGCCCTGGTTACCTCGGTAAGCGGTTCTCCGTGGCTTCTTTCCGCGATCGCCTTGATGCTGCTCACAAACACGAACCGCTGAATTCCTGCCGCCGCCGCTTGTTCCGCTAGACGCTTGGTGCCTTCTAGATTGACAGCGTAACAGGCGTCGGCAGAAACTTCCGAGGTTACATGCGCATAACCGGCCAAGTGCGCAACAGCGCTGCAATCCGCCAAGGCACGTGTCCAATTGGTCTCTGCTCCGATGTTTCCTACGACGACGGTCGAGTCTGCATCCGATACCGGCATCGCGTGCCGAACGGCGGCCGTGATGCGCCAACCCTGGCTCTTGGCATCTGCGATCAGTCGGCGACCGATAAAGCCATTAGGGCCAGTTACCAGCAGGGTGCGCGGACTGGGATCGATCCAGTTCATCCGATTCCAATCGCCGAAAAAATTCGTTGATTGGCAGCCTTGACATCAAATCGAGTCTCCGCGAGGCGTCGACTCTCCACGCCCATTTCCGAAATCAGCGGCGGGTTGTTGATAAAGTGCATCATCGCGTTAGCCAAGGCCACAGGATCCTTTGGCGGGACAAGAAATCCGTTAAGACCTGGGACAACGGTTTCACGGCATCCTGGCGTGTCTGTCGTGATAATTGCACGACCCATTGCCATCGCTTCTTGAATGCTCCGTGGTATTCCCTCACGGTAGTAACTCGGAAGGACGAACACACTTGCCTGCGTGAGCCAAGGTCGAACATCCTGCACGGACCCCGTCCACTGAATAATGCCCCTCCCGTGCCATTCCAAGACTTCGCTTTCAGTTAGCGAACCTGGATTCTCATCTATACCGCCAACCAGCAGAAAAGAGACGTCCGGGCGCGTCACTTTTACCGTGGTTGCCGCGGCAACAAAATCCATAACCCCCTTTTCCCGCAGTAAGCGAGCGATAAGAACAAAAACAGGTGGATCTAACACCGGAGGAGCGAATCCCCAATGCTTGAGATCGACGCCAATACCGCCAATCAATCGCGCTCGGTTAGGATCTACCATTCGATGGGAAACAAAAAGCTCCACGTCATCAGGATTCAGGAAAAGTGTCCGATGAGCATGTTTTAGGGACATCCGGTACATTCGGATCACCAATTCCCGTAGTGCGTTGCGACGAAATGGCCTGGATCCACCCTCTGAAAATACAAATCCGGCGCCTTCGATGAGTGCAAATCGACAGGGGATCCCCGCCAGCCACGCACCCAGGGTGCCATAAATGACCGGCTTGATGAAGTAAGCGAGTGTCGCATCCAGTTTGAGTTGCCGGAGCAAGCGAACTAAACGGCCCAGTGCGAGCAGGTCATGCACCGGACTCACTGTGGCCCTTGCCAATGTGTAATCGACCGGGACTGCACCAAGGAGACGAAGGTCATTTCTGCTGCTCTCCGTGAAATCGGGCGCCAACGCAAAGACACTGATACCTCGGGCCACGAGCGCAGCGATGAGTTCTCGGCGAAAATTGACCAGTGAGTAGGCTTGGCTTGTGATAAGCCCTAGTCGAGGGCTATGACCCATTCCCGGGCGTTGCCAGCAACTAAAGTCATTCAGCTCAAAACTGGGCGACATTTGTTACTGGAGATCGGGGCTTATTGCAAACTCCGCAGGCAGGAACCCTTTGTCGTAGCGACCAACATACTCTGATTTGGTGCGGTTATCCAGTTCGTGCAGGACCTTCCGGCAGAAGTCGGGAGATTTCACGACATGGTGGAGTAACACAGCGAGTCGGGCGAGTTTTTCTGGTGAAAGCGAATCCAGCTTGGTAAAGTCCTTGACATAGATTGCATCAGCCCAGAGCAGTTGCCGTCCGGAATTCAGTGATTTTCTCAGACGTACCGGCTTGAACGTACGAGTCCCCCAACCAGTCAGAGTGTGAAGCTGGTAGCCGTTCCCACGCAAGAAAGAGTCGACGTCGGCAAAAAGAGGCTGGTTCTCATAGAGAGCGACAAACTCAACCTCGGTCCAAATGACGGTCGCAAGCTCAAGTGCCCTTTGGGCGTGCTGGAACACGGAAAGTTCAGCGCCCTGAACATCGATCTTGATCATGTCGATATCCAAGAATCCGCTCTTAGATAGTGCGTCATCCAAGCACCGGGTCTCGACATCCTGAATGGATTCAAGGCGAACGGCCTCTTGAAGGTGGGTGAAACATGCAAGAACCGGCTCGTTCGGCTTCAAGAGTCCGCTCGTCATCGCCCAATTTGTTTTATGGAACTTTGCGTTCCCGTCAGCGCCAATGAACCATGGGAGGTAATGGTTATTCGGATACAGGGCGCTGAGTTTGCGTGCTTCCTCGGCATCTGGTTCGAAGCCAATCACCTTCGCGAGACCTGCCTGCATCAATTCGGCATAGGGTTCCGACCCTTGGCCGTGAGAGGCGGCCCCAACATCGACTATGGCTAGACTATCCACCCCAAGGATATTGGCGAGGGATACCCTTGAGAGAGTCTGAATCAATTTCCAATTCAGGGCGTTGGGCGTTGTTGCAACGTCGAGTAGCGAATCGGGAACACTGACTTCGCTTTTTGCCCCAATCGCGAATGCTTTCAGTAGGAATCGGCGCTGATCGGCGATGATGCCTTCACGAACGGTAGCCAAATGCTTGAGTGTCGCAATATCGTTATTGAAAAATGTGGAAAATGCGGATCGTGCGACCTTGAACTCTAAAAGGCGCGTTATAAGCCAGTTGGCCAGATTCTCCCGAACAGGCATGAAGTCCTGCCGTGGCTCGGGTGGCAAGAACGGGAGGGTGGTCGAAAATCCTTGAGCGCCAAGGCGCGATAGTGCTTGCTCGACGCATGCGAGTGCTTCAGATCGTAAACCGGCAAGCCAGAACAGTCTTGCCATTGTTGTCGCGAACTGCCAGTCGCTTCGTTGTTCAAAGATCCGTTGCCCGAGCGCCAAACCTGCCAGCAATAAACGAGTGCGCTCTGCAAGTGGGCGTCTTTCCGACGAAGCCAGTACAGCCAAGGCAAAGACTGTCAAATGGTCAGGTGTATTGGTTTGGGTGGTATCTGTCTTCCACCAAGACGGGGAACCTGCGACCTGTACTTGAGCGAGCACTTCGGACCAACTAATCGAGAAAGCCATTTCCCGATCAATCCCGAGATCGCCTTCCACGACGAGCAAACCGGCAGCACGTAGCTCGGCCTCGCGATCGGGTCTACAGGCAAATAAATTGAGGCGAAATGCATCCGTACGTGATTCAAGGTAAGGAAGGAGACCACCTAGGGCACTCGAGTAGAAGTAAAGATGGTAGCCCTTTTGTTGCAGTGATCCGACCAATGGGGTATTGACGTCAGTACCATGTCGTAACTCAAACATAACGAGTGGAGATTGGTCGTCGAACAAGCGCGATCCTCTAAGGATAGCCACTTCCTCACCTTCGGCATCCAACTTTACGAAATCGATCTTGGGGTACCCTTTAACGAATACCGAATCGAGCCGCTCAAGACGTATCTCCTCTTGCTCGCCATCACCTTGCGCGTGCTTAGCAACGGGCTTGAGTGTGTTCGTTTCACTGTTAACCGAGGTGGCGAGCAGGGCAGTACGGTCAGAATCCGAAAGTCCGATTTGTAGCAGAGTGATTCTCGCTTCAAATGCGTTTGCGTGTATGCTTTCGGCTAATAGGGCAGCCGTGGCTGCGGCGGGCTCAAATGCCCAAACATGGCCGTTAGTCAATAGGCTGGCAATGCTGAGTGAATAGACCCCGTGATTGGCGCCGATATCGAGAATGTTCTCGTGTCCTCGGATAAATCGACGTACGAAGGACATTTCCTCCTCGAACCAGTCTTCCTGTTCGAGCAAAATATAGGTAGTCATGAGTCTGGGATCGGGCTCGGTCGCGACCTTGACTCCTCCAGCTATTTCAACTAACCAATTATCCGTCAATGTTTTTTTCATTTGAAAAGCGAAGAATCATCGTTAAATGGCCGGAAGTCTTTAACCACGCATTTGGGCCGTGATCTTGAACCGTTGTATTCGACGGGACGCATTGGGCACCCTCATCCAATGGTCGAGTATATTCGACCCACCGAGCTTCGCTATCACTTCGCAAGCGCCAAAGGCAATGAAAGGATTAGACTCAAGGCATGTAGAAGTCGTGGTGTCTTTTCCGGAAATTGCGCATCGTAGAACCTCGGGGAATACTTAACGGAGATGTAATGGGCAAGTTATTTGAGTCTCGCTGGTTTTGGCCGGCATTGCTGGTGGCCGCCGTTTTCGCAATTTACCTGCCAGGTTTGAATGCCGAACTGGTGTTCGATGATCAGCGCCTGATGGATGGCTCCGTGTTTTCACGGTACGGGTCCTTGGTTCCCTTGCAGGAACGCTTGATTTCATATGGCTCGTTCGTCTGGATTCAGGCGCTGTTCGGTGAAGGTTGGTGGAAACAACGGCTGGTGAATCTTGTGTTACACGCGGGGGTCGCACTCCTGCTGTTTTACTGGGTCAAGGCCCTTCTTTCGTCGTTGGCGACAGCGAACCCGGATCGAGGCTCCGTATCGACCACAGTCAGTTCAGTGACTGCGGCATCCGGGTTCGGCGCATTATTGTTTGCCGTCAACCCGGTATCCACGTATGCCGTGGCCTACCTCATTCAACGGTCGATCTTGATGGCGACTTTTTTTTCCGTGGCGTGTTTGCTAATGACCTTGCATGCAGCACAACGCCGCCAAATCCTCTGGTTGCTCCCCGCGTTGCTGGCCTACCTTCTTGCCCTGCTGAGCAAGGAGTATGCGGTAATGCTGCCGGTTGCCGCCGCCGCGGTGTACTTGCTTGTTCGTCGCCCAGGAAAGCTTCAAGCAAGCGTGACGGTAGCCGGAATGCTGCTTGTCGCCGTGGTTGGTGCCGCCTTTTTGCTTCAAAGATATGAATCCACTCTGCTCGGTCGGGCATTTGACGACTACAGCGCAGCATACTTGCTACAACTCTCTGCGTTGGCTCCTGGTGCTGATGTTCGAGCCTATCCATTAAGTATCCTGAACCAGGCGTGGCTCTATCTAGGCTATGGCGTGTTGTGGTTCGTGCCGAATGTATTCTGGATGTCGATTGATCTGCGTCCTCCGTTTCCTGTGACTTTCGGTAGCTTTCCGCAGGTTCTTGGGTTACCGATTTACCTTTCCCTGCTGGCCGGCAGTCTGTTTCTTATGATTCGGTATGCCGACTGGCGTCGCTGGGCTGCTTTTGCCATTTTTGCCCCAGCAATACTTTTTGCGACCGAATTTGCGACAGTCTGGATCCAGGATCCATTTGTCCTTTATCGCAGTTACCTCTGGGCCGCCGTTGGGTTCCCTATCCTCGTCGCGATCGCGGTGCTTGATCGCTCGCCGAGAACGATTGGGCTCCTTGCCGGGGGGCTCCTTATTCTGTTAGGTGGCCTGGCGATCGAGCGTGTCGTCTCCCTGAAAACAGAGGCGGGCGCCTGGGCGGATGCCGCCAACAAGATCGACTTTAAGGCACAGCGCAACGCCGTCGGTCGTTGGCGTCCCCTGCTCAATCGTGGCAATCAATACCTGCAAAAAGGAATGTTTGGGCCGGCGCTCGACGACTATAACTTCGCCAAGAGTTTTGGCGAGCCGTCCGGCTTGGCTGATTACCATCGCGCCGTGGTATTGCAGCAAATGGGTCGCTTGCAAGAGGCATTAGAGGCGTCCCAAGCGGCTGAAAGGATGATCGCCCGTAACCCGAATCCCCATCAAGTGTATCTGCAAAAGGGCACACTTTTGTTCCAGATGGGGCGCCACGAAGAGGCGATTTCCGCGATTGACCAGGCGCTTGCGCGACTAAGCGATCCCGAAGAAAAGCAGCAAGCCCTTAAGACACGGGCCCAGAGCAATATCAAACTGGGCAAGAACGCCGAGGCGATCGTGGATTACCGGAAACTGGTTGATGTCGATCCGGGCAGCCGGTCGGCGCGGATTCAACTCGCTTTGGCGATGCACCGGAATCGCCAAGGCGCAGAGGCTTCAACGATTCTCGAAAAGTTACTGGCCGAGAAGGATGGTGCTGATATCCGCTTTGCCCGTGCCCTTGTTTTCA
This sequence comes from Propionivibrio dicarboxylicus, assembly GCA_945902805.1. Lineage (GTDB taxonomy): Bacteria > Pseudomonadota > Gammaproteobacteria > Burkholderiales > Rhodocyclaceae > CAMDMZ01. The sequence goes on along the minus strand of CAMDMZ010000015.1, from coordinate 3,372 downwards.
TGGAGACGGGCAACAAAGCCGACGCCATGATCGAAGCCCGGACGGCGGTACAGTTGAAGCCGGGGGACCCGGCATTGCAGGGCTTGCTGAGAAAGATCGAGTCCGGCAGCTAGCCGTGCGCATTCTTCACGTTGGCAAGTTTTATCCGCCGTTCCATGGAGGGATGGAGAACTTTCTGGCCGCGTTGGTCGATGAGCAAACACGAGTCGGCCATCAGGTCGTAGCTCTGGTCCATTCGCACGCGCCCGATGGGTTGCCATCCCGGCCTCAAAAGGCAACCACTTTTCCTTCGGTAATCCGCGTACCCTGCTACGGCCGTCTGCTCTATGCACCCGTTAGTCCGGCATTCCCGGTCTGGTTGGCTCGAGCGATTGCGGATTTCCAGCCGGATATCCTGCACCTTCACCTTCCCAATACCTCCGCGTTTTGGGCTCTGGTCATACCCAGTGCCCGTCGCTTGCCGTGGGTCATTCATTGGCATGCCGATGTCGTTAGCTCGGCGATAGATCCCAGGCTGAAACTGGCCTATTGGTTGTATCGTCCCTTCGAACAGGCGCTGTTGCGCCGTGCCACGTCAATCGTGGCTACCTCGCCAACATATCTGGAATCCAGTCCGGCATTACGATCGTGGCGAAACAAGAGCTACGTTGTCCCGCTCGGGCTCCCACCATTGGATATATCGATACCATCGATAGGGAAGGCCACTCGCTGGCAAGACGGAGCGCTGAAAGTACTGGCCATCGGCCGCTTGACCTACTATAAGGGCTTTGAGATTCTCATCCAGGCCATCGCCAAGCTTCCGGATACCCAGGCAATCATTGTCGGCGACGGCGAACTCCGCGCCAAGCTGGAGGTGGCTCGCCTTGAGAGCGGCGCCCCCAGCCGCATCCGATTTGCCGGAAAACTGACTACAGGCGACTTGCAATCACTGCAGCAAACATGTGATGTACTGGTTTTGCCATCTCTCGAGCGCACCGAAGCGTTTGGTGTCGTTCTCCTTGAGGCCATGCAGCACGCCAAGGCGATCGTGGCCAGCGATATTTCGGGGTCAGGCGTTGGCTGGGTTCTTGCCCAGGGTAGCGCCGGGATCCTGGTGCCGCCCGGCGATGCCGAAGCGCTTGCTCGCGGGATTGGTCAGATGCGCACCCCTGAGACTCGTTCAAACTACGGCCGGTCAGGGCATAATCGGTTCGCCGAGTGCTTTCGTATTGATCGTGTCGTCGATGCGATGGATCAGGTCTATCGATGTACACTTGAGCACCAAGTTAATTTGGGTAGCTAAACCATTTTGAATCGTCATTCCGGGCTTGACCCGGAATCCAGCAGTGTGTTATTGGATTTCGGGTCAAGCCCGGAATGACGGTTTTAAAGATTCGCTATTACTTAACACTTACCTGATCAGATTAGGCGCTCATTTATGTATTCCATGGATAAATAGTCATTATCATGGCCAAATCAACAAACATCACCGCCGTCGATCATCATGTCGATAGCCAGCACCGCCGCCAGCGTTTTGGTCACGACGGCGTGGTAATCTGGCTTACCGGGCTTTCGGCCTCCGGAAAATCAACCTTGGCCATGGGGCTTGAGGAGCGCCTGCTTTCCCTCGGCTACGCGTGCTATACCCTCGATGGCGACAACGTCCGTCATGGATTGAACGCCAATCTGGGTTTTTCTCCCGAGGACCGTGCAGAGAACATTCGCCGGGTAGGCGAAGTCGCCGCCCTCTTCGCCGAAGCCGGTTTGATCTGCATTACCGCATTCATCTCCCCTTATCGGGTTGATCGCGAAAAGGCGCGATTCGCCGCCCGCCGATCCCGGTTTCACGAGGTGTTTGTCGCCGCCGATCTGGCTACCTGTGAAGGCCGTGATCCCAAGGGGCTTTACCGCAAGGCTCGTGCCGGCCAATTGCACGATTTCACAGGCATCGACGCCCCCTATGAGCAACCCGAGTCAGCCGAACTGGTAATCGACACCTCAAGTCAGACCGAAGCGCAGAGCTTAGACCTCCTGACCGAATATGTCGTTCGCCACAATCCCCAGGCGCCCGGTTCTTCCCTCCCCCTTTAAGGGGAAGGTCGCGCCTGCGACGTCGATGGTGGCCAACATCAAGACGGCGAATAGGATCGGATTCGGGGCCGTCGATTGCGTTCGGCCGGGTTTCGAGTAATGCGGTTCTGGAACAATCAGGTCTTGACGCAACCAGATGCAGTAGTCGACGCTATTTGGCAAGCATCAGCCGAATCAAACCGGTCCGATTGTTTGCCCTCTTCATTGGATCGAGCGGTTGCCATGGGTGCCGACGCCTGATCGCGAGGTGAGGCCGGAAGATCATCAGCCATGATATGATCCATTATGGCTGATGTGAAGATTATCGATGAGTCCCACAAGATTTCCGACAAGCGTGGGAACGGGAAGCTGCGCCGGGAAGTCTGGGTTGATACGATCACCAAGAAGGTCAGCCGGTACAACCTCGCCTACATCAATCACAACATCCATGCCGGCGACAATGGCCGAGTGGTGGGTTACGACAATGCCCACGATGGCCACCATCGTCACTATTTCGGCGTCATGGAGCCTATCGAGTTTGTTAGTTTCGAAGACACTGAAGAGCGCTTTAAACAAGACTGGATTGCCCTGAAGGATAGAAAATGACCAAGCTCACCATTAAGACGGGAACGGAAGACGGCTTTTTCAAGCATGGCCGCCAATTGGCCAAAGCAGCTGATCGTGGTGAGCCGTTGCCCGACGAGCGCATCATCAGCTTCGAAGACCCTGCGGACGTAATGAAGCTCATCACGGCGGCTCGCTTGGCGCTGTTCCGGGCGGTGAAAGAAATGCCCGGTTCGATTACGCAAATTTCAGAGCGTTTGCACCGAGACCGCAGTGCCGTGAAGCGCGATGTTGATGAGCTGGAGCGTGCTGGGCTGGTGACGATTGCCGACAGGGTACTCCCTGGACACGGACGCATGAAGGAAGTCCGCGCGACTGCCAGTCGGTTCAGTCTGCAAGTGGAGGTGGCTTAATCGACGCCGGTCAATTTCCCTTGCTCGGTCAGGTCTTCTTCGATCCCCTCATTCAGTTTGGCCATATCAAGACAGAAGGTGGCCAGCTTGCGCTCTGGCACCTGATCTTCGTATTTCGCGGAACGCGCCCGGATGCCTTGGCTGAAGCCATTTGGCAAGCATTACCCCAATCAAACCCGTCCGTTCGCTCGCACTCGCGGGTGTAATTGAAAGTGGTGGACAATAGATGCTCACGCGGCCCGTTGATCCCAGTAGTCATTCCAGCGGTGGTTGGCACGCAGACAACGGAGGTTGAGCATGGCTTGGGCGTTGCTGGCGTTCCACCAGGCACCGGGAAGCTTAAGGC
>CAMDMZ010000014.1 GCA_945902805.1 Propionivibrio dicarboxylicus | reverse complement strand
CCGTCGCCGAAGAACGTATCGCCAATGTTGCATTTGCGTCGCCGCCGGACAATCTCGCCATCGGCGAACTGGCGGAAGTCCGCCTCCACCTGCCGCCGGTCGAGAAAGCGTTGGCGGTGCCGACGACGGCAATCAAGCGCATCGGTCAGGTCGATGGCGTCTGGCGCCGCCAGGACGGCCGGGCAGTATTCGTGCCGATCAAAGCCGGAGCGACCTCGACCGCTGGCATGACCCAGATTCTCGATGGCCTCGCCGCCGATACCGAAGTGATCGTGCATAGCCAGCGCGCGCTCAACGCCGAAACACGGATCAAGGTCGTCGACGCGCTGGTCAAGGTGGCACCGTGATCAATCTCGCTGGCCGCGACATCCTGCACGGCTGGGGCAAATTCCTGTTCACCGGCGTCGGGCTTGGCCTACTGATCGGTGTCACGCTCTCGATGGCCGGCATCTATCGCGGTATGGTCGATGACGGCCAGGTATTGATCGATAACAGCGGCGCCGACCTTTGGGTGGTGCAGCAAGGCACGCTGGGGCCGTATGCCGAACCCTCCAGCATTCGCGATGACGTCTGGCGCGGCATCGCCGGCCTGCCCGGAGTGGCGGAAACCGGTAACGCCGCCTACCTGACGATACAGATCCAGCACGCCGGCATTGAGGCCCGCGTGATGATCGTCGGCATGGAAGTCGATCGCCCCAATCGCCCCGGCGCGCCGGCTTATCTCACTGCCGGTCGACCGGTCTTGGCCGGGCATTACGAGGCCATCGCCGACGAAAAGACCGGCCTCGCGCTGGGTGAGCGCATCCGCATCCGACGCCACGAGTACGTCATCGTTGGACTGACGCGGCGCATGGTCTCGGCCAGCGGTGATCCGATGATCTTTGTTCCGCTCAAGGACGCGCAAGAGATCCAGTTCCTCAAAGACAACGACGCCCTGCTCAACGAACGCGCCCGCACCGCCGCCAATCCCGCCTTCAATCGACCGGGCGTGCCGGGGCTGCTCGAAGCCGTACAGGCCGCCGGGGCCCAGAGCCGCATGGTCAACACTGTGCTCGTCCGCCTCAGCCCAGGCGCCGATGCCGACGCCGTGGCCAACGAAATCCAGCGCTGGAAGCGGCTCACCGCGTACACGCGGGCGCAAATGGAAGACATCCTGATCGCCAAGTTGATCGCCACGTCATCAAAGCAGATCGGCATGTTCCTGGCCATTCTCTCGGTGGTCACTGCCGCCATCGTCGCCTTCATCATTTACACCATGACCATGGCCAAGATTCGTGAGATTGCGGTGTTGAAACTCATCGGCGCCAAGAATCGGACCATCGCCCTGATGATCCTGCAGCAAGCCCTCGGGCTGGGCCTAATCGGCTTTCTGGTCGGGCGCGTGGCCTCGGGTTTATGGGCGCCGGTCTTCCCCAAATATGTGCTGCTGCTGCCGGGTGACGCCCTGCGCGGATTTGCCATCGTCATGCTGATTTGCGCTCTAGCCAGCGTGGTCGCGATTCGCGCCGCGCTGCGCATCGACCCGGCGGAGGCCATCGGTGGATAAGATCAAAAACAGCCCACCGGCAATCAAACTGACCGGCCTGCGCAAGCGCTATGGCAGCGGCGACGCCGCCGTCGATGCCTTGAAAGGGGTCGACATGACCGTCTGGCCGGGCGAGGTAGTTGGCCTGATCGGCCCCAGCGGCTCGGGCAAGAGCACTTTGCTCAAATGTCTCGGCGCCGTGATCGAACCGACCGGCGGCCATATGGAACTGGCCGGCGAGACCATCTACGACGGCGCCAGCGGTGGCTGGAAAATCCCCGACCTGCGCACCCTACGCCGCGACCGCATCGGCTTCGTTTTCCAGGCGCCCTATCTGATCCCGTTTCTCGACGTGACGGATAACGTGGCGCTGCTGCCCATGCTGGCCGGCGTCGACAACGCCACCGCCCGCCAGCGCGCCCTGGAACTGCTGACCGCCCTTGACGTCGCGCATCGCGCCAAGGCGCAAGTCTCGCAACTTTCCGGCGGCGAACAGCAACGCGTGGCGATCGCCCGTTCGCTCGCCAATCATGCGCCCATCATCCTCGCCGACGAACCCACGGCGCCACTGGATTCGGAACGTGCGCTGACGGTGATCCGCATCCTCAACGATATGGCCCAGCAATTCCGCACCGCCATCATCGTCGTCACCCACGACGAGAAAATCATCCCGACCTTCAAGCGCATCTACCAGATTCGCGACGGAAAAACGCATGAAGAAGCCGGAGAAGGAAGAACCGTCTAAGCTGTGGCGTTTGCGACAAGCATTGCCGAACCCCCGCAAAGGAGCTCAAGCATGACCGTCAAGCATGCAGAAGACGTGCCAATCGATGCCGAGCATGAACCGGAACTGACGGACGAGGACATCCTCGACGCCATGCAGCACATTCCCGGTTATCTGGATATCAGTACCGAGGATTTCCGCATCGTCTATCACTTGGCATGGCACCACGCGGTAGAACGTCTGCGCAAGCGCCGCACCGGTGACGAACAATGAAGCTGGAACGGAGCTGGCGCGACTATTTTCGCAAGTGGCGCGGCACTACGGCCGGCGGGCCGCCCCGCGTCAGCACCGACGAAGTCTTCTGGTCCTGGATCGGCGCGCTGCTGGGTATTGGTGCGGTGGCATGGGTCGGCGCGCGCTTCTTTGTCGGACACGACCTGCATTTGATGATCGGCTCGTTCGGCGCCTCGGCCGTGCTGGTTTATGGCGCACCGCGCAGTCCCCTGGCGCAACCGCGCAACCTGATCGGCGGTCACATGATTTCGGCCCTGATTGGCGTTGGCTGCTGGCAGCTCTTTCATCACTGGCCCGGAGTGGCACAAGCCATCGCGGTTGCCACCGCAATTGCTGTGATGCACCTGACACGCACCCTTCACCCTCCCGGCGGTGCCACCGCACTTATTGCTGCGCTCGGTTCCGCCGAGATTGAGCGGCTTGGCTTCTGGTACGTGCTGATGCCAGCCACCGTCGGCCCGCTGATCCTGCTGTTGGTCGCCTTGGTGGTGAATAACCTGCCACGCTCGCGGCGCTATCCCGAGGTCTGGTTCTGAGTCTCCAAGCCAGGCTGCGACATTTTGTCTCATTCCCCAGCGGCCAGGCAGAGGCTATATTCGCTCCTTGTTCCAAACCGATGAACCCGCTCATGTCGTCGATCAGTGATCCCGCTGCAACCCTGCGCTTTGACAGCGGACAATTGATTCAGGAGGCCGGCGACGCCGGATCTGCCTGGCGGGTCGCCAACGGTGTGGTCCGCTTCGATGCGATCAACCCTGGCGGTGAGCCCACTTATGCGGGGCTGGCCATGGAGGGTGATATCGTCGGTGCCGACACCTTGCTCTTTGGTCGGTGCTCCTTCCGGACCACGGCACTCACACCGTGCGAACTGGTTCCCTGGCCGGGAGCTGCGCAAGCCGAACGCGATTCCTTGTTGAACGCCCTGATGCTGGGTGAGCGGCGTGCCGCACGCGTGGTCGCCCTGCGTTCCGGGCAAGCGGTTGAGCGCATACGTCGCTTGCTTGGCGTATTTCTGCCGCAAGCCACTCCCGCCGTATTCAGCACAGAACTGCCTCCCTTGCGGGATATGGCAGAGATCACTGCACTGACGATCGAAACGGTTTCGCGCACCCTCTCCGGGCTGCGTCGCCAGGGCGTGATCGAACCCGAAAGTGAACGCCGGGGCAATGGTCGCAAGTCGTGCCGGATCATGACTGATCTGCTGGGCACGACGTAGGGGCAACACCTGCGACAAAACGTCGCCTGCGACACCATGTCGCAACTGTAGACGCACTGGTGGCTTTACGATTTGGCGCTTTCCTGTACCCGGAGTGCTCGAATGAAACGCCATCTACTACTTCTCGCGGCCATTTCCCTGCCCACCTTGTCAGCTGCCGCCGACTCAGCGAACAGCTTCGCCGATGCCGCGAAACGCCACCGCACGGGAGATACGGCTGCAGCGATGGCTTTCTGGACACCGTTGGCGCAGAAGGGCGATGCCAATGCCGCCTTCAACCTGGGGACTATCTATCAGCATGGCGACGGGGTTGCGAAAAACCCGGCGGCAGCGTTGAAGTGGTACCGCATTGCTGCCGAAAAAGGCGATCGCGAAGCGCAATCGCGTCTGGGCGCGATGCACTTGAACGGGGAAGGCACGCCGGTGAACGAAAAGGAAGGCTGGCGCTGGATCAATGAACATCGGGTAGCGCATCTTCACCACGACCATCATCCACAGATGATGGCCTGGCGCCAGCAAGCCGCGGAACTGATCGCCGCCCGCGACATGCACGATGCACTTTTCGCTTCGCGCAAGAATGAAGCCCAGGTCATGGCTGATCTCCGCCGCCGCGCCGGCATCAACCTTGCCACGCAGCCCGCCGCGCAGTTGGTGGCCGGCAATCTGTCCCCGGCCAATTGAGCGCCGTCCCGTCAGAGCCGACTTTTTTGCGGCCCGATCAGATCACCAGCCTGTACATCACGAGGTAGAAGCGCAGCCCCTGCCACAGTGTCGACACGCCAAGCGCGATAACGAACAGCGCAGCAAACTTTTGCAGGCCGCCGCGCAGGCGTGGCCCCAACTTGCCGAACAACACCGAGGCAAACAGCATCGACGGCAGGGTTCCCGCGCCAAAAGCCAGCATCAGCAACATCCCTTCTGCGGGCGCGGGTGACGTAGTGGCTTTGACGGCCATCGCCATGGTCATCGAACAGGGCATCAGACCGTTGATTGCGCCGCTGATCGCCGCACCGAGCACCGGGCCTTTTTGCGTTGCCGTAACGAATTGCCGGCGCAGCCACGCTACCGGCGCGAAACCGTAGACATTGCGGATCGGTGAAATGCCGAGCAGATCAAGTCCGAGCAGAATCACGATGGCACCGGCGATGATCTGCAGCACGCCCTGCGCCAATCCGGTCATGCCACTGGCGACTAGAACCGTACCCAGCAACGCCGCAACGAGTCCAACCAGCGCATAGATGCCGATCCGCGCCGCGTGATACGCCGCATACGGCCAAGGTCCGCTTGCGCGCAACTTCATGAAGCAGCCGGAAACGAGTCCGCCACACATGCCAATGCAATGGCCGGAACCCAGCAGCCCGACCATGAAGGCCGCCCAGAACGAAAACTCGACAATGTGACCGTTTTCCATAAACCGTCATTCCCGCGCAGGCGGGAATCCAGTGGGTGACGGAGACGATGGCTGGACTCCCGCCTGCGCGGGAGTGACGGGGCTGAGCCTCATGCAGCGATCTCATCCCATAAATCACGCCAGTCGGGATTTCGCTCTTCGATCAACTTCAGCTTCCACACGCGGTTCCACCTCTTCAATTGCTTCTCCCGGGTAATCGCGGCGTCCATGCTGCCGTGCAGCTCGTAGTAAACCAATTGATGCACGCCATAGCGCTGTGTAAAACCTTCGACCACATCGTTCCGGTGCTGCCAGATCCGCTTGAGCGGATCGGAAGTGACGCCGATGTACAGCGTACCGTTGCGTTGGCTGGCCAGGATATAAACGGTGGGATGCTTTTCTTCCATGTCGGCGGCTGGATTCCCGCCTGCGCGGTAATGAAGACTAGTTTATCGTTGCAACCGCAGCGAGTTCGTCACCACCGAGACCGAACTCATCGCCATTGCCGCTGCCGCGATCATCGGATTGAGCCGCCCGGCCGCCGCCACGGGAATCGCAATGACGTTGTAGCCGAGTGCCCAGAACAGATTCTGGCGCACGATCTTCATGGTGCGGCGCGAAAGATCGATCCCGCTGGCGACACGGGCAATATCGCCGCCGACCAGCGTGATGTCGGCCGATTCGACAGCGATGTCGGCACCGCCGCCGATGGCGAAGCCGACGTTGGCGGCCGCCAGTGCCGGGGCGTCGTTGATACCGTCGCCGATCATGCCGACTTTTCGTCCCTCATCTTGCAAACGCTGAACCAAAGCCAGTTTGTCGGCCGGCGTGGCACGGGCGATCACTTCGTCGATCCCCACTTCGCGGGCGATGTGGTGCGCTACGGCGTCGACATCACCGGTCGCCATCACGGTTTTTAGACCGAAGCGATGCAACAGGGCAATCGCCTCTTTCGCTCCCGCGCGCGGCGAATCGGCGATGGCCAGCAGCGCAGCGACCTTGCCATCGATGGCCACAAAAACCGGCGTCTTGCCCTGCTCGGCCCAAGCGGCGGCCTGATCCTGCTGCGCACTGAAGTCGATACCGTGTTCCCCGATCAATTCAGCATTGCCGACCAGGACCGTGTCTTCCTCACTTCGCGCACGCAGACCGCGCCCCGGAATCGCCTCGAAGTCAAAAGTCGGTGCTGGCGGAACGGCGCGAGCCTTACAGTAGGCCGCCACGGCGCGCGCCAGAAAGTGTTCGGAATGCGCCTCGGCGCCAGCGACCAGCGCCAGCGTGCGTTCCTCGTCGCTCCCCGTCACCGCGAGAAAATCCGTCACCACCGGCCTGCCTTCGGTGATCGTGCCGGTCTTGTCGAAGACCAGCGTATCCAGCGTCGCCGCCGTTTCCAGCGCCTCGCCATTGCGGATGTAGATGCCGCGCTTCGCCGCCTGGCCGGTGCCGACCATGATCGCTGTCGGCGTCGCTAACCCGAGTGCGCAGGGGCAGGCGATCAATAGCACGGCGACGGAATGCGCCAGTGCGCGCGAAGCCGGCGCTCCCGCCAGCAGCCAGCCGGCCAGCGTCAGAGCACCAATCCCAGCCACCGCCGGCACGAAACGCGCCGAAATACGGTCGGCCAGTTTCTGCACCGGCAGCTTGGCACCTTGGGCATGATCAACCAGCTTGACGATGCCGGAGAGCACCGTGTCACCGCCAATCGCCGTCACGCGCAGGATGAAGGCGCCGTTACCATTCAGGCAACCGCCGACCACGGAATCGCCGGCGCCCTTGGTCACGGGCAGCGATTCGCCGGTGAGCATGGCTTCGTCGAGCGTGGAAGCGCCCTCCTCGACCACGCCGTCCGTCGGCACCTTGTCGCCGGGGCGCACGCGCAGGCGATCGCCGATCTGGACGTCGTCGATGGCAATGGTTTGATCGCCATCGGCCGTAACGCGAATCGCTGTCTCGGGTTGCAACTCGATCAGCTTGCGGATGGCCTCGGAGGCCTTGCCCTTGGCACGCTCTTCCATGTAGCGACCGCCGAGAACGAAGGCGATGATGGCGGCAGCGGACTCGAAATAGACGTGGTGGCGCATGCTGGCCACGCCCGGAATGCTGTAGAGGTAAGCGGCGCCGGCGCCCATGGCGATCAGCGTATCCATGTTGGCTTCGCGCCGCTGCGCCAGCGCCCAGGCTTTCCTGAAAATTTCGCGCCCCGGCCCGGCTATCACGGCCGTCGACAGCACCAGTTCGAGCAGACGCAGGGCCGGCGAGCGATACATCAGCATGCCGGAAACCATCACCGGCGCGGTGAGCAGGGCGGAATGCAGCAAACGCTTGCGTGCATTTTCGACACGCGCCTTTTCGCGCTCGATGAGCAGACGGCGTTGGGTCAGCGTATCCATCGGTCGCGCTTCGTAGCCAAGCTTTGCTACCGAAGCGAAAAGTTGCTCCCGGCTCAGATGACCTTTGACCGTGATCGTGCCGGCCGCGAAATTGACCGCCGCATCGGCTACGCGCGGATCGCGTTGTAGACTCATCTCGATCAGCAGCGCGCACGAGGCGCAGGTCATGCCCTCGATGGCGGCATTACATTCCTGGGCCGGGGTATCACTCGTAAAAGTCGGTTCTGGCAGGACGGCGCTAGGAGTTGTTGGCGCTGGCGCGCTGGCAATATTGCCGATCACGGCATCGACCACCGCCAGCAGTCGTTCTTCAGGCAACTGCAGTGGATCGAAATGCAGCGTCACCGAGCCGATTTCCGGCACGCTCTTCACCTCGCGCAGCGCACCATGCTTGCGCAACAGGATCTCGAGGATGTAGCAGCGTTCGGGCTGCTTCACCAGTGACGGCGCGACGATGCGAATGCGCCGCGACAGGCGATGAACGATGCGGGCGTTCTTCACGATTCCGTGGCTGGCTCGGGCGATGCGATCGGCACCGGCTTGGCGATCGATTTGCGATAACGGATCAACAGGAAGACCAGGTAAAACACCGTCAGCCAGGCGTTGGCGTACTTGACCGGATCTTGCAGCCAGCGTTTGGAAATGAGTTCCCAATGCACCTTGATCAGGTAAAAGGCGACCAGATCATTGAAGAAATTGGTGATCGCCTTTTCGGTGAGAGCGCTGGCCAGCACGGGTTGCAGCCGCGCTTGCAGGCTGCCGGCGGGTGCGGTGGGCTTACGCAGTTGGTCCAGTTTTTCTTGGGCCTGATTCAGGATACGGCGCGCCTGTTCGCCGAATTGCGGCACAGCCGCCGGTGCATCCGTTCCGGCCGCCGGCAGAGTCGCCAGGCATGCTTTCAGGGCACGCGCAACGGCCGTCAGATCGCCGGTATGCGCGTCGTACCAAACCACCAGACGACGCTGCACGCCGTAGGTATTGATACGATAAACGCCCGTGACCTGACGCAAGGCGGATTCGATCGCGGCCAGCGCCGCCACATGACAAACCTCGGCGGGCAGTTCAAGTCGCAAGTAGCCGGCTTCACGATGACGGACGACGATGCGCCGTGCCAGATCGTCGGCATTCATGGCGCGTATCTCAGGCTTCAGCTTGGGTTTGAACGTCGGCGGCGGCCGGTGCAGCGGCGGCAGTGCTGGCTTGGGCTTCGTTCTCTTTGGCTTCGGCGAGGAGATCGTCAAGATTTTCACGCTGTTGCAGCGCGAAATCCTTGCCCATGCCGGTGGCTTTCGACACGCCCAGCACGATTTCCTTTTCGTACTTGTGCAACAAATAACCGGCCGCAATGCCACCGGCGATCCCGCCCACCAGCAACAGCAGCGGATTGCGGAATAGCGTGGCGCCGAGCAGACCGCGCCCGGCCGCAAAACCGGTCGCGGCCATCATCGCGCCTTGCGTTACCGGGTGATTCATCATGCCCATGCCCTGCCCCATCAGGTGCGGCATCTGCTTCATCATTTCGTCGTTCATCATGGTCGTGCTCCTTGGTGGATCGTGGCTTGATTATCGGCCCTGATTGGTTGGTGTGTCTTTGATATCGTGCAACATTTGATAGATGCCTTTGCATCCCTCGCAACAAAAGAAGAAGGATTTTGGCGGCGTGGCCAGCAGAAATGGCTCACTGCCGATGGGCAGCGAACACAGATCGCACGGCGCTTTGGCGTCGATCTCAGGCTCCCCTGCCGTGCTCACTTGAGAATCTCACGGGCGGCACGCTCAAACCCGGCCGCCTCGGCCTCACCGATCAGCTTGACGCGCACGATGCCCTTGGCGTCGATGAAGTACGTCGTCGGCAAACCGACCACGCCATAGCGTTTGGCAATGGCCGAATCTTCATCCATCAGGGCCGGATAACTGACCCCGAGCTTTTCCATGTAGGCGACAACGGTCTTGCGGTCCTGCCCGGCGTTGATCGCGATCATCTGTAAACCTTGTGGTTTGAGTTGCTGATAGATGGGTTCGATGGCTTTCATCTCCGGCTCGCAATACTTGCACCAGTCGGCCCAGAAGCGAATGACCACTGGCTTGCCGGCCCAGGCCGCCGGAAATTCTGCAGCCATGCCGTCGGCGCGGGTGGTTTGAAAGGTGGGCGCGATGTCGCCGACATTGAGCTTGGCAGGCGACTTGTCACCCCCGCAAGCGCTCAGCAACAACAGCAACAGAAAACCAAACCGGTGAATCATTCCTACTCCAGCAGAATCAGGCGCGACTGCCAGATCATGAACGAGGCAATCGCTGCGGTGAGAAAGAAGCCATTGGCGGCAATGGCAGCCATACGGCGCGAGAACTCCGGAATCACCTCGCGCAGACTGGCAATACGGGCAAATGGCTGCACCGCACCCGCCGCCAAGCCCGCCGCCGTGGCACCAAACAGCGGCACATAGAGCCAGTAACCCTGATAGTTGTATTCGGGTTTGAGAATACAGAACGGGCAATGGTGATGCGGGTGCTCGTAGATGTAGAGCGAGACAAAGGCAAGAATTCCGGCGATGGTGGCGACAAAGGCGACGCCGCTGGCGAGAGCCAACAGATAACCCGACCAGCGCTGCCGACCGCCCCCCAGTCCATGCACGGCGGCCAATACCACCGCTGCACCGAGGCTGCCGTAAAACAGCCACATGGCCGGGATCGGTGGCAACGCTGAGGCCTCAGCCGCGATCGTCGGGCTGCCCTCCGAAAACAGACTGCCACAGCACGAGGTAATCACATCGGCCTTGAGATCAAGGAAGTACTGCAACTCGGCCCACGCACTGCCGGCCAGTAAAGGCGCCAAGGCTAGCAGCAAGCCGTATTTGATGCGGACCAGCGGATAGTCGCGGGCGCGGCTGTCAACATGGTTGATCGCCAACCACATCGCTGCCAGGAAGAATACCGCGATCTTGCCGTTAAGCGCCGGGAAACCGAAGGCATTGACGTTGAGCGTACCCACCGCGCACATGGCGCCGACGAACATGCCGGACATCTTTTCAGCATTGAACACAAACAGCAGCACGGCCGCCAGTTGCAGCACTAGGACCAGCGTGAGCAGGGTCGAGAACAAATAGGTGCGACGTTCCAGCTGCAGTTGCCGCTCGCTGCCACTGCGAATATCCCAGCGGCGTATAACGTCCACGGCAAACGGTGCGCTACCGACCAGCGCCAGCACACACAAGGTGCTGGCGAGAAGCAGGGCGATGATGGCGGGCTGGAACAGCATGCCTAACGGTGCTGAATCAACTTGCCATCGCGCATATCGACGACGTTCTGCACCACGTTCGATTCCACCACCAGCGGATCATGGCTGGTGAGCAAAATCGTCCGCCCCTGCCCGGCGAGACTTTCCAGGATGCCCATGAACTCGCCGGCAAGGTGGCTATCGAGATTGGCCGTCGGTTCGTCGGCGATCACTAGTTCCGGATCGTTGATCAGCGCCCGGCAGATGGCGACACGCTGCTGCTCGCCGCCGGAGAGCCATTCGACCTTGGCATCGCGACGGTGACCAAGTTTGAGCCCGACCAGCAGCTCCTCGGCCCGCGCCAGCAATTCATGACGCGGGCGGCCCGTCGGATAACCCGGCAGGATGATGTTATCCAGCGCGGTCAAGCCCTTGATCAGATTGAATTGCTGGAAGATGAAGCCAAAGCGCTGGCGTCGAATCTCGGTCAAAAAGCGCTCCGGCAGGCCCGAGATATCCCCGCCCTTGAGCCGTACCCGGCCCTCGGTTGGGCGCGACAGGCAACCGACGATGGTCAACAGCGTGGTCTTGCCCGAACCGCTGGGGCCGCGCAAGGCCGTGACCTGATTGGCGGCGATGCGCAGATCGATGCCATCGAGTGCCCAATACTCGTTGTCCCGCCCCTGGTTGAAGGCTTTGCGGATGCCGCTCAGTTCAATCATGGCGCGCTCATCCCCGCATCACCGAATCGGGGTCGGTGATGGCCGCTTTCCAGATCGGCACCAGCACGGCGGCGGCATAGGGAAACACGGTGAAGAAGAACAGCGTCGCCACCTGCACGCCGTCGATATGCGGAGTCAGTTGAAAGTGCGGATACAACACCGCCCAGCCCTTGAGTACCGGCTCGAACATGCTCGCTGCAAAATGAAATACATGCACATAGGCGGCGACGAAGCCGACCAGAAACGCGGTGAGCGAAATCAGCATGCCTTCCCAGAACTTCATCTTGATCACATCGCCGGTTTCCCAGCCGATCGCCTTGAGGATGCCGATTTCGCGCTTTTCTTCGGCCGAGAGGCCAGACGCCTTTTCCCAGGCGAGGATGCCGAAAGCCAGAATGGCCGCAGAGAACAGCGCCAGAACGATGCCTTCACGCCAATCGAAAATAGCGGCATAGGTGCGCAGCACTTCGTCACGCAGGATAGGCCGCGCATCGGGCAGCGCCGCAGAGAGCTTCAAGGCGACGTTCTTCACCTCTTGCGGATTGGCAACCGTCAGCGCGATGTCGGTGTAGTGGCCGACCGGGTAATCAAAGAAGGCGCGGAAGCTTTCCTCGCTCATCAACACCAGATCGGCGCTGACCAGTTCGGTGGCCTGTGGCAGCACAGCCGCAACGATGAAGGTGTGCAACTTGCCCGAATACGAACGGAAGGAAATGCCATTGTTTGCCGCCAGACCACGGCTGCGCTCCAAGGCCGGGCCAACCACAATTTCGCCCTTGGCCGGGGCATCCTCGGCCGGCACCATGAAGGTGTAATTGGCCTTGGTCACTGCGTCGTAGTAGTAACCCCACAGCCGCGCGGTTCGGGTTTGGACCCCACGAATGCGCCCGATCTTCTCCATGTAACCCGGCGGAATCAGGTCGTGGCGCCCGGCCACCATGCGTTGCACTACCACCTCGGGCGAGGCCACCAGCACCCGCGCCGCCTCCTGGCGCAAAGCGTGGGTGTAGAGCGTGACCGACGCCAGCATAAACACCAGCAAGGTATAAACCAGCAGCAGACCGATGTTGCGCGCCTTGCGCCGAGCCAGTGAGGCGAGCGTGAAATCGATCAGATAGCGCTGTTTTTCGATCCAGAGCTTCATGGCGCCGTACCCGCTGCGGGGTATTTCATCTCGCCAGCGCCGACTTTTTGCAATCCAGCCGGCGGACCGATCAATGAACCGGTCGGGAAGTGCTCAATCGCCAGTGGATGATCCTGAAATGCCGAATGCAAATCGGCCTGCGACGGATGCCGCGTGTAGCGCGCCTCGGTAAACAAAGCAAGATCGGTCAGGCGAAGTTGCGCCACCATTTGCAGGCGCTGCGCATCGTCATCAACCGCCGCCGCACGCAACCAGGCGGCATCGACGAAGCAGCCGAAAAATGCCAGCCCGCCCAGGCCAAGAAAGATCATGGCGCGATCAGCAGGACGGGTCATAGCAACTTGCGCACCGTCGCCGCCACCTTATCCGCCGGAGTTCCCAGTAGCAGCAACTCGGCCAGCTTGCCATCGGGTCCTATCACATAGGTGTGCGAGGTATGGTCCACGGCATAACTACCGTCCGGGCGGTTGGGCTGGCGCACATAGCCGGCACCAAAGGATTTCGCCACCGCCGCCGTCTCGGCCAGGGTGCCAACGGCACCAATCATCTCGGGATGAAAAAAGGCGGCGTATTCCTTGAGTAGCGCCGGTGTATCGCGTTCGGGATCGACCGAAACCATGATCATGCGGGTCCACTTGCGCTCGTCGGCAGTCAGCGCATTCAGCGCTGCTGCACCAGCAGCCATCGACGCCGGACAAATATCGGGGCAGCTAACGTAACCGAAATAGAGCAACAGTACGTTGCCGCGCAAAGCCCGAGTATCGATGGGACCGGCAGCACTCTGGAGGACGAAGTCGCCGCCTTGGGGGCGACCAGACAAGCTACTCCCAGAGTCGGAGCAGGCAGACAGCAATACCAGTAAAAGTAGCGACCAGAAACGCAAACGGTTGAGCGAAACACTCAGCGCATGGATAAGCTTGGCGCAGCCCCCAAAAAAAGTCATTCCCGCGCAGGCGGGAATCCAGTTTGTAGAACTGACTGTAGGAAAAACCAATTGGATATACGGCCTAAATTCCCGCCTTCGCGGGAATGACGAGGAACACGCCTTTCGAGAAATTCAGACCCGGCTGGCCGCTCGCATCAAGGCGCCACGCAAAGCGATCGTGAGACTGGAACCCAGCCCGATGCGCTGCGCGACGGCGGGCAGAATGATCAGCGAAGCGAGCGCAAACCCGGCGCCCAGAAGCAGCGACACCATCTCGCTCTGATCGGTACCGACGACCTGTTTTGCTTGATTCATGATCCTGCTCCTCACCCCGTGTTGGCAATGAACGCATGCTAAAGCCGATCACTGCGCGCACCGTGCGACATATTGTCGCAGCCGGTAAAAAGAAGGCCTTATTCACGGACCGGATGCTTCATCAATTTGCGCTGCAGGGTGCGCCTGTGCATTTTCAGGGCGCGCGCGGTGGCCGAAATGTTGCCTTCGTTTTCATGCAAGACGCGCTGAATGTGCTCCCACTCAAGGCGATCAACCGACAAAGGCGTGCCCTCGATTGCGTTTTCGACCTCTGGCACTTCACCGCTATTGAAGGCGGTCAGAATGGCGTCGACATCGACCGGCTTGGCCAGGTATTGCACGGCGCCGAGTTTGACCGCATCCACCGCCGTGGCAATGCTGGCATAGCCGGTAAGCACGACGATACGACATTCGGGTACCGCATCAAGCAGCGGTGCAATCAGCGAAAGACCCGACACGCCGCCGATATTGAGATCCAGAATTATTCGCTTCGGCTGCAATTGACTTGCAGTGGCGACGGCCGTCAAGGCATCGGTCGTGCCCTGTGCATTTTCCCCGCGCCGGGTCAGTGCACGCACCAGCACCGCGTTGAAGGTGGAATCATCGTCGATGACGAGCAAGGTATTAGCCATGGGCGCGCATTGTAGACATGCTTTCGCGCGGAAGTCGCAACTGCGCGATGGCGCCACCTTCTGGCGCATTACCCAGACTCAGCTGTCCACCTTGTCGCTCGATTGCGGCCCGCGTCAGCAACAGGCCGACGCCACTGCCGCGAGCATGTGCCGGGAAAGCTTCCTGACCGGCACGATGAAGATCGGTGACGCTGAAGCCGGGACCGTGATCGCGTACCGTAATCGTCAGCCAGGTCGCGTCCCAATCCAGCTCGACATGAACCGGAGCACCGGCACGCAGTGCGTTATCCAGCAGATTGAGCAGTCCATGCTCCAATGTTGGCTCGGCGACGAGCATTGGCGCCGTCCCGCCAGAGCCGACTTTTCCCCATTCTGCCGCCGGGTGACCGCGCAGATCGCACCAGTCCTCGAATACCCGCTGCAGCCACGCATCACTCGCCATACGCTCTACATGTTCGCTACGTCCAGCCCCGGCGCGCTCGGTCAGGCCGGTGATGATGCGTTTGCAATAGCTGATCTGCTCGCGCATCAATTGCAGGTCAGCATGCGCTTCGGCGCCCAGTCGTGCGTCGTGTTCCATTTCGTCGGCCAGTACGGCCATGGTCGCCAGCGGGGTGCCCAACTCATGTGCCGCACTCGCCGCCAGCGTTCCCAGCGCCAGCACGCGTTCATCACGCAGCGCCTGTTCGCGCGCGGCTGCGAGTTCGGCATCGCGCTGGCGCAGAGCTTCGGTCATGCGCAGGATGAACCAGCTAATGATCACCACCGAAACCACGAACGTGACCCACATCCCGGACAGGTGCAAAGCCGCCGCCCGCGCCGGATCGGCCAGCGGCAAGGGAATGAAGCTGACCATCAGGATCGAATAGGCGACGCTAGCGATAAGAGCGATGCCGACCACCAGGCGTTGCGGCAGGGTCAACGCGGCGATGGCCACCGGCGGCAAGAGCATGAAGACCAGCGGGTTGGTCGCCCCGCCGCTAAAAAACAGCAAGGCCGACAAGGCCACGAGATCAAAGCAAAGCTGGCTGAATATCTCGGCGCTGCCATCGGATGCGGGGTCGGCACTGCTCTTTGTCCGCCGCTGGCTGATCACGTTCCAGATCGCAACCACTCCGGCCACCGCCAGCAGCGGCCAGCGCGACAAGGGAATGTCTAGCCATGCGGGCGCAGCGAGACTGAGGACGACGGCGATTGCCACCACCCACCACCGCGCCAACACCAGCCGACGCAATGTCGCGGCCACGCGCACCGTATCCGGCGACTCGGTGCGTGGCGGCGGCATGGCGGGTACGGTCAAAGATTTGCCGAACGCCACCAGTTGCTGTGGTCGCGTCGCAATACGGCTTGCGGCAACATCGGGTAATGGACCAGCTCGGACCCGATACCGATGTAGAAGCCGTCCTTGACCATACGATACGGAAACTCAAGCGAATGCACGCGATGCACCAGTTTGTTGTCTTTCGAACCCACTTTGAGCTCCATCAGGGCTTCGCGCAGGTGTTGCATGAAGCTGTATGGCAGGTCGCCTTCCTGGCCATTTTCGGGATCGCGCGCCAGCGGGCCGAGTTCCAGTTCGACGAAACACATGCCGGGAAAGCTGAAGGAATGCGATGGCGCGGTCGTCACATCGGCATAGTAGCCGGCCGGGTTGAGCGCACTCACCACCATGCTGTTGATCGGCGACAGGGCCTGGTACATGTGCAATTCCGGTACTGGCTTGGGCAAGGCGCTGCCGCGCTCCAGGCCGAGTGTCGCGCCCATCGCCGTGGTCAGATACATCTTGCCGATGGCGCTGATCGAAAGATGTTCTAGCACCCGATACATCGAGATGTAAACGGAGTTCTTGGGCGAGCCGTCGGCCTTGGCGACACAGCGCCGGGTCGCCGAAGCGAAATCAAAGAACTCGTGGCGGAAGGTGGGGTCGATCTCGAAAAAGATCGCCTGGCCCTTGGATTTGAACTTATGGCCGGTCGCGTAATACTGGCCGAACTGCTCGGGTGGCAGCATCGAGGCGATCAACGCTTCGGGGATCAGCGAGAAGTAAAGATGCATGGTCATGATTTAGGACTCCGTAAAGTGAATCATCAACACGAATGAAATGTTCTGGGGTACTCGGCGGTGGCTAAGCGTTGGCCTCTTTGCTCACGATGCGCATGCTGTAGAAACTGCGGAACACGAAGACGAGATTGACGGCGAGGAACAAGGCCGACAGCGCCAACACCACGGCGCCCTGCCCTTGCGCCTGCAGACCAACCGCCATTTCGACGGCCAGCAAACCGAACAGTGTGGTGAACTTGATGATCGGGTTCATGGCCACCGAAGCGGTGTCCTTGAACGGATCGCCGACGGTATCCCCGACCACGGAAGCATTGTGCAAATCGGTGCCCTTGGCATGCATCTCGGTTTCGACAATCTTCTTCGCGTTGTCCCAGGCGCCGCCGGCATTGGCCATGAAAACCGCTTGGTACAAACCAATGATGGCCAGCGAAATCAAATAGCCGATGAAGAAGAAGGGCTCGATGAACGCGCAGGCCAGGGTGCCAAAGAATACGGCCATGAAAATATTGAACATGCCCTTTTGCGCGTAGATAGTGCAGATTTCGACCACCTTCTTGCTGTCTTTCTGCGACGCCTTGACCACCGCATCGAGGCGAATGTGCGTACTGATGAACTCGACCGCCCGGTAAGCGCCGGTGGATACCGCCTGGGTGCTGGCACCCGAGAACCAGAAAATCGTTGCGCCACCCGCCACCAGGCCGAGCAAGAAGGGCGGATGCAGCAACGAAAGCTTGTCGAGGTTTTCGGTCAAGCCGGCGGTCAGCAACATCACAATAGAGAACACCATGGTCGTGGCGCCAACCACTGCCGTGCCGATCAGCACCGGTTTGGCGGTCGCCTTGAAGGTATTGCCGGCGCCGTCGTTCTCTTCCAGCAAGAACTTCGCGACCTTGAAGTCGAGATTGAAACCGAAATCACGTTTCACCTCGGCCTCGATGTCCGGCAACTGTTCGATCATCGATAGTTCATAGACCGATTGCGCGTTGTCGGTTACCGGGCCGTAACTGTCGACGGCAATCGTCACCGGCCCCATGCCAAGGAAGCCGAAGGCCACCAGACCAAACGAAAACACCGCCGCCATCATGACCGCTTTGCCGTGATCGGGATTGATGATCGTCGTCAGGTCAAACTGCGACAGAAGATAGGCGCCAGACATCAGGGCAACAATGATGACGCCGATCCAGAAGGCCGAAAAATAGCCGGCCACCAGTCCCGACAGAATGTTGAGACTGGCGCCGCCGGCCTTGGATGCGGTGACCACTTCACGGACGTGCCGTGAGTGCGTCGAGGTAAACACCTTCACCACTTCAGGAATGATGGCGCCGGCCATGGTGCCCAGGGTGATGATGAGCGACAACTGCCACCAGAGATTGGGATAGGCCTGGCCACCGACGGCGAAATTGCCCATCAGCAGATTGGAAACCAGGAAGGTCAGAATCATCGAAACGACGGACGTAATCCAGACCAGCGAAGTCAGAGGCGATTCAAAATTGAAGCGCACCTTGGTTCCATAAAGACGCTCGGCCAGTGCCTGATTGCCGATGTACGAGATACCGGAAGCAATGATCATCATCACCCGCATGACAAACAGCCAGACCAGCAACTGCACCTGAACCGCCGGTTCCGGCACGGCCAGCATGATGAAGCTGATGAGCGCGACGCCGGTCACACCGTAGGTTTCAAAACCATCCGCCGTCGGGCCAACGGAATCGCCAGCATTGTCGCCAGCACAGTCGGCAATCACGCCGGGGTTACGGGCATCGTCTTCCTGAATGCCGAACTCGATTTTCATCAGATCGGAGCCGATATCGGCAATCTTGGTGAAGATGCCGCCAGCGATACGCAATGCCGCAGCACCCAACGATTCACCGATGGCGAAGCCGATGAAACACTTGCCCGCCAGGCTGGGCGGAACGAATAGCAGAATGCAAAGCATGATCAGGAGTTCGGTCGAGATCAGCAGCATGCCGATGGAAATCCCCGACTTGATCGGAATCGCGTACACCGGAAACGGCCGCGCCGCCAGCGCCGCGAAGGCAGTGCGGCTGTTGGCCAACGTGTTGATACGGATACCGAACCAGGCGACGCCGAACGAACCGGCGATGCCGACCATCGAGAACGCCAGAATCAGCGCTACATCGGGAACCGGCAACTGCTGCACGAAATAGAAATAGCCGATCATGATGACGGCTGTGAAGGCTTCCAGGATCATCAGGAACTTGCCTTGGGTGATCATGTAGGTCTTGCAAGTTTCGTAGATCAGCTCACTAACCTCGGCCATCGACTGATGAACCGGCATGCGGAAGATCTGGCGGTAAATGATGACACCGAAGACCAGACCACCAAGGCAGACCAGCAGACCATACGAAAGCAGCGTCGAACCGGACATGCCGCCGAGAAAGCTGGCCAGCGACAGGTCGCCCAGATCAGGCAACACCAAGTTGGCCTCGCTGACATGTTCTGCCGACGCCATGGCCGGCAGCGCCCCCGCGCTCATCGAAATCAGCCAAACCAGCAGCAAACGCAGCACTGCTCTCGACCATTCAGGCAAACATCTCAAGTTATCTATCGGCATCCGGTTTCCCAAACTTAGTAATGCGCTTCACCAACCGGCTGCATGGGTTGAACAAATACCCTCGCTCCGGACCAATACAGCAGTAAAGGGTAATCATACTGCCGAACGGGGGTTCGCTTGCATTACGGTTTCGTCGCACCACGAACGGGCTACGTCGCATCCCCGGACACCGGGAAACCTGATATTGATCAAGGACTCCTGCGTTCAGTTTGGGAACAATCAGCACCATCTATTAAGCTCTGTCACCATGCCCATGCGCGCCCAACCTTTCTTCCTCATTCTCCTGCTGACGCTGCTAACGCCCGTGTCAACTCTCAGCGTGGCGCAAAATCTCGAAAAGGGTAAAGAGATCAATGGCACGTGCGCTGCCTGCCATGGCGAATTCGGCTCCGGCGGCAAACGTGGCGAGTATCCGCGTATCGGCGGTCAGCGCGTGGCCCATATCGCCGAACAATTGCGCAACTTCCGCTCGCGCAAGCGGCTGAATATCCCGATGTTTCCGTACACGCAGGAGCGCGAGTTGTCGGACGAGGACATCAAGGACGTTTCGGCCTATATCGCCAGTATCGTGCTGCCGACGACACCGCCAGACTTCAAGGACACCGACGACGCGCTCACTCGTCTCGAAGCCATGGAAAAGGTGATGATGATCGGCAAGCTCGATGGCGACATCCCCAACGGCAAAGCGCTTTACCAGAATGAGTGTGCTGACTGCCATGGCCAAACGGCTCTCGGCAAAGGGCGCTATCCGATGCTGTTTGGCCAATACACACAATATTTGCGGCGCCAGATCGAACTCTTCATCAAGGGCGACCGCATCCATGACGATGACGAGAGCAAAGGCATCCTGGCCAAGATCAGCCAGAAGGACATAGACGATCTGCTCGCCTACATCACCCGCATCCAGGACATTGAAGTCGCCAAACCATGAGCAGAGGCTTGGCTGCCTTAGTGTTATTGGTGGTAACGCTGACACCACTGGCCAGCACAATCGCCTTCGGCCACGGCCACGCTGCGGCGATCGATCCGGACCTGCCGGACGCCTGGAAATACAAACTATGCGGCGAGATGAGCACGGTGGCCATCCAAGCGCTTTACGACCGCGACAAGGGGCGCCCGATGAAACTCGCCACTGACGATAGAAACATCGCCACCCAGATTACCAATGCCTTGATTCAGAAGGTGTACGCTGAACCAGCGATCGCCAGTCCCAAGCGTGCCGACGCCTTTGGTCGCGCCTTTTGCAACGAACAGTTGCAGTCCATGCAGTAATATCTTCCTTTAGCCCTAAACAAACCATGACACTACGCCTCACACTTGCCTCCACCCGCCGCGCTATTCGTACTTTCGGTACTATTGGTACGATGAGCACATTCCTGCTCACCGCCGCCGTACCCGCCAGCGCCGCGCCGGCCGCAGCCGAACTGGATGCCGCCGCCTTGCAAACCACCGTCGAAGCGGTCGGCCAAATCAACGGCCGTGCTCTTGCTTGCGGCTACAACGATCTGGTCAGTCGCGCCAAGGCTGTGGTGATTTTGCGCGTAGCGAAGACACGTTCCCTCGGCGAAGCCTTCGAGGCCAGCACCAATGCCGCCTTTCTGGCCCAAGGCAACAAGGCGGAGGGCTGCCCAGCGCGTGCTGCACTGACCGTCGAGCTTGAGGCCGCGTTAAAGCCATTGGCGCCGCCAAGCGTCCATCAACTGATTGCGACACCCGACACACCGGAAGTCGGCATCAACCCGCGTTACCTGCTGCAGGCTGCCAATGGCCGCGCCATCATCGATAGCGATTTCCGCAATCAGTTTCAGCTAATCGCCTTTGGCTACACCTTCTGTCCCGATATCTGCCCGACCACGCTGCTCGAAATGGCCGACGTGCTCAAACAACTCGGTGACCAGGCGAGCAAGATCCAGCCGATCTTCATCTCGGTCGATCCCGAGCGTGACACCCTGGCCCAGTTGCGCACCTACACGGCCTTCTTCGACAAGCGCATTCTGGGCGCCACCGGCACCCCGGAACTGGTCAAACATGCGGCCACCAATTTCAAAGTCCGCTATGAAAAGGTGATCGATCCCGCCGTCAATCCGGCGCATTACGCCGTTGATCACAGCGCCGGGATGTACCTCCTGACTCCGGGCGGTCAATTTCTGACCAAGTTTGCCTATGGCATGCCGGTGGCGGACATCGTTACCCGCCTCAAGAAAGAAATCGAGCTGCGTGCCGAAGCAGCGGCGGCTGATCCCGCCAAAGGCGCACCACGCTGACCGTCTGACCAGCCCCCAGGAGCCTGAAATGCAAAAATCGCTACGCCATTCCTTGCCATTTGCTTGGCTCCTGTTTGCCCCGCTGAGCTTCACCGCCAACGCCGAAGCGCCGGCCGTGGTCGCCGCCAAGGTACCCTTGCCGATCCACGCCGCAGCAGCAGAAGGCAACCGCGCAAACGTTGAACGCCTGTTGCGCGAGAACCCGGCACTGCGCGATCTCGCCACCGATTACGGCTCGACGCCCTTGCATCTGGCCGCCATGAATGCCGATCCCGGCCCATTGCAAGCCTTGATCGCGGCCAAAGCCAATGTCCATGCCCGCGATGTGGAAGGCGCAACACCGTTGCACATGGCGGCCTTCGCCACGCGCACGCGCAATGCCCAGCTGTTGCTTGAAGCTGGCGCCGATCCGACCCTGAAAACCAATGTCGGCCGCGACGTTTTGAGCCTGGCGCGCAAAGTTCGCGCCGACGAGCTGGCCGGCGTCGTTTCGCTCTGGGTTTTGAAAGGCTGCAAAGCCACCAAGCCATGCTGAAAGCCGGCTTGAATCGCCGGCACGCGTCCCAGCTCGCCGCCACGCTTCTGTGCGCCGTCCTGTCAGCACCGACTTTTTCGTCCGACCAGACGGCTCTGCCGCATGTCCAGGTGTTCACGCCGTCACCGTGCCTCGCCTGCATCGATTGGGCCGAGCACTTGCGCCAGCACGGCTTTGCGGTGACGGTCACCGAAGCCAGCGATCTTGATGCGATAAAAAAGCGCCTCAAGGTACCCAAGGATCTGGAATCGCGGCATACCTCGACCGTTGCCGGCTATTTCATCGAAGGCCACGTTCCGGCGGAAGACATCGTCGAACTGCTCAAAGAGAAACCCAAAGCGCGTGGCCTTGCCGTGCCCGGAATGCCGCGTGGTGCGCCGGGACTCGAGATCTCCAATCCGACCTGTGAAACCGCCTGCACCATGCTCGATAACGACAGCGGCGTGCGCGAGGTGCGGCGCGAAATGTACGAGACCCAATTGGTCCTGCCCGACGGTAGCGTCAAGCGCTGGGCGCGGCATTAACCGAGCCAAAACGACAACGGACTGTCTCTTCCTGCGCAGAAAAACCGACTACAATCGGCCGATACCATAGGCCGAAAGTCGTAGGCGGCAGTTCATTGCGCTGATGCATCGGCAATAAAAATGAAGAGGGGCATCCATTCATGAAATCGTCGGTCGCACCGAGCAACATCGAACGCAGTCTTGGTGATGATGACTTCATCGTCACCAAGACAGATGCCAAGGGTCGTATCACCTACGCCAACCGGATATTCATTGCCCTTGCCGGCTACAGCGAGACCGAACTACTCGGCAGCCAGCACAACATCATCCGTCACCCCGACATGCCACGCAGCGTGTTCAAGTTGTTGTGGGAAACCATCGGCACCGGGCAGGAGTTCATCGGCTACGTCAAGAACATGGCCAAGGATGGCAGCTTCTATTGGGTGCTGGCGACGGTCACGCCTGACCGCGATGCGCAACGTGCGATCGCCGGCTACACCTCGGTCCGACGCAAGCCACGGCCGGAAGCCGTGAAGGCGGCCTCTGCCTTATATCAAACCATGTTGGCTGCTGAACGCAGTGCTGGCACGCGCGATGCCATCGATGCCGGCGCAGCGGTTCTGCGCACTGCAATGAACGGAAAGAGCTATGAACAATTCGTCCTTGCACTCTAGGATCGCCCGCCTGTGCTGGTCCTACACGGCCCTGCTGCTGGCGGCCCTGCTCACGGTCTTTTTCACCCTCGGCTTCCATCCCAGCCTGGTGGTGTTCCTGGTTCTTGGCATTGGCCTCTCGGTCTGGGGGCAGCGACGCCTGCGCCATTCGCTCGCACCAGTGACCGAGGCGGTGGCACTGGCGGAAAAGATTGGCGCGGGCAATTTCTGCTGCCGGATTACCGGCGTGCCCGATACCGATGAAATTGGTCGCCTGATCTGGTCGCTGAACGACATGATGGACCAGCTCGAGGCCTACTTCCGCGAAGCCGACAGTTCCTTCCGCGCGCAAATGGATGGCCGCTATGAACGCATGGCGCAATCCGCTGGCCTGCACGGCAGTTTCCGCGACGCTGCCGAATCGCACAACACGCTACTGGTCAGCATGGCTGGCCATACCCGGTCGCAAATGAAGAACATGCTGCTCACCAATGCCAGCCAACTCAACGCCGGCAACCTGATCATCAACCTGACTGGTGGCCAGGCGGATCTCATGGGCATTACCAGCCAGATGCGAAAAGCCGCCGCAGCCGCCACACAAACCGCCGAAGAAGCGGCGCAGAACCAGGGATCCGTCACTGAAGTGGTGAGCCATCTCGCTGACATCGGCGGACGCATCCATGCTGTCGCCGATGCCGTCACCGAACTCAATGCCCGCAGTCAGGAAATCAATCAGTCGGTCAACCTGATTACCGAAATTTCAGACCAGACCAATTTGCTGGCACTCAACGCCGCCATCGAAGCGGCCCGTGCCGGCGAATCCGGACGTGGCTTTGCGGTGGTTGCCGACGAAGTGCGCAAGCTCGCCGAGAAAACGCGCGCCGCGTCGCAGTCGATTGGCAAGATCATGCGCAGCCTCAGTCGCGACGGCGAGGCCATGCAGGAAAACGCCCAGGCCATGCGCCAGATGACCGAGAGTTCATCGGCCGTGGTGGGCGAACTCGCCGACACCTTTGGCCGATTTGCGGCCTCGGCGCGTGAGACCGAACGGCAATCCATCCTCGTCCATGACAAGAGCTTCACCACGCTGGTCAAGATGGATCACATGATCTACAAACAGCGCACTTACCTGGCGCTCAATAGTGGCGGCGACAGCCAGTATTCCCAGCCGGTATCGGTCAATCACGAACAATGCCGTCTGGGCAAATGGTATCTCGGCGAAGGACGTGAAATCTTTGGTAACCAGCCCTCCTACCGTGCGCTGGACAAACCACATGCCAAGGTCCACACCGGTGCGCACCGGGTGCTGGCGCAGATGTCGCTGGATTGGGAAAGCGACTCCAGCGTGCAAATGGCCATCGTCGATGCTCTTGGCGATATGGAAGCCGGCAGTCGAGAGGTCATGGATCTCCTTGACCGCATGGTGATTGAGAGTCACGGAGACAAATTAGTCGCGTAATTTGCCCGGGGGACGCCCCCGGGACGGCCTTGGTTCCAGGTTGGCGCCGTCCCGCCAGCACCGACTTTTAGGCCAGGAACCCAGCCGCGCTATCGCACTTCCTTGTGCCGATTGGCAATCGCACAAAATTCGGCGAACTGCGCATCAAATGCATCGACCAGGTTCGGTTCGAAATGCGTGCCACGCCCTTCACGGATGATGCGCGCGGCTTCATCATGGGAAAACGCGCGCTTATAGACGCGTTCTGAAATCAAGGCATCGAACACGTCAGCCACCGCCATCAGGCGTGCGGCAAGTGGGATTTCGATGCCCTTGAGTCCGGCCGGATAGCCGCTACCATCCCATTTTTCGTGGTGCGAGTGGGCAATGTCCATGGCGACGTGAAGAAAGGCCAGGGGCGCGTGATTCTCTTCACCTTCCAGCGAGTGTTCGATCGCATCGGATCCGATCACGGTATGCGTCTGCATGATGCGCCATTCGTCCGGCGATAGCGCGCCAGGCTTGTTCAGAATGTGATCGGGAATACCCACTTTGCCGATATCGTGCAAGGGCGCCGCCTTAACCAGAATGTCAATAATGTCACCCTGGCGTAAGGCCCGGTACTCGGATGCTTCGGCCAGCGTGCGGGCAAGAATGTCGACGTAGGCCTGTGTGCGCCGGATGTGATTGCCGGTTTCGTTGTCGCGCGTCTCGGCCAGACTGGCCAGTGCACGCATCGCCACATCCTGCACGATCTGGTTCTCGTGCATGCGCCGCTGAACCTCGGCTTCGAGCCCTTCATTTTGCCGGCGCAACGTGTCGGTCGCCCGTTTCAGCGCGATATGAGCTCGCACGCGGGCATCAACGATGGCAGGCCGGATCGGCTTGGTGATGTAATCGACGGCGCCCAGGGCAAAGCCTCGTTCCTCGTCTTGCTCGCTATCCATGCCCGTAACGAAAATCACGGGAATTCCTGCGGTCAGCGGATCCGCTCGAAGGCGTTGGAGCACGGCATAGCCGTCCATATCGGGCATCATGACATCGAGCAAAATCAGATCCGGGAGTGGTAAAACGAGCGCCGCCTGCAGGGCGCGCGCACCACAATCGGCGCTACGAATCAGATAATCTTGCTCAAGCAAATCCGCCATGACCGCGAGGTTCAATGGCTGATCATCGACGATCAAGACCGTGGGCAATTTAGAAAAGGTCATTTCCTGCTGTGGCCGAGTGACTAGATCAGGGCGTAAGGTGCTGCCAACCGCAGCAATGGGTACAACAATGGGTCGCTAGTATAGGTGATCAAGCGCACCTCGTTCTTACGATCCTTCCTATGGGTGAATCTCGCCGGCACTTGCCTCAAAGAATCTTCGCCAAGGTCTGATCCAACCAGGCCGCGTCCTCCCCGCGCGGCTGGGCATTGCGCTGCTGGTGCGCGGTCTGCATGATCACACCGTCGCCGCGCTGGCGATAGCTGGCCTCGATGCGAATGCCTTCGGGCAAGGCAAAATCGCTCGTAACATGGCAAATACTGTCGGGCAACAAGGCCGGCGGCACGGCTTCGCTGGCGCGGGCAGCGATCTCGGCCGCTGCGATCATGCCGAGGCGGACAGCCATATGACCGGTCTTGGTGTAGTAACCAAAAAGTGGCGAAACAGCACCAAGCACATCGCCGACCAGAAAAACGCGTTCGTCGCCCGTCGCATGCAGATGCAACGGATCCTGCGCCGCCCAACCGGTCGGTTTGCCGCTGCTGTCGCGACCGATCAATCCGGCCTGCCAGACCAGATCGTGAGCCTGCTGTGGCGGCATCAGAATGGCGTCATCGAAACGGTACGAATCGAACTCGGTCGCCACTGTTTTTGTCGCCAGATCAACCAAGGTGATGTTCGCATGCGTGATGTGAGTGACCTGATCGGCGTAGCGCTCGGCAAACAACTGACGAAAGCCGAGTATTCCTGGTCCGGGGTCGAGCACGATAAGACGGCCCTTGATGCGGCGCTGCTTGAAGAGGTGTGCAATCGCACTGGCGCGCTCGTAAGGTGCCGGCGCGCAGCGATAGGGGGGCGGCGGAATCGTCATCAGCAGATCGCCACCGGCAAAATCATCGATCTTGCGCTTGAGAGTCGCCATGTCGTCCCCGGCCAGAAACGCGGCGCCGTAGCGACTGGACGATTCGCGCGCGGCGACCAGATCGCCAGCAAACCAGGCGCTGTAGTCGTGGCGAATGCCGGTCGCCAGCACCAGCCAGTCGTAGTCGAAACGGCCGCCGGTACTATGCACTTGACGCTGTTCGCGATCGATGGCGATCACTTTGCTTTGCACATGCCGGTAGCCATGGCGGGCCGCTGCCGGTGCGTAATCGCGCTGCAAGCGGCCAAGCTCGATCCTGCCCGCCAACCAGGCGTTCGATAGTGGCAAAGAAAAGAAGCTGGCGTTTGGCTCCAGCAAGGTGACGTCGAGATCAGGCGCCAGCCGGCGCAATTCGGCCGCAGCGGCCAGCCCGCCCCAGCCACCACCAACCACCACGACTTTGCCTTTCGCCTTAGTCGTGGCTGCACGTAGCGCGGGCTGCCACCACAAGGCGCTCGCTCCAAGTCCTGCCAGCAAACGCCGTCGCGTAATCGGCATTACGCGCTGAGCCGCAAACCGGTTTTTTTCAGGATACGGCTGCTGTAGAGGATCTCATGCTGTCGACAGGCCACGCCCAGCAGGGTCGCGATCCGTTCGACATCGGCCTCGACCTCAACACGACTGGCGCCATGCACCATGGCGAACAGGTTGTAGGGCCACAGCGGCAGCCGGCGCGGGCGCCGATAACAGTGGCTGACAAACGGCAAGGCACCGACCTGTACCCCCAGTTCGTCAATTTGGTCATCGGCCACATCCCAAACGCTCATGCCGTTGGCGGTATAACCGATGGCGTAGTGATTGGGTACGGCACCAATACGACGAATGCGGCCATCGGCGAGCATGGCATTGAGGCGCTGCTGCACCTGCTCGCCACTGATGCCCAAGTCGCTACCGAGCGCGTCATAGGGTCGCGCCAGCAACGGGAGCCCGCCCTGCGTGGCAAGGATCAGTCGCCGGTCGAGATCGGCCAGTCCAGTATCGTTTTCAGGCGGCAAGTTTCAACTCCACGAAAAACTCGCGCTCTTTGGGAAAGGCGTAAACCGTCAGACCGGTCGCCGCCTCGATGCGCGCGATGGTCTCGGCAATGCCATCGAGGGTTTCTGTAGCGAGCACGAACCACATGTTGAGCGCATGCTCGCGACGGTAATTGTGGGCCACTTCGGAAAAGGCATTGATCTGCGCGGCCACCGCCTCGAAGCGATCTTCCGGCGCGGCCACGGCGGCAAGCACAAACGCGCCTCCCATGCGCTCGATCTGGAACATCGGGCCAAATCGCGTCAGTACCTTATGGGCCAGCAGGCTTTCCAGTCGAGCCAGCAATTCCTCGGTGCTCAGGCCGAGCATCGCGGCGACTTCACGGTAAGGTTCATCGGTGATCGGAAAGCCGCCTTGCAAGGCGTTGATGATGCGTCGATCGATGGCGTCGATCGTTTCTGCGGCAGGCTTCAACGGCCGGCCCCAGCGAAATACCGCGCCCCGCATTGCTTGAAGCGGCGGACCGAAAACAGCACGCCCGGCGTCACCCCGGCGGTGGCAGCAAGACGGGCGACCACCGGCGCCACGTCGTCACGGCTACGGCCATGCACCATGCAGTAAAGATTGTTCGGCCAATGCGGCAGGCAGCGCTCGCGACGATAGCACAGCGTCACCGCCGACTCCTGCGCCAGTTGCTCGCCGATGGCATCCACCTCGGCATCGGGCAAATCAAACACCACCATGGCATTGGCCCGATAACCCATCTCGTGATGGCGAACAACGACGCCAAAGCGCTTGATCAGGCCTTCCTGTTGCCAGGCGTCGATATGCCGCAAAACTGTTTCTTCGCTCAAACCACAGCGTGCCGCCAAATGTGCGTAGGGGCGCGAAACCAGCGCCAAGCCACCTTCCAGCGCCTCCAGCAGACACAGCTCTTCCGCACTCCGAGGGACGGGCGCGACCGACCTCGGCGCCTGACTTTCGCGCCGCGCGGTTTGCCGTCCATGTACCGCCTGCAGACCCAGGTCAAAACCCAGATCGATGTGGAACTCGTGTTGCAAAGGCATGGATAACACCGGGCAGGCGGTATCCGCTTCGATCGATTGCAACACGGCACTCAGCGCCGCCTGATCGCGCGCCGTCACCACAAACCAAACGTTCCAGTGATGTTCGCGCTGGTAGTTGTGATTCACCTCGGGCCGCGCGCTCACCAATGCGGCAATTTCCTCGAGCCGATGCGGTGGCGCGGCCAGCGCGGCCAGCGTGCCGGCGCCCGCTCGTCGCGGCGCAAACACGGCACCGAGCCGACTGATCGCTCCGCGTCGCTGCAAACGGTGCATAGTCTCCAATACCGCCGTCTCGCCAGCACCGACTTTTTCGGCGAGGGCAGCGAACGGCTGCGGATGCAACGGGAAATCCCGCTGCCAATCGTTCAGCAGGGCGAACTCGATCGGGCTGTAGGGCGCGTCCATCCTAGAAGCCAATCCGGTTGGCGCGGCTGGTAAAGAAAATCCCGGACGGCGCATCGGCGGCAAACTCGCCGACCTTCTCGAGACTGCGGGTGTCGTAAATGCTGACCCGATTGTCATCGCGGGCCGAGATCCAGACGTTTTCGCCGCGCGGCGTGAATTCCATGTGCAAAACGGCCCGCCCCGGCTGCAAGGTCTTGACCACCTTGCCGGACAGCGTATCGATCACCTGTATCCAACCGTTATCAGGATGGGCAAAATTGACCCAGATCTGACGTCCATCGGGACTAGCCATAGCGAACACCGGCTGACCCTTGACGGCCACGCGTGCGGTTTCCTGCCAGCTCAGGGCATCGGCAACCAGAACTTCATGGCGTCCGATGGCCGGCAGCCAGGCACGCCCGGCGGCGAGTGCCCAACCGCGCAGATGCGGCATCTTGAATACCGGCAGCTTCTCTTCACCACGCCCGTAATTGGCGAGAATCTTGCGGCTGCCCTTTTCGGTCTGCCAGAGATCGAGCAGCGCAATACCGTCCTCACCGAACAATCCCGCCAAATAATGCCGGCCATCCGGCGTCACCAGTCCGTCATAGGGCTGCAGACCCGCTGGAAAGCGCTGCGTAACCGGCTTTCTGGGATTGCTGAAATCGCTGATCCAGATTTCGCCGCCTTCAAACAACGCATAGGCAAAGCGTTGACCGGGCACGTCGGCGAGTCCAACCACCTTCGAAAACTTGCCCGGCGCGTATTCGGCGGGCACCTCGGCAAGCAGTT
Organism: Propionivibrio dicarboxylicus; assembly: GCA_945902805.1. Lineage (GTDB taxonomy): Bacteria > Pseudomonadota > Gammaproteobacteria > Burkholderiales > Rhodocyclaceae > CAMDMZ01. The sequence continues at coordinate 76,280 of CAMDMZ010000014.1, read as the reverse complement.
CCAGAGTCTCGGCATCGAAGGCCTTGATGCCGCCCGGCGTGTAATTCTGGGCGACGACGATGCGGCCGTCCTGCGAGATGGCACCACCGATGCTGTTGCCGGCTTGCATCACCCGCTTGACGATACGACTGGCGAGCAGATCGAGTTTGGTCAGGCCGCCATCGCGACCGAAGACATAAGCGTAACGGCCATCACGCGCAAACACGACCGAGGCGTGCGACAAATCACCGAGCCCGTCAATGCGGCTGAGCGCCATACGCTGTGTGGTGTCCACGAGTTGGACGCTGCCACGCGCGCGTTCGATCACGACGCCGAGATCGCCGGTCCCCCGTAGCGCTGGCGCTGCGCAGCCACCCAGGGTCAGACTCACCAAAATCCATCCCAGCCAGCGCATCATCGTTGTTCCTCGGGGAATCCGCTCAAAAGTCGGTCGGCAATCCAGTTGGCCTCGACCTCGCTCAGCAACGTCTTCCAGGCAGGCATGGCGGTTCCGGGGCGGCCGTAGAGTATGGTTGCCGCGAGTGTTTCGGCTGATCGTTCAGCCAGTGCCTCGCGCGTCAGCGGCGTGCCGAGACCGCCTTGCAGGGTCATTCCGTGGCACGATCCACAATCCTGGCGTACGAGTCGAATCAGTTCAGTTGAGTTCGCTACCGAGTTCGATTCCGCCGCAATGGCGATCGCCACAAACCCCAGCACCATGAAGAAGAAAGCCACTGTACGCATGGGTCGCACATTGAACGTTCTGCGCCGCTCATGCATTGATATTCGTCAATTCTCACGGCCACCAAACGCTATTGCATGCCACCGATAAACACGGACACGGCGCGCATCTCAAGTTCGGTCAGCTTGCTGGCGATACTGTGCATGATGGCGTTATCGTTGTTCCGCGCCCGGTTGCCAAATTCCTTGAGCTGAGTTTCAAGATAGGCCGGATGCTGCCCGGCCAAGCGCGGGAGTTGATGGGTGCCGTGACCATTCGCGCCGTGGCAGGTCTCGCAGGCGGCAACGCCCGAATAGGTATTGCCTTTGGTAAAAATGTATTTACCCACCGCCGCGAGATCCGTGTCGCCAATTCTGCGCGTTGCGGCCGGCCGGGAACTGAACCACGCCGCGAGGTGCCCGACATCCTCATCCGTCAGATCCTTGGCCATCGCTGACATGGTCTCGCTTTTGCGCCGCTCATCGCGAAAATCCTTGAGCTGCTTGACAAGGTAATCCGGATGCTGAGCCGCCAGACGCGGATACACAGCACTGGCTGCTTCGCCTTCACGGCCATGGCAGAGGGCGCAGCGCGATTCAATAATCTCCATCGCACGGGGACTGGGCGGCGCCGCCAGCACTGAGATTGACGGCAGGGCGAGCAGCATGGCAACGGCAGCCCGTACTAAGCCAATGCGTGAGGTGTGAGTAGTTTTCATGAACAACTCCAAAGATCAAAAAGGATCGGAAGGATTAAGTCGGCGCGATGGACTATTCGCAATGGGCTTTGCAGGCACCGGCATCGGTGGCGCAGGCGGCTGAATCCGCCACACAGTTGGCCTTGGTGCGATGGGACAAAACCACGCCCGACGTATAGTTGCAGGCCACACGCGTGACCGACCCCTGACGGGCGATCGTGACGTTGTTGGCACGCGCACCGGTCAATCCGGATTTCGCGGGATTGCAGGAAACATAGCCGTCAAAGCGACCGTCGCGCGATTCCCACAGGCTGATATTCTTCAACTCTTTATAACGCTGGAAGTCGGGGCAAATCTTGTCGCCTTTGTCGTACAACCGGGCGTTATCGCTGCAATAGCCATCGAAGGTGTGCTGCAACTCCTCCTCGGCCGGACACGCACCGACCTGGACAAGCGTCGAGAGTTCGGGGCAAACCAGCGTTTCGGCACTGGCGCTAATGCAAATCCCGCACAGAGACATCAAAACCACTACATGGTGAAGTTTCATTAACAATTTCCTGAAAGACCCAAAAAGTCGGTGCTGACGGTACGGCGCTCGGACGCTTTTGGCGGAGGCTTATTCCGTAACCTCGATTGTCCCACTCATTTCCGGGTGCGGACCGCAACCATAGACAATCGTGCCCGGGCTATCAAAGCGTCGTGACCAGCTTTCACCAGGAAACAGCCGCTCCGACTCCAGGTCAGGCGTGCTGAAGAGCACCGAATGGCTGGTCCGCTTTTCCATATTGAGCCAGCGCACGGTGTCCCCGACCCGGATGCGAATTTTGCTCGGCTCGAAACGATAGGCGCTGATCGAAACAACGTGTTCCTCGGCCGCGCTCGGGAACGCCACGCTGAGCATCGTGATGCAGCCGAGACAGGCGAGCAGATTTCGCATGTAGTGCAATTCGTCTCGCCTGTGGTGTTGCCTACTGCTTGACCGCCTTGACGTCGCCCTCGGCGCCGATCCCGAGCATGTAGCCAAGCGAGACGTGATGGAAGCGATATACGGTGCGATCGGTGTGAATCGCGATACCAAACGGGATCGCCTTGCCTTCCGCCATCGGCACATCGCCAGCCTCGCCGGTTAGCTTGCGGGTAAACGTGACGGTGGTTTCGCCGCCCTGGGTGACGCCTTCCGCCTTAACCAAGGCTTTACCGTCTTTATTCACGCGTGCTTCGGCGACGTGGCCGTCGAGAAACATGGCGCCAGCGCCCGCTTCACCACTCTTCCACTGCATGTAGTCGGTGAAGGTTTCGTCGCCGAGATTGGCACCCGCGATATATTTTTTCTTGTCCTTGTTGGCGCCAGGCATCGAGCGCACGTCATCATGACAGGTCGCCCAGCAACCCACCTGGTTTGCCATCGGCACCTTGCTGGCGACGAACATCACCGCCGCTTTCAGCTCATGCTTGGGTGTCTTGTCCTCGCGCGGCGCCTCCGCAGCGGCATCAGCCGGTGCCTTGAAGGTGAGTCGCATATAGAGATGATCGGCGTCATAGGCGGCCTGCACGGCAACCGGGAACATCATGGTCTTAGAGCCGCCGACCGGCTCCAGATCCTTGCCCGCCAATCGCTCGAAATCCAGATTCAATTCGCCTGCATCTTCGTGACAACCGGCACAGGTTTCGCCTTTGCGCAAACCGTTGCCGCCACCGTGTGCGCCGCGTTTCGTGATCCATTCCATGGGGGTCACGCCGGCGTGGAAAACTTGAATGTTGCGCTTGGGAACCTTGCTCCAATCAGGGGCTGCCGCCTGCACTCCGGCGGCGACGGACAGCAGGCTACCTGCGAGCAACAGCGCGAGATGGCTACGTTTCAAAGGCATCATTTACTCCTTAGATAAGTTGGTTTTTATTATTCACAAAAATAAAAACCGGGGGCAGAAGCTGTAGCCCCGTACCCCCGGTCCTACCAATCGAATCTTACCCGTCAAGCAACGACGGGAAGAGTTTGATTAGTAAATATCGTGCTGTGTGTTGTAAACGTTGAACTTACCGGTCGGGGTAATGATCTTCGGATCGGTGATCACCTTCTTCAAAGCCAATGTCGCATCGTCATAGACCACGACGGCGGACTGGTCAGCCTTGCCACCCCACAGCGAGATCCAGACTTCCTTACCATCGGCGCTGTACTCGGGATGCACGGCGCGCTTGGTAGCCTTGGTTACCGGCAAGCCGGAATCCTTGGCGACATTGATGATCTTCTTCGGCTTCGACAAATCGGCCATATCCCAGACGGCAACGGATTCAGCCAGTTCGCGATCAGGATTCTGCGGCGAGTCGGCCCACAGGTGCTTGGAGATCGGATGTGTCTTGACGAACAGGTTGCCCGGGACGTGCTTGACTTCCTGCACCACCTTCCAGTTGAACTCCTTGAACTTGGCGTTCTTAGCTTCGTCCGACGGCGTGCTGATCAGTGTCAGGACATCGGCACCGAGGTGACCGGTGGTCCATACCGGACCAAATTTCGGATGGGTGAAGTTGGCGCCACGACCCGGGTGCGGAATCTTGGCGGTATCAACCAAGGCGGCCAGCTTGCCAGTCTTGGTATCCACAGCAGCGATCTTGTTGGACGCATTCGCGGCCACCAGGAAGTAACGCTTGGACGCATCCCAACCGCCGTCATGCAGGAACTTGGCGGAAGAAATGGTGGTCGTCTTCAGGTTCTCGATGTCGGAATAATCGACCAGCAGGATTTGCCCGGTTTCCTTGATGTTGACAACCCATTCCGGCTTGATGAAGGAAGCAACGATCGAGGCGACGCGCGGCTCGGGGTGATATTCACCATCCACCGTCATACCACGGGTGCTGACGATCTTGCGCGGCTTCAGCGTGTCGCCATCCATGATGGTGTACTGAGGCGGCCAGTAGGAACCAGCAATCGCGTACTTGTCTTCAAAGCCTTTGAACTTGGAGGTATCCACCGAGCGCGCTTCGGAACCGATCTTGACTTCGGCGACCACGGCAGGTTTTTCCATCCACAGATCGATCAGGCTCAAGCGAGCATCGCGACCGATAACATAAACGTAGCGGCCAGACGCCGACAGACGCGAGATGTGCACGGCGTAGCCAGTCTTGACGATGCTGCGAATTTCTTTGGTGTCGCCGTCGATCAGGGCGACTTCGCCGGTATCGCGCAGCGTTACCGAGAACATGTTCTTCAGGTTGAAGTTGTTCATCTGCTTGGTCGGACGATCCTTGACCGGCACGATGAGCTTCCAGGAATCCATGGTGTCCTTGAAGCTGAACTCTGGCGGAATATCCGGTGTGGTCTGGATGTATTTCGCCATTAGGCTGATTTCGTCCTTGGTCAGGATGTCATCGAAGTTAACCATGCCGCCATCGGTACCCAGCGCAATGATCTTCTCGAGACGGGCCGAGCCCAGCTTGAGCGTACCGCCGCTGGTCTCCTTGCCATCCTTGTCTTTCTTGGTCCAGTGCGGCTCGAGGTTCTTGCCGGTGGCACCCTTGCGCAACACACCGTGGCAACCGGCGCAACGCTCGAAGTAAATCTTCTTGGCCTGGGCCTTTTCATCGGCGGTGAGCGTCGGTGCGGCGGCCGTTTGAGCGAATACAGTACCCACGGCACCGGCCATCGCAGATGCAGCAAACAATCCAAGTAAAGCTCGTTTCATATCCCATCTCCTGTTCATTGGCGATTGATGTTCACCTGGCAGGACAGAACAACGCCACCTGCACATGCGACGGGCGCAGAGTGCGCCGTTTTGACGGTCTTTTCATTGACCACTATCAACTTTTGAACACCGAATATTAAAAACTGAAGCGGTGGAATTTTTGCGTTACCCTGAACTCCAAGTTGTGGCACAGAAAGCGCACCGCGCAGAAAGAATCATCATGGAAAAAACCCTTGGCCAGAAAATTGCCTATTTCATCGCAATCACGTGTTACCTCGCTGGTGCGGCGACCATCGTAGGAACGATGCTGTACCAAACGACCGGGCCAAACGACGTCATTCACGCCAGCATGATGGCAAGTGTCGTCTTCTTCATTGGCTGCGGCGTGGTCCTGCATGTGATCGCGACAACGCGCCTAAAGGGCTTGATCTCCGGTCACTCGGTAACCGAGACGCCGAGCGAAATCTTGTTGGACAAGAATTGATCGTCGTCAAAGCGAGCCCCATATAGATTGCCGAAAATCAATAAATGTTGCCTCGCCACACTTTCCGAGATTGAAGCAGGAGATCACGATGGACCAGTTCATTGATGGCCGCGAAATGCACCCGCCAGAACCCTTTGAGCGAACACTGGAAGCGCTTGACCTTATTGGTGACAGCGACCAGCTCATCCTTTTATTGCATTGCCAGCCGCAACCGCTGTTCAACGTCCTGAGACGGAATGGCTATCGCTGGGAAGAAGTTTCCCGGCCGGATGGCTGTTTTGAATATCGGATCAAAAAGATTGCGGCCCGGCCAACCTCGTCCGAAATTGACTGATTGATGACCACCGCGCCCAGCTTCAAATATCGTACAGGCGCAACGGCTCGGGATGCGGAATATGAATCCGACGGCCTTGCATTTCGATCAAGCCTTCGGTGGTTAGATCGTGAAGGATCCGCGACAAGGTCTCTGGCGTCAGATTGAGCCGCGAAGCGACGACTTGCTTGGTCGTGGGCAAATCCACCGTCAAGGGCAGATCGCATCCGCCCTGCGACGGACACAACTGCAGAAGGTAACCAATCACCCGTTGTGCCGACGAGCGCTGCGAGTACAACTCGACGTCCTGCACCAGTTGATGCAGACGAAAAGACAATCCAGCCAACAGCTTGCGTGAAAACAGAGGATCTTGGGCCAACAAGGCAAAGATCATCTGGCTGCCGAAAAACAAGACATCCGAGTTGACCAGAGCTTCGGCACGCACCGGGAAGTGCTGATCGAGAAACATGGCGGCTTCGCCGAAGGTCTGGCCGCTACCAACGACCGCGACGACCTTTTCGTTACCCTGGATTGAGGGAAACGCGAGCTTGATCTGCCCCTTCAGTACCAGGTAGAAACCCTTGGCCTCATCGCCTTTCTGAAACAGCATCTCGCCTTTGGAGATCTGGACCTCGCGCGCGTTGGCAGCGATCGAGGTCAACTGTTCCGCGTCAAGCTCCTGAAATAGGGGAAGCTTGCCTATGCGGCTCAGCACATCCTGTCCTAGCGTTTTCATCATGGGAAAACCCCTTCCAAAGTCTCTGGGTACCAAACACCAATGCTCGCAGACTAGGTGGTCAAGCCACGCGAGTCCTTGATTTTTCTCAATTCATTTTCAGCTTGTACGCCGCACGTCTTAACTGGTGAGTTGTGCATAAAGCACCGGTAGCCGCGCCGGCAACTCATCTGGCCGCCGCAAAACGGTGTAGCCACCGGGACCAAACAGGTGTGGCAGATAGCTTGCGCCCTCACGATCAATGGTGACGCAGAATGGTCGAATGCCACGCTCGCGCGCCTCGATCAGGGCCACCCGGGTGTCCTCAATGCCGTAGCGACCTTCGTACAGATCAATGTCGTGTGGCTTGCCATCAGACAACAAAAGCAGCAGACGCATCGCCTGGGGTTGCTTGTCGAGCAGGCGCGTCGCGTGGCGCAGCGCGGCACCCATTCGCGTGTAGTAACCGGGACGAATTGCGGCAATCCGACCGCGGGCGGCAGAATCCAGCGATTCGGTGAATTCTTTCAAGGCATAAAAACGCACATGACTGCGTTTGAGCGATGAAAAACCGTAGATGCCAAAACGATCACCGGTCGCTGTCAATGCTTCCGAAAACAACAGCAGGCTGTCACGAATCACGTCGATGACCCGGTGCTCGTCGCTGACATAGGAATCGGTCGACAAGGACAGGTCGGCCAATACCATGCAAGCCAGATCGCGTTCCGCAGGCTTTTGTTGCAGATAGGCCCCGGCACCGGAAAAATGGTAGCCCGCAAGGCGGTCGGCCTGCAGGCGTAGACAGGCATCGATGTCAATTTCGCTACCTTCGGGTTGTGCCTTGAGCCAGCGGCGGACGGGTTGCAGGGCCGCGAACTGACTACGCAAGCGCCGCGCCGATCCCTGCAGATGATCGGGCAGCGGTAGCGGCGGTGCGTCGCGATAGGCCATTGGCAGTACGCGGCACCAATCTTTGCGCAGAACATGCGTGCGATAGTCCCATTCCGGCAACAGGATGCCGGAATCCAGCACGATATCGTCCTCGCCAGCGGCCGGCAGATCGAGATCGAAGCGCACCTTGGAGGCGACGCGTTGATTCTTGTCGTCCTCGGCGATGCTGAGCTTGTCCATGTTCTCGGCGGCACGCCCGGCATCGGGATTGGGATCGTCGTCGAGGGCGCGATTGACCTTGATGTATTCGGCCCAGGAAAAAATACTTTCGGCGCGGAACATCATCAGCATCGGCGATTCGTTTTCCGGCATTTCTTCGCGCTGGGCGGCATGACGCTTCTTTGCAGCTTCTTCTTCCTGCGCCTGATTCGGCTCTGGTGGCTCTGCACCCGGTTTGCGCTTGTGCGGGGGCAACGCGGGCGGCAGTGGATAGAGCCAGAGGGGCACCGGCTGGGGCTGTTTGGCCGTCGGCGACGTCAGCGCCGGCAAGGAATTCACGGTGCCCGGGAACTCGAGCGCAGCGCGAATCGCCCGTTCTTGCGCGGCTTCGTCGGGCTGCATCGCATCGGGCGCAATGCGCTCGGCCAGATGCGCCTGTAAAAGTCGGTGCTGGCGAGACGCCAGCCCGGGATAGCGATACAGCACACCGAGCGTTGCACGCTGATTGCGGACAATCCAGTCGGCATCGGGTGCCGAATCGTAGGCAGCCAGCGCAATCAGCCACAGGTAAAGATCGCGATTCAGCTCTCGCGTCGGAAACCAGCTCAGCGTCGGCGGCAAGCGCAGGGTTTCGCCATCCAGCGCGGCGTGCGCGGCCTTCTCATCGGTGCCGGCGACGCGCGACAGCCAGCGGCGACGCGCTCCGTGTTGCGCTTCGGTGGCAGGTGTGACACGCAAACCGGGATCGCCACCCAAGGCACGGAACAGCACGCCCGCCGTCTTTTCCATTTCTTCGAGATGCACGGCAGCATCGGGATAATCACGTCGTGCCTTTTTGGTAATGAAGCGATCCCAGAGGCCGCCAATCCATTCTTCCATTGGCCCTCCCCTAGTCGCGTCGGCCAGTCAAGCTGACTGCGGCTTCATTTTGCTTGGCAGCCTCGTTCTCGACCCAGGTCAGGAGGCTGCCTTTTGGCACATCACGTTGCACCGTGTCACAGGCAGAAATACACTGACCGCATTGGGTGCAGGCAAACATGGCGTTCTTGGTGCTGCGCGGTTTCAGGCGCATGGGACACACGCCTTCGCAGGCCGAATAACCCGGGCCACCATTGTCGATATTGGCAGTATGGCAGCGCGCACATTCGGAGGCTTCCTGACGGCGGAAGCCGATGACCATGGCACCTCGATTACCCATCCAGGCGAGGCTCTGGAATAGCCCGACCGCACAACCGTAGCGACAGAACAAATGGCGTGCGAACAGAAACTCCAGGGTCAGCACCGTGGTTGCCGCACCGATGAACAGGGCCTGATTGCGCGTCAGCTCCAGATGCCAGAGATTGCTGTAAATCTCGGCGGGTGGCAGCAGGTAGGTCAAAAACACCACCGCCCAGACAAAAGCAAAACCGACGGAGAGAGGAATCGTCACCAGCCACCAGCGGCGATCGACAACAAAGGCTGAACCATCCGGATTGCGCCCCGGGACGGGCTTGCGATCCCATAGGCTGTGCTTGCCGGTGGCGTGACGCATCATGCGATTGATGGTTTCCACCACCGAAAAGTGCGGACAAAGCCAGCCGCAATAGAGTCGCCCCCAGCGCCATGCAATCGCAATGAACACGATGGCGCCACCCACGACGGGCAAGAACAAGCGCCACAGAATATTGATGGCGGCTTCGGTGCCAGTAACCCGACCGGCGAAGAACTCATCCAGCCCGAGGCGCCAGTCCATCCCGAGGACGATGGCGTGAGCGGCGTTAAGGTCGTAACGAAAGATATCAAAGATCGGTGCGACGCAAAACAGGATGAAGAAGCCCATCTGCCAAACCAAGCGATGGCGCTGGGTGTCGTCTGGTGTGGGTGCGCTCACCTTTTTGGCCGTTACCCGAAAATCAACGACTACACGCTCATTCACCCGCCAAGTCCTCGCGCGGACCAATCAGCGGATAACGATAAGATTTGCCGGCCATGGCTTTTGCCAGGCCAAGTATGCCGAACAGGATCAGGGTCGAATGGACGCAGGTAAAGTAGATCACGACGATGGTCCAGGTCCAGGCGGAGTCCAGACCCATGAGCGCAATGAAAGCCACACAAACGGCGACCAATAACGCGCCGCCCCAGACACTGACGAAGAAAGTTTGCCGCAAATGGCTGCGCGCAAGTGGCGGCGCATCGGCACTCCGACGCCACCATAGCCAGGCCAATGCGACAAAGCCGAGCCCCGGAGCCAGCATCAGATTAATTAGATACATGGCCTCGGCGGCGATGGCAAGCGATTGCCCGGGGACCGTAACTTCGGTCTCGTGCGCGCTCATTGGCCGAAGGTCGCGAAAACGACTTCCATGAGCGCCGCAGCGACTTCAATGTCGTCGGTCAGACTCTCGACCAGCGCCGCGCGACAGGCCTCGACCGGATCGAGCCCATCACGGATCAGGATGGCGGCATACACCAGCAGCCGCGTGCTGGCCACTTCTTCGAGATCGACATCCTTTAAAGCACGCAACGAACGTCCGATGGAGACGAGTTGCTTCGCCACCATCTCCGTACATCCGGTTTCACCCAACAGCACGGCGATCTCGCGCGCTGCATCGGGAAAGTCAAACCGCAAGCTGACAAAGCGTTGCCGCGTCGATGGCTTCATCCCCTTCATGAAGTTTTGATAGCCGGGGTTGTACGATACGACCAACATGAAATTGTCCGGCGCATGCAAGACTTCGCCGGTACGATCAATCGGCAACGTGCGACGGTGATCGGCCAGCGGATGAATCACGACAGTCGTATCTTTACGCGCCTCAACGACTTCGTCGAGATAGCAAATACCGCCTTCGCGAACGGCGCGGGTCATCGGGCCATCGGACCAGTAGGTTGCCCCGTCGCCAATCAAGTGACGGCCAACGAGATCACCGGCGGTCAGGTCATCGTGGCAGGCAACGGTATACAAGGGCAAACCAAGACGTGCTGCCATGTGGGCAACGAAACGGGTTTTGCCTACCCCGGTCGGCCCTTTGATCAGCATCGGCAGCCGATTGCGAAAGGCGTGTTCGAAAAGCGCAATTTCGTTGCCGGCCGCTTGATAGAAAGGAAGTTCAGTCATTTATGGTTACCGATACTCAGGTCATAGCAGAACGATAGGCGATGCCGATCAAGGCAAGAACGAGTACCAGCCAGCCGATGACCAAGGCTGGCCACATCCGCTGGACATGGCGCAGGGCCATGAAGTCGAGAATCACAAACAGGCTCTTGACGCCGGCGATACCCAGTATCAGTGCGACGGCCACAGGACCACCTTCACCGTGTTCGCCAATCCACCAGGTCGCCACGGTGGCGCCGAGCAGGAGTATCCAGAGGATATCGAGATAGCGTGTGTTCATCATCAGTGCATCACATAAACCAGCGGAAAGAGAATAATCCAGACCAGATCGACCATGTGCCAGTAACTGGCACCAGTTTCCATGCCATGGTGATCGGCGGGACTGTAGCCGCCCTGCAGCGTTTTCCTCCAGACGGCGATCAAAATCACCATACCGAGAATCACGTGCATAAAATGAAAGAAGGTCAGCGACAGGTAAAACATGTAAAACGTGTTGGTGGTGAGATTGATACCAAGGTCCATCTTGGCGCTGTACTCGACCATTTTCAGCGCCAGGAAGCCCGCGCCGCACACGATGGCCGCGAACAAAAAGTCGGCGCTGACGGGACGGCGATTTGGGATAGGTTCCTGCTTGATCGCGGCTACAGCTCGTGCCACGCACCAACTGGCGGTAATCAACAGGATGGTATTCAGCGCCCCAATATCACGATCCAGCGTGAGTTGCATGGTATTGAACAACTCGACGTTCTTCACCCGGGTGAACGCATAAGTCGCGAAAAATGCGCAGAAGGCGAGCAACTCGGCGAGGATGAACACCCAAATGGCCAAATCACCAGGAGGCGACTGGAGTTGATCTGGCCTATGGTCGATGACGGCGGTAACGCTCATGCTGGTGAGGTGTTTCCAAAAATCCAATGCCGCATATTAGGAAATCAAGATACATGGCGTCCTTGATTCAGAACAATTTGCTAAGCGATGCCAGAAACGAGAACGCCGGCCCCTGGGTTCAGGGGCCGGCGCTGGTTACTTGGTGCTTCAATCAAGCCGAGGCTCAGGAGGCTTTCGGAGCATCCTCACCGTTAGCAAAGAAACTGTAGATGTAGATCAGCAAGCCGACCAGGAAGGCAACACCGCTCCACTCACGCATCCAGTAGAACAGGGTGACCTGATCCTGGGCTGCCATGAAGGGCAGCGGTGAAGTCGAAACACGTTGCAGCCAAACCTGCAGAATACCGGCAGCGGTCAGGAACAGCGTAATGAAGACCATCGAGATCGTCATCAGCCAGAACGCCCACATCTCGATCACCTGCGCCTTGTTGCTGTTGGCGGCACGACCGCGCATCAATGGCATGGCGTAGGAGATCATGGTGATCACGACCATCACGTAGGCGCCGTAGAAGGCCATGTGGCCGTGCGCTGCGGTGATCTGCGTGCCGTGTGTGTAGAAGTTCACCGGAGCCAGGGTATGCAGGAAGCCCCACACGCCAGCGCCGAGGAAAGCCATTACACCAGTACCCAGCGCCCACAAAGTGGCAGCGCGGTTCGGATGCTCGCGGCGGCGGCGATTCACCATATTGAAGGCGAAAACCGTCATGGCGAAGAAGGGAATCGGCTCCAGTGCAGAGAACAGCGAACCCCACCACTGCCAGTACTCCGGCGTACCAATCCAGAAGTAGTGGTGACCCGTACCAATGATGCCGGTGATCAGCGTCAGGGTGATGATCACATACAGCCACTTCTCGATGATCTCGCGGTCAACACCGGTGACCTTGATCAGGACAAACGCCAGGATCGAGCCGAGGATGAGTTCCCACACGCCTTCCACCCACAGATGCACGACCCACCACCAGTAGAACTTGTCGCGAACGACGTTGTGCGGGTTGTAGAAGCTGAACAGGAAGAAAATGGCGAGACCCCACAGGCCCATCAGGAGTACCGTGCTGATGGCTGTCTTGCGACCTTTCAACACCGTCATGGTGATGTTGAAGAGGAAGCCGAGGGCCACAATCACGATGCCAACCTTGGTAAGCAGCGGTTGCTCAAGGAACTCTCGTCCCATGGTGGGAAGCAGATCGTTGCCGGTCATCGCTGCCAGTGTCGCGTAGGGCACCAGCAGATAACCGACCACAGTCAGCGCGGCAGCCACCAGGAAGACCCAGAAGAGCAGCTTGGCCAGCAACGGACTGTGCAGTTCGCGCTCGGACTCTTCAGGAATCAGGTAGTAGCCAGCCCCCATGAAGCCCATCAGCAACCACACGATCAGGGCATTGGTATGCACCATACGAGCGACGTTAAACGGAATCGCGGGAAACAGGAAATCGCCGATCACATACTGCAGGCCCATGATCAGGCCAAACAGAATCTGGGCCACAAAGAGGCCAATGGCGGCAATGAAGTAAAGCTTCGAAACGGCTTGAGATTGATATTTCATAGTGTTCTCCCTGATCAGCCCTCGATATTTGGCGGCCACTTGGCGGTATTGATCTCAGAGACATACTTGAGAAATTCCGCCACGTCGTCGAGTTGCTGGTCAGTCAGATGGAAGTTCGGCATCTGGCGACGGCCAGGAACCCCGGTCGGCTGTGCCTTGATCCATGCCTTGATGAACTCCTTGCCACCTGCGGCACCACCGCGACGCACATAAACGTTACCCAGTTCCGGCGCAAAGTAAGCACCTTCACCGAGAAGCGTATGGCAACCGATGCACTGGTTGGTTTCCCAGACCTTCTTCCCCGCGACGACCTGCGGTGTCAAATTCTGGCGATTGTCACGAGCTGGTAAAGCCTGCTCTGTTTGGTAGGTCAGCGCGAGAAACAGGAGGAAGAAAAATACCGTTCCCCCGAAAAAGATATTTCGCGCTGCCGAGGTGGTAAATGATCCGCTCATGGAGCCCTCGCTATCGAAAGTTAAAAAATGGCCGGAACGAACCCCTCCCGATCCGACACAGGGCGCACTCTATGAAATGTCGGCCACAAGTTCCTTGATAGCAGTCAATTATTGCCAAACCGATGGAAAAACGTTTCTGATCCGTCCATAGATTCACGCAAATTCGCACAATCAGGTATCGTTACGCTTCGATCATTCACGTCACGACAACGTCTTATGCGCCTACTTCTCATCTGGCTGATCAATGCGGCCTCGCTACTGGCTGTCGCTTACCTGATGCCCTCAATTGCGATCAGTAGTTTCACTACGGCATTAGTGGCGGCGTTTGTTCTAGGCCTCGTCAACGCAGTCATCCGGCCGATCCTTGTCGTACTCACCCTGCCAGCCACCTTGCTAACGCTAGGTCTATTCATTTTCGTCATCAATGGATTCCTTTTTTGGTTCGTCGGATCGTTCATTGATGGGTTCGTCGTCCACGGATTCTGGGCAGGACTATGGGGCGCCATTGTCTATAGCCTTATCTCGTGGCTACTATCGGCCATCGTGTTGCCGAGCGACTGAGCAAGGAATGCTGTGACCGATCATTAGTATTGCAGCTGACGGCCATACCGACTCAGGGACACAGGGCACCATAGTCTGGAATGCAATGAGAGCCGAAAAACGAAAAACCCGCAGAGCCATGGGCTGTGCGGGTTTCCGATTTATCGGTGGCGGAGTGGACGGGACTCGAACCCGCGACCCCCGGCGTGACAGGCCGGTATTCTAACCAACTGAACTACCACTCCCCGAAAGAGGCGCGAATTCTGCCACAGGCTTTGGCACCACGCAACTTATTTGAGCAAAAAAAACGTCACACACTCAAACGTGCGGTCAGAAGAAATCTACTTAGGCTGCGACACAGGTCTCCCGCTCACGCCGAACACGGGGTTCGCGGGGTTCCTCGATGTCGGCTAAAGTTTCATCGTCACCCTCACTGAAACGGACGATACGGACTCCAACCGGAAGTTCCGCACTGCGGCGTCCAAGCTTCCGCAACCACAGGTTCATAGGCGGTTCAAGAACGTCGATCAGACTCATGGAGGATTTGAACATGGGATGCTCCAACAGCGAAACTCCCGTATAAAAGGCGGAGGCTCCGCCAAAGCGGAGCCTCCGGGCGACTGGAAGGGAGGGAAACCAGTCGCCAGAGGGAACACCGGATGCTAACCGTTAAAGTACCACCGGCTAGTATCTATAAACTCTGTGAAAACATCATCTTGAGTAGACTGCGTAGATGAAAAGACCATCAACTCTCCATGCTCAAGATGGGTGAGTATCAAATTCATTTCACCGTTACACAATATCTTCATGTAGGCATAGATGGGTATGCCGACTCAAGGTTCAACCGACAATTGCAACAGATTGTTTCCACCACGCCTCATGATTCAAAACATCAATTTCCCACTTTGCTGCGTCGCAACAAAGTGCTAGTCTCTCACCTATACGGGACTCGGTTTATAAAGCGAGAAAAAAATGAGCGAAATTGACCTGAATAAATTCTTCCTCGAACAAGTTCGACTGTTCGAAAGTTTTCCAGCCGACAAGGTGGAAACAATCGTCACTGCATCACGCTTGGCAACCTTTGAAGGGAACGAAGCGATTCTCGCCACGGGTGACGAGGGCAAGTTCATCGGGGTCATGATCGACGGCCACGCCGAGATCTCGATCACCGATAACACAGGTGTCCGCTCGGTTATCAGCCAGCTTAGCCCAGGTGACCTCTTCGGCGTCATGTCACTACTGACCGGCGAACCCATCATTGGCGATGTCATTGCCGGCAATCGTTGCTTCGTGCTGATGATCCCGCAAGAGGTCTTCAACACGCACATTCTTGTCAACCCGAAGGCCGTTGTCTATCTTTCACGCCTGCTCGCCGAACACACACGCGCGATGTCGGTGGATGCGATTGCTACCCAGGCACGCGGCACGGCCAACGTCGATGATCCTTATGCACTGTCGCTCACCACTGACGCTCCAGGCAAAGTGGTTGCGCTCAATGTCGGTCTAACGCAGATTCACTTCGGCGTCTATGACACTCACGATCTGGGCTCCGATGTCCGGGGCATCATCGACAATTCCAATGACAAAGTCTCACGGATCAGCGTCTTCGTCGGAACACAGAAGCGCACCACGGAACGCGCACCGTTCCCGCTTGCCGACCTGTTCGATGTAATCCGCGACGCGACACAGTTACTCGGCGATGCATTTGTTCTCCATCGCCAGGACGTGATCACCGTAGGCCATCGCGTCGTCCATGGCGGCAGCAAGTTCTCCAGCGCAGTCGTCATCACACCGGCGGTGATGGCCGACATCGATTCCTTATCGGTCTTTGCTCCGCTTCACAATCCCGTCAATCTCGACGGAATTCGCGAGGCGATGCGGCAACTGCCGCACGTCCCGCATGTAGCCGTATTCGATACCGCTTTCCATCAAACGCTGCCGCCCTACGCCTATTTGTACGGCCTGCCTTACGAGCTCTACAAGCAAGGTGGCATCCGACGCTACGGCTTTCACGGCACCTCGCACCGTTACGTGTCCTTGAAGGCCGCCGAGGTGTTGAAGCGCCCGCTCGGGGAGCTCGAGATCATCTCTTGCCACCTGGGCATCGGCGCGTCTTTGTGCGCCATCGATCATGGGCGCTCGGTCGACACCACGATGGGCATGACACCCACCGATGGCCTGATCATGTCCGGTCGCTCCGGCAGCATCGATCCAGCGGTGATGATCCATCTGCTGCAACAGCACAACATGTCGCCGACACAGTTGTCGAACCTAATCAATAGCGAAAGCGGCCTCAAAGGCATTTCCGGCATTTCCAGCAACATTCACGAAATCGAAGCCGCCGCCAGCGAAGGTCACCACCGTGCCTTGCTAGCGCATAAGGCATTCTGCTATCAGGTACGCAAGAATATCGGAGCCTATGTCGCTGCTATGGGCGGCGTCGACGTGCTGGCCTTTACCGGCGATATCGGCGAAACCAGCCCTGCTGTGCGCAGCCTGGCCTGCCAGGGCCTCGGCTACATGGGCATAAAGCTTGACGAGGAAAGAAATCGTAATCTTGACAAGCTCACGTCGCACGCCGTGATCTCGACCCCCGACTCACCTGTGACCATCCTCGTCGTCGCCAATGATGATGAGCGCCTGGTCGCGTGGGAAGCCCTGCGCGCCCTGGAACGCAACCAACTGATCACCGCCATGAAGGAAGATCAGAAGGAGGAACCGATTCCGATCGAGATTTCTGCCCACCATGTGCATCTGTCGCAAGCCGATGTGGAAAAACTGTTCGGCCCCGGCCATCAGCTCACCCCGGAACATGAACTCTCGCAGCCCGGCCAGTTTGCCTGTGCCGAAAAGGTGCATCTGGTCGGTCCCAAGGGCCGCATTGCCAATGTGCGCGTACTTGGCCCGACCCGCAAGGAAACTCAGGTCGAAATTGCCATGACGGAACAGTTCAAAGTCGGCATCCAGCCACCGATACGCGAATCTGGCGACCTCGCCAACACGCCGGGCGTCACTCTGGAAGGGCCGGCAGGAAGCAGTGCCATTCCGCACGGCGTTATCTGCGCCCAGCGCCATATCCACATGACACCCGACGATGCGCTGAAGTTCCGCGTCCGCGACAAGTACATCGTGCGCGTCCGCATTGAAGGCGAACGCGAGCTGATCTTCGGCGACGTCGTGGTGCGGGTGAATCCTGCCTATCGCCTGGCCATGCACATCGATACCGACGAAGGCAACGCCGCCAATATCCGCACCGGCATGCTCGGCTACATCGAGGAAATCCAGAGCCGGCGTTAGAGTCCGTCCACCATTACTTTTCTTGACTCTCCCCGCGACGCTGCTATCGTGGGGAAATAAAATCAGGCGGGGAAAATGGTGAAACCACTGAGCGGACTGGACGGAGCGTTTCTGGGGCTCGAGACCCCGGCGACCCCAATGCATGTCGGTTCGCTGCACTTATTCAAACCACCACCGCGTTACCGCCGGAATTTCCTTGCCGAAGTGCGCCTGATGATCGGCAGTCGCCTCGATATCGCGCCGATCTTTCGTCGCCGGCTGGTGCAGATGCCCCTTCAATTCGCCAACCCCGTGTGGGTTGATGACGTGGTCGATCTCGAGATTCACATTCGCGCCGTTGAGGTCCCTGCGCCGGGAGGTTGGTTGCAATTGCAGGCCTGCGTCGGCGATTTGCATGCCGAGCTTTTGGATCGTAGCCGCCCGCTATGGATGATCTATGTGTTTGAGGGCCTTCAGGACGGACTCAAGGCTTACTACGTCAAGATCCACCACGCGGTCCTCGACGGCCAGGCCGGTGCCGCGCTGGCTGGTGCGTTGTTTGACACTTCGCCGCAGTCGCGGCCGATTAAGCCCGGCGCACCCGTGGTGTCACACCGAAATCGCACACCGGGAGCCCTTTCCCTCGCCACCAAGGCACTTCGCCACGATGCGAGCCAATATGCCAAACTCATCCGGCAGGTCCCGAACGTGCTGCGCACACTCGCTGAACTCGTCCGCAACCGCGACACCGCCGGCGGAAAAGGCAAACCTCGCATCAGCGCCGAGCTCAAGCAACACTTCGCCTTGGGTCCGCGCACCGCTTTTAACACCACCATTACGCCACAGCGCGGCTTCGCTGCGGCATCCGTGCCCTTCGCCGAAATCAGGGCTATCGCCGCCGCACAACAGGCAACGATCAATGATGTCGTGCTGGCACTATGCAGCGGCATGTTGCGGCTCTACCTGGCACGTCACGGCGGCATCCCGCGCAAATCCTTGATCGCCACTATGCCGATCTCCCTGCGTGATCCCGGCAACAAAGAATTCACCACACAAGCCACCTTGAGCCTGGTCAATCTCGCCACCCACATCGCCAATCCATTGCAGCGCCTGCACGCCGTGCGCGCGGCGGCCAGCGCTACCAAATCAGTGGCAAAGCGCGTCAAATCCTTCATCCCGACCGACTTCCCCACTATAGGTGGCCCATGGGTGATCGGCGCCCTGGCCTCGCTCTACGGCCGCTCACGCATCGCCAGCGCGCTGCCGCCCATCGCCAACGTGATCATTTCGAATGTCCACGGACCGTCGGTACCGCTTTATGTTGCCGGCGCCAAAATGGTCGGCTATTGGCCGCTGTCCATCGTCGAGCATGGCGTCGGGCTTAACATCACGCTAATGAGCTATGCAGACATTCTCGGTGTCGGCTTTACCGTCGCCCGTTGTGCCGTGCCCGACCCACAGGAGCTGGTCACCGATTTTTACGCCGCACTTGCCGAGTTGCTACGTCACGCGCTGCCGCTGGAGCAAGTCCGACAAAAGACAACGATGGAGAACGCGCCATGAAGCTTGCGACCGCTCTTGGCCCGACGGTTTCCCGGCATCCCCATGTCGGCGCACCGCGCCTGCTGGATTCACTCCTCGAACCACGGGCTTTCCTTGAAATCGCCTTGCTGCCGGCATCGCTGCCCCTGTTGCTGCAGGCGCCCGCTGGTGACGGCCATCCGGTGCTGCTGTTGCCGGGCTTTCTTGCTGACGAGAAATCACTGATTGCGCTGAAGACCTTTCTCACCCGCAAAGGCTACGATGTACAGACTTGGGGGCTCGGGCGCAACGTCGGCTTCCAGAGCAAATACGTCAAGGCCCTGCCGCAAAAAATTCGTCACCTGCACCATAAGACCGGGCGCAAGGTCAGCCTGATCGGCTGGAGTCTCGGCGGCGTATTTTCGATGCTCTGTGCCCACGAAGCGACGGAATGCGTGCGTTCCGTCATCACCCTGGGCAGCCCCATCAGCGTTGATCAAAAGGGCAGCCAATCGCCCTCGATGATGCAGGCGATCTACCGCCTGGTCGCGCATCCGCTGGGCTCTGCCGCGCACGTCATGCAGCCACGGGTAAAACATCTGCGCGAACGCAAGCCATTGCCGATACCGGTTAGTTGTCTGTATTCGCTGGGCGATGGCTTGGTACCACCTCAGGAAGCCACGATCGACGGCGATCCGACACTACACGAGAACATTCGCGTCCCCGGCAGCCACCTCGGCCTGGGCTTCAACGGACTCGTACTGGCCATCGTTGCCGACCGTCTGGCGCAACCCGAGGACAACTGGCAGCCCTTCCACCCCACCGGTATGCTGCGTCGCGTCTATAACACCATCATCCGCAGCGATAACCTCCATTCCGCAGAGACGACGCCATGAGCGACGAAGCGCGCAAACTCAGCCAGCTCAGCCAGCTCAGCCAGCTCAGCCAACAGGATGCGGTGTTTCTTTATTCCGACAACACCCACGCCAACGCCAACATCACCCTGTTGCACATCTACGACCAATCTACCGCACCGGGTGGCGTGGTCCGCTTCAAGAGCATTCTCAAGCATATCGAAAACCGTCTCGATCGACTGCCCCTGCTACGCCAGAAGCTTTGCCGCGTCCCACTCGGGCTGGACCGTCCCTACTGGGTCGATGATGAGGATTTCAACCTCGAATACCACGTCCGCCACATCGCTCTGCCCAAGCCCGGCGACTGGCGCCAATTCTGCATCCAGGCCTCACGCATTCACGCCCGGCCGCTGGACCGCCATCGGCCACTGTGGGAAATGTATGTCATCGAAGGGCTGGATGCCTTCCTCGACCTGCCCGCCAGCAGCTTTGCCGTGCTGTTCAAGATCCATCACGCCGTCATCGATGTCGAGCGCGGCAATGAAATCACCGCGCTGTTGCATGACATCGATCAGGTACCGCCGGCACCGGACGTACCCGAACCCTGGTTCCCCGAGGCGCCGCCCGGCGACACAGTGCTGCTGGCGCGTGCCGCTCTGCGCACCCTGCTCTTTCCACTGCGCCGCATCCCGGCTCTAGCGCGTACCGTGTCCAGCGTCGTCCCTGCCGTCTTTGAGCGTCTTCGCGAAGCCGTCAAACATCCGGAACAAGCCGTCATCACCCGCTTCAACACCGTCGTCTCGCCGCATCGGGTGTTCGAAACCCGGCGTTTCCGCCTCGATGAGTGCAAGACCATCCGCAGCCTGGTGCCCGACGCCACGGTCAACGACGTTGTGTTGGCCGTGTGTGGCGGTGGGTTGCGGCGTTACCTCGATCTGCAGGGCGAACTACCCGAGGGTAGTCTCACCGCCACCGCGCCGATCGGTATCCGTGGCAAGGGCAAGCAGGACTTCACGCTGCTCCGGGTCCGGCTTGGTACCGACATCGCCGACCCGGTGGCACGCCTGACCGCGATCCGCGCCCAGACAGCGGCCTCGACCGTTATCAACGATGCAGTGAGCGCTCGCGAGCTGACCGACATCGCGCGCTACGCGCCGGGTGCCACGGTGGCCGTGACCAGCCGCATGCTCGGTTACGCGACAGCGCAAATGGGCCGCTGGGCGCCGCTCGCCAACTGCAGCATCACCAACGTACCTGGGCCAAGCGTGCCGCTCTATCTACGCGGCGCGCGGCTGGCCTACTTTTCCGCCATTATGCCGATTGCCGACGGCATGGGACTGGTGTTTTCCGTCACCAGTTACGACGAAATGCTGGTCATCTCGTTCACCGGCTGCTACGAGCAACTGCCCGACCCAGAAGTCTTCGCCCAGTGCGTGCGCGACAGCTTCCAGGAATACCTCGCTGCCGCCGGTACGAAGAACGTGACACCCATCGCCACGGCGCGACGTGCTGCCAAGCGGCGCAAGGCGGCCTGAGTCGCCATGCCACGCATCACCAGCAACGATATCGAGCTTGAGTACGAATTGCTCGGTGACCGGGCCGATTCACAAGCGCCCGTCATCATCCTCATCATGGGCCTGGGCATGCAGCTCATCGCCTGGCCCGATGAATTTTGTGCGGCCTTGGTCGCACACGGCTTTCGCGTCATCCGTTTCGACAACCGCGATGTCGGCCTGTCCAGTCGAATCACGAGTGGCAAGCGTCCGAATCTGGTCTGGGCCATGCTCGCCGCCAAACTGCGCCTGCCGGTTCGTTCGCCTTACACGCTGGCGGATATGGCCGACGACATCATTGGCCTGCTCGACGGGCTGGGCATAGTCCGCGCCCATGTGGTTGGCGCCTCAATGGGCGGCATGATTGCGCAAGTCATGGCGGCAAAGTACCCGCAACGTGTCGCCAGCCTGACCTCGATCATGTCCACGAGCGGCAACCCGAAACTGCCGCGACCGCGTGGCGATGCCGTGAAAACCTTGTTGAGCAAGCCGTCCGACCCGAAGAACCCGGTCATCGTGATTGATCATTTGATCAAGGTATTTGGCGTCATCGGTAGCCCCGGCTTTGTCGCCGATCCAGTCGCGCTGAGGGATCAACTCAGTCGCGCAGTGAAACGCGCCTACTATCCCGCAGGCGTTGCCCGGCAACTCCTGGCGGTGATCGCCTCGGGTGACCGGCGGCCACTGCTGCACACCATCAAGGCACCGACCCTGGTGATCCATGGTGCCGCCGATCCACTGATCCCGCTCGCCGCTGGCCAGGACACGGTCGACAACATTCCCGGTGCGCGCTTGATGGCAATTGATGGCATGGGACATGACTTGCCGCAAGCCCTCTTGGAGCCGCTGGCGAATGCCATTGCAGCGCATTGCCGGCAAAACGAACGCAAGCACTAAGCTCAAAGAATCAGAGGCGCGTCGTCCAGTTCGTTCGGATTGTTTTTCGTCGCCGGGAAGTGCATCACCAGCAAGGCCGTGGCGCCATTGATCCCATCCAGCGCACCGTCGCGGTAGCGTCCGGCCGCAAAAGCTCCCGTCATTCGCTGGCACAGCGCATCCCATTCGGCTTGCGGCACCTTGGCGGTAATGCCGCTATCGGCCACGATTTCCACCTTACGCTCAGCCAGCAGCACATAGATCAGGATGCCGCTGTGTTCCGCCGTCTCGCCAGCACCGACTTTTTCGAATAGCTGAAGGGCGCGTTGCCGCGACGTCACTTCACGGAACAGTTGCCGCAGGGACAAACGCCCTTCGATGACGAAGCGCAGTTCACCGCGATGCAGCTTTTCGGACACCGCGATGGCTTGTTCGATGGCAACCAGTGTCGGACGATCGAATTTCTGCCTGACCTGCCAGGATGACGTGCGCCAATGCGTGAGAATTTGCCTGAATTTCATCACCAACTCCCGGAGGCACCACCGCCACCACTCGACCCGCCACCGCCACTGAAACCACCGCCACCCGAGCTTCCGCCGCCACTGCCGCCGCCAAGCACACCGCTGAGCAGCAGATCCAAGCCAAACAGAGCGACAAAAAACCCGACAGCAGCGCCGATCAGGGCGCCGACCAGCGTCCCGGAAAGCAGCCCGCCAAGAATGGCGGCAAGGACGCCAATAATGGCGGAACCCATCAGATTGCCGAGGAAAAAGCGTAGGGCCGCGCCCCCCACGGCCGCGCCACCGAGGCCGATCATGAAGGTGCCTTCGCTGATATTGAACGCATCAAAACCCAGGTCGCCAAGCGACTGGCTCCCGCCCGAATCACTCACTGGACCGTCTGTCGTCGGCGGCACTTGTTCCGTATCGACGACGACCAGAATCGCATCGATACCGGCCTTGATGCCACCCGGAATGTCACCGACTTTGAAGTGGGGCGTGATGGTCTCGTCAATGATGCGTTTGGCCGTAGCGTCATTCAGCACGCCTTCAAAGCCATAACCCACTTCGATACGCAGGCGCCGGTCGTCCTTGGCGACAATCAGGATGACACCATCGTCCGCCCCCTTGCGCCCGATTTTCCAGGCCTCGAACAGGCGGACGCCAAATTGCTCGATTGTCTCCGGCTGCGTCGTCGGCAGCACCAACAGAGTCACTTGGCTGCCTTTTCGGGACTCGAAGCTCGTGAGCTTGGTCTCCAACTCCGTCAAATCACCGGCCGCCAAGGTACCGGTGAGATCAGTCACCCTGGCCGTCAACGCTGGCAAGGGCAGCGGCGCCGACACCTTGGAATCGGCCGCCAGGACAAAAAGTGCGTGGAGGCACAGGATCAGTGCCGCCAGCCAACGCGTCATAGCGTGTTACTTGCCGCCTGTTGGCGCAGGAACCGGAGCGGGCGCCGGTGCGTCAAAGCGGATCGTCGGCGCCGTCGACACGGCTTTCTCATCCTCTACGGTGAAATTGGCCTTGGTCTTCCAACTCATTGCCATGGCGGTCAGGTTGTTGGGGAAGGTCCGCACCGAAACGTTGTAGTCCTGTACCGCCTTGATATAGCGATTGCGGGCCACAGCGATTCGGTTCTCGGTGCCTTCGACCTGCGCCTGCAGATCACGGAAGTTGGCGTCAGCCTTTAATTGCGGGTAGTTCTCGGCCACCACCATCAGTCGCGCCAAGGCGCTGCCGACTTCGGTCTGTGCTTTCTGGAACTTGGCGAAGGCCGCCTCATCATTCAGCAATTCCGGCGTCACTTTCATGCCGCCCACGCTGGCGCGGGCCTCGGTCACGCGCGTCAAAACCTCTTTTTCATGCGCGGCATAGCCTTGCACGATGGACACCAGATTGGGGATCAGATCGGCGCGCCGCTTGTACTGGTTCAGCACCTCCGACCACGCGGCATTGACGGCCTCATCGTTGGTCTGGATCTGGTTGAAACCACAACCAGAAAGCAAGGTCGCGGCAAAAATAAGCAAAGACAGCAAGCGAAGTTTCATGATTTCTCTTTCATGGCGAGGATGCACCATGATATTGGATGATGGCCGGCAAATAGCAAGCAATCTGCAGCGGTTGACCTTGATCAAAGGCCGCGCCGTGATTGCCTCGTAGAATTTGGCACTCTCATTTGTACACTTTTGACTTGTACACCTTTGACCGTGAACAAACCTGATCTTGTTTGTCCCGCCGGCAGCCTGCCCGCACTCAAGGCGGCGGTGGATAACGGTGCCGATGCGGTCTATCTCGGCTTTCGTAACGCCACCAACGCACGCAACTTTGCCGGCTTGAACTTCGACGCCGCCGCCTTGGCGGACGGCATCCGCTACGCGCACCAGCGCAAGCGCAAGGTGCTGGCGGCGATCAATACCTACCCGCAGGTCGGGCGCTTTGGCGAATGGACGGCAGCCGTCGACCAGGCCGCACAAAGTGGTGTCGATGCGGTAATTCTGGCCGATCTTGGCTTGCTCGATTACGCCGCACGTACCCACCCGAATCTGCGCCGCCATCTCTCGGTACAAGGCTCGGCCACCAGTTATGAGGCAATCAATTTCTGCCGCCGGGAATTCGGTATCCAGCGTGCGGTGTTGCCACGCGTATTGACCCTGGCGCAGGTGGCCAACGTCATCGCCAATACCGAAGTAGAAATCGAAGTCTTCGGCTTCGGCAGTCTGTGCGTGATGAACGAAGGTCGTTGCTGGCTGTCTTCGTGGGCAACGGGAGAATCGCCAAATACGGTCGGCGCCTGCTCGCCAGCAAAGTACGTGCGCTGGGAAAACCAGGGCGACACCATGAACGTGCGGCTCAACGACATTCTCATCGACAGCTTCGGCAAGGACGAAAAAGCCGGCTACCCGACCATCTGCAAAGGTCGCTTCGAGGTCAGCGGGGAGGTCTACTACGCCATGGAAGAACCGGCCAGTCTCAATTTGCTCGAAATCCTACCCGACGTCCTCGCCACCGGCGTCTCGGCGATCAAGGTCGAAGGCCGTCAGCGTAGCCCCATGTACGTCGCGCAGGTCACCCGCACCCTGCGTCAGGCGATCGACGCCGCCTATGCCACGTCAAGTGGCAAACCCTATACCGTGACTCCGGCCTGGGCGAATGAACTGGCGAAGGTCTCCGAAGGCAGCCAGATCACGCTCGGTGCTTACAACCGGCCGTGGCGCTAAAGACCATGAAAATCTCCCTCGGCCCCTTGCTCTACTTCTGGCCAAAAGCCGAAGTCATGGAGTTCTACGCCACCGTCGCCGAGCATCCGGCGATTGACCGCATCACCCTCGGCGAAACCGTCTGCGCCCGTCGCCAGCAACTGCGTACCGAAGACTGGATCGGCCTGGCCCACGATCTGCGCGATGCGGGCAAGGAAGTCGTCCTCGCCGCGCAAGCCCTGCTCGAATCAGAAACCGACCTGAAAGCCCTGCGTCGCCTGGCGCGCGAAGCCGGTGGACCGGGCACGCTGATCGAAGCCAATGATCTGGGTGCTCTGGCCATCGCCCGTGAATACGATCTCGGCGTCGTCGCCGGCCCGCATCTGAATATCTACAACGAACACACGCTGGCCTTTCTCGCCGCCCGTGGCATGTATCGCTGGGTGCCACCGCTGGAAGCCTCAGCCGCGACCATCCGCGCCCTGCATGCGTCACGCCCGGCCGGCGTCGAGACGGAAGTTTTCGCCTTCGGGCAGTTAGCGCTGGCCTTCTCGGCGCGCTGCTTCACGGCGCGGCACTATGGCCTGAACAAGGACGACTGCCAGTTCAAGTGCCTCGACCATCCGCAAGGCATGCGACTCGACACCCGCGATGGCCAGCCCTTCCTTTCACTCAATGGCATCCAGACGCAATCGGCGCAAACCTACTCACTGCTCGAACAAGTCGACGAACTCGTCGCGATGGGTGTCGAGGCACTGCGCATCAGCCCGCAACCGCATCACACGTTGACGGTGGTTGACGCTTTTCGTGCCGCGCTGGATGGACAAACAACTGCCCAAGCATCCGCCTGGGCACCTGACGGTTACGCCAACGGCTACTGGTTTGGTCACGCCGGCATCAAACAAGAAAACGAGGTCGCGTGATGGACGAGCAGGTAGCAACACCGAGATTCCGCTTTCCCACCGTCAAACTGCCGAGCTTTACCGTTCCGGCCTTCGCCTTGCCACCGTCGCTGGCCGCCATTGGCAAACGTCTGCCGCAATGGCCGCATGCGATCCCGCTCACGCTTGCGCTCAATACGCTACGGCGCTTCGGCGCCTTTGATGCCGAGCAAATGGCCGCCTTGGAAGGTCGCCACTTCCGCATCCGCGTCCTCGATGCCGGTACCGTCGCCGACTTCAGCGTGCGTGGTGCCAGCTTCGTACCGACTCTGCGCAGCGGTCCTGACGCAGCCCCACCCGATCTCACCTTCGCCGCCTCGCTGTCCGCTTACCTGCAACTGCTGGCCCGCCAGGAAGACCCCGACACGCTGTTCTTCGCCCGCCGCCTAAGCATCGAAGGCGACACCGAACTCAGTCTGCACGTCAAGAA
The DNA here is from genome assembly GCA_945902805.1 of Propionivibrio dicarboxylicus. GTDB lineage: Bacteria > Pseudomonadota > Gammaproteobacteria > Burkholderiales > Rhodocyclaceae > CAMDMZ01. The sequence goes on along the minus strand of CAMDMZ010000014.1, from coordinate 49,417 downwards.
CATGTTCGACGCCATCGATTTTTCAGCGCTGCGCGAGCGCCTGCCGAAGCCACTGCAGTCACTGTTTCGGTGAAGTTGCTCGCCCACCCGCTCTGGCTGGTCGGCTTTCGCCCGTTTTTCGCTCTCGCCTGTCTCGCCGGGCTCAGTCTGCCGCTGGCGTGGGCGCTGATGTTTGCTGGCGCCGTCCCGCCAGCACCGACTTTTCCAGTGAGCGCACTGCACTGGCACGCGCACGAAATGTTCTTCGGCTTCGGCCTCGCCATGCTCGGCGGCTTCTTGCTCACCGCGAGCAAGAATTGGGTGGCGATACGCGGTTACCACGGCTGGCCGCTCCTGCTGCTGGTGCTCGCCTGGCTGCTGGATCGCGCGGTGATGCTGTTCGGTGCGGGATTGCCAACGCCGCTGTTTCTAGTCGCTGGCAGCCTGTTCCCCGGTGCGCTGGTCACCATGCTGCTCGCCACGCTAATCCGACACCGCAAGAACGACAGCTACCCGGACAATCTCTACTTCATCGTCGCCCTGCCCTTGCTGTTGCCAGCGAAATGGCTGCTGCTTTCCGAATCGCACTTTGCCGACGGGGTAGCGATGAGCATCGCCCTGTTCCGGCTGAGTTTCCTCATCATGCTGGAGCGTACTCTGGCGCAGTTTCTGCGCGGCGCCCTGCAACTCACGGTACCGCGCTACGCGATTGTCGACCACAGCATCAAGGGGCTCGCGCTGAGCCTGGTCGCCGCGCCGTTCTTGCCACCTCCAGTGGCTACCGTGCTCACAGCAGCACTGACGGTACTGCTGGCCGCCCGCTGGCTGAGCTGGCACCCGTGGCCGGCGCTGCGTCGGATCGATCTCGGCATCATGGTCCTCGGCCACCTCGCCATCATTCTGCAACTGGCGCTTGAGTCCCTGGCCGTTTGGCACCCGGTCGCCTGGGTCGGCACCGTCTCGACGCATCTATTTACCCTCGGTGCGATGGGGCTGATCATCCCCGCCATGGTGATCCGCATTTCGCGTGGCCATACCGGGCACAAGGTCGTGTTCGAGGCTGCCGACAAATGGGTGTTGTGGCTGATGCTGGGCGGCCTTCTGTTCCGTATCGTGCTACCGCAACTGTTTCCGGCCGCCTATCTGACGTGGATCCTCGCTACGGCTGTCGTCTGGCTGGTCGCTTTCGGCTTACTCGCCTGGCGCTATGTTCCGTGGCTGTGGCAACCACGCGCCGACGGCCGCGAGCACTAAACGCGGCCGGGCAACGCATCGATTGCGAGCTGACATTTCGCCAGGGCCAAGGGGTATGATCGGAAAACATTCAAAGGATCATATTTATGGCTGAAAAACAGAGTGTGTCGCTGTTCCTTAAGTTTTTTCTGCCGCTCGCCGTTCTCCTGTTGGCCGGTTTGGTGATGTTCGGGAATACCGAAATCGAGAGCGAAATCACCCGTCTGAAAAGCCAGGAAAACCTCAACGTCGGCCTGGGTGCCGGTACGCTCACCGGTCAGATCGAGAGCATCAGCCGCGATCTTGCTTTTCTTGCATCGCACAGCGCCATGCGCCAGGCAGTCAATGCACCAACCCCCGACAACCTGGCTCATCTGGCCACTGATTTCGCCAACTTTTCGCGCAGCAAGGGCATCTACGACCAACTGCGCTGGCTCGACGAAACCGGCATGGAGATCGTCCGCGTTGATTACGTCAAGGGCCAACCGGTAGTCGTCCCGGCGGACAAGTTGCAAAACAAGGGCAGCCGCTACTTTTTCACCGACTCGTTCAAGCTCCAGCCCGGCGAGGTTTTCATCTCGCCGCTTGATCTGAATATCGAGCAAAACAAAATCGAGATGCCGTACAAGCCCATGGTGCGCGTGGCGACGCCGGTGGTTGATGATCAAGGCAAGAAACGTGGCATCGTCATCCTCAATTACTACGGCAAGGAAATGCTCCAGGCCTTCGCCACCGCGACGACCGGTGCCGCCGATCACATCATGGTGGTGAATGGCGAGGGTTACTGGCTCAAGAGCCCCAAGCCGGACGAAGAATGGGGCTTCATGTTCAAGCGCCCCGAACTTGCACTGGCCGCGCGTGCGCCCGAGGCCTGGCAGCGGATTCGCGCCGAAGATCGCGGCCAGCTACGCCTCGCCGATGGCCTGTGGACCTGGCAAACCGTGTATCCGCTGGTTGCCGGACAGAAATCGAGCACCGGTGCGGCTGACGCTTTCGTGCCCAGTCGCGGCGAGGTCGAGACCCGGCAATACGTCTGGAAGTCGGTGGCTCATCTGTCGGCCGCTGGTCTGGACGCCGTAAGCCGTGGGGTTTGGACCCGGTTAACTGGCGTGGGCGCGATCCTGCTGGCCGTATTCGCTTTCGGTAGCTGGAAACTGGCGCAGGCCTGGGCCGCTCAGGCGGCGGCCGAAGCGGAAGTGCGGCGCGTCAATGCCGGCCTCGAAGCCACGGTAACCCAGCGCACCCAGGAACTGAACCAGAAAGTGGTCGAGCTTGACGAAACCAACGCCGAACTCGCCCGCAAGAATGAAGAAATGGAAAGCATGATCTACACCGCTTCGCACGACCTGCGCTCGCCGCTGGTGAATATTCAAGGCTTCAGCCAGCGTCTGGACAAGGCCAAGGGCGATATCGATGCCCGCCTGGCGCAAGACGATGTTCCCGACGCGGTGCGAAACTCGCTGGCCAAGGTGTTGGGCGAGCGGATACCGGCCGCGCTCGGCTTCATCAAATCCAGCAGCCTCAAGATGGATGCGCTGATCAACGGCTTGCTGCGCCTGTCGCGCGCGGGTCGAGCACAGCTGACCATACAGCCGCTGGACATGAATGCCTTGCTGCATGAGATCGTCGGCACGCTGACCATCCAGATCCAGCAAGCCGGTGGAGCGGTAACGATCGGCGATCTGCCACCCTGCCTGGCGGATTCGGCGCAAATCAACCAGGTTTTTACCAACCTGATCGACAACGCTGTCAAGTATCGCGATCCGGCGCGCGCCCTGACCATCACCGTCAATGGCAGCGTTCAGGGCGGGCGAGTGCGCTATTCCGTGGCGGATACCGGGTTGGGCATCGCCGAGGAGTTTCAGCCCAAGGTCTGGCAACTGTTCCACCGTCTCGATCCCAATGGCGCGGTCGCCGGCGAAGGACTGGAGCTGACCCTCGTGCGTCGCATCCTTGAGCGGCTGCACGGCCACATCACGCTGACATCGACAGCCGGCGAAGGCAGTTGCTTTACCATCGAGCTACCTGCCTGCCCATCATCCGGAGATTCCCAAGCATGAGCGCAAACCACGCCACCGAAATCAATGTTCTGATCGCCGATGATGACGACGGTCACGCCATGCTGATTCAGGAACATCTCGAAGATGCTGGTATCCACAACCCGATCACACGCTTTCGCGATGGTGCTGAAGCATGGGCGTTTTTGTCCGGCGAGGGCTTGCCTGCTGGGCAGCCGAAATGTGATCCCGAGCAGGCCTACATGCTGCTCCTCGATATCCGCATGCCGCGCATGGATGGCGTCGAAGTGCTGCGCCGGATCAAGGCCCATCCCGAGCTCCACGCGCTGCCGGTGATCATGCTGACCACCACCGACGATCCGCGCGAAGTGGCGGAATGCTATGCCCTGGGCTGCAATTCCTACGTCACCAAGCCGGTGGTCTTTGAGGACTTCAGCGAAGTGATCAAACGGCTCGGCATGTTCATTTCCGTGATCGCCATTACACCGCCCAAGGTGTCGCTGCAGCGCTGATGGCTAACCCCTTCAACGCCGTGCGCCCGTTGATCCTGGTGATCGAGGATGATCCCGGGGTGGCTGCGCTTGAAACCGAACTGATCGAGGATCTCGGTTGCGACGTGGTATCGGTCGGCAGTGGCAAAGCCGCGCTGGATTGGCTGGCAACATGCCCAGCACCACCAACGCTGATGCTGATGGATTTTTCGCTGCCGGACATGAATGGCACCGATCTGCTCGAACGCATCTACGAACGCCGCATCACTCGCCCGGCGTTCATTGTCGCCACCGGGGCAGGCGACGAACACGTCGCGGTCGATCTGATGCGCCGCGGCGCGCTGAATTACCTGATCAAGGATCACGCCTTCCTCAATGTACTGCCCACGGCCATCCAGCGTGCCTTGAGCGACCTGGCCATAGCACGACGATTGGCGGCGGCGGAAAGCCGTTTACGCCTCGCGGCCCGCGTACTCGACGGCACCGCCGAAGGCGTCTATGTCACCGACGACCAGCACCGGATCATCGAGACCAATCCGGCCTGCGAAACCCTGACCGGCTACTCCCGCGAAGAGATGGTCGGACAATCGCCAATGCTGCTGATTGCCCGCACACCGGCCGCCGAACACATTGTGCAAAACGTCATACCGGCCTTGACCGAGTACGGCAAGTGGGCGGGCGAAATCCCGCTGCAGCGCAAGGACGGCACGCCCGTTGTCGTGGATGCCACTATTTCCCGGATCGAGGGTGATGCCGGCGAGCCGACAAGCTATGTCACTCTGTTCAACGACATCACCCAGCGCAAGCAGGCCGAATCCGAACTGCGCGTCGCCGCTACCGCCTTCGAAACACAGGAAGGCATGATGATTACCGACGCCAACCGCATCATCCTGCGCGTCAATCGTGCCTTCACCCGGATTACCGGCTACCCCCCGGAGGAAGCCGTTGGCCAGACACCGAGACTTTTAAAGTCCGGGCGACACCCGCCGGAGTTCTATGCGGCGATGACCGAAAGCCTGCTCCACAGTGGCGACTGGCAGGGCGAAATCTGGAATCGGCGCAAGAACGGCGATATCTATCCCGAGTGGCTGACGATTACCACCGTCAATGATGAAACCGGCCAATTGGTCAATTTCGTCGCCACACTGACCGACATTACCTTTCGCAAGCAGGCCGAAGATGAAATCAAGCACCTCGCCTTCTACGATCCACTGACGCGCCTGCCCAACCGGCGCCTGATGATTGACCGTCTGCGCCACGCCCTCGCCGTCGCTGAACGCCACGGTCATCATGGCGCATTGATGCTGCTCGATCTCGATAACTTCAAGAACCTGAACGACACACTCGGCCACGATGCCGGCGACCAATTGTTGGTCGAAGTCGCCAAGCGACTGGAAGGCTGCATGCGTGACGGTGACACCGTGGCCCGACTTGGTGGCGATGAATTCGTGGTGATTCTCGAAGGTCTCGATGACGGTCATGTAGCCCCCATGCAGGCGGAAAATGTCGCCGTAAAGATCCTCGCCAACTTGAACCAGCCGTATGAGATTGACGTGACCGAGGTCCTCGCTGGCAAGAGCATCCGAAGCCTACGTCATCATCAGTGCTCCGCCAGCATTGGCATTGCCTTGTTCGACAGTCAGGAAATGGCGGCAGAGGAGTTGCTGAAACGCGCCGACACGGCGATGTACGAAGCCAAGTCCGCCGGGCGCGACACCTTGTGCTTTTTTGATCATGGCATGCAGGCGGTCCTTTCGGCGCGAGCGACCCTCGAGAGCGAATTGCGCCATGCCATTGTGGCCGAGCAGTTTGCGGTGTTTTTCCAGCCGCAGGTCGATGCCGCAGGCCGAGTCATTGGTGCCGAGGCCCTGGTCCGCTGGCAGCATCCGCAGCGCGGCATGGTCTCGCCGGCCGAATTCATCCCCGTGGCCGAAGAGACGGGATTGATTCTGCCGATCGGTTTCTGGGTCCTGCACCAATCCTGCCAACGTCTGGCCGACTGGGCCAAGGTGCCGGAATTCGCCCATCTGACGCTGGCCGTCAATATCAGCGCGCGCCAGTTCAACATGCCCCACCTGGTCGACGAGGTGCTATCGCTGGTCGAGGCCACCGGGGCCCCAGCGGATCACCTCAAACTGGAACTGACCGAGAGCCTGCTGCTCAAAAACACCGATGACGTCATCGCCAAGATGAACGAATTGCGCGGCCATGGCGTGCGCTTTTCGCTTGACGACTTTGGTACCGGCTACTCCTCGTTGTCCTACCTCAAAGCCCTGCCGCTCGATCAACTGAAAATCGATCAATCCTTTGTCCGCGATGTATTGACCGACCCGAACGACGCCGCCATCGCCCGCACCATTGTCGCCCTGGCCGATGCGCTCGGGCTGGCGGTGATCGCCGAAGGCGTGGAAACCGAGGAACAACGCGTGTTCCTCGGCGCCGCCGGTTGCCCGCACTACCAAGGCTACCTGTTCAGCCGCCCGGTACCCGTCGCGGACTTCGAGGCCTTTGTGCGCCGCTGCAACGCGTCGCATTAAGGCCCACACACCGGATTTCTGGCGGCACCGCCGTCCCGCCAGCACCGACTTTTTGTGCGTCGTCAGAGGCGCAAGATGCGAATGTGTGAGGATTTGAATCCTTGCGTTGGATTGGGCAGAATTAAACAGTAAGCTGAGCAAGGGCTAGAACAGAACTCAAAGCCCACGACTCAAAACCCAGCAACTACCGAAAGCTCGTGCCAGTGCCAGTTCCAGCAACCCCGAACCCGGCTCATCGCCAAACACCGCTCCCGCTGCGGCTCCTGCTCTCGTTCGCCGATCCGGCTCTCGAAAAGCGCTTTCTGGTCTTTTACAACGACTTCTATTTCCGTGCCGCCCAAGCCAGTATTGGGCTCGGCATGCTCTTGATTCTGGGCGATTTCCTCGTCGATTTCCTCGCTTACCCCCAGGTCACCGCCAATTTCTACCGCCTCACCCTGAGTGTCCCGGTGCTGGGCGCCGCCCTTGCGATCAGTTTTATCACGCGCGTTCGAAAATACTGGGAACCAGCGATGATGGTGATGCTGATTCTGGTCGCCTTTGCCCTTTTCTGGACCCTACTGGCGATGGATCATCAAGGCGGCATGGGGCTCAAGTCGTGGGTGGGCATCCTGAACTTCACCTTTCTCGAGCTGTATTTTTTCGTCATTCTCGGGGTTCGCTTCAACTACGCGCTGCCCGGTGGCGCCATCGTTCTTGTCGGCTTCGGCCTGGCTATCGCCAGTGGCGAGCAGGCCAGTTCGAACGATAGCCTGTACCGCTCCTACCACATCATCACGGTCTTCATTCTGGCTGGTGGCATCGGCTGGTGGCGCGAATTTCTGCTGCGCAAGGATTTCCTGGCCCGCACCCTGCTGGAAGAATCGCTCTCCCTGAGCGCAGCAACCCTGGACGCTACCGACAACGGCATCCTGGTGGTCAACAACGAAGGCCGGATTACGGCGACGAATAAACGCTTCGCCCGGATGTGGCGTGTCCCCGCAGAATTGATTGCCAGCGGCGGCGACAAGAAAGTACTCGACTTTGTCCTCGACCAACTGGCCGATCCGGCGCACTTCCTGCGCAAGGTCGAGGCGCTGTACCAAGAGCCCGACGCCGTCTCGCACGACACGCTGACCTTCAAGGATGGCCGTGTCTTCGCTCGTGCCTCACACCCGCAAAGTCTGGCCGGCCAGGTCGTCGGCCGGGTCTGGAGCTTCCTCGACATCTCGGATCAGCACCGGGCCGAGCAACGCGTGCTGCAGCTATCCGAGTCGATCACCGATGAACTTGCACGCTCCGAACGCCGCCGTGGCCAGCTTCAGGCCTTGTTGCGGGCGATCCCCGATCAGGTCTGGATGAAGGACAACCAGGGTGTTTACGTGTCGTGCAACCCGGCAGTCGAAGCGCTGCTGAACACGACCGCCGACCAGATCATCGGCAAGACTGACTATGATTTATGGCCCGCAGACATCGCCGAGACCTTCCGTCGCAACGACCTCGCGGCTGCCGAAAGCCCGGTGCCCATCGTCTGCGAAGAAAGGGTCACCTATGCGAGCGATGGCCATTCGGCAGTCAATGAGACAGTCAAGACGGCGGTGCGCGATCAGGATGGCAAACTGCTCGGCGTGCTCGGTATCGCCCGCGATATGACTCACATGTATACCTTGCTCGGCGACCTTGAAAAAGCCCGCGCCGAAGCCCAGCAATCGAACGAAACCAAATCGCTGTTCCTGGCCAACATGAGCCACGAGATCCGCACCCCGATGAATGCCATCATCGGCATGTCGGATCTGACGTTGGCGACACCGCTCAGCGAGCGCCAGCGCAACTACGTCAGCAAGATCAAGACCGCCTCGGATTCGCTGTTGCACATCATCAACGACATCCTCGATTTTTCCAAGATCGAGGCCGGCAAAATGCAGATGGAAAGCACCCGTTTCGCACTCGACGTCGTGCTCGACCAACTGTCCAGCCTGACCGCCTTGCGGGCGGAAAACCAGGGCATCGAGCTCACCTACGACATCGCCGACAACATTCCGCTGCTGGTCGGTGACCCGATGCGGCTCGGGCAAGTGCTGACCAATCTGGTGACGAATGCGCTGAAGTTCTCGGCCGGTGGCAACGTGCTTGTCAAGCTCGATCCGGTCACCAGCAAATTCGGCGATATCGAGCTGCACTTCTCGGTCAGCGACCAAGGGATCGGCATGTCACCGGAACAGGTTGAGTTGCTGTTCCAACCTTTCACCCAGGCCGATGCCTCGACCACCCGGCGCTATGGCGGCACCGGCCTCGGCCTCGCCATTTGCCGCCATCTGGTCGAAATGATGAACGGCCGGATCTGGATCGAAAGCGAACTGAATGTGGGCAGCACCTTCCATTTCACGGTTCGCCTTGAAGCCACCGGCACCGACCGTCGCGCCGATGCCAGCGAGTTGTCAAAGCAGCTGGCGGCACAAGCGCGACGCAAGATCCTGGTCGTCGACGACAGTCCGATTGCGCTTCGAGTGCTTGAGCGCGTGGTCCAGCACCTTGGTTTTTCGGTACAAACTGCTGCCAGCGGAACGACGGCCCTGCAACACGTCAGCGCTGACAATGCGGCCGACTACCTGGCCTGCCTGGTCGATTGGCGTATGTCGGGTATGGACGGGCTGGAAACCATCCGCGACCTGCGCAGTACATTCGTCAAGCTCGATACCGCACCGCCACCCATGATCCTGGTCACCGCCTACAGCCATCATGAAGAGCTGAACGACATTGGCGATGAACTCGATGGCCTGCTCAGCAAACCGGTGAGCGCGCGCCATGTCCATGCCGAGCTGGCGCGCTGCCTCGGACTCAGTAAACCCGAAAACCTGGTCACCGACCGGCGCCGGCCAGCGGCCTTGCAGTGGTCGCGTTTCCGTCACCTCGACATCCTGTTGGTCGAAGATATCGAGGTCAATCAGGAGGTGATCCGCGAATTGCTCGCCGGCGTCGGGCTTGCTGTTCGCCTGGCCGTGAATGGTGCCGATGCCATTGCCGAGATCACCCGCAAGACACCCGATGTGGTCTTGATGGATTGCCACATGCCGGTGATGGACGGGTACACCGCCACGCGCAAATTGCGCGAGAACACGATCTGGAAACAGCTGCCAATCATCGCCTTGACCGCCAACGCGTTGCCAGAAGACCAGGAGCGCTGCCTGATCGCCGGGATGAACGCGCACCTGGCCAAGCCGATCCGCATGGAGAAACTCTACCAACGCCTGGTGCAGTGCCTGCCGGTGCTGCCCGACGTTCCCGCAGCGGTGCCGTCGGATAAAGCGGACACAGTGAGCAACATGGCCACGGCGGACACAACAACCACGCCGGGAGACCTGCCAACATTCCCCGGCATCGATGTCGTCATCGGCCTGGCGCACATTGGCGGCCGTCTTCCGCTGCTGTTCCGAGTGCTGAAACAGTTTCGCGACAATCAAGGACAGAAGTTTGCTGCCCAGATTGAGCAAGCACTCGCCGAGACAGACTGGGAAGCCGCGACGCGCCTGGCCCACTCGCTCAAGGGTGTGGCCCACACCCTCGGCGCACTTGACCTCGCCGACGCCGCGATCGTGCTGCTCAACGCTACCAACAATCACGATATGAACGCCTGTAACACCGCCCTGCCAGCGGTGTTGGAGCACTTGCAAATGGTCACGGCCGGCCTTGGTACTCTGGAGCAAATGCTGGTCAGCAGCGACGCACCACGACCCGCCCGGGGCAAGCTCGCCGACTGCCTGCCACTACTCGATCGCCTTCGCGAGATGCTGGCGCAAAACGAAACGGATGCCGTCGAACTCGCCCACGAGATCACGCCAAAATTTGCCACCAGCCCGCACCGTGGCCGCTGGAACGAAATCGTGCGCACGCTGGAACGCTTTGAATTCAAGGCGGCCAGCCAGATGTTGGCAGGCCTGCGAAACATCCTGGGCGCCCCCGATAATCCGACAAAGGAGCACTGACCGTGGAACAGACACTACGCGGCACCATTCTTGTCGTCGATGACCTACCTGAAAATATTACGGCCCTGGCCGGCATGCTACGTGCCGACTACCGCGTCATCTTTGCCACGCGGGGCGAGGAAGCACTCGATATCGTGCGCCAGCAGAGTGTCGACCTGATCCTGCTCGACATCATGATGCCGGGCATGGATGGCTACGAGGTCTGCCGCCGCCTCAAAGCCGATCTCGCCACACGTGAGATTCCGGTGATCTTTGTCACCGCATTGACCGAAGTCACCGACGAAACACGCGGACTGAGCCTCGGCGCCGTGGACTACCTGCGCAAACCCTGTCATGCCGCCCTGGTCAATTTGCGCGTCCAGCTCCACATCGAAAAACACAACCAGGCGCTGGCGCTGGAACGAAAAGTCCGCGAACGCACCCGCGAACTTGAGGATACCCGCATCCAGATCGTGCGCCGCCTCGGTCGCGCCGCCGAGTATCGCGATAACGAAACCGGCACGCACGTCATCCGCATGAGCGAGGTATCGCGCCTGCTAGCTCTGGCAGCCGGCCTCCCCGATCATCAGGCCGAGCTGGTGCTGAATGCCGCGCCGATGCACGATATCGGCAAGATCGGCATCCCTGATACCGTCCTGCTCAAGCCCGGTAAACTGAATCCGCAGGAATGGGACGTGATGAAGAGCCACGCCGCCATGGGTGCTGAAATCATTGGCGATCACGATTCCGAGCTGCTGCGCATGGCGCACGCGGTAGCCTTGACGCATCACGAAAAATGGGACGGCAGCGGCTATCCGAACGGTCTCGCCGGCGAGCAGATTCCGCTCGAAGGCCGCATCGTTGCCCTCGCCGATGTCTTTGACGCCCTAACCAGCCAGCGCCCGTACAAACAGGCCTGGAGCACCACGGACGCGATCACCTACATGCGGGCCGAGTCCGGCACCAGTTTCGATCCCCGCCTACTCCGCCTGTTTCTTGAACTGGTGCCAAAAATCGAAGAGATCCGGCAACAGCATACCGACACACCGATGCAACCCATATGACTCTGCCCCTTTCGATCCTCCGCCCCCTCGACCCCGGTGAGGCGTTCTTCTTCATGACCGACAAGGTGTCGTGCATGAACTTTGTCGTCATCGCCGAACGCCAGGGCACGCTCGCGCCGGAAAGAATCATCGCCGCCCTCGCCGTGGCTCAAGCCGAAAACGACCTGTTGCGCGTCCGCATCCTGTGGGATGAAGAACATGGCCTGTGTTTTGCCGCCGGTTCCGGAACCCCTGTTCCCTTTGAAGCCGGCGAGTTCCAATCGAATTCCTGGCAGAACGCCATCACTGCCGAACTCTCGCGCCCCTTTGCCGATGGCGCCAATCCGCTGCTGCGTTGCCTTTATCTACAGTCCGCCGATGCGACGCGCTCGGTCCTAGCACTGTGTTTTCATCATTCGATTGCCGACGGTCGTGCCGGGGTCGAACTGTTACGCCGACTGCTGGAACTCATCGCCCTCGCTGCTGCCGCGCCGGCACCTAGCGACACCCGGCCGCAGCGCACCTTGTACGAGTCGTTTCCGGCGCGCTTCCGCTGGTCCGAGCATCCCGACGCCGCTGAAGCATTGATGGACGCAACGATGGCCGACTACAAGCGCCACGGCCCGTTGGCGCCCACACCAACCCTGTCGGCAACCGCCCAGACGCGCGAACCGCAACTGATTCAGCTTCGCCTAAGCACAGACCAAACCCGCCGCCTGGCGCTGCGTTGTCGCGAGCATCGCACCAGCGTGCACGGCGCACTGTGTGCCGCCCAGTTGATCGCTCAGCAGCGACTGGGCGCTGGCCCCGCCAATCTCTTCCTCTCCTGCCCGATCGATATGCGGCCGCATCTGCACCCCGTGCCGCCGGTGACGCCCATCGCCTTCCATGTCAGCATCGTGTCCTCGCCGTTTCCCGTCGCCGCCGACACCGATCTGTGGCAACTGGCACGCGACATCATGGACCATACGCGGCGCCAGCTTGATCGTGGCGAAGGGCATCTATTCTTCAGCATGTACGGCCTGGAAGAACAGCCCATTCTGCCGGATCGCCTCAAGCGCTTTACCAAGACCGTGCTGTCGAGCTGGCAAAACACCATGGTCAGCAACGTCGGCAAAATCAAGCCCGTCGTCGCCGACCCGCAGGTCGAGCGCATCTCGTTCGCCCTGTGCCCCATGCCCTACCAGGCCATTTTCAATGCCGCCAGCAGCTACGGCGATCAACTGATCCTCAATCTCGGCTACGACGCGGCGCGTTTATCACCCACACTGGCGCAGCAAATCGCCGACAACATGCATGCTCAACTTGCTGCAGAACCAGGCTGAATCGAGGCGTTTCCCCATGGCAACACGCTCAAAGATGTTCGTTCGCCGTCTCGCCAGCACCGACTTTTCCCAACTCCGTGGGCTGTTTCAACCATAGGGCTGGCTTGCGAGACGCAAAGCAAGTAAGTTATGCCCTCGCGCGGCACAGACTGCGCGGACTTTCTGGAGGAGAACGTCAATGTCCCATGACAATGCCCGCCACAAAAAGCCGGTCTCGGCAGCCTCGGCCAGCGAGTTGGCCGACAATTCGATCCGCACTGGCAGCGCAGTTGATGCCTTGCGCCATGCCTTCCTCGACAATCTGTTCTACGTGCAAGGGCGCTTGCCCGAATTCGCGTCGGTCGACGACCAATACCGGGCGCTTGCATTCACCATACGCGACCGGCTGCTGCATCGCTGGGTGAATACGGTCCGCACCTACCGCCAGAAGAACCCGCGTACTGTCTGCTACCTCTCCGCTGAATATTTGCCCGGCCCGCATACGGCCAACAATCTGCTCACGCTCGGTATCGAGGCACCCATGCGCAAGGCGCTGGCAGGCCTTGGCCTCGATCTCGATGTGTTGATCGAGCATGAAGAGGAGCCCGGACTGGGTAACGGCGGTCTCGGTCGGCTCGCCGCCTGTTTCATGGATTCACTCGCCGCACTGGAGATTCCAGCCACCGGCTATGGCATTCGTTATGAGTTCGGCATCTTCCGGCAACAGATTCGCGATGGCGAGCAGGTGGAGACGACCGATAACTGGTTGCGCTTCGGCAACCCGTGGGAGGTGCGGCGGCCCCATGTCGCTTATGACGTGCCGATCGGTGGCCATACCGAACGTTATATCGATGCCACGGGCCGCACCTGTGTGCGCTGGATCCCCCATGAGATTTTTCGCGGCGTTGCAATCGATACGCCGATTGTCGGCCATGGCAACAGCACCGTGAACCTGCTGCGACTATGGAGCGCCGAGGCCTCGGAAGCCTTCGACTTCCATGCCTTTAACCGAGGCGATTACTACGGCGCCGTGGTGCGCGAGGTGCGCTCCGGCACCATCAGCAAGATTTTGTACCCAAATGACGAACCCGAAATCGGCAAGCGCCTGCGTCTGTTGCAACAGCACTTTTTCGTCACCTGCTCCTTGCAGGATATGCTGCGTATTCATCATACGACGGGGCAGCCGGCACATCGCTTCCACGAGAAATTCGCCGTTCAGTTGAACGATACGCATCCAGCCATTGCCGTCGCAGAACTCATGCGTCTGCTGGTCGATGAGCATCAACTGGAGTGGGATGCGGCGTGGCATGTGACGCGCCATACCTTTGCCTACACCAACCATACCCTGCTGCCCGAAGCACTGGAAAAATGGCCGATCCCACTGTTTGAAAGCGTGCTGCCGCGCCACCTCGAAATCATTTACGAAATCAATGCCCGCCACCTCACTGAAGTGGCGCAGCGCTTCCCCGGCGATAACAGTCGCCTGAGTGCCTTGTCGATTATTGACGAAACGGGGCCGCGCTATGTGCGCATGGCACACCTCGCCTGCGTCGGCAGCCATTCTGTCAACGGCGTCGCCGAACTGCATAGCCGCCTTTTGCGCGAAACAGTTTTGGCCGACTTTCACGCACTATGGCCGGCCAAGTTCCAGAACAAAACCAATGGCGTAACACCGCGTCGCTTCCTGATGTTGGCCAATCCTGGCCTGGCCGACTTGTTGACCCGCCATATCGGCCCCGGCTGGGAGCTGGACCTGAATCGACTGCGGAAACTTGAGGAATTCGCAGACGATCCTGACTTTCAGTCGCAATGGCGCAGCGTCAAACGCGCCGCCAAGGAAAAGCTGGGGCGGGTGATCGCCCTGAACTGCGGTGTCGGGGTCAATCCGGACAGTCTATTCGACGTCCAAGCCAAGCGCATCCACGAATATAAGCGCCAGCATCTCAACGTGCTGCACGTCGTCACCCAATACCTGCGACTGAAGCGCGATCCGTCCTACGCCTTGACCCCGCGCACCGTTATCTTTGGCGGCAAGGCCGCGCCAGGCTATTTCATGGCCAAGCACATGATCCGCTTGATCAACGCGGTTGGTCAGGTGATCAACGATGACCGCGATGTTGCCGGTCGGCTGAAGGTGGTCTTCCTGCCCAACTTCAGCGTCAAACTCGGCATGCACGTCTATCCGGCTGCCGACCTGTCGCAGCAGATTTCCACCGCCGGCAAAGAGGCCTCGGGCACGGGCAATATGAAGTTTTCGATGAATGGCGCCCTGACCATCGGCACGCTTGATGGCGCCAACGTGGAGATTCGCGAAGAGGTTGGCGCTGACAACTTCTTTCTCTTCGGCCTAACGGCGGAAGAGGTCAGCGAACGACTCCGTTGCGGATATCGGCCGCGCGATATCTACGACAGCAACGAGGAGCTACGTGCCGTGCTCGACCTGATCGGCTCAGGACATTTTTCCAACGGCCATGCCGAGTTGTTTCGGCCGATTGTCGACAACCTGCTCAACAGCGATCCCTACCTGCTGCTAGCCGACTACGCTGACTACATCGCCTGCCAGGATGCCGTCGCCACCGCGTATGCCGACCCGACGCGGTGGACACGCATGTCTATCCTCAATGTCGCCCGAATGGGCAAGTTCTCGTCCGACCGCAGCATTGCCGAATACTGCCGCGACATTTGGCGGATATCACCGGTGCCGGTCGAGAATCATTCCTGAGCGCGTTTTTGGGGATGTTATCAGGCGCGAGGCTTTCCCGAACTGACCATCATCAACGCCTCGCCATCTAGGACGGCTTTGTCCCTGACATAACAAGTGGTCTTGAGGGTAACGCGCTTTTTTTCCGGCACTACGGCAAGCACTTCGCAAACCGTGCGTACGGTGTCGCCGATCTTGACCGGCGCGAGAAACTTCAGCGACTGGGAGATATAGATCGCGCCAGGACCAGGCATGCGGGTGCCCAGCACGGCCGAAATAAATCCGGCAGACAACATGCCGTGGGCGATTCGCTCTTTGAACATGGTTGTCGCCGCCGCTTCGGCATCGATGTGCACCGGGTTATTGTCACCCGTCACGCCAGCGAAAAGAATGATGTCGGTCTCGGTAACCGTCTTGGCATAGGTGCCGCGCATGCCGACCTGAATTTCTTCAATATCGTGCCCGCCCATGGTGTTCATGATTTCTCCTGGTGAAGTAAGTTGGGATGCAGTCGCCGCTTAGACGGCTATTCAACGCCACAGGCGTGGCGGACTACCGCCGCCAGCAATTCAGCGGTACTAAGCACCTGTGCCGAATCGCGGCCTTCCACCATGACACGTAACAGCGGCTCGGTGCCTGACGGTCGCAGCAGCACGCGGCCCTGGTCAGCCAGGGCCACCTCGGCCGACTTCGCGGCGGCAGCAATTTCGCCATCGGCTTTCCAGTCAAAGCCGGCCGGCATGCGGATATTGATCAGCTTTTGCGGATACAGCGTGAGATCGGCGCAAGCTTCGGCCAGCGATTCATCACGACTGCGCAGCGCCGCCAGCACTTGCAGCGCAGCGATGATCGAGTCGCCGGTGGTATGACGATCCAGACAAATGATATGGCCGGAATTCTCGCCGCCCAATATCCAGTGACGCTCCTGCATCATTTCCAGCACATAACGATCACCCACCTTGGCACGCCCACAATCAATGCCGAGCCGCTGCAATGCATGCTCAAGTCCAAGGTTGGTCATCAGGGTGCCGGCTACACCCGCCACAGGCTGGCTTTGCGCGCGATGACGGGCAATGATGTAGAGCAACTGGTCGCCGTCGTAGGTCGTACCAGCGGCATCGACCATCACCAGACGGTCGCCATCGCCATCGAGCGCGACACCCATATCAGCGCGACTGTCGAGCACCTTGCGCCGCAGGGCATCTGGCGCTGTCGCCCCGACACCATCGTTGATGTTGAAGCCGTTCGGGGCATCGCCGACACCGATAATCTCGGCACCTAGCTCATGAAACACCTTGGGCGCGATGTGATACGCCGCGCCGTTCGCGCAATCCACGGCAATACGCAGGCCGCGTAAATCCAGGTCGTTGGGGAACGTACTCTTGCAAAACTCGATGTAGCGCCCGGCGGCATCATCAATACGCCGCGCACGACCGAGCCGGCGTGACTCCATGCAGTCCATCGGTTGATCAAGACGAGCTTCGATTTCGTGTTCCACAGCGTCCGGCAACTTGAGGCCCTGGGCCGAGAAAAACTTGATGCCGTTGTCGTCGTAGGGATTATGGGAAGCCGAGATCACGACACCTGCCTGCAGCCTCAGCGCGCGAGTGAGATACGCCACCGCAGGCGTCGGCATCGGTCCGCACAGCAACACATCGACGCCGGCAGCAGCAAAACCCGCTTGCAATGCGGCCTCAAGCATATAACCCGAGATGCGTGTGTCCTTGCCGATCAGCACCGCCGGATGCTCGTCATGCGGCAACCGGTCCCGGGCGACCAACACGGCACCAGCGGCATGCCCCAGGCGCATTACAAATTCCGGAGTAATCGGCGCCTTGCCGACCCGCCCGCGAACACCATCGGTACCAAAATACTTGCGTCCCATCACCTATCCTCCACTGAATTCTCAACTGCATTCACAACGGCCAAACAATCGCGCATCGCGGCGACATCGTGCACGCGAAGGATCCGCGCACCCCGCAGCACCGCGATAACATGCGCCGCCAATCCGCCCGCCAATCGCCCAGCCACCGGCTGCCCGGTCAGCAGCCCCAGCATCGACTTTCTTGACATCCCAACCAGCAAGGGTAGACCCGGCACCACAAGTTCGGGCAATCGGCGCAACAGTTCCAGATTGTGCTCCAGCGTCTTGCCAAAGCCAAACCCCGGATCAACGCAGATACGGTTCAACGCAATGCCTGCCGCCTCCGCCTCAACCACGCGACCAGCCAGAAACTCGGCCACCACGGAAACCACGTCATCATAGTGTGGATCATGTTGCATGGTTCCAGGTTCACCCTGCATATGCATCACGCAAACGGCGGCACGAGTCCTGGCGACAACTTCCAGAGCACCGGGCGCGCGCAGAGCATTAACGTCATTGATCATATCGGCGCCGGCCGCCAATACCTCGCGCATTACTTCGGTCTTCTGCGTGTCGATCGAAATGGGTACGCCGCATTCGCGCAAGCCATCGATAACCGGCAACAAGCGGTCAATCTCCTGCTGGGCTGACACTTGTGGCGCACCTGGCCGCGTCGATTCGGCGCCGAGATCAAGAATGTGTGCTCCGTCGGCGACCTGTTGCAAACCCTGTGCAATCGCCGCACTGGCGTCGCCCCGCAAGGCATCACCGGAGAACGAATCATCCGTCAGATTGACGATGCCCATGATCTGCGGGCGCGATACGTTCAGGACAAAGCGGCCGCAGTGCAAAAACTGGCTCATGAATGCAACGAGCCGCAGGAACTTGAATCCGGCGGCTCGAAAATGAATACTACAAAATCAGGCGGGGGCAGCGGCGGTAGGGGCATCGCCGGACGGACCGATATCGATCTTCGGCGCCGGGGGCGTGGTCGGCTTTGGTGCTCGTGGCGGCTTTCCACCCATGATGTCGCTAATCTGCTCGGCATCAATGGTTTCCCATTCGAGCAAGGCAGTGGTCATGGCCTCGACCTTATCACGGTTCTCGTCCAACAGGCGACGCGCCAAAGCGTACTGCTCGTCAAGAATACGTCGAATCTCGGCATCCACTTTTTGCAAGGAGGCTTCCGACATATTTTTGTGCGTTGTGACCGAGCGACCAAGAAAGATTTCACCTTCTTCTTCGCCATACACCATCGGACCAAGCGAATCGGACATGCCCCATTGGGTCACCATGCGCCGAGCCAGATCGGTGGCGCGTTGGAAGTCGTTGGAAGCGCCGGTCGTCATCTGGTTCATAAAAAGTTCTTCGGCAATACGGCCACCAAACAAGACGGTTATGGTACTCAGCAAACGCACGCGATCCTGGCTGTAACGATCTTCGGTCGGCAATTGCATGGTCACACCCAACGCACGACCGCGCGGAATGATGGTGACCTTGTGCACCGGATCAGTCTTCGGCAAGAGCATCGCAACGACCGCGTGGCCGGACTCGTGATAGGCCGTGTTCTTGCGCTCTTCTTCGGGCATGACCATGGAACGACGCTCGGCGCCCATCATGATCTTGTCTTTGGCGCGTTCAAAATCCTCCATGTCGACCAGACGCTTGTTACTGCGAGCGGCAAACAGGGCCGCTTCATTCACCAAGTTAGCGAGATCGGCACCGGCAAAACCAGGACAACCACGGGCCAGCACGAAAGCGTCGACATCAGGTGCCACCGGCACTTTACGCATGTGAACTTTTAGGATTTGCTCGCGTCCACGAATATCCGGCAGCGGCACGACCACTTGGCGGTCGAATCGACCAGGGCGCAGCAGCGCCGGGTCGAGCACGTCCGGGCGATTGGTGGCGGCAATCACAATAACGCCGACCGAGGGTTCAAAGCCGTCCATCTCAACCAATAACTGGTTCAGTGTCTGCTCGCGCTCGTCGTTGCCACCACCGAGGCCAGCGCCACGCTGACGACCAACGGCATCGATTTCGTCGATGAAGATGATACAGGGCGAAGACTTTTTCGCTTGCTCAAACATGTCGCGGACGCGTGCGGCGCCGACACCAACAAACATTTCGACGAAATCAGAACCCGAAATCGAGAAGAAAGGCACCTTTGCCTCGCCGGCAATCGCCTTGGCCAGCAAGGTCTTGCCGGTACCCGGTGAGCCGACCATTAACACGCCGCGCGGAATACGGCCGCCGAGCTTCTGGAACTTGCTGGGATCGCGCAGAAACTCGACCAACTCGGAAACTTCTTCCTTGGCCTCGTCGCACCCAGCGACATCGGCAAACGTAATGCTGTTGGTCGATTCATCCAGCATGCGCGCCTTGCTCTTGCCAAACGAGAAGGCACCGCCCTTGCCGCCGCCCTGCATTTGTCGCATGAAGAAGACCCAAACGCCGATCAAGAGCAGCATCGGGAACCACGAGACAAAAATGCTAGTCAGGAAGGATTGCTCTTCTTCGGGCTTGGCAACCACCTTGACATTGTTCTTCAATAGATCGGACACCATCCATAGATCCGGCGGCGCATACGAGGTAATGCGTTTGCCGTCAGTAGTCGTCGCTTCCAGGGTACGGCCCTGGATGACCACCTTGACAATGCGTCCCTCTTTTACTTCATCGAGAAACTGTGAATACTCAAGTGTGTTGAGCGGCACCTGACGCGTATTGAACTGGTTGAATACGGTCATCAGTACGATGCCGATGACCAGCCAGATCGCCATATTTTTGAACATGTTATTCAAGGTCTTGCCTCACTTTTTACACTCTAAGCACACAATTATTGGGTCGAACCTTGATTCTAGCCGATTCGCTCAGCCGCGTTTGCCTCGCGCCAACAAGTAGACTTCTGCACTACGATCTCGCGATGCGCTAGGTTTACGCACAGTCACCGAGTCAAACACCGCTGCAACGGCTTTATGTAGCTCCGCGTAGCCAGACCCTTGGAACACCTTGACGACCAAATTGCCCCCGACTTTAAGCTGGCGATCACAGAAGTCGAGCGTCAACTCTGCCAGGTGCATGCCCCGCGCTTGATCCGATACCGCAATTCCAGTCATATTGGGGGCCATGTCAGATAAGACAAGGTCAACCGTACGCCCAGCCAGGCTCGCCAGCAAGGCTTCCAGTACCGAGTCCTCGCGAAAATCGCCTTGAATGAACTCAACCCCGGCGATGCCGACCATCGGCAACAGGTCAAGTCCGATCAAGCGCCCGCCGGGCTGGATGCGCCGCACGGCATATTGCGACCAACTGCCGGGCGTCGAACCCAGATCCACGACCGTCATCCCAGGCTTGAGCAGATGATCCTTTTCATCAATTTCGATGAGTTTGAACACCGCACGAGAACGCCAACCTTCGGCCTGGGCACGTTGCACATAAGGATCACGAACGTGATCATTCATCCATACCTTGCTCTTCTTGTGCCGCTTGCTCTTGATGGTCACGTTACAATCTCGCCATGATCGAATTGACACCACTCCAACGCCGCGCCCTGCGCGCCGACGCCCACCACCTGAATCCGGTGGTTTCCATCAGCCAGAAGGGTCTGACGCCGACCGTACTGACTGAAATCGACCGCTGCCTCAAGGCTCACGCGCTGATCAAGGTCCGGCTTTACGGTATTGACCGAGAAGCCCGCCCGGAGTTGATTACCGAAATCTGCACCGCGATGCAATGTGCCGAAGTTCAACATATCGGCAACCTCTTGGTGTTGTGGCGTGAGCAGCCGGAAACTGCCGGGGCTGAAAAGTCGGTGCTGGTGAGACGGCGCAGCGGCGCCCGTGGCGTGCCAAAAACCAAGAAGCAGGCGGCTGAAGCGCTGGAACGCAAGCGTCGCGCCTGAGCCCTGACGGTTTAGCGCCTGGATTGCCGACCGGGAGACCGACACCCGGGCGTCAGACGTACTTGACGTCAAGGATTTCGTATTCGCGCAAGCCGCCCGGTGTTTGGACTTCAACCACGTCACCCTCGAACTTGCCGATCAGGGCGCGTGCCACGGGTGAATTGAGCGAAATCTTACCGGCTTTGATATCTGCCTCATCATCGCCAACGATCTGATAGGTCACGGCTTTTGCGCTTTCCATATCCTCAAGCTCGACGGTAGCGCCAAAAACCACACGCCCATCGGCATCCAGCGATGCCGGATCGATGATCTGCGCATTGCCCAGCTTGCCTTCAACGTCCTTCAGGCGCCCCTCGATGAAGCCTTGGCGTTCCTTTGCTGCATCGTATTCGGCATTTTCCGAAAGATCGCCATGCGAACGTGCTTCGGCGATTGCCGCGATGACGGCGGGGCGATCCACCGTTTTCAAACGGTGCAGTTCTTCGCGCAACAACTCGGCCCCGCGCAGGGTAATTGGGAATTTTCCGCTCATACGTTCAATGTGTGTTCAGTTCGGCGTGCAAGGCCTGGAGTGAATAGGTTTCGAGACCTGCGTGACGCATGCCGGCACAGGCCGCACGCGCACCTTCGATGGTAGTAAATAAGGTCACCTTGGACGCCAGCGCCGACGTTCTGATTGACCGTGAATCGTTGATGGCCGAGCGCTTTTCTTCGACGGTATTGACGATCAGGCTGATTTCGCCGTTCTTGATCATGTCGACGATGTGCGGCCGACCTTCTGTAAATTTATTGACTGTCGTCACCGGCAGCCCCACGTCTGCAATCGCGGCGGCCGTGCCGCGCGTGGCCACCAGAATGAAGCCCAGCTCGTGCAACTCCTTCGCCACCTCGACGGCCTTGGGCTTATCGGCGGGTTTGACGCTGATGAAGGCTTTACCGGATTTTGGCAGCTTGGTTCCGGCGGCTAACTGCGACTTGACGAAGGCTTCACCAAAGCTGCGGCCAACGCCCATCACCTCGCCGGTGGATTTCATCTCCGGGCCAAGAATGGTGTCGACGCCCGGGAACTTGTTGAACGGGAACACGGCTTCCTTGACCGAGAAGTAAGGCGGGATCACCTCACCGGTAATGCCCTGATCGGCCAGGCTGCGACCCGCCATGCAACGCGCGGCAATCTTGGCCAGCGGACGATTGGTGGCCTTGGAAACGAAAGGCACGGTACGTGAAGCGCGCGGATTGACTTCCAGCACATACACCACGCTTTCAGCACCACGGCCCTGGATGGCGAACTGGACGTTCATCAGGCCAACGACATTCAGCCCTTTGGCCATCAACTCGGTCTGGCGGCGCAGTTCATCCTGCACCTCCTCACACAAGGAAAATGGTGGCAACGAGCAGGCCGAATCGCCCGAATGCACACCGGCTTGCTCAATGTGTTCCATGATGCCGCCGATCATCACTTGCGTGCCATCCGACAGGGCGTCGACGTCGACTTCGGTCGCATCATTGAGGAAGCGGTCAAGCAGTACCGGCGAGTCGTTGGAGACCTTGATCGCATCGCGCATATAGCGCTCGAGATCTTTTTGCTCATGCACGATTTCCATGGCGCGGCCACCCAGCACATAGCTCGGCCGCACCACCAGCGGATAACCAATTTCGGCGGCAAGGCGAATCGCATCCGGCTCGGTCCGTGCCGTGCGGTTGGGCGGTTGTTTGAGCTTGAGGTCATGCAACAGCTTCTGGAACCGCTCGCGGTCTTCGGCCGCGTCGATCATGTCTGGCGTGGTGCCGATGATCTTCACACCGTTGGCCTCCAGATCGCGCGCCCGCTTCAGCGGCGTCTGACCACCGAACTGGACGATAACCCCATCGGGATTCTCGACATGGACGATTTCGAGGATGTCTTCCAGCGTCAGTGGCTCGAAATAGAGGCGATCCGAGGTGTCGTAGTCGGTGGAGACGGTTTCCGGATTGCAGTTGACCATGATGGTCTCGTAACCATCCTCGCGCATCGCCAATGCCGCATGCACGCAACAATAGTCGAATTCGATGCCCTGACCGATGCGGTTCGGACCGCCGCCAAGCACCATGATTTTCTTATTGGTCGTCGGCCGCGACTCGCACTCGTCCTCGTAGGTCGAGTACATGTAAGCGGTCGACGTCGCAAACTCGGCCGCACAGGTATCGACGCGCTTGTACACAGGACGCACGCCCAAGCCATGACGATGCTCGCGCACCGCCGTCTCGCCAGCACCGACTTTTGCGCCGATGCGACGATCCGAGAACCCCTTGCGCTTCAAATTGCGCATGGTCGCGGCATCGATGTCAGTGAGATTTTGCGACGCCATCCAGCCTTCAAGGGCGATGATTTCCTCGATCTGAACCAGGAACCAGGGGTCAATCTTGGTCAGGTTGAACACCTGATCCATCGTGTAGCCATCGCGGAAAGCCTGACCGACATACCAGATGCGCTGCGGACCGGGGTTGGCCAACTCACGGTTGATTTCTTCTTCATCGGCATCGATTTCGTCGAAGCCGTAAACGCTGACTTCGAGCCCGCGCAAGGCTTTCTGCAGCGATTCCTGCAGCGTGCGACCAATCGCCATCACCTCACCCACCGACTTCATCTGCGTCGTCAGGCGATCATTGGCGGTGGGGAATTTCTCGAAGGCGAAGCGCGGCACCTTGGTCACCACGTAGTCGATCGACGGTTCAAATGAAGCCGGTGTAGCACCGCCAGTGATATCGTTCTTGAGTTCGTCCAGCGTGTAACCAACGGCCAGCTTGGCTGCCACCTTGGCGATGGGGAAGCCGGTCGCCTTCGAGGCCAGGGCCGAGGAGCGTGACACGCGCGGATTCATCTCGATAACCACCATCACACCGTTCTTCGGGTTGATGGCGAACTGCACGTTGGAACCGCCGGTGTCCACCCCGATCTCGCGCAGCACAGCGATGCTGGCGTTGCGCATGATCTGGTATTCCTTGTCCGTCAGCGTCTGCGCCGGCGCGACGGTGATCGAATCACCGGTGTGCACGCCCATCGGATCAAGGTTTTCAATCGAGCAGATGATGATGCAGTTGTCCTTACGGTCACGCACCACCTCCATCTCGTACTCTTTCCAGCCCAAGAGCGACTCTTCGATCAACAACTCCTTGGTCGGGCTGGCTTCGAGACCGCGTTTGCAAATCTCGACGAATTCTTCCTGGTTGTAAGCGATTCCGCCGCCCGAACCGCCCATGGTGAAGGATGGCCGAATGATGGTGGGGAAACCCATCGCGCCTTGCACCTGCTGCGCTTCTTCCATGCTGTGGGCGATACCGGAACGCGCCGAACCGAGGCCGATCTTGGTCATCGCCTGCTTGAACTTCTCGCGGTCCTCGGCCTTGTCGATGGCTTCCTTGCTGGCGCCGATCATCTCGACGCCGTACTTTTCCAGCACCCCATGGCGCGCAAGATCAAGGGCACAATTCAGCGCCGTCTGGCCACCCATGGTCGGCAGCACCGCATCCGGGCGTTCCTTGGCGATGATGTTTTCCAGCACTTGCCAGGTGATCGGCTCGATGTAGGTCACGTCCGCCATGTTCGGATCGGTCATGATCGTCGCCGGGTTGGAATTCACCAGGATGACCTTGTAACCCTCTTCACGCAGAGCCTTGCAGGCCTGGGCGCCGGAATAGTCGAACTCGCAGGCCTGGCCGATGATGATCGGGCCGGCGCCAATGATGAGAATGCTGTTTATATCTGTACGCTTAGGCATTTTTTTGCTCCATCAGCTTGATGAAGCGATCAAAAAGGTAGGAAACGTCATGCGGGCCGGGGCTGGCTTCCGGGTGCCCCTGGAAACACAGGGCCGGTCGGTCGGTCCAGGCCATGCCTTGCAGGCTGCCGTCGAACAGCGACACATGCGTCACCTTGACGTTGGCTGGCAGTGTCGCCGGATCTGCGGCGAAGCCGTGGTTCTGGCTCGTGATCAAGACCTGGTCGGAGTCGAGATCCTTGACCGGATGGTTGGCACCATGGTGGCCGAACTTCATCTTCAGCGTCTTGCCACCGGCCGCCAAGGCCATCAGTTGATGACCGAGGCAGATACCGAAAGTCGGCAATTTCTTGTCGAGGAATTCACGGATCGCGGCAACTGCGTAATCGCACGGTTCCGGATCACCGGGGCCGTTGGACAAAAACACACCATCGGGATTCATAGCCAGCACGTCGGCTGCAGGAGTTTGCGCCGGAACGACAGTAATCTTGCACCCACGCGAGGCCAACATGCGCAGGATGTTGCGCTTGACGCCAAAGTCGTAAGCCACGACATGAAACCTGGCGTTCGCCGCCGCCGTATAGCCAGCACCGAGTTTCCATTCACTCTCGGTCCAGTCGTAGGCCTTGTCGGCCGTCACCACCTTGGCCAAGTCCATGCCAGCCAAACCGGGGAAGGCGCGGGCCTGGGTGATGGCCGCGTCGACATCGATGTTTTCGCCAGCCATCAGGCAACCGGCCTGGGCACCCTTTTCGCGCAGGACGCGGGTCAGCTTGCGGGTATCGATATCGGCGATACCGAGGATGTTCTCGCTCTTGAGATACGCATCAAGCGTCATCTCGCTGCGGAAGTTCGAGGCCAGCAGGGGAAGATCGCGGATCACCAGACCGGCGGCATAGATGCGGCCGGCTTCACGATCTTCCTGATTGATACCGTAATTGCCGATATGGGGGTAGGTCAAGGTGACGATCTGCCGGGTGTAGGACGGATCGGTCAGGATCTCCTGATAGCCGGACATGGCCGTGTTGAACACGACTTCGCCGACACTGCTGCCAGCAGACCCTATGCTCTTGCCTCGAAAAACCGTCCCGTCGGCAAGTGCAAGAAGGGCGGGCGGGGGGGTAATCGCGGGGGACACGGCGGGCTCCTGAAGGGCAAATTTGCAGCGGATTGCTACGGCTACGGGCAAACCGCGTAATTATAGCCGATCAGCGCAGCCCGAGAACGTCCTGCATGTCGTAAAGACCATTCTTGCGCTCACGCATGAAGCGTCCGGCACGCAAGGCACCCAGCGCGTAGGACATGCGACTGGCTGATTTGTGGGTGATTTCGATGCGCTCACCGGTTCCGGCAAATAAGACGGTGTGATCACCGACAATATCGCCACCGCGTATGGTCGAAAAACCGATCTGGGTCTCCGGACGTTCGCCGGTATGACCTTCACGGCCATAAACGGCGCAGTCGGCCAGGTCACGGCCAAGCGCCGCCGCAACTACTTCGCCCATGCGCAGCGCGGTACCAGACGGCGCATCAACCTTGTGCCGATGGTGCGCCTCGATCACTTCAATGTCGTAACCCTGGTTGAGGATACGTGCGGCCACGTCGAGCAACTTGAATACGGCATTCACGCCCACCGCCATGTTCGGTGCGAACACCACCGGGATCTCCTGCGCCGCATCGGCGATGGCGCGTTTGCCTTCAACCGAAAAGCCCGTGGTGCCGACAGCAATATGCACGCCATGACGACGACAAACCTCCAGATGCGCCAAGGTACCTTCGGGGCGCGTGAAATCAATCAGGCAATCGGCCTTGGCCAGCGCGGCATCGATATCTGATTCGATCAATACACTACACGGAGCGCCAAGAAACTGTGCGGCATCCTTGCCCAATTCCGGGCTCGCGGGATGCTCCAATGCGGCAACCAGTTCAGACTGCTCATCGTTCAGCACGGCTTCGATCAAGGTGCGGCCCATGCGGCCGGTGCACCCGGCGATCGCGTAGCGGATTCGTTCGCTCATTGGGTCTTCTCATCAACGATGTCGCGGATAACGCGAGTAATCGTTGGCTCTTCAACCGGACGCTCGATTTCGATGACGCGCGCAGTCGGACGCATCGCATCGGCACCCGTCTTGGTGTCATTGGCGACCACATCGCCGGCAACTCGCGACAGCTTGTTGTCGACGAAGAATACGGTCAGCCGCCGTTCCTGAGCCTCACCCCGACCCGGCTTGAAGCGGTAAACGTAATCCCAGCGGTCGGCATGGAAAATATCGGTGACCAGTGGCGACCCCAAGATGAACCGCACCTGATCTCGCGTCTGCCCCGGTTTGAGCTGGACGACCATTTCCTGGGACACATAATTGCCCTGCCGAACGTCGACCCGGTAGGGACTCAGGTACGAGGTAATCCCCGATGTACTGGAACAGGCCGCCAGCAACGGCACGGCAATCAACAGAGGTAGTTTCATAAACGGGATGCGCATGGGCGACAAGGTGTCAAACACCGGTTCCAATCAATTCGGCCGGACTATATCATAGGGCTCTGCGCTATCCTGTTACCGCAGTTTTCAACCCGTCACCCACTTTCCCAGGCGATCTCTCCCGTCCATCCCATGCCGAACTCCAGCGACCTTAAAAGCAGCGGCCTAAAAGCCACTGTGCCGCGCATGAAGATCCTCGAACTGTTCCAGAAGAAGGCACAGGAGACGGAGTCCGAACGCCACATGACGGCGGAAGATATTTACCGCCTGTTGCTCAAGGAGGACATGGATATCGGCCTCGCCACGGTCTACCGCGTACTGACCCAGTTCGAACAAGCCGGCCTCCTTGAGCGCCATCACTTCGAATCTGGCAAAGCCATTTTCGAACTTAACGAGGGACGGCATCACGACCATCTGGTCTGCTTGCAGTGTGGCCGCGTTGAGGAATTCTATGATCCCGAAATTGAGAAACGACAGGCACGCATCGCCAAAGAGCGCGGCTTTGCCCTGAACGAACACGCTTTGACTTTGTACGTAGATTGCACCAAGACCGCCTGCCCTCATCGCGGCAATCCCGCCTAAACCGCGACGATGGATGCATTTCTGACGGCCACGACATTGGTGGCCATCGCCGAAATCGGCGATAAAACCCAGTTGCTGTCCTTCGTTCTCGCTGCTCGCCTGCGCAAGCCCGGCGCCATCATCGCCGGCATTTTTGTGGCAACCGTACTGAATCACGCCTTGGCCGGTTCGGTCGGAGTTTGGCTGGCCAGCATGATCCCGCCCAACTGGCTATCGTGGATCACGGGACTGGTGTTCATCGCCTTCGGCCTATGGACGCTGCATCCGGATTCGCTCGACGACGAGCCAAAGGTGCATCGTGCGGGTGCCTTTGTCACTACCACGATCGCCTTCTTCATCGCCGAAATGGGCGACAAGACGCAACTGGCAACCATCGCGCTCGGCGCGCAGTTTTCGGGTGCACTGGGTGCCGTGGTACTCGGCACCACCTTCGGCATGATGCTGGCCAATGTCCCTGCCGTGATCATCGGCGAAAAACTTGCGCAACGCCTGCCTCTGGACAAAATTCGCTGGATTGCCGCCACACTTTTTATCATCACTGGCGTATGGACCATCGTCGGCGGTGTTCCCCTCGTGGCATAGGCAGCTTTCGGACCTGTGCCAAGAGCAAAAGCCTCATCACGCTTATCCACAAAATCTGTGGATAACCATGTGGACAGCCCACATGAAGTAGCGCTAAGTCGACGCCAGGAAAGGACTTTTTGTCCTTTGCGCAAAAAACAGCCGGTAGTTATTCCATTTAAAAACAATAAGTTAAATTACTAACAACGCAACCATCAGTGTTTCAGGGTGGTTTCACGCGGTTTCTGGCGGTGATGTGGATCATATAGAATCCTTACCTTGACAAACACTGCGCTAAATGTTCCGTTTCGCGCAGTCACCGACTCGCTGCCAAGTGGCCACCTCCGTCGTCTCCGTTACTGAGCTTAATCGTCTCACCCGCACGCTACTGGAGCGCGAAATCCCTTTGCTATGGGTCGCCGGTGAAATCTCCAACCTGACTCGCGCTGCCTCTGGCCATATTTACTTCAGCCTCAAGGACGAAAACGCACAAGTCCGCTGTGTCATGTTCCGTTCGCGCGCGCAACTGGTTTCGTGGCAACTCGCCAATGGGCAACAAGTTGAAGCGCGCGCCCTGGTTTCACTTTACGAAGCACGTGGCGACTTCCAACTGGGCATTGAAGCTCTGCGCCGTGCCGGCCTCGGTCGGCTTTATGAAGCCTTTGCACAACTACGGCTAAAACTCGAGGGCGAAGGACTATTCGCGTCTGAACGCAAGCGCAGTCTGCCCCACTTTCCGCGCACTATCGCGATCGTCAGTTCGCCGCAGGCTGCCGCATTACAAGATGTCATTGCCGCCTTCAGGCGCCGTGCACCGCAAATTCAGTTGATTCTTTACCCGACATCGGTGCAGGGCGACGGCGCCGCAGAACGAATCGCTGCGGCTATTGCAGAAGCCTCTAGCGATGGCCGTGGTGAACTGCTCTTACTGGTCCGTGGTGGCGGCAGTATCGAAGACCTCTGGGCCTTCAATGAAGAACTAGTCGCCCGCGCACTTGCCGTCTGTCGGCTGCCGTCGATCACCGGCGTTGGTCATGAATCGGATACCACCATCGTCGACTGGGTGGCCGACATCCGTGCCGCCACGCCCACGGCAGCGGCCGAAATTGCCACGCAGGGCTGGGTCATCGCGGCGGCCGAACTTAGGAAACTCGATGTTGGCTTGCAGCGAGGCTTGGCCCGCCAGCTTGAGCGGCTACAGCAACGACTCGACGATTATGCCATCCGTCTAATTCACCCCGCGACACGACTAGCGCAACAACGGGATTATCTCGCATTGCTCGACAACCGACTAAAAAACGCAATACAACACCGTCATCACGATGCCAAACATGAGCTTTTGTGCCTTCAGTCCCGACTCATTCGCGCCGCGCCGCGCCTTGAGCATTCGCGCCACCGAATTGATTTGCTAGGTCATCGATTACGTCAAGCCGGCGACTCCAGACTGAGCCACTTCAATCAAAGACTGCGGCAGGCCACCTCCGCGCTTGCCCACTTGAATCCGGAGGCGACCGTCGCCCGTGGCTATGCCATCGTGCGCGACAGCGACGGTGCCATCGTCAGTCGAGCCGACCAGTTAGCTATCGGCTCAACTGTTTCGCTTCAGCTTGCCATGGGCCGCGCCGACGCCCGTATTGAAAACACCGAAATTGCCCCCACTCCTGTATCTGGCATTGCTTCCGAAGAGAAACCATACTAAAATAGTCAACATTAAGTAAATACTTTAAAAATCGTCTTTTCGTATCCGTTTTGTCTCGATTCTTGTCACTTTGTATCCCTAGGAGAAACTCATGGAACACACCCTGCCCGCCCTGCCGTATGCCAAGAACGCCTTGGTTCCGCACATGTCCGAAGAGACTTTCGACTATCACTACTCCAAGCATCATCAGGCCTACGTCACCAACCTGAACAATTTGATCAAGGGCACGGACTACGAATCTCTTGATCTCGAAGCCATTATCAAAAAAGCGCCAGCCGGTGGCATCTACAACAACTCCGCCCAAGTCTGGAATCACACCTTCTTCTGGAACTGCATGAAGCCTGCCGGTGGTGGTGCCCCGACCGGCGCGCTGGCCGATGCCATCAACGCTAAGTGGGGCTCGCTCGACGAATTCAAGAAAGCCTTCCAGACCTCGGCGGTCGGTAACTTCGGCTCGGGCTGGACCTGGCTGGTGAAGAAGTCCGACGGCTCACTCGACATCGTCAACATGGGCGCCGCTGGTACGCCGCTGACCACGGCTGACAAGGCGCTGCTTTGCGTCGATGTATGGGAACACGCCTATTACGTTGATTACCGCAACCTGCGACCGAAATTTGTCGAGACATTCCTGGGCAGCTTGGTCAATTGGGACTTTGTGGCTCAGAATTTCGCTTAAGGTCTGATCTCTTTCCGAGTAACAGCGGTGCTGTGGCGCCGTTTTTGCTTGGAAAGTCGGTTCTGGCGGCACGGCGGCAACATTCCAAGAATGGGGTTCTCGCTTCGCAAGTTTTAACGAAATCAATTTTCCGAAGAATTCAATCGATTTGCGTATTGACTAAGCAACGCTGATCCGTATAATTCGGCGCCTTACTTAGGCGGTTAGCTCAGCTGGTTAGAGCGCCACGTTGACATCGTGGAGGTCGTTGGTTCGATTCCAATACCGCCTACCAAAATTATCCTTATGGGGCAGCAACTTAGGCTGCCCCATTCGTTTTTTGGGACGAATTTGGGACGAATTCGCGGTTTCCGGTTTGGAAACTGCCATGGCCGCAGCCAACTTGGCACGGGCCGATCCATCATCGTTTTCCGAAAGCCAGCGCGCGTACTTCTCGAGGAGCATCTTCACCGAGTGACCAAGTTGGTTAGCAATATAAGCGGGGGCGACGGCGGCCATCAGGGCAACCGTGGCAAAGGTATGCCGTGTGTTATAAGCAGTGCGCCAGCGGATTTCCAGTCGCTTTAGCGAAGGGCGCCAGAAGGTGTCCCGCTGCGAGCGTTCGTCATGCCATGCACGCCCGGTGACTGGATTTTGAAAAATATCTGCTGCTGAATCGCTATCGTCCTCGCGCTCGATCTTCAACATGTAGGTGTAGGGCTTCATTGTCAAAAGTGCATCGACTGCTTGGGGTAACAGATCCACTTCCCGTTCGGAATGGGTTTTTGATCCATCCCGCTCTGTCCCCTTGAATGTTCTTACCCGCTGGATTCGCACCGTCATGCGATTCCAATCGATGTCGGACCAACGTAGGGCAATGGCTTCCTCGGGGCGCATGCCTGTGTAGAACATCCATTGGAAGTAGGCATGCACCCGTTCGTCGTATTGAGTCTTCATATCGCCCAAAATTGCATCCCGCTCTGAGGTCGACAGTGGATCTGGCAGGGTTTTCACTACTTTCATGTCCTTGATGCCATTCATGGGGTTATGAACGGTGGCGGGACCAGGATATTCAAGTTTGAAAATGCCGCGCAGTGCAATCAAATAGTTATTGTGTTTCTTTTCTGATGACCATTTGTGAGCACCAATTTTGGATGCTAGCGTTTTGTGTGTGATGTCACGAATTAAAGTGTCCTCACCGAGCAGACCTTTCCACAACCTGACGGCGGACGCGTACTGACTGCGTGATGCTTCGGCTAGACGACCGCAGGATTCCAGCCATAGGTCGGCCAACTTCCCGAACGTTGTGGCTTCATCCTTCTCGGTTCTGGCTCTGGCCGAATCAGGAAAGAATTCAGCAAAACTGAAATTACCTAACTCGATACGGCGCTTGATCTCTGCTGCCATGCGTTCAGCGTACTTTCGATTGGCAGGTGTTGGATCGAGAGATTTACCGTTTATTGTTAGGCGCTCGCGGATGGTTTCCCCATTCAGGACAAATTTGATCCTGATGCTGCTTTCGCGCACATCTACGCCGCTGCCGCTTCGACCCATTTGATAAATCCTTTTTACGCTGATAAAAATCCCACCGTCAGGAGAGCGCCGAAACTCTCGCCCTTCGATCCATTTGCCATCCTCGATCTTTCGGCGGATCGCCTTTTCGCTCAAACCAGTTATAGCTGCTGCGAGCGGGATCGTGACATATGAGGCTGGCGCCACTAGGGTCCCTGACATCTCTGTTTTTTTGCTTTGCTGCACTGCTGCGCTCCAACGAAACAATGTCGAGCACTTTATCGTCAGGCTACCTTTGAACTAGCGATCAATTCCCCCTTTAAGTCACCTGTTATGAATTGCGCCTCTTGGGAAACCCCATGGCTGCGAAGTATTGCTTATCGGATGAACCTTGAACACGATAGTGCGCAAGATATTCAGTCAAGACTGCCATACGCCTGATAGCAAGATTCATGGGGGTGTTTCCTGATGCGTTGGGCGGGCTTGGCTGACTGCATTATTTGCTCCGTTAAAAAAAAGTGACGTTGAGCAATTCAATCAGCAATAGCCTTCCGTTGAAACATAAAAACCTTTCCGATAATGAAATCATTGGGTTACTAATTTATCTAGTGATGATCGGCAGTCGACCTACTATATACAGTAGGTCTGCACATTGCTCTGATATGGATTGTTGTGGGCTTGGCGTATAAATTAATTGCAATAACATTGAGTTATGACTTACTAGTGCATCGGCGGTCGATACGCCATCCTATTACCCTCCCGCTAAGTATGCGACCTATTCTTGATAGGGCCACTTCACTTCGAGTCCTTTGGCGTTTTTGTTAGTAGCCCTATATTTTGGTTCGTGCTGTGTGACTTGAAATTATGGTGAGTTCCTTGCTGGATATGGCTCTCAAGCGATTCTTGTGGGGTTTTACAGAGCATGAATATGCTGTGCCCCGTGAAGTCGACCGATAAATCAACCACTACCTTGACCTCGGTGCCATCCATCCGCTTGTGGACAAATCGGCCGACGCTCCCGATCAGCGATAGCAACCCCGTCACACTCCTTCCTGGTTGCCCCTTTCCAGGGAATTCCCTTTTTCGGGGAAATTCACGTATGTCTTCTTTGCCGCCGTGAATGATCGTTTAGCACTGGAAACAGCGTTCAGCGGCAGGCGCAATGAGCGCAAAATGCGATGGTCATGGCAAAATCATCAATCCCAATGAACTGAAAGACCGCCATGGCCCGTTTGAAAGCATTTAAGCCCGATAGCATCCCCGATTCCCGCAAAAAAACCGGAATGAACCAGCAAGCTTATTGGTCACGTTTCGGTGTAACCCAATCCGGCGGATCGCGCTATGAGTCCGGTCGAGACATCCCGACACCGACGTCCATGTTGATCTGGCTGCTCGAAAACGGGCGGCTCACCGACCAGGATCTGGCGGATGCCTTGAAGGTCGTCAAAGCGGCCGGTTGATCAGACTTACCACACCAAGCAAAGGAGCAACACCCATGAATAAATCGGAACTCATCGAAGCCGTTGCGAAGGCCGCCGAACTCACAAAAGCCGATGCCGAACGCGCCTTGAGCGCCACCATCGAAGCCATCGTCAAGGCCGTGGCCAAGGGCGACACCGTGACCCTGGTTGGCTTCGGCTCCTTCAAGTCGGTCAAGCGTGCCGCCCGCACCGGCCGCAATCCCACCACCGGCGCGGCACTAAAAATAGCAGCATCGACGTCGCCGAAGTTCACTGCCGGCGCCACCTTCAAGACCGCCGTCGCCGGCAAGAAGGCTGCCAAGAAGAAGTAAGGCTATTGGGAATGGAAGAGCCATTTGGTTTGGCTCATCCGCTTTACATTGGGGTTCCCAAGCCATTCCGGCAACTCTGGAGAACCCCCGACCCCATCTCCTCGCGGTACCACTATCAAAATTGCCGTTTTTGGCGCTTCTGATCGAGTTTCGTCGGGTCATTGGTCATGGGGTACCTGACGGCATTCAAAAGCGATTCCAGAGGCGTCTGGCGGAATGCTGGAAATTGCTGCGGTAAGCAGCGATACATGCTGCGGTAAAAGCAGATTTACCGCAAAGCCATTCTTACTGATAGGAAAATATGTTAATAAACAAGTGGTTATTGAATGTCGTGCGACTTGCGGTCGTGCGGTAACGTTTTTTTTGATTAAAGCTTCATGTGCACGTGTACACGTGTGCGCGTACGCACGGGCGGGCATGCGTGCACAGGAGTCTTATTGTTTTTCTTTACCGCATTACCACACACAAATAATACTCAATGGTTTCAATGGGTTGCGAAATAAAAGCGCGGTAAATGACATCTTACCGCAGCTTCCCGCAACTACCGCATTGATTTTATGTGTGTTTTTTAAGTTGCTCGTACAGCGGTGCGATGACGCCCGATGACAAATCTTGGTCGCTTTCGCATCGAAAACCACCGGTTTCAATTGCGCGAACAAAAGGTGGCAACGGCGACATTCATATAGAGAGTTTGAAACCGCCAGGATTGGCAAGGGTTTTAGGCTGATTCCTCTGACGAAAATCATTCTATGTTCGTCAGGAATCCCGGGGAACTCAAAGCCCGAAGACCCACCCCCCGGAGGTATCGTCGTTTGCGATTTCGATAAGGTTCCTGCGGTGTCGCCAGGGAGGTCCGAAGTGCAGCGTGGCCCACGTTCGTCGCTTGGAACGCTTACAACGGCGGCATTTCAGTTACGGGCATGGTCAGCGAGGATGGCATCATTTGTCATGTTCGCGCTGGTTAGTTTTCACCGCTAGGGCGATAATCCGGAGGTTCGCAAAAAAGAAAAACAAGACAAAGATGCTGAAACTGGAATCGATCACCAAGAATGCGCTGATTTCCGGTATCGAACCGGGCCAGGTCGTGCGGATTTTCAGCACCGACCTGATGGGCACCGATGCCCTGTCCATCGTTTATAAAACCAACGATGGTCGGTTGGGTGAGCGTGTGCTGTTCCGCACCGACGAAGCCATTCTCTCGCTGGCCGAGGCGGGACTGCCGTGGGCTTTCGATGCGCCCGGCGCCGAATTCAAACTGGCCGCCGAGGCCTACCGGATCAATCTTGCTCATCTGTTCGATCCGATGATGGCGGTGCATACCTCCAATGTGGAGCCCTTGCCGCACCAGATCACCGCCGTCTATGAGTCCATGCTGCCCCGGCAGCCGTTGCGCTATGTGCTGGCGGACGATCCGGGTGCCGGCAAAACCATCATGGCAGGCCTGTTCATCCGCGAACTGCTGATGCGGGCCGACGCCAAACGCGTCCTGATCGTTTCCCCCGGCAGTCTCGTCGAGCAGTGGCAGGACGAACTTTATGAAAAGTTCGGCCTTTCCTTCTCCATCTTCTCCCGCGACCTGCAACAGCAGACCCGCAGCGGCAACCCATTCGACGACCAAGACCTGTTGATTGCCCGGCTCGACCAGTTATCGCGCAACGACGACTTGCAGGAAAAACTCGCATTCAGCCGTTGGGACTTGGTGGTGGTCGATGAAGCCCACAAGCTCTCGGCCAGCTGGTATGGCAACGAACTCAAGGAAACGAAGCGCTTCAAGCTCGGCAAGCTACTCGGTAGCGTCACCCGCCACTTCCTGATGATGACCGCCACGCCGCACAACGGCAAGGAGGAAGATTTCCAGCTTTTCCTGTCCCTGCTCGACTCCGATCGCTTCTATGGCAAGTCACGCGATGGCGCCCACAAGGTGGATACCGGCGACCTAATGCGTCGCATGGTCAAGGAAGACCTGTTGAAGTTCGACGGCACGCACCTGTTTCCGGAACGTCGAGCCTATACCGTCAATTACAAGCTGTCGGATGCCGAAGCTGCCCTCTATCACGATGTCACGACCTATGTGAAAGAGGAGATGAACCGCGCCGATGCCCTCGAAGACGGCAAGCGCAAGGGCACGGTTGGCTTTGCGCTGACTGCCCTGCAACGGCGTTTGGCATCCAGCCCGGAGGCCATCTACCAGTCGCTCAAGCGACGTGCCGCCAAGCTCCGTCGCCGCGTGGAGGAAGAAAAGCTGCGCCAGCGGGGAGAGCGCCTGCAACCGAACTGGCCGGAAACCATCCTGCCCGAGGATATTGACGATCTCACTGGTGACGAAGCCGAAAACATTGAAGAGGAAATCGTCGATCAGGCCACCGCTGCGCAGACCATTCAGGAACTCGAAGCGGAAATCTTTACCCTGGATCACCTCGAAGAGCAGGCCCGCAAACTGGTGCATTCCGGCCAGGACCGCAAATGGGAAGAGCTATCCAGCCTCCTGCAAAACACACCGGAGATGCACGGGGCCGATGGTCGGCAGCGCAAATTGATTCTCTTCACCGAGCACCGCGACACGCTCAACTATCTGGCCGTGAAGATTCGCGGTCTATTGGGCAGCGAAGAGGCCGTGGTGATGATTCACGGCGGTGTAAAGCGGGAGGACCGCCGCAAGGTGCAGGAGCTATTCCGCAACGACCCGGACACGCGCACGCTGCTGGCGACCGATGCGGCCGGCGAAGGCGTCAATTTGCAGAACGCCAATTTGATGGTCAATTACGACCTGCCTTGGAATCCGAACCGCATCGAACAGCGTTTCGGCCGTATCCACCGGATTGGCCAAACCGAGGTTTGCCATCTGTGGAACATGGTGGCGGCGGAGACCCGCGAGGGCGATGTCTTCCAGCGACTCTTCGAGAAAATGGAAGTGCAGCGCGAGGCGTTGGGCGGCCGCGTGTTCGATGTCCTTGGCGAGGTCTTCGAGGAGAAGAGCCTGCGCGACATGCTGATCGAGGCCATTCGTTACGGCGAAGACCCTGCTGTTCGTGCCCGGCTCCTGCAAAAGGTTGAGGGTGTGCTGAACACCGACCACCTGAAAGACATCATCGCCCGCAACGCCCTATGCGAAGAGGTCATGGACGAAAAGCGTCTCTTCGCCGTCAAGGAAGAAATGGAGAAGGCCGAGGCCCGTAAGTTGCAGCCTTACTTCATCCGTTCCTTCTTCAATCAAGCCTTCGAGCAGTTGGGCGGCGATTTGAAGCAGCGCGAATCCGGCCGCTATGAAATCTCGTTCGTGCCCGGCAGCATCCGCGAGCGTGACCGGCAAATTTCCGGCCGCGATGTTCGCAACGCCGATCCGGTGCTCAGAAAATACGAGCGGGTCTGCTTCGAGAAGCAGTATGTGCGGGTGCTCGACCGCATCGGCGCACCGATGGCGAGCCTCATTCATCCGGCCCACCCGCTGATGCAGTCCGTGGTGGATATTATCTTGGAGCAGCATCGCAACAAGCTCAAACAAGGTGCTGTGCTGGTTGATCCCAACGACGACAGCGTAACGCCCAAGCTGCTTTTCATGCTCGACCATTGCGTGAAAGAAGGTGGCGAGGCGGACCGCGTTATCTCCCGCCGTTTGCAGTTCGTCGAGATTGACCAGACAGGCAATGCCACGAATGCCGGTTGGGCCCCTCACCTTGATTTGCATCCCATCGACGCCGCTGACCACAAGCTGATTGAGGATGTTTTGGGTTTATCGTGGATTACCCGTGACCTTGAAACAGTGGCATTGGGGCATGCGTCATCGCGGATGGTGCCCGAGCACTTCGCCGAGGTGAAGGACAGGCGCGAGCGGCAAATCGACAAGACATTGAACGCCATCCATGAGCGCTTGAAGACGGAAATCAACTATTGGTCTGATCGGCACGAGAAGTTCCGGGCCGACCTCGCCGCCGGCAAGGATGTTCGGCTTACATTGGAAAATGTTCGTCGCACCATCGACGACTTGACCGCACGTCTGGAATCACGCGGCAAAGAGCTGCGTGCCATGCGCCAGGTTGTTTCAGCGACCCCCGTGGTGTTGGGTGGCGCACTGGTCATTCCGGCCGGCCTGTTGGCGCAACGCAAGGGTGAGCAGGAAGGCGAGACATGGACGGCGGATGCCGATGCCCGTGCACGTGTCGAACGCATTGCGATGGAAGCCGTGATGATGGCCGAGCATCAACTAGGCCATGCCACATTTGATGTATCGGCCGAGAAGTGCGGTTGGGACATCACATCGATACCTTCCGCCAAGGACGGCGTGTTGTCGCCGGTCCGGCATATCGAGGTCAAGGGCCGCGCCAAGGGGCAATCGACCATCACGATAACGCGCAACGAAATCCTTTACGGACTGAATCAGGCCGACAAGTTCCTTCTTGCCATCGTGTTAGTTGATGGCGATCGGCATGAGGGTCCGTTTTATGTGCGCAATCTGTTCAAACAGGAACCGGATTGGGGTGTGGCAAGCATGAACTGGAGTCTGGATCAGCTGCTGGCAATTGCCGAGAATCCAATGCTGAGTCCACTATGACCGAGGCGCCAAAATTCATTTACGCGCATTGCAACTCATGTGCCCAAGAGACAAAGCATGAAATCATGAGTCGAGTGGATCGACGCCGAGAGTTTCAAGATGGGCAAAACACGATCGAGGTCGGATCTGTCTGGAAGACATTGCGTTGCAAAGGCTGCGATGAGGTTTCCTTACATCGGCGGGACTGGTGCTCCGAAGACGATCCTATGGACGCTCCCGACTGCGGCACTTATTTCCCTCCGCGAGTGTCCCGAAGGAAGCCGGATTGGGCTGGCCGGTTAGAAGTTCCAACGGAATACAAGGGTCTTCTGGAGGAAATCTACATCGCACTCCATGCGGATAGTCGTAGGCTGGCGATGATGGGGGTGCGCGCGCTAATCGACGAGATAATCAGGAGCACTATTGGTGACCAAGGCAATTTTGGCAAAGGTCTTCAACATCTCGTTGACACGCAGCTTATCAGTCAGCGAAACCGCGAAATCATTGAGGCTGCCGTTGATGTAGGGCATGCATCCGCACATCGAGGTTATAGACCAAGCATCGACAATGTGAATCTTGTGATCGACATCGTTGAGAATCTTATCCACAACGAGATCTTGTCTAATGAAGCGGAATCACTTCGCTCATCCACTCCGAAACGAACAAAGGCCGTCAAGGCAACATAAACGGAATAGCACAATGCAGCCAATTAAGACCCCCAAGAAGCTAATTGAAGTTGCCCTGCCGCTGGACGACATCAATATTGCCTGCATTAAGGAAAAGTCTATCCGTCATGGGCATCCATCAACTCTTCATATTTGGTGGGCTCGTAGGCCGCTTGCTGCTGCAAGAGCGGTGATATTTGCGCAGATGGTTAATGATCCAGGCGGACATCGAGGATATGGACCAGGAATGACAAAGGCCCAAGCTCAGTTGGAGAGAGATAGGCTCTTTCGGATCATTCGCAGGCTGGTGCTATGGGAGAACACTAATAATGAAGCCGTGCTGTCGGAAGCGCGCGCGGAAATTTGGAAGAGTTGGCGTGAGACCTGCGATCTGAATCGCAATCATCCGCAGGCTTCTGAGCTTTTTAACCCGGACAAACTACCTGCTTTCCACGACCCATTTGCGGGTGGAGGAGCGATTCCGCTCGAGGCGCAACGACTAGGGCTTGAAAGTCATGCTTCAGACCTAAATCCAGTGGCGGTTCTTATTAATAAGGCGATGATCGAAATCCCGCCTTTGTTTGCCAGTCATGTACCCATTGGTCCCATACCTGCAAATGAAAAGCAGACAAAAATGGTGCAGGACTGGTCGGGAGCAAAAGGTTTAGCTGAGGACATTCGACGCTACGGCGCATGGATGAGAGAGGAAGCTTTTAAGAGTATCGGGCATTTGTATCCACTAGTTGATTTGCCTAAGGATCTTGGTGGGGGGAAAGCTACTGTGATTGCATGGCTGTGGGCTCGCACAGTCAAAAGTCCTAACCCTGCTTTTTCTAATGTCGAAGTTCCTCTCGCGTCCTCATTTGTGTTATCAAACAAAGAGGGAACTCAGGCTTATATCAAGCCAGTTATTTCGAAGGATGGTTATCACTTTGTCGTGAAGCACGGGACTCCTCCTGTTGAAGCAAAGGATGGGACTTCAGCAGGAAAGAGGAAAGGGTTCATTTGCTTACTATCAGGTACGCCAATTGACTACAACTATATCCGAGCCGAGGGCAAAGCAGGGAGGATGGGAACGCGCCTAATGGCAATTGTTGCCGAGGGTGACAGAGGTCGAATTTATCTTGATGCGTCTGAGGAAATGGAAGCTATTGCCAAGAACGTTCCGACTACTTGGCGGCCCGATGTGGAGATGCCAACGAAGCATCGTAACTTCCAACCGCCAGGCTATGGCATGAGCACTTTTGGGGATCTATTCACCCCACGGCAGCTTGTGGCCTTAAATACATTGTCAGATCTGGTCCAGAAGGTACGTGATTTAGTCAAGAGTGATGCACAGGCTAACGACTTGTTAAAGGAGCAGGAAGGTCGGTTACCTAATGTTTTCGGGCCAGATGTTTATGCTGATGCCGTTGCTACTTACTTGGGAATTGCAGTTAGCCGGTCATCAGATCGACATTGTTCGATTTGCTCTTGGGACAGCGGGCCAGCAGGAACAAAGTCATCTACTGGATCGCCATCCAGAAGTGCTTCCGTCAGAAATGCATTTTCACGACAAGCGCTACCAATGACGTGGGATTACGCAGAAGGAAACCCATTTAGTGAGTCTGCGACAAATTTTATTGATTCGATAAATTGGGTATGCAAAGTTCTTGATCGACTAACTCCAACTGGTCACGGCTACGCGGAGCAGGCGGACGCGCAATCGCAATTGACTAGCAAGAACAAGCTAATTTCCACAGACCCCCCATACTACGACAATATATGTTATGCCGATCTATCTGATTTCTTTTATGTTTGGTTGAGACGCACTGTTCGTAATATTTTCCCGGCCTTATTTCAAACCATTTCAGTTCCCAAATCAGAAGAGTTGGTAGCAACGCAAAATAGGCATGGCAGTGTTGAAGCCGCCGAGAAGTTTTTTCTAGCAGGCATGACAGACGCAATGCACCGGCTTGCCGAGCAAGCCCATCCAGCATTTCCAACTACGATTTATTATGCCTTCAAACAATCAGATACCACCGATGTCGGAACCGGAAATACTGGATGGGAAACCTTCCTTGAGGCCGTTCTAAGAGCTGGATTTGCTATTAATGGCACTTGGCCAATGCGTACTGAGTTGTCCAATCGCATGGTTGGATCTGGAGCCAATGCTCTGGCATCAAGTATTGTCCTTGTTTGTCGCCGGAGATCAATCGACGCAGCAGCCATTTCTCGACGCGAGTTTCTGCGCGAACTGAAGGAAGAACTGGCTGAGGCCGTGGAAGTCATGATCGGCGGAGCCGAGGGGGTTTCGCCAGTTGCTCCTGTCGACTTGGCCCAAGCAGTTATCGGCCCCGGCATGGCAATATTTTCCAAGTATTCGGCTGTGCTCGAGGCTGATGGCAGTCCGATGACGGTTCATTCGGCGCTGATGGCTATCAATAAAATGCTGACCGAGGGTGGAGATGACTTCGATTCTGATACCCAATTCTGTTTAGCGTGGTTTGACGAAATGGGTTGGATGGCCGGCGAATTTGGCATGGCGGATGTTCTCGCCCGAGCTAAGGGCACCAGTGTTGAAGGTGTCCGAGATGCGGGGGTTGTAGAGGCTGGTAGCGGCAAGGTTCGACTCTTAAAGCCCGCTGAATACCCGGCCGACTGGAACCCGGAAGAAGACAACCGCACCCCTGTTTGGGAAGCGTTGCATCAAATGAGCCGTGCTTTGCAAGCACAAGGCGAGGCGGCTGCCGGTGAGTTACTGGCGCACATGCCAGAGAGAGCGGAGCCAATCCGGAGCTTGGCTTATCGGCTCTATACCTTGTGCGAACGCAAGGGGTGGGCTGATGAGGCGCGCGGCTACAACGAGTTGATTACATCGTGGATAGGAATCGAGGCTGCTTCCCATGAAGTCGGCCATATCGGTTCTCAATCTAACCTGGATATTTGAGGAGGTCATTTATGAGCAG
The DNA here is from genome assembly GCA_945902805.1 of Propionivibrio dicarboxylicus. Taxonomy (GTDB): domain Bacteria; phylum Pseudomonadota; class Gammaproteobacteria; order Burkholderiales; family Rhodocyclaceae; genus CAMDMZ01. The sequence goes on along the minus strand of CAMDMZ010000014.1, from coordinate 7,226 downwards.
AAGCAATCTCCTAAAAACACAAGATTCTACTTTTCTCGATCTCATTGGCAACGGGAAAACCTATCGCGTTCCAGCCTTTCAGCGTGACTACTCATGGGAAGAAGAGCAGTGGGAAGATCTCTGGAACGATATTGAAGAGCTGACTATTTCACTCGATAAGCGTCATTACATGGGTGCTTTGGTGGTCGAGGCCAGTTCAGATCGTGAATTTCTGATCATCGACGGCCAGCAGCGAATTGCTACCCTAAGTATTTTGGCGCTTGCCATCATCGCTGCCTTGAAAGCCTTGGGCGGTACCGATGAAGAAAAGGCGGCAAACAATGATCGAGCATTGCGTTTGCGTGGGAAATTTATTGGGGAAAAAGACCCTGCCTCACTGGTAGAAACCAGCAAGTTATTCCTCAACGAAACCGACGACGCCTTTTATCAAGACTACCTCGTGCAGTTGCGGACACCCAACAATCCGCGGGGCTTGCCGAAGTCAAACCGGCTACTGTGGGATTGCTTCCAATGGTTCAAGAAGCGCTTGGCCCCAAAGGCCACCGATGGAGTGACCTTGGCTTCCCTGCTGTCCGAGACCGTGGCGCGGCAGCTATTGTTCATTTTGATCACGGTTGAGGATGAGTTGAGCGCTTATGTGGTCTTCGAGACGCTGAATGCCCGAGGCTTAGAGCTTTCTTCTACCGACTTATTGAAGAACTACCTATTTTCTCGTGTCAATGTGGCAGCGGACTTGTCGGCACTACAACGACGTTGGAAGACGATGATGTCCATCATCAAGCAGGAGCGATTTCCGGATTTCCTTCGGTATCACTTGCTGTGCGACTTTCCACAAATTCGCAAGCAGCGTTTGTTCAAACAGGTGCGAGATCAGGTGCATACGCCACAGGATGTGTTTACCCTGATGGATGCTTTGGACAAGCGTGCCGAACTGTTCGCGGCATTGAATGATGCTGAACACGAATACTGGTTGGAAGTAAAAGAAGCCAAGCCTTATATACGCGAGCTGCAACTGTTCAAAGTTCGGCAGATGACACCGCTGTTGTTTTCGGCATGGGAAAAGTTGAGTCCGGCCGATTTCGTTCGGGTACTTAAACTTGTAAGCGTGATTTCGTTCCGCTACACAGTGATCTGTGGGTTGAATACCAACGAACTGGAACCTGTTTATCACAAGGCAGCCAAGGCGCTATTGTCAGAGCAGGCGACTACGCCGGCGGATGTTTTTGGGCAATTGCGGGACATCTATGTTTCGGATGACAAATTTATACGTGATTTTGAAGTCAAGGAAATTGACACAACCGGCCAGCGTAAGAAACTTGCTAAGTTCATTCTCTGCCGCCTTGACACTGATGTAAGTGGAGTGAGTCGCGACTATGAAGCTGATCCTGGTACGATCGAGCATATCCTGCCTGAGAATTCTTCGGCCGATTGGGGAGTGTCGTTCCCGTCAGAACGTCAAAAAGACTTCATCTATCGTCTCGGGAATCTCACTTTGCTTGAGTCAACCCTCAATAGGCAGATCGGAAACACACTTCTGAGTGAGAAGTTGCCGATCTATAGGAACAGCAGCTACGGACTCACGACAACATTTGCGGCAGCTGCGCCAGATGAATGGACGCCAGCTGCGCTAGATGCTCGCCAAGGGCAAATGGCGATGCGCGCAGCACACTTGTGGCGCTCGGACTTTGAATAGGTGGGAGATATGATGGCGCTAAAACCATGGCGTGAAATTGCCATCCCGCACGAAGATGTCCTGCGCGGCACATTCCAGCAGGCGGAATTCGCGGCGGACATTTCGCGTGTGCATGAAGGCACGGCAACCGAGGAATACCAGAATCCGGCGCTCTTCTTCCAACGCACCTTCATTACCGAAGGTATGCGGCTGCTGCTGGACTCAGTCGTCAAGCGACTGGCAGGACGCGGTGGCGATCCTGTCATACAGTTGCAGACGGCCTTCGGCGGCGGCAAGACGCACACCATGCTGGCCGTGTATCACCTTGCCAAGGGCGAGCAGCCCGCCAGTCAGATGCAGGGCATCTCGCCGATTCTCGACGCAGCCGGGGTCGCCGAGTTGCCAAGCGCCCGCATAGCGGTGCTGGACGGCATTAACCTTTCCCCCAATCAGCCGCAGAAGCGTGGCGGCACCAGTATCCGAACCATTTGGGGTGAGCTGGCGTGGCAGTTGGGCGGCGATGCTGCGTATGCGCAAGTCAAGGATGCCGACCTGTCCGGCACATCACCCGGCAAGGAAGTCCTGACCCAACTGATTGCTGACCATGCCCCGTGTGTGATCTTGATCGACGAGTTGGTGGCCTACATACGCCAGTTCGAGGATGGGAAGGCCGTTGCCGGTGGCACCTACGATTCCAATCTCTCGTTTGTTCAGGCGCTCACCGAGTCCATGAAGGCGGTGCCGACTGCCGTCCTGCTGGCCTCATTGCCAGAATCCGACAGGGAAGCCGGAAGCCAAAAAGGCATCAACGCGCTGGCAACACTATCTCATTACTTCGGGCGGGTGCAGGCGCTCTGGAAGCCGGTGGCGACCGAGGAGGCATTCGAGATTGTGCGCCGCCGCCTGTTTTCCGACATCAACGACAAGTTGGCGGCCGAGGAGGTATGTCGAGCCTATGCGGATTTCTACACGGCCAACAGCGGTGATTTCCCTCCCGACACGCAGAACAGTCATTACTTCGAGCGCTTGAAGCATGCTTACCCGATTCACCCCGAGGTCTTCGACCGGCTCTATGAAGACTGGTCATCCCTGCCTAATTTTCAGCGCACGCGCGGGGTGTTGAAGTTGATGGCCCAAGTCATCCATCGCCTATGGAAGGATGGCAACAACGACTTGATGATCATGCCGGGCAGTTTCCCGCTGTATGACTCTGATGCGCGGAAAGAGCCCGTCAATTATCTGTCGCAAGGTTGGGACCCGGTGTTGGAACGCGACATCGATGGCGAGCGTGCAGCGACCACCGAACTGGACAGCACCAAGCCGTTGTTTGGTGCAACGCAGGTATGCCGGCGGCTGGCTCGCACCATATTTCTCGGTAGCGCGCCGGATGCGGGTGCCGTCGGTGGCTCCAAGCATCATCGCGGCATGGAACTGGAGCACCTTCTTTTGGGGTGTGCCCAACCGGGCCAAGTGCTCGGCCACTACAAGGACGGCATCCGTGCGATCGTCGATAAGCTGCAATATCTGAACAGCGCCAACAACCGCTATTGGTTCGACACCCGGCCGAACCTGCGGCGCGAGATGGAGGAGCGCAAGCGGCGTTACAACGACAAGGAAGATGTTTTCCCACTGATCCGCGACAAGCTGCGTTTTGCGCAAGGCGTGTTCGGCGGCATCCACATTTTTACGGCCAGTGCCGATGTTCCCGATGATTGGTCGCTGCGGCTGGTGATCCTGCCGCCGGATGCGGCATTCACCCGTTCAACCGGCACGAGCGGGACGGCCATCGAGCGGGCCACCGAGATCCTGAAACAGCGTGGCGACCAGCCACGGCAGAAGCAGAATCGGCTCATTTTCATGGCAGCCGATGTGGACAGCGTGGGTCGTTTGAAGGATCAGGTGCGTTCCGTGCTGGCATGGCAATCCATTGTCTCTGACGTAAAGGAAAGCCGGCTCAACCTCGACATGCACCAAGGCAAGCAAGCCAGCAAGAGTCTGGAAGATGCCAAGGATGCCTTGGAACGGATGATCAAGGAATCCTACAAGTGGCTGCTGACGCCCATGCAGGAGGCTAAACCTGGCAAGGGAATTTCCGAGATTTCTTGGGAACACTTTCCGATCAATCCGGCAGCGCTCAACCGCATGCAGGAGATCGAAAACATCCTGAAGGAAAACGAACTGCTGATTACCGATTGGGCGCCAATCCATCTCGCCAATCTCCTCAAAACGTGGTTCTGGAAGGACGACACACCCGCCGTTGGTGCCCTAAATATCTGGCAGAAGAGTTGTTCCTATCTTTACATGCCGCGACTGCGCGATGCGGATGTTCTGCGGCAGACGTTGGGAGCCGGTGCCGGTTCCCGCGACTTCTTTGGCTTTGCCTACGGCCAAGAGGGTGCTCGCTATGTTGGATTTCACTTTGGCAAGGCCACTTCGCCGATTCTCGATGAGTCACTGCTGCTGGTCGAACCCAAGGCTGCCGATCAGTTCGACGGCGTATTGCAGGCCGAGGAAGCCGCACGCAAGGCGGCGATCGCACCGCCGACTGGTGGAACAGGTACCGGGCTAACCACGGGCACGGGTGCCCCGCCCCCTGGTGTCGCTGAACCGCTACCAGGCGGCGCCACATCGGGACCAGCGAAGGGCGCGAAGAAGACTCTGTTTTTTGGGACGGTGGAGCTTAATCCCTTGCAACCGAAGCCGCAGTTCGGTGATGTCGTCGATGAGATCATCATGTTGCTGAATCGTCCCGATGTCCGCTTGAAGATTACGGTGGAGATTCAGGCTGAATCCGAGAAAGGCTTTGATGATGGCGTGCAGCGCGCCGTACGGGAGAACTGCAATCAATTAAAGTTCAAGCCGGGTGGTGGATTTGAGGATTAAAGGATTGATAGGCCTTGTGGAGCACCAAATTTCCGTAATATTCCGATGCAAATGGAATTGAGTTTGCTGCCTGAATGGGTGGTGGTGTGAGCTAACGAAAGTAGATTGGTGGGATACCCGTTTAGGGGGATTTCGTTCTGCATACAAACCTCTCTAGTTATAATGTGGTGACCATGGACGATAGCGCCGAATTCGACTTCCGCATCACCGCGTATTCGCCGGAGACGATCCCCATGGAACGTCTGGCGAAGTACATGGCGGAACTCGCAGCCATGATGGGCAACACCGCCCATGTGCACTTTGGGAAGCTTAAGAAGGGTAGTACCCGCCTCTGCGTGCGTGTCGAGCAGGAGGATGTCCCCAAAGTCAGCCAGCGTATCGCTGTGGCTAACCGTGCTGACGCTCCCGCTGATGTTTCGAAGGCAGTCCGCAACATTAATTCGCTACTTCGCGAAGATGGCGCCCGTGGGTTTATCAAGCAGGGTAATGCCCAAGTCTTCAAATTCCCCGGCGCTGACGAGCAGCTTCCGAAGCGCATTGGCCCGATCAAAGAAGCTGGCGTGCTGGATGGTGAGATTGTTCGCGTCGGAGGTAAGGACAAGACTATTCACATTTTGCTGGTAGGCCCTGATGGTCAGGAATACAAGCTGGTAACCACGAGTCGTGACGTGGCAAAGAGCATGGCAAACCATCTCTATACCCCCGTGAGAGTTACCGGCACCGGAACGTGGAGCAGAAACGAGGACGGAGATTGGGAGCTAGATAGTTTCTCGGTACAGGGATTTGATGCGATCGATGACCGCAGTTTGATTGAGGCCTTCGCAGCATTGCAGGCGGTTGAGGGTAGTCATTGGAAGCAGATGGAAGATCCACTTGCCACTTGGCAAGAACTCCGGAGTAACTGAACGTGACGGTCCTGTTCGATACCAGCATTCTCTTGTTGGCTCTTCAGCCAGGCGCTAAGCCGCCGATAGATCCTGAAACCGACTTGCCGCTTGAGCATGCAAAGCAGCGCGTTGAATACCTAATCAAAATGTTGAGTAAAACCAAGACAAAGGTAATCATTCCGGCTCCGGTGCTCTCTGAAGTGCTTGTCCATGCGGGCGAGGCTGCCAGTGACTACATACAGATTCTTCAGCAGAGTCCATTTCGAGTCGCCCATTTTGACACGAGGTCTGCGATTGAATGTGCCGATGCGATTGCAAAGCACGGTTTGAAGAGCAAGGGAAAGGAAAACACCCGGGCCAAGGTTAAGTTTGACCATCAGATCGCTGCCATTGCAAAGGTGGAAAAGGTTGATACGATTTATTCCGACGATGGCCACATTCATACACTCGCAAGGCGGGCTGGAATTGATGTGACGCGTTCGTTTGAGTTGGAGCTTGATCCTGAGGATCGTCAGGGTAAGCTGGATTTGAAGCATTTGCCTGATGACGTAACGGCCGATGACATTCAGCCTGCTTCTGCTGCGATTCCAGTTGGTTCGTCAACACCGCTAACAGTTGCCTAAGCGACTTGTTGTCCGTCCGGTTCGGCATTTGCCAGGCGATGAAAAAAACTGTGCACCAATCACGCGGGTCTCTAACGATACTCTTGCTCCAGGCCTGAACGTTCGATACCAATTTGATGTCCATACGGCAGTGCACGTAGAGTAAATATTGCGACGCTGGACTTGCAAACAAGCAGCAAGCCGACCATCAGAAAATATCATTGATCGCATTCTGGAGTTCATTCATGATCGCGGGGGTCATCTCTGTTTCCAGGATAACTGCTTGCTGCACGGGTGTCGCGGGATTCAATGGGTGACCAAATTTGGCAAAGTGTGCATCAACATCGCGAAGCACATGCTTGTATGTCGGTATGCAGAAATCTGTCAGCTCGAGCAGCATCTTCGTATAAGCCAAACAGGAGTAGGCTTCCACGATAGGATCAACCAAAAAGTTGCTTGATGTGTGCTGGCAGGACGTGCACGGATTGGGATCCTCAATCGCAGGGCAATAATGGCACGGGTTGTCGTATTCATCCGGTTTGGCCATCCGTAACTTATGATCCAATCGTGATACATAGCCCCTTAGTTCGTACACGCATGTAACGGCATTCCGTACTCGTGCAACGGAGGCGGCGGTCGCGAGCATGAAGTCCACCCGATATACGCGTTCGGCGATGTAAATCTGAACGGACTCCTCGTTTGCTCGGTCGAGTGCATTTCGGGCATGAATCCGTGCGGCGGATCCTGTTGTGTCGCCTCCGTTGAATCCGTAATAGTCTTGCCGATGTGTCGCCATTGCGATCAGCGTATCGAGATCGTCGTTAAGACACAGGGCTTTTGATACGATCGCTTCCCACCCGACATAATTGATGACCGGATACCGATCAGGGTGCTCCAAAGCATCGAGAATAATTGACCTGCGATCGGTCGTTGAAGAATTGCTGAGTACGGTGAAAAAATCTGAAATAGTTTTCATAAAAAAACTCCATGGTTAGGGTTGGTTGGAGAAAATTAGGTGGGGATGCACACCAGATGTAAGCGTCCAACCGCCCCACATTGAAAGCGGAGGAAGGGGAGAGATAGTGTCCACGGTTTTTGAGGTGGACACATGGACACAACGGTGGTGAATGCGGGAGTGAGGAGAGCGCGGCGGCGGCACGATCCGGAATTCAAGCGGCAGGT